>DIWM01000015.1:0-7660 GCA_002428485.1 Deltaproteobacteria bacterium UBA6106
TCGTTATGTTCCTGGGATGGATAAAAATACAAGGGGTCTGGCGTGAGCCTGAAGGGATCATCCGTTAGATTAAAAAACTTCAAATAATCCATTTTTTATCACCCCTTCTCAAATTTTGTAACAACGTCATAAATGGGCAGTAAAAGGCCGATAATGATGACCGCGAATATAACGCCGACCACGGCGATCAGTATAGGTTCTATCATCTTCCCCAGCTTTTCGGAGATGTCGCCCAATCTTTTATAGTAATAATTAGAGAGGAATCTGAACTGATTGTCGAGATTACCGCTCGATTCCCCGATATCCACCATCCTTGTCACAAGCGTAGGGAAAACGCCGTGCTGCCTCATGGCATCGGATATCCTGCTGCCGGTCATGATCTGATCTCTTATCTTTAAAAGGACCCTCTTAAAAACTTCTGAACCTATAGCGTTTCCCACGATAACAAGCGATCTGTCTATCGTAATACCCGATACAACAAGGATTCTTAACTGCTCGGAGAACATCGCGAGGAGCTTGTTGTAAACGAACTGCTTGACAAGCGGCAGTTTGATCTTCAGTAAATCTATATAAAACCGTGTGCCCTCCTTCTGCTTCAAGATCTTTAATGTGATGAAAAAGACCACTGGCATTAAAAGCATCACGTACCAGTAAGTTTGCACCAGGTTGCTGGCGGTGAACAGGAGCCGTGTTACAAACGATAATGGCATGCCCATATCTTTGATGATCACCATGATCTTTGGTAAAACATAGATCATCCAGAATACCAGCGCGCCCACGGTTACAACCAGGGCAAAGATTGGATAGATGAGGGCCCGTTTCACCATGGCTGCCAGATCTTCCATTTTCTGCAGGTGCTCCGCCACCTCCCCTATGCTCCCCTCAAGCCGTCCCGTTTCTTCACCAATAGTGGCAAGCCGGATAAAGATATCGGGAAATACGTCTGGATGCTGGCCAAGAGCATTGGAAAAACTCGTTCCGGACTGGATCCTGTCCCGTATATCATCTACAACCCGCTTGAGGTATTTGTTGTCTAACGTGTGGCTGATATCGTCGAGGGCATCAAGGATAGGGATGCCCGCCTTCATGATCACGGAAAGGTTCGACGCAAGCTCTGCAACCTCGCTCCTTTTGACCTTCCAGAAAGAAAGGCCCCTGACAATGCCTGTGGTAAGCCGGCTTGCCCTTGCAACGTCCAGTACATTCAACCCGCGGGAAGCAAGATCGCCATAGACCGCTTCTATGGTATCTGCATCAGTAGTACCGCTCTTCAAAACACCGTCCTGGTCAATCGCTTTATATGAAAAAGTACTCATAATCTTAGTTCATGGCTCATAGCTGATAGCTCATAGCGAATCAAGATCTTAAGGCTTTTGCCATGAGCTATGAACTATGAGCTGGTTTATCCTGCTACCCTCAGCACTTCCTCGACTGTCGTGATGCCTTCGACAACCTTCCGGACTGCATGATTCTTTAACGGCCTCATCCCTTTTTGAATTGCCCTTTCTTTAATTGCAGGCGCTGAAGCGCCCTCGTAAATCATTTGTTTGATCTCGTCATCTATAACAAGTATTTCGCCGATGACGGTCCTGCCCGTATACCCCGTATTATTGCACTTGGCGCAGCCTGTGCCTTTAAAGCCTTTTGTTGCGGTGATGCCATGTTCCCGGAGTATTGCGGCCTCATGATCGTTCAATGTATACTCGACCTTGCAGAAGCTGCATATCTTTCTCAACAACCTCTGCGCAACAATGGCAAGCAGCGACGAGGACATGAGGTACTTGTCCACGTTAAGGTCAATGAGCCTCGGTATCGATGTTACCGCATCGTTCGTGTGAAGCGTTGTGATAACAAGGTGGCCGGTGATGGATGCCCTGATCGCGATCTTCGCTGTCTCTTCATCCCTTATCTCACCGAGAAGGATCACATCGGGATCCTGCCTCATAAAATTTCTTCCTGCAAGGGCAAAATCATAACCGGCCCGTTCGAGCACCTGGGTTTGCCGTATGAAACTGAGCTTATACTCAACGGGGTCCTCGACGGTCAGCACGTTCCTTTCAAGGATATTCACTTCCCTCAAGGCAGAGTAGAGTGTTGTTGTTTTCCCGCTGCCTGTTGGTCCGGTGATAAGGATGACACCAAATGGTTTTTGAAACAGCGACCTGATCTTTTCAGTATCTTCAGGATCAAATCCAAGAACCTCCATCCGAAGCAGGGTCCCCTTCCCGGACAGAACCCTCATAACGACATTTTCTCCATAAATGGTGGGAATGGTGGATACACGGATATCGTACCCTTTATTCAGGAAAACAAAGGTGAAAGAGCCATCCTGCGGCAATCTCGTTTCTGCTATATCCAGATGGGAGAGAATCTTTATCCTTGATACAATACCAATGTGAATCGTTTTGGGCAGACAGTGTCCGAATTGTAGTACACCGTCGATACGGTAAAAGATCTGCGTTACGTCGGCGGCCGGCGTAAAATGGATATCAGTAGCATTGTTCCGTATCCCTTCCACGATCAGCATATCCGTCATTGATACGACGTCGTTGCCTGTCGGGGAACCTGTCGTCTGAACGGCCTGAACAATCTTTTCCATCTGCTGATAAATGGGATTCTCAAGGAAATAATAGGCCTTTTCCATGGCATCATTGTAGGCGTCCCTGTCAACGATATAGATCTTTGCCTGTTTTTTCGTGATACGCGTTACCGTGTCGATGGCCTTTATATTACCTGGTTCTGTAATCCCGATACTCACCTTCCCATCTTCCAGATCAAGGGGGATAAACTGATTCTTTTCCGCAACATCTTTCGGAACAAGCCGTAAGGCCTCCTCTGAAATGACGAACTCATCAAGGTCTACAAACTCTATACCCGACTGCTCGGCAAGGATCTGCCCCCTCTCTTTCGCCGATAAAAATCCAAGCTTGACGAGAACATCTCCCAGGAGGTCCCCGGTGATCTTGCTCTGGATGAGGGCGATATCAAGCTTCTTATCGGTAATTAATCCCTTTGCCTTGAGGATATCGCCTATCTTAACAGGTGCCGCCATATCAAAACCCCCTTGTTAGCTCATAGCTCATGGCTCATAGCTCATAGCAAACAACATGCTGGATGTTTGTCCCTTGATGCTTATATATCTCATACGGTATCGATGTCGGGCTTCTATCAAGAATCCAGAAACCAGTATCCAGAATCAGGTTCGCTATCAGCTATCAGCCATGAGCTATGAGCCGCCTTTACATATTCACCAGCACCGGCTGCAATACTATGACAAGTTCAATCTTGCGTTCCAGCTTATTACGGCTTTTGAACAGATATCCGAAGAGCGGGATATTGCCAAGAAAAGGTATCTGGTCATCGGTCAGCGACTCCTTCTGTTGTATCAGCCCCCCGATAACGATGACATCTCCATGTCTCACTTTCACAGTAGTGCTCAGTTGCCGCAGGTCAACGGTCGGCAATGACAACTCAACAACTGTCGGGGTTCCTATATTCTTCGTGGTAAATTTCACCAGGTCTGATACAATGGGCGTTACTGTGAGAGATATCTCCCCGCTTTCGTTGATGTATGGAAGGATACCGATGAGGATGCCTGAGAGCACACTGTTCGTATCAACGGTGAAGGTTGTAACCGTTGCGGTTCCGGCAGTGGTCGTTGTCTCAACCTTTGAGATGTACGCCTCATTTCTTCCCACAGTTAAAAGTGCTGTCTGTCCGTTCATGATGTTTATTTTTGGGTTTGAAAGTGTCCTGACCTCTCCCTGTTCTTCTAAGGCTTTTACTGTAAAATTTAAATCTCCTTCGGCACCCCCGAAACTCGGGACACCGGCGATTGTAAAAACAGGGCCTGCGGTAGGCACTACGGTATTAAACCGTGTTGTGCCAAAGGTAAAGCTGCTTGTAGTCCTCCCTGCGCTCGTCATGAACCGGTCAACTAATGTCCAGTCAATTCCAAGCTGGAATACATCGGAAAGGGCAACCTCTATTATCCTTGCTTCGATCATAACCTGCCTGCCGATAGCCCTCTTCACTGACTTGATGTAGTTTTCAACCCTCTGAAGGTTTTTCTTCGAGGCAGTCACATAAACCATACCGGTAAGCCTGTTGATGGTATAACCCTGCTGAACCCCTGCTGTGGTTCCCCCTGCGCCTGCTGCCCCCAGTATGCTATCGATGGATTTTTCTATGGCATCCCAGAATTTAAAGGCTGTCTCGTCGCTTTTAATATTTTGCGTTATACTTCCCTTGATAGATGTGCTGCCGCCACCGCCGCCGCTGCTACTGCCTCCAGGGGTTATATTCATAGCGCCGCCGAATATATCCCCCCCTACATCGACCCCGTATGTCTGTGTCATGGCAGGGTGGCCAAGCTCGAACATCCTCGTATCGACAGCCTTCACGATAAGGAGATTCTCTTCAACCTTATAAAAATAGTCAACAGCCGCAAAGATCGTGTTCAGGGCATTTTCAGCGGTTACGTTCTTGAGGGTAAGGTTCACCTCTGTTTCGGGATCAACGCCTCTTTCCATGACGAGATTGAGGCTCGTCGCCTCTGCGATAACATGGAGAACATCCCTGAGAGGCGTCTTTCTTGCCGCAACATCAACAATCCTCGTCTTCAGAGGAGAGAGGTCTTCTGCCACGGGAACAAACTCAGGTGTTTTTGGCGGCATTGGTGACGGTTCCTCCACCCTGGTTTGTTTGAATTCTTCAGGGATTTTTACCTCCCGTTTGATGTTCGGTTTCGACAGGCCGCATGACAAGAGGACAAGACACGCACAAAAACATACAAAAATCCCGATCTTTGTTATCTTATTGTTAACCATCGCTCTCCCTCGTTATCTCTAAGCAATATACCATTTTTGTCGATCTTTTTAATCAGGCCGTTTTTAAATTTGTCACCTTCCCTTACAACCACTCCATCCACAATAGCGATCTTCGTGCGGTCTTTGATGAGAACCATGGAAATTCTCTGGCCCTCGCCTTTTTCCCCTCCCGGCGGAGCAAGTTCTGCAAGGTCCACAGGGGGGAAATCCTTTTGAGCGTCTTCTGTCCCGGAAAAGGGGCTGCTTACATCAGTCACTACAGCGGGGGTCCTCTCGATTATCCCGACCTTTTCATAATTAAATTGCACCAACTGTCTTTCATGCGGCAACAGTGAAGGTTTTATGTTCAGCATGGACATCCCAAATATTATCATAATAATGACAACAACTGTAACAACTATAAGACGAATAATATCTTTAAACGTTCCCATGCTTACCTGTTCACCGGTTTCCTGGCAGGAAGCTTTTCGGGTGGCTGAGAAGCCCCTGCTGTCTGCGTTTCTTTTGGCAACCTCAACTCTCCAATGATTTCATAAGCGACAAGCTGTTTTCCACTCTTTTTCTCGGACGCCGTAACGGCTGTCTTCTTCATGATAAGACTTTGTATGCTGAAAAAAGGGAACTTCATTACTTGCAATCTACCAATATTATTGACAAATATTGAGTAATCACCAACGAATCCCTTGATCGTTACCGGCAGGCTCATTTCACCTTCCTTCGTGATAAACCCGGATACGGTTATTTCGGTGTTCGGCATGGTAGTTTTCAGGGTATCAAGGCTCATCAGCAAAGATTTCTCAGGTGTATCAACGAAGTAATGTGATGGAATAACGCTGTCCGATGCCGCAATTGTTTTTTTCATATCGGCGGTAAAATCACTTATCCTGATAAGACCACTACTCAGCTTGGCAAGGCTGTTCAGCGTCTCGTCCAGCGATCTCGCGTACTCGCCTGCAACAAGGCAAAGCAACAGAATAATGAGGAAAACAGAGGCTGCATACAAATAGTAGGTAAACAACCTTTTTAATTTATTATCTGTTACCGGTACTCTTTTTATTGGGTTTTCCATTTCAACTCTATTTTAAAATTCTTCATTTTAAGATCAAGTGATTGTGACACGGTTTCGAATTCATTTATCTTTTTGAGTCCGTCGAGGACATTCTGATAATTCGATTGGAGATCCGTATAGGTCTGTGCCTTTATGTGGCCTTCGATGGATATCAGGCAGGTCCCCTTGCTATTGCTGACAGCAATAGCCCCGATGTTCACCCCCTGCATATTAAGGGTCTTCAATGAAATAAGTACCTTCTGCATATCAGGAGACGTATTGATCTGGTTCATAAAGGTAATTGGCGCCATTAATTTCTGCAGCTCCTTCGAGGTGCTCGTAAAATCACCGATGATGGGCTGCCTCACACCTATGCCCTGTCGCAAAAAATTAATTTCCTTTGACGTCAGTGATATATCAAAGAGCTTCAGGCCTATATAACCGATACCCATTAGGGAGAAGACCAGAAAGACGATCACAGCATAGGCAAGGATCTTCCGCTGTGTAAAGATGCCGCGATAACTTTCGGGCAGCATATCGCAGGAAGAGAGGGCCTTTTCGTGCAGGGCAGCCGCTATGGGCGTAATATATTCCTCTATCGTTTCTTTGAAAGCGGTAACATTCGACGGGCACTTCATGGTCGCTTCAGGGACAATAGGATTGACCGCGGACTCGCGGGCGTCCGGTTTGTCCCGAAAGACAACACGGGCCGGATTCACGCGAAGCGTCTGCCGGCAGTGTGCGATCGTCATGTTAATACTCTCGATATCGGCAGTGTTCAAACCTTTCTGATCCGATTGGGCAACCCGCACAAAAAGAAGCTTCTTGTCCTTCACCAGGAACATCGTTTTGTGGGTTGCCAGATCAATGACGCCAAGCAATGGCTGGTCAGGCTCCACATCCCCGGCCTCTATGATGTTCGAGAGGACGAGAATGTCCGGGTAGAGGTGCGTGATGATCTTGTTATGTTTACTGAACCGTGCGATCAAATTATTGATGTCTTCATTGTTGACCACAAAAAAGAATATATCCTTCAACCATTTGCCTTCCCGCTGCGTCTCTTTGATTGTTATGTAGAAAAAAGAAAACTCTTTCCAATCAGTGACCCTTTTTTTTATCTCGATGTACAAGAGGGAACGCAGATATTTCTCTTTCGCAGGCGGAAGTGACATGATGTCCTGGTACATCTCATGGAAATCATTGACCACAACAAATTCGTTGTCTGTCGTGGTCGCCAGATAGTGATCAAATTCTTCTTTGGAAAAAGTAAATGATTTATCTACCGAAAGATTACCATGCCTGGTATTTGCATGGATAACCTTTATGACCTCATTCTCAAAGCTTACTATTACCTGCCCACTCAATAAAACCCCTCAATGCCGGCATGTCCATTTACAAGTACCTCTGAACCCTGATAACAACATGAACAATTTAAACCATTTATACCCCTAAGCATATGAAGTGTCAAGCGAAATTAGCTCAAGGCAATTAAAGCAGCTCATAGCTCTTAGCTCTTAGCTCATGGCTCATAGTAAAATCCGTTCAACGTTCAACGTTCTATGTTCAATGTTTAAAAACAGACACTCGATGCCGGTCGCTGGATACCGGCAAGGACTGCGTAAGGAGAAAACCAGATGGCCTTTGCCCCCTCGTATCTCGACACTTGTTTCTTGAATTGCAACTGACCGGTATCCGACATCGAGAAGGGATCGCCGCGTCGCTTACATTCCCTGCGGGACGCAACAATATCCCCTCTCCCGCCACAACAGTCCCCTCTCCCCTG
>DIWM01000015.1:7680-14072 GCA_002428485.1 Deltaproteobacteria bacterium UBA6106
GGAGAGGGTCAGGGTGAGGGGGGACGTAGGTAAACAATTGACATTTGAAGAGCTGACCTTACCGGTTTTTCATTTGGATTTGTTTAGTGCTTCGATATTAGGATTTGAGATTTGAATTTGCCATGAACTATGAGCTATCAACTATGAGCCATGAGCTGGTTTTCTTGCTGTTGCCCATATATTCATCCCCAGCTCGAAATACCCTGTCCGGATATCTTTCGCTGCGAAACCGCCTTGCTGCAGGATGAAAGAAATCTTTCCGGGAGAATACCTGTCCTTGTGTTCTTCGATCTCGGCGGCGCTGACAAGCCGCAGTCGCGCCATGAGCCGCAGCAGCCCGTCTGTCCACCATGCCGGGGTGGTCAGTATATACACGCCTCCCGGCCTCAGGATGCGATGCACCTCCCTCAAAACTGCGGGCAGCCGCCCGGGCAGGATATGCTCGAATACGGCAAGCATCGTTACCACATTAAAATGATCATCCCCGAAGGGGATCTTTTCTTCTCTCTCTATATCAAAGTTTTTAAGAACAATCCCGCTTCCGCCGGATAGGGCTGTTTCGCCGCCGGCGGCTGTCCCCTCGCCGCTTTGCGTCACCTTGTCGAGGCCATAACGTTCGGCAAACTTTGTATTGAGAAGGAAATAGGGAACCGTTCCGCAGCCGATGTCGAGGATCCTCCCTGTGCGAAGCTCAGGCGCGACAAGGCTGTTCGCCATTCCGGCGCGCTTCTTCGCCAGGAATGCCTCAAGGAGGCCGTATCCGCGGGTAACAGATTTAGCTCTTGGTTGATGGCTCATAGTAAAATCCGTTCAACGTTCTATGTTCCATGTTCAACGTTTAAAAAAAAAGATACTTGATGCCGGTCGCTGGATACCGGCAAGGACTGCATAACGAGAAAACCAGACGGCCTTTGCCCCCTCGTATCTCGATACTTGTTTCTTGAATTGCAACTGACCGGTATCCGGCATCGAGCATCCGGCATCTGGTTTGCCATGAGCCATGAGCTAAGAACTATGAGCTGCCTTTCTCTCATATCCAATAGATACTTGCAAGGTCGCCGACCTTCCTGAATTCCGTAGTAACGTCAATAGGGTCAGTCCTTGACATTTGACTTTTATAATTATAATTTCATGATATCTCATATATATTTTCCAGAAAACCATATGTTGTCAAGGAGATATTAAAAATGTTCTTTAATTTTAATCACCCTTATAGGTCTGAGTTTTCATAACATAATTTGTCAAATGTCAAGGGCTGACCCCAATTGTTTTGTGTTTTGAGCTATGGTCCGCATTTCTTACCTTACATGGTCATTGCCAGCATCGAGTATCGAGCATCCAGCATCTGGTTTGCCATGAGCCATCAGCTATGAGCTGTCTTTCCGTCTCTTCTCCACAGCCATATGCACAAAAATATCCCGATGATCGTCAGAACGAGTCCGGCGTAAAAGGACATGGGGACGTATTTGAATACTACGGTATGCTTCCCTTTCGGTGCCGCGATGGCGCGGAAGGCGAGGTTCGCCCTGTAGATCTGCGTCTCCTTCCCGTCCACATACGCCCGCCAACCGGGGTAATAGGTGTCGCTGACATAGAGGAAGGCGTCGCCATCCGACTCATATTCCAGACTGAACCGGTTCGCCTTGTAGGAGAGGAGCTTCACCCTTCCCTGCACGTCCTTATTCTTTGCAGCATCAAAACGATTTGCATTGGAAGAACCGGCCCTGTGGTTTCCCTCATTTGAAGAGCTGACCCCACGGTTTTGGTCGTACGCAGTAACATTATTCCCGCTCCCCTTGCGGGACGGCAACCATTTTCCCTCTCCCCTGGCGGGAGAGGGCCGGGGTGAGGGGGATGAAGAGTTGACTTCTTGCGTTCCCTCTCCCCTGGCGGGAGAGGGCCGGGGTGAGGGGGATGAAGAGCTGACCCCGGGTGGTTGAAGGAGGATCAGCTCGCTCCGACTGTCGAATGCGTTGGATTGAAGCTTCTCGATGACCTCCCTTTCGTCTTTGGCGAAGCTCACCTTTGAAAAGAGCAGGAACCTGCCGGGGTACTTCGTATACTCATAGAGATATGCGGTCTTGTCTGCAACGTCCATGCTCTTTACCAGCTTCAGGTCGTCATCGTCGACCTTGTAGGAGGTAATGACATGGCGCACTCCGCTCATATCAAAATACCTCTTGGCATCTAATATCGAATTGCGGTTATTCATTATTTGCAAAAAAACGTCGTGGTAATTTACTCTCATTACTTCCATTCCGCCAGTCGAAGAAAGACCGAACAATGCCGCATAATGATGTACAGGAACAGTTATTTCTGCTTTTAGTGATCCCAATTCTCTAATCGTTCGTCCTGAGACTAAATATCTTTCAGTTTCTTTATCTTTCATAAGTTCCTCTGCAAAACCTTTCTTTGCGATATACCACTCCCATGGTACTGAATAATAAAAACCATAATTCGCAAGAAACAGGTCAGTAGTGAGGAGAAAGGCTATAATAACCATTAGGAACATCTTTTGCCTTACCCTGAAGTAAACAAGGAGCGCCACGGAAAATATAAATGAGAAAAGCAGAAACCTTTTTAGATTATGCAGATTAAAATTAATATCGTTGTATTCCTCAGGTTTAAATCCATGTACATCGAGAAACCGGTATACATCCGCATCAAAGAGGTAAAGATAGCCCCATAGGACAGCGAAAATAAAACCAAAGTAGAATGCACCGTATATAATGCTTTTTGTTTTCCTATCCTTTTGTTCAACCCCGGTTCTTAACCTGTCAAAACCAAGCGCAGCCGTTATTGAAACAACAAAAAAGAAAAGGAAGAGGAACTTTGCAGGGTACCGTATGCTGTTGAAGGGAGGAACATAGTAAAGAAGCGAATAAAGAGGCGTGTATTTGCCCATTGCAATCAGAAAGGATACAACCATGAGGGCAAGGAGCAGCCATCGTTTCCTGTCTCTACTGAAAAAAAAGAAGACAGAGAGAACAAAGGGGATGATTCCCAAATATACTGTCTTCAGCCATGACTGGTTGGTCCAGTACTTTTCTAACGTCTTGAAGTATCCGAATGCATCAGGGAGAAAGAACTGCAAATAATCCTTCCAGGCAAAAGACCAGAGGGTCGCCTCCTTATAACTTAACCCTGACTTTCTTATGCTCCATGCCTTGAGTTCATAGAAGGGTAAAAGCTGTACGGCCGCGAGAAGGAGAAAAATAATGCCTGTTAGAGTTATTGCCTTGAACCTTAATGGCACATCTACCTTTTCATCTATAAATACACCAGGGAATATCGATACAACCCCGAGGACAAAAAAGGTTATCATCACGATCTCCGGCGCACCTGCAAGGAACTCAATTGTCACGAAGATGCCCGTCAATACAATATGTCTTGGCTGCCTGCCTTCTAAATACTTTAAAAAGAAAATCACAACCAGGGGAAACCACGGAACTGCCAGAAGGTGCGGAAGAAGACTATGGACAGATAAAAGGTACCCTGAAAGCATGAATACGGCTCCGCCCACAAATGAAGCAAGGGTAGATGCCTTCAGATACCTTAAGAACACATATACCGTGACACCGGAAAACACGAAATGGAGGATAATGATCCAGTTCCAAACAACATTGAATGGTAAGAATAAATATAATATATGGGGCGGATAGAAGACCCCGGGCTGGAGCGTGGCAAGAAGAGGAATGCCTGAAGAATTGTATGGATTCCATAGGGGTATTTGAAAAGATTTTATGAGACTCACCCAGAGATAGCGGGGTGGTATAAAAAAGGCAGAAAGGTCGCGCTCTATGAATATATATGAAGATAGAAGTACATGGTGCAGATACAACAGAACCAAGATAAAAAATATTAGGAGTGCAAACATATATTAAAGGGGACCTTGATTAGTCCCCTCTTTCAAGATAGTTCAGAAAATTATGTTAACTTATTACCAGTTTGCACAAGCGGCAGTCCCTGTAGCATCACGGGCATATTGGCACTTTATTATTGCAGCGTTGTATGTATCTGGAGCTGTATAGGCAATGGTGTATTGACCTGCACCTGCAATCGAGAACGAGGCAGCATTGGCAGCAATAGTTTGGAAAGAAATACCTTGAATATTGGCAGCATTAATAACGTCGCCCAAGGTATAGAAACTATTAGTAGGCGCAACAAACCAGTTTTTCAAACTTCCCTGAGCAAAAAGAATACTGTTTGCACCCCTTAAGGCACCAATAAGACCCTGTGCCGTTGCATCACCAGCCTGTTCCTTGATCTCCATGTATTTAGGAATTGCCACCGCTGCGAGGATGCCGATGATGATGATGACGATGATCAGTTCGATGAGGGTGAACCCCTTCTTGCTCCTTAAAACCTTCATGTTAGTCCTCCTGGTGAAACGTTTATATAATTTAGTAATCATAATATGTTATAGAATACAAGCAATAATCATACCACGTTAGCTCATAGCTGATAGCTCATGGCTCATGGAAGGAAAATACACAATATATAGGGGGGATAGGGTTGCTGATCGGCACATATAGTATTGTTACGTTTGTATTTACATAAAATCATTGAACTTTATCTGCATTCCCGCCGCCTTGAGCCCCGAAAAAGCTACAATTTTTGTAGATAACCCACGCAGAATGTAGGAAATGTATTAAGGCAGCTCATAGCTGATGGCTCATGGCAAACCGGATGCCGGGAACTGAACATGTTCTTCATACAACGTCTGCGTAGGCTCGTACTTCCCGCTTTAATCTCTCGCCAAGCTCTTCGGCAGTAACATCCAGATCATATTGTGATTGCAGGCCAAGCCAGAACTCGGCAGATGTTCCAAAAAATCTTTCAAACCTAAGGGCAGTATCGGCGGAAACTCCCCGCTTGCCGAGCACGATCTCGTTGATCCTGCGAGCCGGCACGCCGATATTTATGGCCAACCTGTTCTGGCTTATACCCATCGGCTTGAGAAATTCTTCCAGAAGTACTTCGCCGGGATGTACGGGGCGCAGTTTCTTTTTCATAGATCACCTCCCTAATGATAGTCCGTTATTTCCACATTGTACGCATCACCAGCTTGCCAGGCGAAACAAATACGCCATTGAACATTGATCCGAATGCTATACTGACCTTCACGATCACCCCTTAACTTTTCCAGCCTGTTGGCGGGAGGAATTCTCAGATCGTTGAGATTCTTGGCGTTGTTTATCATACGTAATTTCCTTAATGCAATTTGCTGAATATCCTGAGGGAGCTTATTTGATCCCTCACGGATATATATCTTCTCTGTTTCGACGGTCCTGAATGATTTTATCATCTGTTACACTATATAACGGGGAACGTTAAACGTCAAGTGGATATATTTCTCTTAACGTTGAACGAATTTTTCTATCAACTATGAGCCAAGAGCCGTTTGGTGCCCCCTCACCCTGACCCTCTCCCGCGAGGGGAGAGGGGACTGTTGTGGCGCTCCCGCGAGGGGAGAGGGAAACTGAAGGGGATCCTCTCTTCGGCCTGCAATAGTTCTCATTTATTGCGGCGAATGATATTTTTGTAGTCTTCGTTCCTGTTGATGATGGCGCCGACAAGGACCTTCTTGGCAGATTCGTCAATTGCATAAATGATGCGGTACTCACCCTGGTCCACCCTGTACCCTGTAAGCCCCCTGTAATTAAAGTTCACCAGCTTCTTAGTATCCTGCGGTGCAGGATTTCTTCTTAATGAAAGTATCTTCATCATGACCTGTCTCAAGGTCTTGGCATCGGCTCCACCCAAGGATTCCAGCCTCGACAGCGCGTTCTCGGAAAACTCCAGCTTATAGCTCAATCTTCACCCGCTTTGCCACTTCTTCGAGGGTATGGAATTTACCGTTCTTCAAAGTTTCCTCGAGGAGCCTGGATTCGTATACATCCTCAAGGGCCTCAAGCTTCTTATAGTCCTCGTATCCTATCACAACGGCCACCGGGTTGTTCCTTTTCTCGATGAGAACTCGCTCCTTCCTGTGTTCCGCAAGGTTCACGATCTCTGAGAATTTTGCTTTCGCGCTCGCAAGGTTCAATGACCTCATATCCCACCTCCTGATGGTCATTATAGTCATATTGGTCATAATAGTCAAGTCAAATCGGTGGAGTTGCCCCCTCACCCTGATCCTCTTCCGCGAGCTTTACAAATTTCCCCCTCACCCTGACCCTCTCCCGCCAGGGGAGAGGGGACTGTTGTAGCTATCTCCCGCCAGGGGAGAGGGGACTGTTGTAGCTATCTCCCGCCAGGGGAGAGGGGACATTGTTGCATCCGCCAGCATCGGTGCCGGGCTACCCCCCCTCACCCTGACCCTCTCCCGCGAGGGGAGAGGGGACTGTCGTGGCGCTCGTGCGGGGGGAGAGGGAGGGGATATTGTTGCC
>DIWM01000029.1 GCA_002428485.1 Deltaproteobacteria bacterium UBA6106
CCATGGCGTTGAGGCCTCGGGCGAGACGGGAGAGCTCGTGGTTACCTCTTGTGATCAGTCTTTTGTCGAGATGCCCCGCTTCGATATCCCTGACAAGGGCCATACACTGCTCGAGCTTCCTGAGAAAAGGGTCAACCACAAAAAAAACGGACACGGAAACAATGGACAACAATGCGATCAGCGTGATCATCGTGACCTTTCTCATGGTCTGTATCGGGGCAAGGACATCCTGAACCGGCCTTTCGACAACAAATAGGAACTCCGGATCGGAACTCCTGAAGAAGGCAACCAGCCGTTCGGTGCCGTTTGAGGCATATCGCACACACCCTTTCTCTTCGGTGAGAAGTTCCGAAAAGTCAGGCATCTCTGGTTGTATATAGGGTTTTGCCGTCAGCACATTGGTCGCCTTCCATCCTTCCGGCAGCGTGGCGTCAAGCTGCGGATCGAAGAAGTATGCCTTGCCTCCATGGACGTACTCATGGGGACGAAGAAAATGTTCGTTGAAGTAATCGAGGTCCAGGACTGCCCGCAGGACGGCAACCACCCTGCCGTTGTCCCGGACAGGCACGCTGATAACGATGATGGGCCGACCCGTTCCCTGGCTTAAAAATATCTGGGATACAAAAGATCTCCCGATAAGGGCTGAATGAAAATCAGCCCTCCCGTAGACAGCCTGCTGAAGGATGGGGAGGTTGATGCGGTCCGGAAAGTTCGAGGCGATGCATCGGGCCTTCCGGTCAAGAAGGTTGATCGATTGATATACCCCGGCCTTTTTTACGATCTTTTGAAAATACCTGTTGCCTTCATCGACAATGGCGCTGTTCCCCGGAGAGGCGGCAATCCTGCGGACCAGGGAAAGCTCTGCCAGAAGTTCTATGTCCGCCTTGAACGTATCGAGCGCTATCTCGCTTTGCTTTGCTATGAGCGCAACCTTTATCTCCATCTCCTTCTTCGCCATTGATTCAAGCTGCCGCTCTGCACATAAATACGTGATCGCCGAAGATAAAAGGACGCTGGTAAGGATTATCAATCCCACTACAACGAGGAGCTTTCTGCGAAAGGTCATATTCAAAAATAATTGCTTTTTCAGAAAGGAACGGGGTCTTGTTTCCACAATATATTTCTCTTTTGATCTTGTCTTGCCGATGATTTTGCCTTTTTAGCTGTTGAGGTTGGAAGTAAAATGTGACCAATTCGCCGAACAAAGTGACGAACATGACATACGGCCTTGAATTGTCAGATGATCAAATATAAAAAGGAGGGGGATTGATTATCGATCGTTTCGGAAATGTCCCTGGAGGGATATGGTTTGGAAAGAGGTTCAATTATGCCAGGGCCGGCGGCGTCTGAAGGTTGCCGCCGGCTCTGGCCGTATGCAGCGTTTACGGTGTGATAATATCGGGGTCGGAAACAACGCCCAGATTGCGGAACCTGCCTTTCCTCACGATCTGCACCTGTACGTCTTTTACCACTTCTCCTTCAGGGGTGAACTTCTTGACGAGACCCGTAAGTCCGCTATAGTCCTTGATGCCTGCAAGAGCTGCCCTGATATCGGGACCCTTTAAGCTCTTTGCCCGTTTGATAGAATCACAGATCATCATAAAGGCGTCATAGGCAGATGCGCCTACCATATCGGGCTGGATACCATACCTTGACTCATAGGTGGCAAGAAACTTCTTTACCTCCGGCCTTTTGTCATCCCGGTTCAGGTTCGTCACGATGACAAAACCTTCTGCTGCAGCCCCTGCAATCTCAAGGAACTTGGGGGAATCTGCGCCTTCCTCACCCAGGATATGCGCCTTTATCCCCATCTCCCTGGCCTGTTTCACCACCGGCCCTGTCTGGAAGTAGTATCCGCTTGAGAATATCACGTCGGGATTTTGTTCCTTTATTTTTGAGAGATAGGCCTTGAAATCCTTCTCCTGCATTGAGTAGACCTGCTGGGAGACGATCGACACAGTGCCTTTGCCGTACTTGTCGATGTAGTATTTGAAACCCTTGGCAAGTTCCCGGCCAAAATCATTATCGCTGACGAGGAGGGCGATCTTTTTCCCCTTCAGCATCTTCACGGCCACATACGCTGCCGCCTTGCCTTCAACCATGCCGAGGAAACCGTTCCTGAAGTTGTAGTTGCCTGCCTTGGTAATATCAGGATGCACCGCGTAAGCAGCTACGGCAGGCATCTTCTCTTCCTGGAAAATAGGCGCCACGGCCCTGCTCGGCGCTGAGTAAGAACCGGCCACAACGGCTGCTACCTTATCCTGCTCGATCAGCTTCCGTGCCAGAGCTACGGCATCTTTAGGGTCCATCCGGTCATCGTATGATATAAAATCCACCTTTTTCCCGAGCAATCCACCTTCGGCATTTACCCTCTCCACGGCAAGCTTTATCGAATTCTGGACGCTCAAGCCATCCGCTGCAGCAGGACCGGTTAAAGGTACCAGCAGGCCGATCTTGATCGTATCTGCTGCCCCCGAGGTTCCTGCAAAGAAAATGCAGACCATTAAAACAAACAGTAGCGTTTTGATGCACTTCATAACCCTTACCTCCTTTTTATTTTTTTGTTAATACACACACTCCCATCTACACCCTGAAATCTACAATCTTAATGCCCCAGATACACCTCTTGAACGCGTGGATTATCCATCAATTCCGCAGCGCTGCCGCTTAAAGCGCAGGTACCGGTCTCCAGCACGTAGCCCCGCGTGGAGATATTTAACGAAGCAAAGGCATTCTGTTCGACAAGGAGGATCGTAAGGCCGTGCTCCTCGTTCAACTGTTTAAGGATCCCAAAGACCTGTTCAACGAGCTTCGGCATGAGCCCCATGGAGACCTCATCCACCAGAAGGAGTTCCGGGTCCGAGATAAGGGCGCGGGCGATGGATAGCTGCTGCTGCTCGCCTCCCGAAAGGGTGTTCGCAAGCTGGCCACGCCTCTCCTTCAAAATCGGAAACATCCCGTAAAGCCATGATATGCGCTTGTCCACGGGGATCTTCTTCCTGAGGCCGTAAACACCGGTCAACAGATTCTCATACACCGTAAGGCGGGGGAACAGACGGGAACGCTCAGGGACGATCCGTATTCCTATTCGTGCCCGCTGATGGGCAGGCATCGCGGTTATGTCCCGGCCTTTGAAGATAATGCTCCCTTTCCGGGGAGGGAAGATCCCCATTATGCTGTTGAGAATGGAGGTTTTGCCTGCCCCGTTCGCGCCGATAATAGAGACAAGCTCATCTTTTTCCAGGGAGAAGCTTACGCCGCAGACAGCCTCAATATCGCCGTAGGCTACATGGATGTCCTTCACCTCAAGAAGCATGGCTGATCCCCTTCCTGCCAAGGTAGGCCTCGATAACCGCTTCATCCTGCTGTATATCCTTCGGCGCGCCTTCGGCGATCTTCCGGCCATGGTCCAGCACGACGATGCGGTCACAGAGGCCCATTGTTACGCGCATGTTATGTTCGATGAGGATGATCGTCCGGCCGTCATCCCGTATCCTGCGGATCAATCTTTCGAGCTGCCCGATTTCATCGTGGCGGAGCCCGGAGAAGGACTCATCCAGGAGAAGGACAGTATGCCCTACGATCAACGCCCGGGCGATCTCCAGACGTCGAAGGTTACCGAGAGGAAGAAGACTCGCCTTTCTCTGCGCGAGTTCTGTCAATCCGACCTTATCGAGCACTTCCATTGCTTCCCTGATCTCAGCTTTGGAGCCCCAGGGACCCCAGATCTTCGTAAGATGTCCGTATCTCATAACGCCGCGTGCGACGAGCACGTTTTGAAGCACTGTGAGCGATCCGAAAGGCTTGACGATCTGGAACGTCCTGCCCATGCCCCTCTGCGCTATCAGATGCGGCGGGAGCCCGTCAATTCGCTGGCCGCAAAAATGGACCTCTCCCGCCGTGGGTTGATAGATGCCGGAGATGAGGTTAAAGAGCACCGTCTTCCCGGCCCCGTTCGGCCCCAGTATTCCCAATATCTCACGGGGAAACACATCGAAATCCACTTCGTCTACCGCCTTCAATCCACCGAAGTACTTTGAAACCCCATTGACCGAAAGAAGCGGCTGCGTCATGCCTTTCCCCTTCTCAATATCGGTGCAAGCACCCGGCGCATCGCGCTCTCTTCGCCGAGGAGCCCGCCGGGCTGAAACCGGATCATGAGCAGGAGAAGGAGCGTGTAAAAAAGGATCCGGTAGTCCACCAGAGGACGGAAGATCTCGGGGAGCACCCCTAAAATAAGCGTCCCGATAACAGGTCCCCAGATGGTGCCCATGCCTCCCAGCACGAGCATGCTCAGGAAACCCACAGAGACAGGAAAAGAGAAGTCCCCCGCGTTGATAAATTGCATATAATGGGCGTAAAGCGAACCGGCGAGGGCAGCCATGGATGTGCCTATGACAAAGGCGAGGAGCTTGAACCGGACATGAGAGATGCCCATCGTCGATGCGGCAGACTCCTCATCCCGGACGGCATAGCATGCAAGGCTTGCCCAGCATCGCGTCAGCCACCAGCATACGAGCAGGACCAAAAAGAGAAACACAAGGCAGAGAAGCAAAAATGTCATGCCCTTCAGCCTCTCCCCGAAAAAGACAATGCGGGGGATACCTCCGATACCCAGGGCGCCGCCGAAGAAAGGCACATAACGGAAGACCGCCTCAACGATAAAGTTAATGCCTATCGTCGTGATCGCCAGAAAATCTTCTCTGACGCGGATGCTGGGAAGTCCGAGCAGGAAGCCGATAAAACCGCCGATGGCGATCACCAGGGGCAGCGCTGTCCAGAATGAAAGCCCTGCTTTTGTACTGAGCATGGCCGCGGTATATGCACCGATGCCGAAAAAGGCCGCATGACCCAAAGAGATCTGGCCTGCGTACCCCACGATCACGTTGAGACCACATACTGCGATGGCCTGGATCACTATGATAGTGCCGATAGTGATGGTGTATGAACTCATTCTTTCTCCTTACCGCGATGAGCCCAGCAATCCCTCGGAGCGCCACATGAGCACCCCGATCATTGCAATAAATGCAAGGGCATCCCTGGGCAGCGGAATGTTCGCATATCCGATGAGAAGGGTCTCGGCAACACCGAGGAGCATGGAAGCGATCACTGCGCCGGATACGGAACCAAGCCCTCCTACTACGATCAGGGCAAGTGATTTATATGCCGGCACGGCCCCCATCGTCGGATAAACCTGGTTATAATAAATGCCCACAAGGATCCCTGCGATGGCAGCGATCGCCGAGCCGAGAACAAAAGTGATCGATACGATCAAGTGGCTGTTAATACCCATGGCACCTGAAATGGATATATCCTGTGAGGCAGCCCGCATGGCGAGCCCCAACTCTGTACGTGTTGTGATGTACCACAGGAAAAAAAGCACTATAGCGGTAATGGAATAGACAGCGAGCAGCGTAGAAGAGATCTGAATGCCTCCCGCATAGATATCGGGGAAGGGAAGCTTTGCAGGGAAGGTGAGGATATAGGGCCCTGCAACCAGCCGGCAAACCTCTTCGATGGAGAGCATAACTGCAATGCTCCCGATCAACGGCACAAAAGGCGGGTATTTCATTAAGGGAAAATAGACAAACCTTTCAATGACGACGCCCAGAATTGCGCAGGCAACCATGGAACCGACAAAGGCAAGGGCGAGGCTGCCCGTTGCCTGGAATATGAAAAGGCCCACATATGCGCCTACCGTGAAAACTGCGGCATGGGCGACATGGAGGATCCTCATGACACCGTACACAAGGGCCAGCCCCAGGGTGATCAGGGCATAGATGGAGCCCATGGCGATACCGTTCAACAATTGTTCAATAAACAAGCGCATATGTCGCGTACCCTCAGATTTGCTTCTTTATTACAGATCCGGCGAGGGACAGAATATCCCTCTCCATTTCAGCAGCCTCTTCTTCAAGCGCATCCGCCCTTCGTGCGAAATCCTCCCTGAATGCTATGTCGCTGATGGATGCAAGGTTGATCCGCACGTTGTAAAGCGCGCCTATTACGGCAGAGCGCGCGATCAGGGCGGCGACAAGGCCGTCCGTTATTGCGCTGCTTTTGCCTCCCATCACCGCAGTCCGGGCCAGCTTCAGGAGGGCTATCCCCGCCTCTGCCACAGAGAGGGGTACGCGGGCTGCATCCTTCAGCGCATCCTGAACAGCCGCCTTTCGGACATTTTGTTCCTCATCCGATCCCTTCGGCATCCGGTAGGCCTCCATCACCGAGGCATAGGCATCTGAATCCCTGTCCACATCATCGATAAGCCTTGCCCTCAAACGGGATGCCGCATCGATCAGCGCCGACATCTTTTCATCCAGGGCAGGGTCGCCTTTCTTGCCGAGTGTCAATCGGGCAACCATCTCTGACAAAGATGCCGAAAGCGCGGCAATGAGCGCCGCCACGCTGCCGCCGCCCGGGACGGGCTCACCCGAGGCAACCCGTTCCAGGAATTGTTTTATTGTCAGATCAATGAGCACGCTGCGTCACCTAACAACCTCTCCTTTCTTTATCACTTTTTCCACGCTATTCACCCCGATGTGGTAAGGGATATATTGATAAGAGGGAAATTCCAGTATTACCGCATCGCCGGCCTTCCCCACATCGATGCTTCCTGTCGTATCTGCCCGGCCAATCGCTCCGGCGGCGTTGATCGTAAAGGCAGTGACGGCTTCCTCAGGGGTCATCCCCATATAGAGGGTTGCGAGGGCAAACATAAGCGGAACAGACTCCGAGAAACAGCTCCCCGGATTGAGATCCGTGGCCAGCGCCACCGCGCATCCTGTGTCGATCATATGGCGTGCCCGCGCATAGGGCTCTTTCAAACTGAAGGCCGTACCAGGCAGCAGCACTGCAACCACCCCGGCCTTTGCCATCTCCTCAATACCCCTGTCCGATGCATGGAGGAGGTGATCCGCGGAAACGGCCCCAAGCTCCGCTGCCAGTTCTGCGCCTCCGAGCATTGTCATCTCGTCTGCATGGATTTTTAATTTTAATCCACAAGCCCTCGCCTTTTCCAGAACTCT
Source organism: Deltaproteobacteria bacterium UBA6106 (assembly GCA_002428485.1). Taxonomy (GTDB): domain Bacteria; phylum Desulfobacterota; class Syntrophorhabdia; order Syntrophorhabdales; family Syntrophorhabdaceae; genus UBA5609. The sequence goes on from DIWM01000029.1 coordinate 7,026, forward strand.
TTTTGATTGTTCGATAGAAAAGACGCCTTCTTCGCAGAAGACATCACAAAATTCCGCGAGCTTCCTCGATGCCACATCGGGGAGCACCTCCGAGATCAGGTAGCCGATAAAACCATCCTTGTTGTCCCTGTATTCCACAGGCACGGCGTGCGCTCCCAGAAAGGTCCTCACCACATCAACAGGATGGGAGGCATCAAGGTCTCCCATAACTTCCAACTGTCTTATTTCGGTATCGTGGTCCAGCCCGTACCCGCTCTTCCCTTCTACGGTGGTAACCCCGAAGGAGAGCATCGTATCGAGCCGTCTCCTGCCAAGGCTCGTCAGTTCATCCTTTGAGGCCCTGCGCGTTGCTTCAACGGAATTCACGATCCCCCCGCCTCTCTGCATGATCTCCATGTAGCTGGCACCGCGGAGCCGCCACGAAAACTCTTCTGCGCGGTATCCGCCAAAGACAAAATGGGTATGGGGGTCGATAAAACCCGGCAGCACCGCCTTGCCTGTAGCATCAATGACATTGAACGATGAGAGGTCAAGGCCGGACAGGGCATTCTCTGTCGTCCCCACCCTCGTGATGGTACCCTGTTCAATGACGAGGGCGCCGTCATGGATGACATGGAGACGGGACATCTCTCGCCCCTTCTTCGCCTTAAACCCGCTGCAGGTGACCAGTTCCGCAGCATGTTTGATGATAAGGCTGCCGTTCATCAAGACCTGCCTTTAAGGCCTGTTTTTTTCATTAATATGACGACACTCAACATTGCCTTTTCGTTATTCCATGATCCTTGCTTCCAGAACCTGTTCAATGCTGAAATTTTCCAGCCCCATGTAATATGACGCCGCGTCGACGAGTGCGCCCATCGGCACAAGCCCTACGATCTCGCTCCCCACAACATTGACGCCGTACCGTTTCGCCTCTATCCTGATGAGCTCCACCGCCCTGTACAGGGGCGTTTTTGTGAAATCGGTCATGTTCATCGACACCTGCACCATGTTACGTTCTTTTAAGACGATACCGATGGCCTTGCAGTATCTTAGCCCTCCGCTTACGTGTCTCACTGTTTTTGCAATGGCGTTCGCAATCTCTATATTGTCTGTGTCGAGATTGACGTTGAAGGCGACGAGGGGCATCCGTGCGCCGACGGCAACAACGCCTGCCGTGGGATGTATCGCAGCCTCCCCGAAATCAGGTTTCCACTCAGGGAGTTTGATCTTCTCAGGCATGCCTTCAAACTGACCCTTGCGAATGTTGGCCAGATCCTTCCTCCCGGGGCTCGCTGCGGACGCTTCGTATAAGAAGACGGGAAACCGGTATGTCTCCCAGATCGCTTTTGCCACATCCTTCGAGAGCGTTACAGCATCTTCCATCGTCACATTTTTTAAGGGGATAAAGGGAATGACATCTACCGCGCCCATCCTGGGATGCTGGCCCTGATGCTGCCGCATATCGATGACCTCCACGGCCTTACCCACGGCTGCTATCACCGCATCCCGCAGCGCTTCAGGTTCGCCGACAACAGTAACAACCAGCCTGTTGTGATCAGCGTCTCTCTGATGGTCGAGGAGCTTTACGCCTTCTCTTTCCCGAAAAGGCGCAACGATCCTTTCTATTTTGTCTTGGTCTCTCCCCTCGCTGAAATTCGGCACACATTCCATGATCTTCTTCATGCTCCACCTCTTTACCATTAAGAAAAGGCTTTCTTGACGAGGTCCTTCAACATGTCTTCGTTCGCCAGGTACGGAAGGGTGATGTGGTCCAGACCTTTGTTTGTATCGTTGTACCGGATGCTTGCCTCAATGGCGTGCTCGTTCCGCGCCCAGGCACGCCTGGCCACGCCTCCCATGACGTCCCACGGGATCGCCTGGCGGATAACCTCGTCAACCCTCTCGCTCCCATCCAGGACAAGACCGAAGCCGCCGTTGATCGCCTTCCCGATGCCCACGCCTCCGCCGTTATGGAGGGCAACAAGGCTCATCCCGCGGGCCGCATTCCCGGCAAAGCACTGGGTAGCCATGTCTGCCATTATGTTGCTCCCGTCTTTGATGTTTGCCGTCTCCCTGAAAGGTGAGTCGGTGCCACCGGCATCGTGATGGTCGCGGCCCAGCATAACAGGACCGACCTCGCCGTTTCTTACCAGCTCGTTAAATCTGAGGGCGATCTTCATCCTTCCTTCGGCATCCTGGTAAAGGATCCTTGCCTGCGTACCCACCACAAGGTTATTCTTGCTTGCGTCCCTTATCCATGCATGGTTGTCCCTGTCCTGGAACCTTCTCTCCGGGTCAATGCAGGACATGGCCGCCATATCCGTCTTCCGAAGGTCCTCAGGCTTTCCGCTCAAGCAGACCCACCGGAACGGGCCATACCCGAGATCAAAAAGGAGCGGCCCCATGATATCTTCAACGTAGGAGGGAAAAATAAACCCGTCCATCGTATCCTTGCCGTTCCTGCATATCTCGGTCACCCCTGAATCATACACTGCCTTCATGAAGCTGTTCCCGTAATCAAAAAAATAGGCCCCGCGCTCCGCCAGGGTTTTGATACAGGCATAATGCCTCTGAAGTGACCTGTCCACATATTCCCTGAATTTTGCGTGGTCGGTCTTCAGAAGTGCCGTGCGCTCTTCAAAGGTCAGTCCCTGAGGACAATACCCGCCATCATAGACGGCATGACAGGAAGTCTGGTCTGACAGGAGATCGATCTCTATGCGGTTCTCCACGGCATACTCCAGGAGGTCGACGATGTTTCCATAAAAGGCGATCGATATAGTCTTCTTTTCCTCCTGAAAACGTTTTGCGATACCAAATGCCTTCGCAGGCGTGTCTACAACCCGGCCTATCCACCCCTGGGCATGTCTCGTCTTTATCCTCGATGGATCTATCTCTGCAATGATACCGACACCATTTGCGATCTCCACGGCTCTGCCCTGGGCGCCGCTCATACCTCCCAAGCCTGAAGAGACAAAGAGATGCCCCGTCATGTCGCCATCGACGGGAATATTGAGCTTTAACCGCGCTGCATTGAGGATTGTCGAATATGTACCATGAACAATGCCCTGCGGACCTATATACATCCAGCCGCCGGCGGTCATCTGGCCATAGTTTGCAACCCCCAGGGCAGCTGCTCTGTGCCAGTTTTCCTGGTCGTCAAAACATCCTACCATCAAGGCGTTCGTGATGACCACCCGGGGCGCGTTGGGATGGGATCTGAATAATCCCAGGGGATGTCCTGACTCCACCACGAGGGTCTGGTCGCGGGTCAACACCTGGAGGTATGCCCTGATAAGACGATATTGCATCCAGTTCTGGCAAACCTGTCCTGTTTCGCCATACGTCACCAGTTCATAGGGATAAAGGGCAACGTCAAAATCGAGATTATTGTCTATCATTACCTGGAAGGCCTTCCCTTCTATACACTTCCCCGGATATGTATCGACAGGACCCCCTTTGATGGAACCCTGCGGTCTGAAACGATAGGTATAGACACGGCCTGTCGTGAGGAGCTCATTAAGAAATTCAGGTGCAAGCGTCGCATGCCATTTCTCCGGGACATACCGAAGGGCGTTCTTGAGGGCGAGCACCGTTTCTTCCCGGCTGAGGGCAAAATGTCTCTTTGGCGCCCTCCTGATGCCCTGCACAAACTCGGGCATGGGAGGCAGCTCTTTTACCACCTCATCAAGCCTTATGCTCATCGCCTTCGCAATGTCGTCGTTCATGATCATGGTATACCTCCAAGGATATCGTACATTATACTGAATTCGTAAACAAAATTACAATCGCGCTGTATCCGGAAGAGTCAATAATATTTTAAAATCCCTCTTATCGCACCTTATGGCGGGAGGCTCATCCGCCCCATTCTTGACAATTACCTATTGAAATGAGAGTATTAAACAGGTGGGTAAATAGTTTTTTATTTATGACCTTTCGCGGCAAACTACTTTTTGTATTTTCCCTCATCGGTTCTTCAGGAGTATTTCTGTCTTCATTCTTAACCTATAGATCGGCAAAAAAGAGGCTCAAATCAGCGGCCAAAGCCGAGATGGAACGTACCGTAGCCCTGATCGCGAAACAGAACGAGATTATCCTGGGCATTTTCAAGACCGATCTTCTGCTGATGGCGGATCTGCCCCTGATCAAACAAACCGCAGGCGCTGCCGATAATGATCCCATTATTGGTGAAGCATGCCGGTACTTTCAGGCCATTGTGGAAAGGACAAAGATATTCCAATCGATCAACCTCTTTGACGAAAAGGCCCGGTGTATTGCCTCGTCCTTTCCGAACCGCATCAACCTTCCTCTCATTCAGCAGATTGTCAGTGCGAGGTCCGATTTTTTCTCTGCCGTTGAAGGCAAGGTTTCTGTCTCCCAGATACTGATAAGCCAGGGAACGGGCCGGCCTGCCTTTGCCATCAGCGTGCCCGTCCGGAACCAAGGTAAGGTAGTTGCCGTCCTGCGGGCAGTCCTGGACCTCGATTACTTCAACAACTACTTTCTCCGTCCCCAGGAGTACGTCCACGGAGGCAAGGCATACTTCTTCGATCCGCAGCTTGATGCGACGGTGCCGGAGGAATGGAACATTGTCAACGTTATTGACAGCAAACAATACGAGCAACCGGAAATACCTATCGCGCCCGATCTTCTTTTGCTAAATAAGGGCGTTATACGATATTCATCGAAGAAAGGGGTGCAGCTTGCCGCTTTTTGCAAGACCCTTGAGCCTGAATGGTTATTCGTCGTTGAGAGGCTGAAAAAAAGCGTTCTCGCACCCATTCGCAGCATGGGGTATGTAGCTGCTTCTACCCTTGCGACAATGCTCTTTGTTGTCTCCATAGGCGCCTCCCTTGTTGCCCGTCCCCTCCTTAAAAGGCTTGGACAGTGCATGACCCTTGCCCGGGAATTTGAGGCCGGACACCTGGATCAACGCCTGAAGGTGCGGGGCAAGGATGAAGTCGCCTCCCTCGCCCGAGGCCTCAACGCCATGG
>DIWM01000018.1 GCA_002428485.1 Deltaproteobacteria bacterium UBA6106
ATGAACCTTGAGCGGCTAAACCACTTAAAAAACTCTGGGTGTTGTCTGAAAGAACTTGACCATCTCTCTGTATTCCAATGTTAAAACGGGTTCTCGACATTCTCCTTGCACTGGTATTGTTGGTCCTTTCGGCCCTGCCCATGTCACTGATCGCTATTACTATTTTAGTCTCGACGGGACGCCCTGTTTTGTTCCGGCAGATACGTCCCGGTTATCAAGGCAAGCTTTTTAGCATCATGAAGTTTCGCACCATGAATAATAACCGGGGGCCGGAGGGTGAATTGCTTACCGACGAAGAACGATTGACGAAACTGGGGAAGGTTCTGAGACGACGCAGCCTCGACGAACTCCCCCAGCTTTTGAATGTCTTTAAGGGGGAACTTAGTTTCGTCGGGCCAAGACCATTGCTTACCGAGTATTTACCTCTGTACAATAAACATCAGGCGAGGCGGCATGAGGTTAAGCCGGGTATTACGGGTTGGGCTCAGGTCAACGGACGCAACGCTATCACCTGGGAAGAAAAGTTCGATCTTGATGTCTGGTATGTAGACCACCGGAGTCTTAGTCTTGATATGAAGATTCTCTGGCTTACCTTTGTAAAAGTTTTAAAAAGTGAAGGCATATCCGCTAAAGGTTGCGTTACGATGCCGGAGTTCAAAGGCTCTGGAAGATATAAGGAGGGCCATAGTGAATGAAGAGATTATTGTCATCGGCGGTGGAGGACATGCCAAGGTTGTTCTGAGCACATTGATCGATTTGAGGATGCGTGTCCAAGGTGTCTATGACGATGACCCACAAAAATGGGGGAAGGAGTGTTTTGGTGCCAAGATTGTCGGATCTATCTCTGGTCTCGATCCTTTGCTTGAAGGAAATGCGATTATGGCTATAGGTGACAACAAGATCAGGCATACAGTAGCAAAACGTTTTCTAAAATTGCATTGGGCATCACTTATCCACCCATATGCATTTGTCCATCCCTCTGCTTCGATAGGGGAGGGGAGTGTTGTTTTCGCCGGGGCTGTGATCCAGGCTGACGTTGTGATCGGCGGGCACTGCATAGTCAATTCCAATGCTACCATTGATCATGATTGCGTATTAGGCGACTATTCTCATATTGGCCCGGGAGTGTGTCTTGCTGGCGGTGTATCAGTTGGGGAGGGCGCTTTTTTCGGGATTGGTGCGGTTGCCATTATTGGTAGGGATGTCGGCAAATGGAGTATCATTGGGGCAGGGGGCGTCATAACCGTAGACATTCCTGATTATGTCACAGCAGTTGGCGTGCCTGCCAGAGTGGTGAAAAGACACGATGAACCGACACGACCTGACGTAGCAATGAAAAGTATATTGGTTTAAAAACAGGACTGTCATCGGCATGAACAAGGTCTATAATATCCTAAAAGAAAAGATCATAGACGAAGATTCTTTAACGTTGTCTGTTCTTTTGCTTCTTTCGGCTTTGGTTGTTCGGATCTGCGTCCTTTTCCAACCTCAGATAGTCTCGAATGATTCCATGTTTTATGTCATGCTTGCAAAGGGTATTGTATCGGGGAATTTCGAGCATTTGAGTGGTTTCAGCTTTTTCAGCATCCACCCGTTCTTTCTTGTTTTGATACAAAAGGCGATACCCGATTGGGAGATAGCGGGAAGACTCGTTTCTGTTTTATTCGGGTCCCTCGCTGTTATCCCTCTTTTCCTCTTGTTCAAAGCTCTCGTTGGGAATCGGATCGCTTTCGTGGTGGGACTCCTCTACGTTTTCGGTCCGCGCTTCGTAGAGTATTCGACAGACATCCTTAGGGAATCGACTCTGTGGCTGTTCTCGCTTTCCGCTCTGTATTTCGGGTTGAGAGGGATTGAGCGGAAAAAGGCATTTTACCTAATACCTGCGGGCATTCTTACGGGGTTGTCTGTTGCGGTAAAAGTAGAAGGTCTGGCGGTCTTCCCTATAATTGTCCTGTGGATGTGTTATGCCCTTATTACGAAAGAGATCCGCCTGAAAAGTGCCGTTTTCTACATTGCCCTTTTCATATTAACCATACCAATTCTTTGCCTCCCCGGCCTGTTGCTCGTCAATCAGGAATCATGGTCCTGGGTGGTAGGGAGATTTATGGAGAAGTTTTCGGTTTTGCTCGCCAGCAGTGATTCACCATTTTCAGTAACGTACGCTCCTGGCGCTTTGAGCAATGTGCCACAGAGTTTGCAGTCGCCACTTGAACTTGCAAATAAGTATAAATACGTTATATTTCCATTGGAGATCGTATATAAGACGCTGAAATCGATGACGGTGATCCCGGTGTTGCTCCTTCTTGCCGGTCTTTTCCTGAGAAAGAGCGTTTCGTTTTCGCGAAAGGAAATATACGTGATAATCTGGCTGGCTGTCTTCTTCGTCGTTGGGGTGGGCTACATGCGAGGGACTTACTATTTTGGCACGCGTCATGGATTGCTTTTGGGTATCCCGGCATTGGTCTACGCGAGTATCGGGTTTCTTGAACTGAAGAACCGATTTATGAAACTGATTGCAAGGCTCAGTGTTTCGCAAGGCAGCATGAAAAGAATTTCTTTTACAATATCCTGTGTTCTCATTTTATTTCTTTTTGCTCAAACTCTTATTACATCGAGCAGGGAAGACAAAATGGACCTGAAGGTTGCGGGCATGGAGCTTAAGGAGAGGGGCTATGGAAGATCTGTGATGTTTGTGCAGTCCGGTCTACAGAGGCTCGCTTTCTATGCCGACTCGGAGTTCGTGGCGATGCCGAATACAATTGATCCGCGTGACATTACAGGTATAATGAAAACCAACCGGGCATCTATTCTCGTAGTGGATATTAACACAATATCGATGGTTGCGCCCGGCTTCCAGAAGAGCTTTGATGTGCAACAATATGAACAAATTGAGCTTAAAAAGCGAGCAAAGAAACCGAGCTATCATTTAGTTGTTTATAGGCTCAAGGAACTGCAGTAGGGAAACGAAAATATGTTTGTATTCGTTGAATACCACTTCATAAATTGATACTTTTAGCCTTAAGAGCGATGAGAATATCATGGAACGAGAATTGAGAACGGTTGCAATTACCGGGGTAACGGGTTTTATCGGGAGGAATTTACTGAAACATCTGGAATTTCGGAACAATGTGGAGATCAGGGCATTGACGTACAACAAGGAATTCGGTGACGAGTCGGGTAAGGGTAACGTAATGCTGATCAGTGGCGATCTCTTACATCCAGAAACATTCGATAAACTTCTAACAAAGGGTTGTACAGTTGTTAACCTTGCCTATGCCGCCGGGCAGTCGGAGGCAGAAAACATGGAGGCTCTGGACAACTTGGGAAAGGCGTGTACAGGAGCAAAGATAAAGAGGCTCATTCATTGCAGCACGGCCGTGGTGGCAGGCAGGGTTTCTGAAAACATTATCAACGAAAACACATGGTGCAAGCCCATCAGCAGTTATGAAGTCATGAAGCTAGCTATGGAGAAAATGCTCATTGATAAATATAGTGGTCTTTTTGAGATTGTCATCGTTCGTCCAACAGCGGTGTTTGGTCCAGGAGGTCAGAACATAATGAAAATGGCCGACTCTCTCATGAGGGGAAATCGGGTTATCAATTACCTGAAATCATGTTTATTCAATAATCGCAAAATGAATCTAGTGTCTGTTGAAAATGTGGTTGCTGCAATAGAGTTCCTTATTTACTACGAGAAGACGAACATGAGTACCGAGAGGTTTATTATTTCTGATGATGAGGATGGATCAAACGAATATCGGAAGGTTGAATTATCACTCATGAGCTATTTTGGGCAGAAGAATTATTCGATACCCATCATTCCGATACCGCTTAGTATACTTGATCTTCTGCTTAGGCTCGCCGGAAGGACGAATCCTGACCCATCATGCGTTTACAGTTCCCGGAAATTGATGGATGTTGGATTTAGGAAAACCGTATGTCTTGAAGAGAGCCTGAGGGATTTTGCCGATTGGTATAAATCGAATATAGTAAGATAGAAAATGTTCTCCATAAAACGTATCCTTTCTTGCGCCCCTTTGCAGAGGGGTTCTTGAGATTTTAGTGACGCTAAAGGATAGGTCTTTATTTCTTGGCGTACACAAGGTTTGGTTGTAACTCTAGAAGATGGAATTATTGTCAAATGTTGTTGATGACATCTTTTCCGGCATACCCCATTTGTCATCTTAAGTCGCTTGCTTCTTCTCGTCCTGAGAGATGGTCAAGATCTTTTAGACAACCGCCCAGCTGGCTTTATGGTTCGCCACTCCGGTTCACACCGCCTCTTTCGCCTTGGGCAGCGTGGCCCAGTAAACATTATCCGTGGTCCTGTCGTCAAGACCCTGATGGGGCCGCCGCATCTTGTAACGGTCAAAAAACTTTCCGAGCGCCTTTTTCGCACGGGTGATTGATTCATATGCTTTGAGGTACACCTCTTCGTATTTGACAGTTTTCCAGAGACGCTCGATAAATACGTTGTCCCTCCAGCGGCCCGGACCGTCCATAGTCCTGCCCTGCTCGCCTCTTTCGATCTCGTCATTGAGCACGAGTTCCAGGAACTCACCGTGGGAGAGCTTTTGTGCTTTCGCATAGGACCCTCTTTCCGGCAGGGTGGCAAAGATGCCCCCGAGCCTCAGTTTTTTCAGGGTCTGTTTCAGTTCCGTGGTGATCTCCATCTCATTCCTCCTTTTTACGAAGTACGCTGCCGGCCGGGCAAACCGCGAGGGCAACGGCTCCAGACTTCTTTGCTCGGCATCTTCTTTAACAAGGCCTTGCTGTATGATCTCTTTGATCCTGCGCGCATTGACGAGTTCGAAGTCGAGGGACCGCTCGCAGGCTCTTTCCACCCTCTCTTTGCCGTACCGTTCCGGCAGCCGCACGAGCTTTTGCGCCTGCCGCAGCTTTGTCCAGGGGAAGGCCCCGAGAGGAGGAACTCCGCGAAGCCCCCGCGCAGAGGGGCCGATCTGCCCCGCCCTGTCGACATAGTAGGTGCGGCTTCTCATAGCATAGGGCGCCTACTCTTTCGGGTAGTCGTTAAAATCGGTTGAACGCTTCCCTCGGGGGACGGCGGGATGGGTCTTGACGAGGTCTCCCTTGTAGTAGATACGAAGAAGCCTCGTGTCCTTTCGTACCGACACCTCCTTGCCGACATACCGGGTTGGCACAGAATAGAGGCTGTTTCCGAAGAGTATGTGGTGGTCGGGATGGCGAGATGGCCGATCTTGGCGTGGAGTTCCTTGATGTCCGGTTCTTTTTGGGGGGACTTCCTCTTGTCGAAGACATCCGGGGTTTTTTCCAGGAGGAACTTCTTCCACTCCGTGATCTGGTTGTGGACGTTAGGTCATTGTCCGAATTTATTGTGCCAGCTCTCCAGGTGATGGCATACAGATATGTACTTTTGGGGTACGTCCCTCCCCGGAGCTATCTTGCTTCTTGCATCCATTCTCTTGAATGTGTTGATCATTTTCTTGTTGAGCAAAGTTCTTGTTGCGGCGATAGACAAAAAAACTGTATCCCCGTAAATCAGGACATCCTCTTCATAACGGCTCTGTTTATATGACTTTCAAGAATCTCCGTACTTGCCATTATGTTTATTTTGTAACTGCGGGTGTCTTGTCATTTTTTACGCTGATGAATTATCCGGGACAAGGTTTTATATACATCGTTTACACGATCCTCCTCAATGCCCTTTTTGTCCTCGGGTTCACAAGAGACAGGATATTCTTTGACCTGTTTATCGGTTTATTTCTCTGGCTGGGATTCTGGCTGAAACTGTCTGTCAGAGTTGCATTTTTTGGAGCTGCTTTTCAGGAGCCGGTTGGTTTATTTAACGGGACTGGTGTTGCCTACGATCATGTTCTGCTTGCCACCTCCTGTGGCGTTGCTGCTCTATTGTGTGCAAGAATGATTCGATCAAAATTCCTTTTCACATCCCTGAGCTCAAAAAAGGCAATGCCGCATGAGGCAACATTCCGGTTTTATCATCGGTACAGAAACATGATTCTCATGTGCTTCTTTGCCTTTTTTGCTGCGGTTGGTGTTACAAATCTAGTGCTGGGCGTCTATCAGAGGGGGAGCGTGCCGCGGACCCTATTGCCCTTTGGCCTCGGCGGCTTATATTCCTGGCTTCTTCTTTTTGGCATGACTACCATTTCGGCGGTCATTTTGGATTGTGAAATGAGATTGAGGAAGAACCCTGTGTTCGTATCCGTAATCGGTCTGCTAGAATGTTTTTTTTCAAACATCTCAATGCTGAGCAGGGGCATGATCCTGAACGCAGGCGCGCTGTTGATGGGTATGCATAGTACCGACAGGGGCCGCCCCGCGCACATGAATCGGAAAAGCAAGGTCTTGATCGTCGTTATATTTGGTCTTTTGTTCATAGTATCCGTTTTTGTCGTCAATCATGTTCGCAGGCTTGTTTTTCCCGCCAGCCAGCCTGTTTCGGTGCTTTCTATTGCGGCGCAATCAAGCTCCTGGAAGCCTGCGGTACAAGTACCGTTCTCGACCGGCATGGCCCTGCCAAAGGCTGTCGCAGATGCCATCACGGATGTCCGCGTCCTTGTTATTGACCGGTGGGTGGGGATAGAAGGGGTTATGGCGGTCAGCAGTTATTCCGGTCTGGGTTGGGACCTCTGGAAGAGGGCGTGGCAGGAAAAGTACTCACATTCCGGGACAAGCCTGTTCGATGAGCTGATACTGGAACAGGAATGGAAAGGCATCCCCATGCATAGTCATCATTTCATTAATTTGCCGGGGGCACTGGCTTTTTTCTATTATCCCGGCTCTTATCCTTTCCTCTTTGCCTGCATGGTCGTACTGGGGTTAGTCGGGGCAGGAATAGAGTTTTTTGTTTACAAGTTCAGCGGTGCCAATATCATACTGTGCTCACTTCTGGCGCAGGTTGTTGCCTACAGGTATACCCATTTCGGGTATGTTCCCGGTCGGAGCTACCTGCTTTTCGGATCTCTTCTACTCAATGTCCTGATGATCTATTTCTTGGAGAAGCTTTTGAGGAAGTTAACAAATACGCGACAACGCGACGATAAGTTACCCGCAGTTGTCGGAAGAGGTCAATAATTCGTAGACGCATCTACGTGACCGAAATTGAAGAAATTGTACTGTGAAAATTCTTAATGTAAACAATACACTGGATCCTGTTAACGGTGGTGGAACGGCTATGCGCACCCTGCAGGTGAGTCGTTTCCTCTCATCACTCGACGCGGAATGCACGATTCTCTCGCTCGACACGGGGGTTACGAGGGACCTGCATGAAAGAGCCGGCAAAGTTCGCATAGTTACTTTACCCTGCAGGATAGAGAGATATTTTGTGCCCTCAATGTCATGGAACACGGTAAAAGACCTGGTTTGTTCGGCGGATGTGATCCAGATGATGAACCACTGGACATTGCTGAATGCCATGGTTTTTCACTATGCTGCCCTCTATGAGAAGCCGTATATTTTATGTCCTGCCGGCGCGATACCCATTTTTGGGCGTTCAAAGGTACTTAAGCGCTCCTACGATATAGCCATTGGCAGAAAGATTCTGAGGCATGCTAAGGCATGTGTTGCGATATCGCCAAAGGAAGTTGAGGCTATCAAGGCGTACGGGGTACCGGGCGAGATGATATCTGTAATCCCCAACGGGATCGATCCGGGAGACTACCTTAAGGAAGACGATTCGGAATTTCGGCGGAAATACGGGCTCCCCGATGCTCCTTTTCTTCTATATGTCGGTCGGTTGAATCCCATAAAGGGGCCCGACCTGCTCCTTGAGGCCTTCATGCGTGCCGTCCGGTCCAAGGGACTGCCCCATCATCTTGTGTTTGCCGGCCCCGACGGTGGGATGCTTCATGGACTGGAAACCATGGCCCTGGCAAACGATATGGCTGGACGCGTTCATTTTCTGGGTTTTATCGGGGGCGATGACAAATCCCGGGCGTACCATGCCGCGGAATTTCTCGTGATTCCATCCCGGCAGGAGGCGATGTCAATAGTTGTTCTCGAAGCCGGGATATGTAAGACGGCAGTTCTCCTGACTGACAGGTGCGGGTTCGATAATGTTGCCGACGTAGAAGGGGGAATGGTTGTGAGTGCTTCCATAGACGGCCTGCAGGAAGGAATAGAAATAATGACGGGGAATAGTTCCGGGCTTGAGATCATGGGAGAGAATCTCATGAAGTTCGTCGGTGACCGCTATCTATGGAAACATACGGCGAAACAGTATCTGGATCTTTTCAACAAGGTGGCTGGATAAATGGCGCACTTGGCGGAGTCACTTACCCGTCACTTTCGAGGTTCATCCGGTAGAATGGTGGGTCGTTGACGATATACATTTTTTCCGCGGCAATCCTTTTAAACTCCTTCTCGATGACAGGGCTTATGCTGGTGTCCGGTCTTGCGGGGGCACCGGGATTGACGACGGACATCGCCATGGTGCAGGGGGCTACGTTAGCGCTCTTTTTTGCCTTTTCAGCAAATGCGCGCAATGTCATTTTTGCCGATGCTTCTGGATCAACGTCTCATTTGCTTCTTCGGACGCGCATACTTCTCCTTCTCCCCCTTGCGGCTGCGACTTTTATTCTTAGTTCTGTGCTGGGAGCCGTCGATGGTTGGTTGGCCTTTGTTCTGATATGCCGGCGGTCCACGGAATGGGTCGGAGAAGTCTTTCTGAGTTCATGTGAAGTCCAGGATGCCAGGCAGCCTGCCGTAATGACCATTTTTGCAGAATGCACCACATTTGTATTAGCGGTGGCGCTGATATTTTCTGCGGACACGGACCCTTACCTGGCATTGATACCATGGGCACTCGCCCCCCTGGTCGTTGCGATAAAAGGAAGACTGGTCAAAGAGGACACTCCTGCAAGCTTGATGGATAATGTAGCAAGACTGGCACCAAACATGGGATCGACAACAATCATTGGTATTGGGGTGTATGTCTTCAGACTTTCCATAGTCATGCTCGTAGGGCGCATTGCCGCCGGTGATTTGTTTACGGCCTTTGTTATAGGAGGTCTCGTACCCACCGTATATAATAGCTCCATCGGTCCCAGCCTGGCCCTCAGAAAAGATAGAAACGGCGCAAGGGATCCGGCGCTCAAACTCATGATCTGGCTTGTGCCGGTCCTGTTTTTCTCAGGGCTTTCGATTACGACTTTTTGTCTGGTGTACCCGGACCTGTCAAACATTTTTCGCAAAAGTCATCAATTCTGGACCGCCGTCGGTCTGTCGATTTCCGGCGGAGCGATCATGATGATCGCGCTCCATCGGCGCATAATTATGCTGCAACGGCGGATGAACGTGGAGATTTTCGGCTCCGATGTTTTATCGAATATTCTCATTGTGGTCTCGGTGCCGTATTTCTACTATCTTCTGGGTGTACGTTCGCTGGAAGGTCTTTACGTTTTTAGCGCCGTTTTGACCTTGTGTTTCTATTGGAGCGCTGAAAGAAGAAGCACGCCCGCCGAGGCAAAACGATACGATACCACGAAATTGATTGCCATAGGGGCGTTGGTTCTTATTCCGGTTTTTTTCCAGCTGACGGGACACATATTCAGGGACAGCAGTTTTGTTTTTGACACTGGTCGCACGCTGAAGCAACTGCCCATCCCTCTTTCAGCGATAGCCATTGTAGTCGGGGTCTTGTTGCTGGGGAAATTCCGAGGTACGCACCGCTCCCTCACGGTATTCTTCTTCACAGCGGTATTGCTGGTGCTGGCAACCTTGGCCGTTCGGGAGCCAGATGCCAGAGGTCCTCGGCTTATCTTGATGGCACAGTATCTATTGCCGTTTTTCGGTCTCGTACTTGGAGAGATGTATGGATCGGCCTCGAATAACGGTGAATTCGAGAAGACCTGCCTGGCTGTCATCTCCATCGTCGTCCCGCTGCAACTCCTGTGTTCTTGGTTGCAAGGACTGACCATCCTTACACCCTACCTCTATCTTCTTAGCATCTACCAGCACATCCTTTATGTTCCCGTCATAGTGGTCATCGCCTACGGTATGGCGTTCATGTGCCTGTGGGAATCGGGCATGAAATTCCGAGTGGCGCTATGCGCCCTGTCGCCCTTGATCGGCATCTATGCAGGGGCATCGTACTCCGTGGAAGTTTTCATAATTCTTGTCGGTATTGTGGCGGTAGGGGTATTGTGGCGCCATCACCGACTTCCTGCGCCTCGGTTGGCAGCCTCCATCCTCGCCGTCGTCATACTGACGGGACTGTCCTATTGCTACATGACGAGAATGATCCCGGTGGATACGATGCCTGCCCGCGTTTCTGCCATGTTGGATGAATCGGAGACGAAGTATGGGCTGGCGGCTACGGCCTCTTCGCCCCATAACCTTACCGAACGGTTGAAGCACTGGAGTTTCTATGGAAAGGAGATCTGCTCCAGTTTTCGGGAATTCTCTGTCGGTCACTCTTACCCTCCGAATCGCCAATCCCATCCGAGCGCATATAATTATTACCTCGATGTTCTTTACAATTTTGGATTCCTGTCCCTGACGCCTCTTCTCGTTCTGCTGGTGTACACCGGATGGCTTGTGTATCGATCCGGCGTGGCCCTGAGAAAGGACCGCTTCCTGCTCGCGGCGTTGGTTGCCGTGTTCGTAGTATTTGTCATCGATAACTCCCTGAAAGTCGGATTGCGTCAGCCCTATCCGGGGATATTCGGTTTTTTTCTTCTCGGGCTCGCTCAGGCACGACTTTCGGGTTTAACCGGGCGTTTGCATTGACCAAAGGTACCCGATTGGTTTAAGCTATCTTCGAAGCCATCGAAATGAAAGTACTCCTCATAAGTCATCCCTCTACGAGCGCTCAGAAACCGGATTTTCCTCCGATCGGGGTGGCCTACCTCGGGTCAGTAGTGCGCGATAAAGGTCACGACATTCTTCTTGTCGATGGAGGCCTGACAGGTGCCGAGGATATTATCAAGCAGGCCAGAGATTTTGGTCCCGATGTTGCCGGCGTTACCTGCTGGACGATCAACAGGGGTTCGGTGTGGTCGCTCTGCAATATCTTTGAAAAAGAGTTGCCCGAAGTATTCCTCGTGCTCGGAGGTCCTCACGCAAGCCTCTATCCGGAGCATATTTTCCAGAAAACTCACGCCAGGGCCGTTGTCTTCGGAGAAGGGGAAGAAACACTTTGCGAACTCCTCGAAGTGTTGGAGGATAAGGGCGACCTTGCCGGGGTGAGGGGGCTTGCCTATAGAGACAAAGATGGAAGAATATGCAGGACGGAACCTCGCCTGCAAATCGAAGATCTCGATTCAATCCCTTTTCCCTATTATGAGGCATTCAAGGACTTCAATTTTCAGAATTATAATGGTTTTGTAGGACTTCCAAGACCAACGGCAGCCGTGATCACGTCCCGGGGATGTGTGTTCGATTGTGCCTATTGCGGTTCCGTCAATTTTTGGGGCAAGAAATGGCGCCGGCGTTCGGCTCAAAACGTTCTTGACGAGCTTGAACATCTTGTAAGGGACATGGGTGCGCGGTCGATCTATATGTTCGATGACAACTTTCCCGTCAATAAGAAACGTGCCATGGATATATGTCAGGGCATAATTGAGAGAAAACTTGATATTCAGTGGGCCTGCTGCAGCCACGTGAAAATGGTGAATGAAGAATTGCTGAAAGTGATGAAGCAGAGCGGATGTGTCAGTATCGATTTTGGTGTTGAGAGCGGCAGCGACACTATCCTCCGGAACATCAACAAGAATCAAACTCGGAAAGACATCGAGAAGGCCTTTGCTCTCGTGCATCAGGCGGGCATCAAACCCCGGGCATACCTGATGGTCGGCAATAAAGGCGAAACCACCGGGACAATAGACGAGACGGTCGATATGGTAGGGACCATCAAGCCCCACTCATCCATCGGTGCGACCATTTTATGGCTGCTGCCTGGTACGGACGTTTTCCGCGAGGCCAGCGCCAGAGGATTCATAGATGACAGTTACTGGCTAAAGTCGGACGATGTTCCTTACAATCTCCAGGAATACACATACGACCAGCTTTTTGAGCTTAGGCAAAGACTGATGCGAGGCATAGCAAGGAAAAAGGGCGGTTTAGTGTCGACTGTCAATTTCTACCTGAAGACTATTTACTATCGATATCCCTTCCTGGCGCGAGTCAGATCACTTATACCCGATTGGTTGAGATGAAGTGGTATCTTTAGTCTCTTTCGGAGGCATGTATGTTTGCCGGTAAAATACTATTGATCACAGGCGGCACCGGATCTTTCGGGAATGCTGTTTTGCGCAGATTCCTCGATACAGAGGTAAAAGAGATACGGGTGTTCAGCAGGGACGAGAAGAAGCAGGAAGACATGAGGATAGAACTGAACAACCCCAAGGTCAAGTTCTATATCGGTGATGTGCGTGACTACAACAGCCTGAATTTTGCGATGAGCGGTGTGGATTATATATTTCACGCGGCGGCGTTGAAACAGGTCCCTTCCTGTGAGTTCTACCCCATGGAGGCAGTGCGCACGAATATCCTGGGAGCGGAAAACGTCCTGAATGCGGGATTGGCCAACAATGTACAGAGAGTGATCGTGTTGAGTACGGACAAAGCAGTCTATCCCATCAATGCCATGGGCATGTCAAAGGCGCTCATGGAAAAACTCATGGTGGCGAAGGCGCGGACGGAGGGAAAGAGGTCCAGGACGGTGTTGTGTGGTACGCGCTACGGCAACGTCATGGCATCCAGGGGATCGATAATACCTCTCTTCGTCAAACAGATAAAGGAAGGCAAACCCCTGACGGTAACAGACCCGCACATGACACGGTTCCTTATGTCGCTCGATGATGCTGTCGATCTCGTCGTGTACGCGTACAAGCATGGGGAACAGGGCGATATTTTCGTGCAGAAGGCGTCGGCCTGTACAATAGGCGACCTCGCCGCGGCAGTAAAAAAGATCTTTAAAGGCAAGAACGAGATAAAGGTTATAGGCACTCGCCATGGCGAAAAGTTATACGAAACGTTGCTGACACGCGAGGAACTGGCGAAGGCAAAGGACCTCGGGGGATACTACAGGATCGTCCCCGACGACAGGGATCTCAATTACAATAAGTATTTTACCGAAGGAGCCCAGCAATTATCCTCCCTTGAGGATTATAATTCCCACAACACCGAGCGGCTCACGGTGGACGAGATAGTGACGAGGCTGTTGAAGCTGAACTATATCAAGGAAGAGCTCGCATCCTAGTAGCCGGGCCGAGGAATCACGGAATCGCATAATAAGCCGGGGGTAAGATCGTAGTGAAAGTGCTCGTAACAGGCGGTGCAGGTTTTATCGGTTCGAATCTGGTGAAGCAGTTGATTGAAGATGGCAATGAAGTTGTCGTATTGGACAACCTCATGTCAGGATATCGCGAGAATCTCAATCCCTACCCCGGGGTTCATTTTACAGAAGGGGATGTGCGGGATGAGACAATAGTGGCTGATGCGATGCATGGCATTGAGGTTGTATTTCATCTCGCTGCATCTGTGGGCAATAAGCGTTCCATCGATTATCCCCTTACAGATGCAGGTATAAATGTAATGGGCACGCTGACTGTTCTCGAGGCGGCTCGAAATGCCGGTGTCAGGAAGATTGTCGCATCGTCATCGGCTGGTATTTTCGGAGAATTGAAGACACTACCCATTAGGGAAGACCATCCTGTCGAACCTGATACGCCCTATGGGAGTACAAAGCTGTGCATGGAGAAGCTGTGTCTGGCCTATGCCAAACTTTATCCAATAGAGGCCATCTGCCTCCGTTACTTCAACGTTTACGGGCCAAATCAACGTTTTGATGCATACGGGAACGTCATACCCATCTTTGCTTTCGGCATGCTCGAGAAAGGATCGATCACAATCTTCGGCGACGGCGAACAGACACGTGATTTTGTTAACGTGCGGGACGTGGTTCAGGCCAATATAAGGGCAGCCATGGCAAAAGGGGTTTCCGGGGCATTCAATATAGGAAGCGGAACAAGGGTTACCATCAACCACCTGGCAGGACTCATCAGAGACTTGGTTCCCTCAAAGACGGCATTGACCTATGGAGCACCGAGACCGGGTGATGTTCGCCACAGTCTTGCGGACATAAATGCCGCTCGAAATGCCTTCGGGTTCGAACCGTCGGTTTCTCTTGAGGACGGCCTCGAGGAATATATGGCATGGGTCTCAACGGTGTTGAAATGACAAACGTATCCCCCGAGAGAAAAACCAGGATACTCATACTTGGCGGAACGGGTATGCTGGGTCACGTCCTTTTGAGATATTTTTTTGGAGACAGCAAATACGAGGTATATGCGACTACCAGAAATATTGAGGAAACTCGAAGGTATTTCCCTGGGACTCTGATTGAAAGATTTATTCAGGGGAATATTGTCGCCGATGACCCCGATGCAATCGGTCGTGCGCTGACCTCTGCACGTCCTGACGTGGTGATCAATTGCATTGGCATCATCAAACAACTGCCTCTTGCGAATGACCCCGTGCCGTCCATCACTATCAACGCGTTACTGCCTCATCGTATAGCTCTTGCGTGCCGTGACATGAACGCCCGCATGGTTCATATCAGCACCGATTGCGTCTTTAACGGCAAGAAGGGGATGTACGAGGAAGCTGATAATCCCAGTCCGGAAGATCTTTACGGCAGGACCAAATTGCTTGGTGAGGTTGATTACCCCCATTGTATTACCCTGCGAACGTCCATCATTGGGCACGAATTGAAGGGTGGGTACGGCTTGATCGAGTGGTTCCTGGCAGCATCGGGCAAAGTGAAAGGGTACAGAAACGCCATCTACTCGGGTTTTCCCACGATTGAGCTGGCGAGGATCGTCCGTAACTTTGTCTTGCCCGATAAAGGCCTCATTGGAGTCTATCATGTATCTTCGGAGCCCCTGTCGAAGTTTGATCTACTGGGGTTGGTTGCGCGAAGCTACTGCAAACATATTGAGATTGAAGCCCATGAAAACCCGGCTCTGGATCGCTCGCTTATATCGGCCAGGTTTCGTAAACGGACGGGTTATGTCCCTCCCTCATGGCCGGAGATGATTGATGCCATGAGAAGGGATTACGAACTAAACAGGGAACAATATGGCCGTTGAATATTTGAAGGGACATGGATTAATACACCAGGACAGGAAGTGACTCCCATGAAGCTGAAAGTCATGACAATCGTCGGTACCAGACCGGAGATCATCAAACTTAGCCGGGTCATCGCTGCGCTTGATCGGCATTTCGCCCATGTTCTCGTTCATACGGGACAGAATTTTGATTATGAACTAAATGAGATTTTTTTTGAGGAAATGGGTATCCGCAAACCAGACCACTTCCTGAACGCCGTAGGCGGATCGGTTGCGAAGACGATCGGAAATGTCATCGCGTTTTCCGATGAAGTCATGGAGAAGGAGCAACCCGATGCTTTGCTGATACTGGGGGACACGAACAGCTGCCTTTCAGTAATTTCCGCCAAACGGCGCAAGATACCCATTTTTCACATGGAGGCCGGCAACAGATGTTTCGATCAGAGAGTGCCTGAGGAGATTAACCGAAGAATCATCGATCATACGAGTGACATCAATATGCCGTATAGTGATATTGCCCGCGAATATCTCCTGCGCGAGGGTTTGCCGCCCGACCGGGTCATAAAGACCGGCAGCCCCATGTATGAGATTCTGGATCATCATATGGCAAAGATAGAGACTTCCAGTGTATTGAGCCGCCTTGGTTTGACGAGAGGCGATTACTTTCTTGTCAGCTCCCACCGTGAAGAGAACATAGATTTTCCGGGTCAGTTCGAGTTGCTGGTCAATGCGTTGAAAAATCTCTCCGAGCACTACGGTAAGCGGGTGATTGTCTCCACTCATCCGAGAACACGGAAAAGGATGGATGAAAAGGGGGTCAAATTCGATTCACGCGTGGAACTGATGAAACCTTTGGGTTTCTGTGATTACGTGCGCCTTCAGACAGAGGCAATTGCCACAATCTCGGATAGCGGAACGATCACGGAGGAATCTTCCATCCTCAATTTCCCTGCACTTAACATCCGTAACGCCCATGAAAGACCCGAGGGCATGGAAGAGGGTGCAGTCATAATGACGGGACTTGAATGGGACTCAATTGCCGATGGTCTTCGCATACTGGAGACCCAGTCCAGGGGCCAGGAAAGGACGCTTCGTATCGTGAAGGATTACGACGTGCCCAATGTGTCGGAAAAAGTTATGCGCATAATAATGAGCTACACAGGTTATGTAAACAGGACAGTGTGGTACAAGCAATCCTGACATGGCAAAGATTCTGCTCCTTTCGCTTGTATTCCCACCGGATAACGTATCAACCGCCCACATCATGGGTGACCTTGCGGTGGATCTTAGCGCCCGGGGACACACCGTAAGCGTCATAACTACTATTCCGCATTACAATGAAGATATCGATGCGATTGCCGGGCAGACTCTTTATCGTTATTGGACGGGTGTCGTGAGTCGAAGCACCTATCACGGTATAAATGTGATCCATACCTGGATGCCGAGAAAAGGGAAGAACAAACTGTTCAGGATTGTCGCCTGGCTTGGCTTCCACGCCGTCAGTACACTGACCGGAGTGCTTTCCCGGTTCAAGCCGGATGTTATACTGGCGCCTTCACCGCCCTTGACCATAGGGATAAGCGCGTGGCTGTTGGGATTGCGCCACAGGTGTCCCTTTATCTATAATGTTCAGGAAATTTACCCTGACGTGGCCGTGGATCTGGGCGTACTGAAAAACAGGTCCATCATCAGATTCCTCGAGGGCCTGGAAGGGTTTGTTTACCAAAAATCTGCAGCGCTCGCGGTTATTTCTGACGGCATGGCAGACCGCATTCGGGCGAAAGGCATCCCTGACAACAAGATATGCGTGATCCCAAACTTTGTGGATGTTGATGATTTTCATCCTCTTCCGAAGGTGAACCCCTTCTGCAGCAAGTATGGCCTGGAAAACAAGTTTGTGGTTAGTTATGCCGGAAATATGGGAAAGCCACAGGGGCTTGAATTCCTGATAGAAGCCGCACATATACTCCGTAAGGAGGAGGATGTTCATTTTCTGATCATGGGTGATGGGAGCGAAAGACAAACACTGCTGAACTTGATCAGCAGCCTTCGTCTCGGTAATATCACTTTTCTTCCTTATCAACCGTACCATCTGATGGCTGAGGCGTATGCCACGGCTGATGCATCATTTGTGTCCCAGGCACCGGGAACGAGCAGCGACGGAATTCCATCCAAAGTATACCGGATCATGTCATGTGCCAGGCCGGTAATTGCCTGCACGGACCCGGACTCGGACATCGCAAGATTGGTGACAAAGGTCGATGCCGGAGCTGTTGTCAATGCAGGGGATCCATCAGCCCTTGCGGATGTTATAAGAGATGCCTTCAATAATCGCGACGAATGGATCTACAAAGGGATAAAAGCTCGCGAGGCAATCATGAAAGGTTACTCCCGCTCCCATATCAGCGATCGTTACAGCGAACTGATTATGGGGTTGCAGAAAAGAGGAGCGGGTATCTGAAATCTTTGGACAAGTGGAAGGACGGGAACGAAAAATCGTGTGTGCTCGTGACAGGAGCCACCGGTGCGGTGGGGCCCCTGGTCGTGAAGGTGTTGCATGATGCGGGCTATGAGGTTCGGACGCTTTCAGCGGACCCGTTGCCAGATGAGGTCTGGCCGGATGGCGTTGAGTCAAGAATTGGTGATGTGACTGTTCCGTCTGATGTTCGGTCGGCAATGAACGGGGTCGGGTATGTGATGCATCTTGCCGCCTTGCTGCATGTGGTCAATGAATCTCACTGCATAAAAGAACGCTATGAACGGATAAATGTGGACGGAACATCCAACGTTGTTATGTGTGCTGCCCAGTCACGAGTCTACCGTATCGTATTTTTCAGCACCATCGCCGTTTATGGGGAGTCAGGGGGCAAAGTAGTGACGGAAGAGAGCCCGACAGAACCCCAAACCATGTATGCGACCACGAAACTGGCGGCGGAAAAGGTTGTGCTGGGAGCAAAGAATTTCATGGGTGAACCAATTGGGACAGTACTGCGGTTGGGAGCGGTATATGGGCCGCGTGTCAAGGGCAATTATCAACGCCTCGCACGTTC
Organism: Deltaproteobacteria bacterium UBA6106; assembly: GCA_002428485.1. GTDB lineage: Bacteria > Desulfobacterota > Syntrophorhabdia > Syntrophorhabdales > Syntrophorhabdaceae > UBA5609. The sequence goes on from DIWM01000018.1 coordinate 18,125, forward strand.
TCTTGGAAGGGGACGGTTCATTCCGGTAGGGTCAGGGAGAAATCGCAGGACACTGGTCTACGATGAGGATGTTGCAAGGGCAGCTATTTTGGCCCTGCAGCATCCTGATGCCGCAGGAAAGATATTTAATGTTTCCGATGGAAAAACCCATACGGTGAATGATATCATCTCCGCGATTTGCCAGGCCCTTGGCAGGAAGCCACCCGGCTTTTCTTTGCCGGTGCGCCCTGTCAGGCTATTGGCCGGTACGGCTGAGGATCTGTTGCGATTGACGGGACTCAGATCACCTGTCGTTCGCGCTACGGTCGATAAATACATTGAAGACATAGCAGTGGACAGTGGGCGAATTCAGAGGGAGTTGGGCTTTTCTGCGCAATACGACCTTTTCCGCGGCTGGAAAGAAACAGTAGCGCAAATGCGCCGGTCGGGTGATCTGCTATAATTATGAAGCGCATATTCGATCTGTTTACCGCCATCATTCTGTTGATCCTTCTTGCCATCCCGATGCTCATCATCTGGCTTGCTGTTAAAGCTAAATCAAAGGGCCCGGCCCTGTTCTGGTCTGATAGGGTAGGCTTTGACAACAGGATATTCGAAATGCCGAAATTTCGCACCATGCGTTTGGATACTCCCGATGTCGCGACACATCTCCTGAAAGACCCGGATAGCTATTTAATCTCGATAGGCCCGTTCCTTCGAAAATACAGCCTGGATGAAATTCCGCAGATATGGAGTGTTCTAACCGGGGACATGAGCTTGGTAGGCCCAAGACCGGCCTTGCACAATCAGGATGACCTGATCGAATTGCGAACGAGGAAAGGGATACACAGCCTTGTTCCGGGAATTACCGGATGGGCACAAGTGAACGGTAGAGATGCCATATCGATACCCGTTAAAGTCGAATACGAGGAGTTCTATTTGAAGAACCGATCCTTTTGGTTTGATCTCAAAATATTATGGATGACCTTTCGCAAAGTGATAAGGTGTGAAGGCGTGAAGCATTGAGGCAAGCGAAAATGCTGTCTATGAACGGTATTGAGACACAGGGATTATGTTTAAATTCGGTTCGGTATTCCCCCAATCCACCATCAAAATAATG
>DIWM01000037.1 GCA_002428485.1 Deltaproteobacteria bacterium UBA6106
TGGGCCTCCTTGAAGAAGCCGTCCATGCTCAACGTCACCTTGAAGAAATTGGCCATCTCCTTGGTCGCTGCTGAAGGGATAACGGCGGCAGCCAGGACGACGATATCGGCATCCAGCTCAAGCTTCTTGCCGAGGATATAATCCGTCGCGGTCACCTTGAGAACGGGCCGGCCGTCTTCGGACTTGCCCGGTTCCACCACAGGTGGATCCTCCGGCTCGTAGCGGATAAACTTTACGTCCTTGCTTGCCGCTTCCCGGTAATAATCCTCTTTGAATCCGTAGGTCCTTATGTCCCGGAAGAGGATGTAGATGTCCATCGCGGGGTTCTTCTCTTTGAGCAGAAGCGCATTCTTTATGGACTCGCTGCAGCATATCCTGCTGCAGTAATTTCTGTCCTCGTTTCTGCAGCCAACGCACTGGATCATCACGAGACTCTGCGCCTTTGCAACCTTTTCGTCCCCGCTGACGATCTTTTCTTCCAGCTCAAGGTGGGTCATTACCCTCTCATCCTGTCCGTAGAGGTATTCGGTGGGCGTATAGAGTTCGGCGCCGATAGCGATAACGGCTGCGCCATGCTTTATCTCCGCGACGCCTCTGTCAGACTTCACCGTGGTGACAAAGTTCCCCACATATCCCCTGGCCTCCGTGATAGTTGCATCGGTATACACGTGTATCAGGGGGTGTTTGTAAACCTTTCCCGCAAGGTCGCGCAGATAGGCCTGAACATCCAGCCCTTCAAGTGTGGTGTGGATCCTTCTCGCAATCCCGCCGAGGTCGCTATCCTTTTCAATCAGGTAGGCCTCGTGCCCCTGGTTGGCCATGGAGAGAGCGCTTGTCATGCCGGCTATGCCTCCGCCGACCACCAACGCCGCCTTGTTTACTGGAAGATCAAATTCCTGTAACGGCTCCAATTGGCAGGCGCGGGCTACCGACATCCGGATTATATCATGTGCCTTTTCGGTGGCCTCTTCCTTTTCTTTTGCGTGGACCCAGGAGTTATGCTCCCTGATGTTTGCCATCTCGTAGTAGTACTGGTTGATCCCCGCCTCCCTGAGGGTATCCCGGAATAACGGCTCGAGGGTCCTGGGGGAGCATGCAGCGACAACCACCCGATTGAGCCCTTTCTCCTTTATCTTGTCCGTTATTTCTTTGGCAGAATTAATAGCGCATGAAAACAGCTGTTCCTGGGCGTAGACAACATTGGGCAAGGTCTTGCAATACTCGACCGTCTCGGGGACATTTACAATCCTTCCGATATTTGCGCCGCAATGGCACACAAAGACCCCCACCTTTGGCTCCTCTTGAGAGACATCCTGTTCCGGCGGATATATCCTTTCTTTGGCAAGGTTCCCCCGTCTGTGGTCAAGGAGCTCGCCGATCTGGGAACTCGCCCCGCTGGCGCCAAAAACCGACTCGGGGATATCGATGGGACCCTGCAAGCCTCCGCTTACAAAGATTCCGGGCCTGTTGGTGATTATAGGATTGACGAGATCGAGCTTGCAAAAATTGTGAGAATTAAGCTCAATGCCGAATTTTTTTGCAATGTCCTTCACATCAGCAGGAGGATTCAATCCAACGGATAATACCACCATATCGAATTCTTCCTCTTTTACTCCATCGTCCGGGGTAGAATACCGTACGGTCACATTCTTCGTTACGGGATCCTCTTTTACTATGGACGTGTAACTTCTGAAGAAACGAATGCCGGGCAGGTTCTCGGTCCTCTGGTAGTACCGCTCAAAATCCTTTCCGTAAGAGCGTACATCGTTATGGAATATGGTGCACTTTGCCTCTGCGTCATGGTCTTTTGTCAGGATCGCCTGCTTCTGGGTATAGGTGCAGCATACGGCTGAGCAATAGCTGTTGCCGCCTTCAATAACCTGCCGGGAACCAACGCACTGGATCCAGGCTATGTTATGAGGATGCTTCTTGTCGGAGGTGCGCAGTATCTCGCCTCCATACGGCCCGGTAGAGGATAAAAGCCGCTCATAGTCCATACTGGTTACCACATTTACAAATTGTCCGTATCTGTATTCCTCCCTCACTTTGGGATCAAAGGGCTCAATGCCGGGAGACAGGATTATCGCCCCCACATTTATTTCCACCTTCTCCGGCTCTTGATTAAAATCTATTGCATTATTCTTACATACCGCTTCGCAGATGCGGCATTTTTTTTCTTTTAAATAAAGACAGCTCTCATCGATATACGTGATAAGCGGGATTGCCTGGGCAAAATATATATGAACAGCCTTGTTCTTCGATATCTCCTGGTTATATTGATCAGGGTATTGCACCGGGCAGTATTCTACGCAGGTAGTGCAGCCCGTGCATTTGTCCTCCCGGATATACCTGGGCTTTTTCGTTATCGTAACCTTGAAGTTTCCTGCCTCACCTTCCACGCTGTTTACTTCTGTGTAGCTAAGAACCTCTATGTTTGGATGACGGCCGACCTCGACCATTTTGGGTGCGAGTATTCAAGTGGAGCAGTCATTGGTGGGAAAGGTCTTGTCGAGCTGGGCCATATGGCCACCAATGGTCGGTGACTTTTCAACTAAGTAGACCTTGAAACCGGCAGTGGCAAGGTCGAGAGACGCCTGAATGCCGCTTATCCCTCCGCCGACAACCATTACGTCTCCGAAATTACCGTCTCCAAGATTCTTGCAAAGCTGTTGAATATTTTCTTTGAGCGATATTACGTTTTCCACTTTCTATCACCTCATCAGATTTTTTGTGGCCGTACTTAATTCCTTGAACAGCCAAGCCGCTCCGGGTGGGTGAACACCGCCAGGCGGTTGCTGCGCACCTGGCCGACCAGGGCAATGCCCATATCGCTTGCGAGCGAAATCGCCCTCCCCGTCGGCGCGTGCCGCGAAACAACGATCGGGACCTCCATCTTTGCCGCCTTGAGCAGCATCTCCGAAGAAATGCGGCCGGTAATCAACAGCAATCGATCTTTCGACGATATCCCCCGCAGCAGACATTCTCCCTGGATTTTGTTCAGGGTATTATGTCGTCCGATGTCCTCAGCAATTATAAGCAGTTTCTTCGTATCGGACAGGGCTGAAGTATGCACGCCGCCGCTGAGCCGATATAGCTCCATCTGCTCCTGGAGCTCCTTCATCAGCAACAGCACTTCCGTTGGCGTAACGACAAGATCCGAATCAACCTTCTGTCCCTGAGTTTGGAAAACGCCTCCGCCACCGCAGCCGGATGCGAGCGTCCGCACCGTCGGCGATTCATACCCGGCATTGGTAAGCGTCACGTCGGCCAGCGAGTCATCCTCGCAGACCCGCATCATCGCCACGTCGCCCGTGCCTGAGATGATCCCCTCTGCGTAGAGGTATCCGATAACAAGGTAATTCAGCTTCGCCGGCGTACAGAGGATGTTTACCAGCGCCCGGCTATTGACATAGATCGTGAGCACCATCTCGGTAGGCACGTGAGCCGGTGTCCTGACCCATCCTCCCTCGTCCGAAAAACGGTCGCATACTATCTCTGTCGCGATACCTTTCATATCCGCTACACCGATCGTTTCCTGCATATCTCGCTTCTTCGTCCTTTACATCACTTCCTGTATAATCTCTGTGATGTCCTTAACTTCTATGTCATCGGCATGATTCGTGACCAGCCTGCTGTCCTCAAGGGCGGTAATGCAGTAAGGGCAGGCAGTGGCCAGCACCTGTGCCCCAAGTTCGATGGCCTGTTCTATCCTGATGTTGGAGAACCTTTCATGCTTTTCCGTCTCTGCCCAAACCCTGCCTCCACCCATTCCGCAGCAGAGGCTGTCTGCCCGCGACTCCTCCATTTCTCTCAGCTCCAAGCCCGGTATCGCCTTTAGGACCCCTCGTGGCTCATCATATACGCCGTTATGCCGCCCCAGGTAACAGGGGTCGTGGTAGGTAACTTTCTTTTCGTACTCCCTGGCGATCTTTATTCTCCCCTCACTTACAAGCTGGTACAGATACTGGGAGATGTGAATCACCTCAAAGTTCACATTAAATGCCGGGTACTCGTTCTTGAAGGTGTGGTAGCAATGCGGGGAAGAGACAAGTATCTTCTTCACCCCGTTGTCGATGAAGGTCTTGATGTTCTCCTTCGCCAGTTTTTTGAATACTTCCTCGTTGCCGGTCTTGCGGATGCTTTCCCCGCAGCAATTTTCCTTTTCGCCGAGGATTCCAAAATCCACTCCTGCCTTGTTGAGGATGTTGGCCGTAGCCTGCGCCACCTTCTTTAACCTCGGATCGTAGCAGAGGTAGCAGCCCGGGAAATATAAAAGGTCCATCCCTTCGGTAAAGGTTTTCACGTTCAGGCCCTGTGACCAATCCGCCCTGGTCTTCCGGTCCTCATTGAAGGGGTTGCCCTGTGCGGTCAGTCCTGAGCTTATGGCGCGGTAAGGCTTGACGGAGCCGTGAAACACGCCATATCCTGTGGCCATCCTCCGCAGGGCTATCATGTCGTCTATCTGCTTTACGTCCCTGGGGCATCGCTGGGGACACTTGCCGCAGGTAGTGCAGCGCCAGATGTCCTCGCGCTCTATCTCGCTCAAACCGAATGTTGCCTCCCGGATGAGCTTGCGCATGCTGAAATTTCTCACCTTGTTCCAGGGGCACACGGTATCGCATTTTCCGCATTGATAACAGAATTTGACGGGGTCTCCGCCTTTCTCTTTTACCTCGTCTATTACCTCTTTAAAGGGGGCTATGGTTTCCACGATATTTTCGTCCTTTTATTTTACTGATTGTCTATCATGCCTCTTGTCTGCTTTTTTGCTTCTCTCAGCTCTTCTGTGACATCCGGGCAACGGTATCCATTACCTTCTGCAATCCGTATTTGTTTACCATTGATTCCAGCCCTATCTCCACGTCCTCCGGCTTTGTCTCTTCTTCCACTTCCTCTTCCCTTTCTTCGTAGATCAGGGCATCGTTGAGGCACCACTCAACGCACAGGGGTTTTTCTCTTGGAGGATCGTCTTCGCACATATCGCATTTAAGGGGAAGGCCGGAATCGGGCTCTTTGAATGCGTCCCTGGATGGGCAGGAGGCCCTGCAAAATCCGCACTCGTCGTATTCCTTTCCGTCAATAATATATTTGTCTCTGCCCATGCATTCTGCCGCAGTATACTCGCCAGCATATACGGGAACGTAGACGTCGCGTATCGGGTCGCGGATCATCCTGATGCGGGACCTCGCCGGGTTATTGCTGCTGTATTTCGGGTTGGCGTGAAAGGCCGAGCAAATCACCTCGCATGCGCGGCAGCCATTGCATTTATCAAGGTCGACTTTGATTGTTTTGATCTTCTTCTTAATCTTAGCCATTTTTTATTATCCCTCTCTGTTCTAAGTCTTCGGCAACATAGCCCAGATCCAATTCCTGCAAGGTCTCTTTCGTAGGAATGCCTTCATTATCCCATCCCTTGAATTTGTAGTAGGCATCCAAAAGCTGTGATTCGAGCTCGGGAAATCTTTTCTTCCAGTGGTCCTCAGGCGGCACCTCATCGGCTCTTCTTAACCCCCTTCTGACATTGACGGCCCTGAGCAGACTCCTGTTTCTCCTGTATATCTTCTTGAGGCCCTCTTCGTCCATATCGATTCCCGTCGCTGCCGAGATGATCTTCGGATAATTGTGAATATGATAAGGGGGTTTAAGAGGGAACGAGGACAGACCGGCACACACCCCGAGGGCATCGTCAAAGTAATGTATCATCTCCTGCCAATCGACGATGTCAACTGACATGTCAATGGTCGGGTAATACGGGTTTGAGCGTTCTCCGCGAAATTCCCAGTCAAGAACAATCTGTTTAAACTTTTCGTCAGGAACCTGGATCCAGTCGTTGATAAATTCCTGCCTCTCTTCCATCGTAGCAAAAGGCGACTGGGGAAACTGCCCTTCGATCTGGGTAATGTTTATCTTCTCGCCCGTCGCATACATAAGGTAATAAACGGGGTTCAGCATCCCGAGCTTGAGAGGAAGCTGCTCATGCTTCTTGATGTTGTTGTGGGCAAACGCCTCTGCGCCCTTGCCGATCTTCTGGGCCGCCCAATGGGTGCCGTCGGCCAGGATATCCCCTATCCCTTCCCGGCGGACGATCCTGTCAAGCAGCCAGTAGAATTTTCCTTCGTTATCGGACGGGCATCCTTCAAAGTCCGCATCGGTCAGAATACCGGCCTCTTTAAGCTCAAATGCAAATGCCATGATCTGCGGGGTTGAGAACCCATCCACCCCATACTCCGTAGCGCGCTGGGCGATCTTGAATCCAAAATCCAGGTCGTCTACAAAGGCCGCCATTGTATAGGTAAGTTTCGAGAAGCATTTCATCATATAGGTCGAAAGTCCCGGCACGGAAATGATCGCCCCGCATTTCATCGGGCAGTTATAGCAGCTTATCAACCGCTTCCGTACATTTAATTGAACGCTCTTCCATCTCTCTTCGATCTCCTTGTTCCAGAAATCTTTTCGACGAACACGGGAATTGCCCCATGAGAAGTTTTCTGTGTGCCACTTTTCATCAACGTGGAGCATCTCCTGCGGCGACCCAAGACCCTGAAGAATGGTCATTACGTTGGGGACCGGATTATCGTTCCGGAACTTTATATATTTCAGCACCTCGTTGCAGAGCTCTATGAACTCAGCCGGCCTGGCAAGGTTGACGTCCTTTGTCCCGCGAACGGCTATCGCCTTTACCCCTTTGTCTCCCATAACAGCGCCCAGCCCGAGCCGGCTGGCACTGGAGCGGCCCTGTTCGATAGAGGCGGTAAATACCCTGTTCTCACCGGCAAGGCCAATAGCGGCCACCTGTGCGTTCGGCTCGTTCAATTCCTTCCGGATAAGCTCCTGTGTCTCCACGGCGCCTTTCCCTTTAAGATGGCTTGCGTCCCGTATCTCCACCTTGTCATTGTGTATCCATATATAGACCAGACTGGGCGACTTGCCGCGAAGGATCACTTTGTCGTAGCCGGCATACTTCAATTCCGGCGCCCAAAAACCGCCCATCATTGAATATCCCATTAATAAGGTCTGGGGGGAATAGGCGGTAATAATGGTACGGTTCGCACCGGGTGCAGGCGTACCACCCAAAAGTCCCGTGCTGAAGATCAATGGAATTTCAGGTGCAAAGGGGTCGATCTCGGGGGGAACTCTGTTCCATAATATCTTAGTGTTCGTGCCTAACCCGCCAAGATGAAGTTCGGTGTCTTTAGGATCAGTCTCTACCCTCTCAATATTTCCCTTGGTTAGATCAATTTCTAAATTAAACCCTGTCTCTCCGTACCTCATGTTTTGCTCCTCTGGTTAATCTTTTCAAGTCTGTTTTATCCTTTTAAACTTGTGCTTAATTTAACAAATCGAATAATTCTTGTCAAGCGGAATAATGAAATAATTCACAAGCTTTACAACCCAATTCCTGTTTTTGCAATGATACCATTCACATCTTCACAAGAAAACTGTAACTATTTAAATATTAAGGAGTTAATATCATCGTGGGCGTCTCTCCCGGCTCTGCATGTTTCCGGGGGTCCTTTATGCTGATCCTTTATTCTTTGCTCCCAGTTAAGGACAATGTTCTCTACTCTACAGATAAACGTATTGTGTAGAAAGAGGCCAAACCATATTATACACAAAAAATGAACTTCCCCATAGCAAGCTACGGGGTATCAGAGGATAGAAGCAGCATGATTATGCCCCCTCACCCTGCCCTCTCCCGCAGCGGGAGAGGTAATGTTGTTACCACGCAGCAAGCTGCGGGGAATCATTCGGATTGACTTTAAAATACAAACAGGTCGAGGCCTCCCATCATGTTCACAACAGCGCCCGTCATATAGTCGCTTGAGACCGCAAAAACCACTGCATCGGCAATCTCCTGCGGCGTGGCGGGCCTGCGGACGGCGGTCTTCTTCTCGACCTTTTCACGCACCGGCTCCGGGAGGTTGTAATAGCCGTCGGTTCCGGATATGCCGATCAATACGCAGTTTGCCGTTATGTTAAAACGGGCGCCTTCAAGGGCCGCCGATTTTGCCAGTGCGATCAGGCCTGCCTTTGCAGCGCCGTAGCTCGTCTGCCCGGTTCCCCCGAGGACGCCGGCAACAGAGGTCATATTGACGATGCGGCCCCATTTGTTGGCGCACATATCTTCCCATGCCTCCTTGATACAATAGAAGGCGGAATTGAGGCAAAGCTTGATCTCATAATCCCATTCCTCGATGGTGGTCTTGGTTATGCTGATATTGTGGCCCATCAATGCCGCGTTATTGATGAGGATGCTTACGGGCCCCATCTCCGCCTTGATGGCGGCGAAGGCCTCCTGAACGCTCGGGTAGTCGCTCGCGTCCATCTGGACCGCCATGGCCTTCCTTCCGAGGGCCCTGATCTCGTCCGCAAGCTTCTGCGCGCCGTCCATGTGGTGAAAACCCGTTACCACAACGTCTGCTCCCATTTTCGCCAGTGAAAGGGCGGAGAACCTCCCGATGCCTTTTGGCATTGATGCTCCGGTTACCAATACAAGCTTACCTTCTAATGACATTTCTCCCTCCTTGATGTGCACAATTTTTTCTGTATTCGCTCAACCTTTGGCAAGAAATCAGTTAATGTATATAGCACCCGGCACAGGGGTTGTCAATTTTTTGCGATCAATCAACCGCCACCGGGATTCCGCCTCTCAACGCGTCGATCAGTATCCGGCTCACCTGCTGGTGGTGTTCCAGAATATCATATTGTGCATCTTTCAGGAGCCAGCGGCTTACCATGTGCTCAAGGATGCCCAGAACCAGGTGGCGCAGCACATAGATGTCCACATCCGTTCTGATGACGCCCTCCTTCTGCCCTTCTTCGATGATATCCCACACCGAACGCACTGATTGTTTGAGAAAGTCGTATGTCTCCGTCTTGACAAAACTCCTGTTCACCCGCAGCTCGAGCATCAACAGCCTTCCATACTCGGGATTGTTTTTAAAGAAATAAAGAAAGTACCATACGAATTTCCGGATCTTGTTGAAGACCCCCGTGATCCCTTCCAGATGCAATGCGACCTGGCTGCGGAATTCGTTCGTTTTCTCGACAGGGATAGAGAAGAAGAGGTCTTCCTTGTTCTTGAAATACTGATAGATGGTTCCGTTGGCGATACCCGCCCTTTGAGCTATTTCAGAAATGCTTGCACTCTGGAAGTCTTTCTTGCTGAAGACCTCAATAGCTGCCTGGATGATGTCTTCTCTTCTGGCGACCTTTTTGTACATGACCGGCGTACCCAGCGTCCTCTTTAAAGATCAATTTACACAATTATGCCGGCTGCCGTGAGCCGACGCATCTGGTTCCTGCCGCTTGCAGAAACCATCGGCATACAGGGCTGCACCCAGGGCCGGTATGAATGCAGGATCCCATTCAGGATCAGGGGCCAGCCCGCTTATCTTCAGGATGCTTTCAACCAGGCTGACTATTCCGGGATTCCTGGCCAGCCCTCCGATGATGACAAAATCCTTCTTCATGCCCGATCTATCTACCAGTGTGCTGATCCTCCTGGCCATAGCGTAGTAATAGCCGGCTATCAGCTCTTCTACCGGTACCTTGCTTCGGATCAGATCCAGCGCTTCGGACTGCGCGTACACGGCACAAAAGTCGCTCAGCTTTGGAAATTTATCAGACCGCAGCGCGATCTCTGCCGTCTCCGCAAGGTCTTTCCTGACCAGGCCGCCGAACGCCTCTATCGACCTTCCGATGCCGGCGGCACATTTGTCGTTCCAGAGGAATGAGGTTGCTCTGCCCTTTTCTGTGCAGTGAATTACCTTGCAGCTTTGCCCCCCGGCATCGAGCACCGTACGGACCGAAGGGCCCCATATTCGTACCGCCCCTGCCGCGCCGCATGCAATCTCCGATACAGTTTTATGTGCGAAGGCCGCCTGCGTGCCTCCGCGGCCGGTCGCGACGATAGAATGGATATTTTCCAGCTTGAAACCGGTCTTGTTGAGTGCCCCGTTCATGGCATCCAGGGCCGATTCTTTGGGCGTCCTGGTAGTGACCTGAGAAGATGCATAAGGTTGTCCGTCAAGCAGTATCAACGCCTTGGACGTCACTGCCCCGATATCAACTCCCGCCGCGATCACCTTGGCCTTTGTCCAATCAAGCTTTTTATTTACCGAAATATGCTCACTCATCTTCCACCTCCATAACTTACCACAGCGCCTATCGCGCCAACGTATTCGGGAAGGCTCACTACGCTCACCTCTTGTTTTATCAAATGCTGAAGGTGGTTAATAACCGCCTGAGACCTGGCTAATCCTCCGGCTACCACGATCTCTTTCGTAAGGGGCATACAGGTGGACATAGCGGCAACGCGCTCAACCATGAATCTGGTGACGGCATCTGCTACATCCGCAGCGTCCACGCCCTGACACATGAGATCAATGGCCTCTGATTCGGCAGAAAGGGCGCACTGAATGGCAACGGATACATTTCTGGTCGACTTAAGCGCCAGTTGGGACAGCTCTTCCTCACTAACCCCCAGCAGCTTTGCCATGCTCGTGTAGAAGATGCCCAGGCCGTCAGCGCATTTATCATTTTGAATAACGTCCAGCAGGTCTCCGTTCTGGTCATAGCTCATGGCCTTATGTACATTGCCGCCTATATCGATTACTGTTCTCGAGTTATTGTTAAGGAAGAAGGCCCCTTTGGCATCCGCTACATATTCGGGCACCGTTGCGGTTACGTTCAATGCCGGCGTTTTAACAATATCCCTGAAGATCCCCGTGGTGACGATGCCGGCCAGTTCTCCACCGGAAATACCCGCACTTCTCAGGGCATCATTGAGTGCTGTTTGAGCCGCAGCCGCTACATCACATGCTGTGGGGACCGTGGAATAGCCAAGGATCTCCCTGCCCCTCATTATTACGGCCTTCGTATTAATGTGACCTGCATCCAATCCAGTCAGAAGTTTTCCGTTATTCAAGGCGTCACCCCCTTTATGATTTCTACAAGGGCTTCCAGTTGCGTCCGAAATTGAGTTATTGGTACGGTGGTATCAAGCTCAAGCTCGGTCGATGGGATTCCCAAATTATCGAGGACAGGCTTCAGTCCCACGACGTCCATCGGTTGAGGGCTGCAAAATCTCTGGTAGAGAAATACTACTCCATCGGGCTTGAAGTCCTCGATGAACTGTTGAACGAACCTGAACCTCTTTTTCTCCCCGGTACCGGGAACGTTGTCCTTTGCGGGACAGGGGATCTTGCCGATGTATCCCTCGGCGAGCGCCTTAAGCTTATCCGGTCTGCCCTCGGGTACCTCGAACCAGAAGTACCTGGCTGCCGTACAGGAATCAATAAAGATCAGGCTTGTGTCATAGTTCAGGTGTTCCATCAGATCGAAAATCCCCAGGTCGTCGCAGGCGCCGCCCGTTACCATCAGCCTTACCCCTGAAGACGTCTTGCCGGGCCCGGCCTCCAGCCTCTCGATCAGCTGCTCCAGCATCCCGTTGCATTCCTGCTTGTCCATAACCTGAGAGGCCAGGGTCGCGGTGGCAACCTCCGGGCCTGTTATGGGCGGTTTGTCATGCCTCAGGAACTCCCAGAGCCGCTTAAGGAGCCTTCTGTTGTGATTGTAGACCTTGATCGCCCCCTCCAGGTCGTTATCTGTTATATCTTTTTTCGCAAGCTTCCCGATGAATTCTTTGAACTGTCCAAAAGACTCTGCCATGAATCCGGCAGCAGGCTTCGTGTGAATGATATGAGGGTACTGCATGAGGTAGCTCTTTTCCTGGAACCCCGCAAACCTCACCCATACGTTGAAAGCCTCGCCCATATGGATGCAGCTGCTGCTCGTAACGATCAGGTCTAAGTAATCATAATTGTGTTGCAACCCCTGATAGGCGCAATCGTGGGAAAAGGAGCAGTACGTTTCGTGGATATAGCCCCTCGTCATTGCCTGTGACTCATGGGAGCTGAGGATCCTCAGCGGCACAATTCCTGCTGCATAGAGAATCTCCTCGGGAACATGGGTACACATATATCCCGCCAAGAGCCGCCCTTGCGCCTTAAGGGACCTGGCGTATTCAGGTGTGTTCTCAGTTATGTGGCGAAAACTTTCGATTATTGCATCTGAGCCTTTCTTCTCCATCTGTCATGCACCTCCTTTCTTATGCGCTTCCATGAGATGTACGAACAACTCAGTTTTCCGCTGGGCACCCGGCAGATCCATTTTCCGGACATCTACCTGGTCGGTATCGTACTCCACGGTCGGGATCTGGTTTTTGAAAATGCGCTGCATCGCTATGTAGCCGTTCCTGAAGTCCGTTTCACAACTGCGGGAAGGCGCCAGCAAAAGCCCGTCAGCCTTATATTCTGTCACCATTGCCTTGGCCATTGATTCCAGCGCCCAGTATGATCTTACCCCCTGCCAGGTTGGCCAGCCCAGGACTATTTTAGCAAGCTCGGTTATGGCCTTTCTTCTGGTAGACAGATCAAGTTCGTCTACCCAGGCAGGGTCAATGGGCTCCCATGTCCATTTTCCATTGACGATCCCCTTGAAATTGCCGCAGGTGCCGAAGGTGTAGACCGAGGCTACGATCTCGGCTCCGACGTCCCTCAGTATCCTCGACATTTCCGGATGGCCGTACGTATGCGCTATTCCAAAATAGACTATCCTGAAGCGTTGATCCGGAGCCACGCTCTGTCCGGTCTCGACCATACGCTTCACTTCTTTCAGTAATGTCTCGTATAAGCGCACACTTTCATCGGTCGTCCTGTCCACAACCGCCGGCGGGAACAGGGCTATGAGCCGCCGCTCATCCAGCGGCGCCGGAGAATGCATGTTGAGCGCGCATATATTGCCCCACAGGACGAGCACCTTGATCTCGTTTCTCACTGCCTTGACGAACAACTCATCGGAAAACTCCCTGCCGGTTACTCTCTGGAGCCACTCTATACCGGCCTCTATCTGGTTGGAGACGTAGTTGACGATCTTCGGATCTTTCTCCGCATTTCCCCCGCCGATCATGTCTATGGCATACATGGGTATACCGCCCAGACGCCTTGAAACCTCCTGATACCACTTTGAATGCTGGCTGCACAGGTGCGTGGTCCAGATCACATCCGGTCTCGGATATCCGTCCTTGATCGTTTTGTCTGTAATAGCCATTTTGTCGCGGATCACCTCGCCGACAAACAGCTTCAGGTAGCTGCATGAGTGAAAACCCAAACCACCGGTTTCAGCGGCAATAATATCCTCACGGCATTCTGCGGGCACTGTCCCTGCCGCTGATGCCGCGTGAGGTTCGCCGCCTATCAGGTGTATATCCTCACCCAACCCTTTAAGGGGAGCCAGCGGGCTCCAGGTAGAGCCCATGCAGCGCAGGCCTCCGGAAGCATAAAGGTAGTTCCTGTAGCAGTTAGTCTGGTAATTCTTCAATTCGCCCCATGTCGTTATGTTGTATGCCATCTAAACCTCCTGTCCAAAATTATATCAAAGTCTTCTTCTGCCGGTATCAATTATGAACATAATTCATTTTTATTATTTTCCTTATCAGATGTCAAGTGTTTTTTTGTTCATATTAAGATAAATATCATATTGAATAGAGTTCATGTTGGCTTTTAATAAGGCTACCTTGATCAGGTTGACTACTGAGTTGGGTCATATAAAATGAATTATGTTCATGCATGCAGAATAACTTGCTTTGAATCACTGCATGATGCTAAAGAGAAAAATGCCGGGAGATTATTCCAAATAGGGGCATTTCTTGTTTTCCCGGACGAAGCTGCAATCTTTCTTGCAAGGCTCCATCCTTATCGTCACTTCGCTTTCTGCGATGAGCAAATCAATATCGTTTTTAATATCAGAGATGACCGAATGGCCTTTTTTTAGCGGGATATGTTCAGGCATAATGATATGGAGGTCAATAAAACGTTTCCTCCCTGCAGTTCTGGTCTTCAGGTCTTTGAAATTGCAGTATTTGTCCATGTGCCTTGCAAGAACTTTGACTACATCCATCTGCCCACCTTCTTCCATTGAGGCATCAAGAAGCTTCATAAAGGCTTCCTTAAGGAGGCGGGCGGAAGGTACCGCGATAACGACGCTCACAAAAAGCGTGGCGCCGGGGTCGATGTAATTGACTACCCTGTCAAAACCCGCACGGGTAACAATTATTATCAGGAGAAAAGACAGGGTGATCGCCGTCGAGATGTACCCTTCAAGCTTAAAATGCAACCCTTCTGCCTTTAACGCTGGGGAAGCGCTTTCCTGCGACAGCTTCAGTATATAATATGATCCCCAGAAATTGATGGCCACGCCAACCAGGCTGCATATGAACCCTATCCATGGAGCCCTCACCTCTTCCACCCTGATGATGTGCATGATCGCCTGAAAGGACATGGCGAGGGCGAGCCCGATGAGAACGACCCCTTCCATCGCCTCGCAAACATTTTCGATCTTTCCGTAACCGTAGTTATGGAGAGGGTCCGCGGGCCTGTTTGAGATCTTGATCGCGTAATAGAGGATGACCGAAACGGCAAGGGCGACGCAGGATATTCCCAGGTCAGCCGCTATCGCCAGCGAATCAACGACCACGAGAGCGACCACCTTTATGATACAGAGGGCTATATTCGAGAACAGGCTTACCTTCACGGCAAGCATCATATAGTGATCTTTATTCATGTGTCCTCATTATATACCTAAAAGGACATTAATAAAATATTTACCTTCTATTATGTACAAGATGAAACAAAGTTTGTTTTCAACCTCATCCCTGTGTTATATGATATTCAGCGATTCGGAGGTCCCCATGAAAGGTTATTCCACAGAAGCTTCCCTGACGATCTCTTCTGACATGCAGTTCCTCCCCCTTGCTATGTCATTCACGGAGGCATCGGCAAAGGCGTTCGGGCTCGAAAAGACAGATGCCCTTAAGCTCACCCTTGCCTGCGAAGAGACCTTCACATATATCTGCAAAACAAGCAAAGAAACCAGATCCCTGGTAATGAAAGCGACGAACGGTCTTTATTACGTCGGGGTACAATTTCTTTTTAACGCTTCTGATTTTGACCCCAGGGCATTCAACCTTACCGCACAGGTCTCGCCTGATGATGAACAGGGGCTCGACGAGATGGGGCTCATCATCGCCTCAAGGTCCGTGGAGAGATTGCAGATCTTTCACGGCTCCGAGGGCGTCAGCCTTGTACTGGTAAAAGAAAAGTCATATCCGCCAATGTCAAAGATCACAATACCTGAATCAAAAACTCTGAGAGATTTTACCGTCGTTGCTCCTGACCCGGGAACGCTGAAACTGTTTGCCGGGCAGATCGTACACTACTACCCGGATCACCTCTATCCCAGAGACTTTCGTTTTCCCGGCAAGCTCATGGACATGGTCGCAAGCGGCGAATACGGCGCGGCGGTCGCGGTCGGCAAGGAAGAGCTAACGGGAGGGGGCGTGGTGTGGTTTCAATCAAGCGGAAAGATGGTCGAGGTCTTTGGCCCTTACCTTTTCAATCAACCTCCTCAATCATCCATGGCAGCAAGGCTCATCAACGCCGTCATAGAAGGTCTGGCAAAGACCGGCATATTGTTTCTCATTGTCATGTACGCGACGCCGGAATTGCCTTCGGGCTATTTTGAACCGTTGGGGGCCATCGACATCTTTAAAAAGGATTCTCCTCCTGCGGCTATCACGGTCTACTGCCGGCAGCTTAAAGAAGACCCCGGGAGCACGGTCTGGGTCCACCCGGAGCTTGAAGAATTCCTGAAAAAAGAATACCGGCGGTTATATTTTGCCCGCCGCATGAAACCCACGGAGAGTGCCGGCGAGGCACGCCCCGAACATTCGGTGTTTGCCGCGAGATTCGTCAAGGCGCAAAACACCGTCATCCTTAACACCATATGGGACGGGGTCGATTTCTCCGATAACCTCGATCGCCATATCCGCACCCTGGGCAATGAAGGGATACCGAACATCTTCTTTGAGATCGACCTTGCATATGCGTGGCAGGCTAATCTCATACCTTTGCTGCTGCGCCGGGAGTTCATCCCGAGGCTCGTCCTGCCCTATGCCGGCGAGGGCGACATAGTGCTGTTCCAGCACGGGAAAGGGCTGTAGACAATGTTTATCGTCCCTCTCGACAGCCTTGTGCCGGATTATGTCAAGACGTTCGAGGCCTATATCCCGAGCAAACCCGACCCCGAGCTGATGAAGCTCTACGGGTGTGACCGCCTCTACCGCCTCAACAATAACGAGAACCCCCTGGGGCCGCCCCCCGGGGCGCAGGAGATCATGCGCCGCTTCCCGCCTCCCAGGGCAGGCCTCTATCCAAGCGGGGATTCCTACTATATGCGCTGCAGGCTCGCCGAACTGTACGGTATGGACCCTGACCAGTTTCTCTTCGGCAACGGCGCGAACGAAG
This sequence comes from Deltaproteobacteria bacterium UBA6106, assembly GCA_002428485.1. Taxonomy (GTDB): domain Bacteria; phylum Desulfobacterota; class Syntrophorhabdia; order Syntrophorhabdales; family Syntrophorhabdaceae; genus UBA5609. The sequence goes on from DIWM01000037.1 coordinate 16,368, forward strand.
TGATAGCCTTTGTCATCAAGGCGTTCTGCCAGGAAGGCGACAACATCATCACGGCCGACAAGACATTCGCCGTCTACGAGTGGGTTGCTACGTTTTCAGGCTTCACCGCCAAACTCATACCGCTCAAGGACTTCGGGTTTGACGACCAGGCCATGCTTGACGCAATTGACGAACGGACAAAGATACTCTTCGTCTGCAACCCGAATAATCCCACCGGGACGTACTGGAACGAGGCGAAGCTCCGCAGCTTTCTCGACACCGTCGCGGGCAGGCAGATCGTTGTCATCGATGAGGCCTATTGCGAATTCGTTGAAAAAGATGATTACCCTGACGGCATGAAGCTTATCAGCGAATACCCCAATCTCGTTGTCTTCCGGACATTCTCTAAGATGTACGGGCTCGCGGGCCTTCGCATCGGCTACCTTATGGGGAGCATGGGGGTAGTCGATGTGATACGGCGCACCTGCGTCGTCTATTCCGTCAACACCGTAGCCCAGGATACCGCCCTGGCAGCGATCGACGACATCGACCACATATATCGCACCCGTGAGATCGTAAACACCGAAAAAAGATACCTCAGGGAAGAGCTCGACGGGCTGGGCCTTGAGACACAGATCGGCGAAGGGTGCTTCATTATGGTCAGGCTGCCTATGAGCGACACCCTCGCCTACCGGAAATTCATGTCAGAAGGCGTCATGATACGGAGCATGACAGGCTTCAGGTTCCCCAACTGGATACGCGTCAGCATCGGCAGACATGGTGCAATGGAGGCATTCGTCGAGGCCTTGAAAAAGGTCCTTTCCGTGTAACCGGCTATGAAGAGAGGAAAGCAAGTACCATTCAGGATCGGCACAACGACACCCCGTTGCGACGCCTGCACGAAAGTAACGGGGCAGGAGAAATATGCCGCGGATTATTATGGCGATCATTTCTTCTGGGCAGGCGTGAAAAGGGCCGGCACTCCTCACGGGAAGCTGCTGAAGGTCAACACAGAGGATGCAAAAAGGCTCAAGGGGGTCGTTGCCGTACTGACCTCGGAAGATGTTGCCGGTTCGAACAGGGTCGGGATAATCAGGGGAGACCAGCCTGTGCTGGCCGACAAAAAGATATGTTATGCCGGCGACCCTCTCGCCCTCGTGATCGCCGAAAATAAAGAGGCTCTGCAAGCGGCCGTGGGGTTTATAACCTTTGACCATGAGCCCCTGCCCGGCGTCTTCGATGTGGAAGAGGCGTTGAAAAAAGGTGCCCCCCTGGTCCATGAAGACAGCCCCGAGGGAAACCTTCTTCGCCTTGTTTCTGTGGAGACGGGCAAAGGCGCATCTGCCTTTGATGAATGTGATGTGATCGTCGAGGGGGTCTTCCAAACGCCTTTCCAGGAACATGCCTATCTCGAGACAGAGGCCGGGTGGGCATACCTGGACGATAGCGAGCAGCTCGTTGTCGTCACCACGACGCAGACGCCTTTCCGCGATCGGAACGAGATGGCGCCCGCCCTCGGCATCGACGTGGAAAAGATCCGCGTCATCGTTCCTTATCTCGGCGGGGCGTTCGGGGGAAAAGACGGGATAGCCATTCAATGCCTCCTCGGCCTTGCCGCGCTTCATACCGGCGGAGTGCCCGTAAAGATGTGGTGGGGCAGAGAGGAGAGTTTCCTTGCGAGCACAAAACGCCTTTCCGCAAGGATGCGCTACAGGCTCGGGGTAAAACGCGACGGCACCTTCCATGCCCTTGAGTGCAGGGCATACTTCGATACCGGCGCTTACGCGGGGCTTGGAGAGACCGTTATGACCCTCGGGCTGGAACATGCAGGCTCCGCTTACCGTATCCCGAACGTGAGCATCGAGGGATCATGTGTGTACACGAACAACACGGTCGGCGGGCCTTTCCGCGGATTCGGCGTAACCCAGGTAACGGCGGCCATGGAGCAGGTCATCGATATGGCAGCGCAAAGGCTCTCCATTGACCCGCTGGCGATCCGCCGCAGCAACGCGCTGGAAAAGGGGGATAAGAATTGCATCGGCGTCACGCTCACGCATTCGACAGGAATAAAAAAATGCCTTGCCGCCCTCTCGGAACACCCGCTGTGGCGGGAAAAAGAAGGCTGGAAAATGAAGGCGGAGCAATTCAAAAAGAGGGGGGTCGGGATCGCGTGCATGGCGCACGCCATGGGCTATCCGGCTGTAGTGCCTGATTTTGCGAACGCGAAGATCGAGTTTACCGGCGAAGGAAGATTTCGCATCTATGCCGGCATAGTGGACATGGGACAGGGTAATACGAGCACGTACGCTCACATCGCCGGCGCCATGCTGGGCCAGGACACAAGCGTCTTTGAGCTCGTCCAGCCCGACACTGAACGGACATTGCCATCGGGCTCATCCTCTGCCAGCCGCACAACATACGTATACGGGAATGCCCTTATCATCGCTGTGGAAGACCTTAAAAAAAGGATCCTCGACAAGGCATTGCATCTTTTCTGCTCTGCTCAGGCTGAGGAGCTCATGCTCGTCCCCGGCGGCATCAGACACAGAGAGGGCAAGAAGAAGGTGTCCCTCAGGAAAGTGGCAGGGCTATTTGATGAGCCAGAAAGGACCTGCACGGCACATTTCAGGTCGCCCGCTGCGACGGAGATGCTGGACCGGATATACCTCGGCCCCCATATCATCTTTTCATACGCGGCGCACCTCTCATATGTAGAGATCGACATGCTGACAGGCTGCGCAGAGGTAATAGGGTACCTTGCTGTCACCGATGCGGGAAACGTTATCAATCCGCAGGCATATGAACAGCAGATACAGGGGGGGATTGCACAGGGCATCGGGTTCGCCCTCAGCGAAGACTACAAGGTTGCAAACGGGCATACAGATACGAACAACCTCGCCACCTATATCATCCCCACTGCGATGGACGTACCTGATATGATGTCCGTCGCGGTGGATAATGTTGAGGAGACCGGGCCCTTCGGCATGAAAGGCATCGGTGAGATCTCGATCAGCGGCCCTGTCCCTGCAATCGCCAATGCCGTTGCCGACGCCTGCGGCATCAGGATAGGCCGAAACCCTATCACAGCGGAGAATATCTTTCAGGCATTACAAAAACAAGACGATCAGGAGAAGCCACGTTGAAGATATCCTTTGTCCTGAACGGAAAAAAGAAAACAACAGATGTTGAACCCGATATGAGGGTCATCGACCTTCTCAGGGAGCACCTCCATTTAACCGGCACTAAGGAAGGCTGCGGATCCGGTGAGTGCGGCGCCTGCGCAATCCTCGTTGACGGCGAAAGCAGGCTGTCCTGCCTCATGCTCGCCGCCCAGCTTGAAGGAAAAAAGATCACAACCATTGAAGGTCTGTCAAAAGGAAAAAGGCTTCACCCTGTGCAAAAGGCCTTTGTTGAGAACGGCGCCGTGCAGTGCGGCTTTTGCACGCCCGGCATGGTGATGACCTCCGTTGACATCCTTTCCCGTAATCCTGACCCATCACGGGACGAGATTCGGGAAGGCATAAGCGGCAATCTCTGCCGCTGCACAGGCTATCAGAAGATCGTCGATGCAATAGAATATGCCGCAAAGGATAAAAACAGATGAGACGGGCGAGAGAAGAAATTGGAGAGGAAGCAAATGGCACGTGAAGTATTGCTGCCCCGTACCCTTGACGATCTCTGGGAGATTTTTCATGCAGAACCGGAATTGCATTTATATGCCGGCGGCACCGACCTTCTCGTGAAGCTCCGCTCCCAGCCCCCCCTGCCTTCTGGCTCCCCTTCTCCCCTGGTCTGTCTTGAAAGGATCGACGGGCTGAAAGGTATCTACGAAGAGGACGGGTTAGTCTGCATCAGGGCCTGCACGACCCATTCGGAGATCATGAAGGATCCTGTTATCCGGCAGCATTTTCCCGTTCTCACCAAGGTTCTGAGCCTTCTCGGTTCCCCTCACATCAGGAACATGGGAACCATCGGCGGGAATATCTGCACCGCCTCACCTGCCGGCGATACGCTCACGCCGCTGTATACCCTCGGCGCATCTGTCGAGGCCCGCTCATGCGACAGCGGGCGGCTCATGCCCCTTAAGAGCTTCATCCTGGGTCCGGGGAGCGTAGCCCTCCAGCAAGGCGAGATACTCTACGGGATATGGATAAAAAAAGACCACGACTTCAATATCCACCATTTCGAAAAGATCGGGCAGCGTAAAGCTCTCGCCATTGCCATTGCCAGCATGGCTGCGCTTATAAAGCTCTCTGGTGAAGGGACGATAGAAAAGATCAGGCTTGCCTGGGGGAGCGTCGCACCAACGGTCGCTGTCTCCCATACCATCGAAGATGCCCTCACCGGAAAACCCTTGACTGAAAATGTTCTCCGGGACGCCATGCCGCTTGTGACGGATGCCCTATCTCCCATCGACGACGTGCGCGCCTCCGCCGGATACCGGAGGAGAGTAGCAACCAATCTCCTTCTCCGACTGCTACAGTATAAAGATGCATAAATTCGAAGCACAAATTTCTAAATCATAAACAATATCGAAATCCTAAACACGAAGCACTCAACAATATCAAAATCCAAATATCAAATGTTCAAAACTTTTCGACATGTTTTGAGATTTGAACATTGGAGCATTCGTGCTTGCTTAGGATTGTCCCTCCTTCGTCAGGATTGAACCTTGCGATATTAGGATTTCGTGCTTAGTTCTGCTATGAGCCATGAGCGACATTTTGGCTACAGCCTTATCGACGGTCGCGGCGTCCAGGGAGACCTCCTTGAAGATGCCTTCAACGAGCGGGGCGTCGAGGCGCTCGAAATCCCTTTCCATGGGGGCAACGACCACGCCGCACATCTCAATGACGGCCGGGCTGACGACAACCCGTTCGTCGCCCTCCCTGAAGAAGACATCGGGACGGTGTTTTACGCGGGGGAAGACCAGGAGGCGCCATGAGCCTTCTTTGTACAATCCGGCGATGTTCATCATAGGCTCTTCATCAATCCCGAGAACCTCCTGCAGGACGCTCAGAAACTTTTTAAAAGCGTTCCCCAGGGCCGTGCGGTTATCCCCTTTGAGGATCACGATCTCCCGTCCCATGCGCAGAATCCGGGAGAGATGGATGCCATCGACCTCTGCGAGCAATGCCTGACTTTTCTCATCGACGATCACTTTCTCCACAGGCATCCGCCCCGACGGCACTGCCTGGAAGTGAAGGTGATCAGGGGCAGACGCGCCGCACTGCGGCCCATTGTAAAGGACTGTCCATCCCGGACCGAGATCGGCAGCAAGCCGGAGGAACGAATCTATGCTGTCCGCAATATTCTGGGGGCCGTGCTGTATATGGGTGACCGTGAGGTGTGAATGGAAGACAGGCCGTGGATTGCAGAGGATCAGGTGTTCATCCCGGTAAAGGATGCCTTTCTGCTCCGGCGGAAGGTTCTCTGCACAGAGAAAGCACTTTCGCGCATTGATATCCTGCCGGTCCACCGATGCCAGTGTATTTATCGTTCTCCCGGGATTATGCTGGAGGCGGACGGCAAACCCATCGCACTCAAGATCTCTCGCCCGCACGCCCTTCAGCGACCCATACGCCTCCCCCAGCTCAAGCCACGAATTTTGCTGCTCCGCGACAAGATCATCACAGAGGCACTGGAGATTTCCTCCATCAAAGTTGGAATATATCTTGTCTGCATTCATTTGGCCTTTTGAGCCCTCGAACCCTTGGCCCCTGCATTTATCTTCTTCCTCGCCAGTATCTCTTCTGTCCTGATCGTGTCCTTAAAGGCGTCGTTTTTATTCGCAGCCTCGGTTGAGAGCGCCGCGTCGGTGTTTCCCGACCAGCGCCTGCAGAGATAGAGGCTCTCAAAGATCCTCCCGATGCGGTATTCCCTGCAGATGCGGAGTGCTGCCGCGTAGTCCTCGCCGTAGCTCACGTTCAGGAATCCGATCCCGCGCATGATCTCCGTATCGAATGCCCGCGGTGCGCCAAGGCCGTTTATCCGGAGCGCGTTGTTGTGCCCGTTTGCATCGGTCCATTCGCGGTGGTCGATAAGGCCTTGAGGCATCTCCTCCAGCCTTTCGTTGACGATTGTATAGGAGCCGACCACCATCGCGTACCTGCCCTCACGGAGCCTGTCCACGATCCTCTGCAGGCTGCTCTCATTGATGTAGAGGTCATCCGAGTCAAGCTGCACCGCATATCGGCCGCAGTCCTGAGAATAGAGCGCCTCGTTCCAGCAGCCGCCGATGCCGAGGTCGGTCCTGGCCGGGATGATATGTTTCAGTACCGGATGCTGCGCAGCCAGGCCGGACAATACGGCGGTTGTCCCGTCCGTTGAATGGTTGTCCACGACAATGATGTTGAAAGCAAAATTTGCCTCCTGCGAGAGCGCACTCTGCACCGCATCGGCAATAGTGCCTCTGCGGTTTCGTACAGAAATAATGACAGATGCCTCGGCCGGAAAGGCCTTGCGTTTCTTCCTGGCCTGTTGCAGGTTGTTTGGCGGCAGGTAAGCGCCGATCCTCTTCAGGTGGTCCGTGAAGACCGTCTCCATCTCCTTCTGGATAGCCTCATTCCGTGGATCAACGTACGAAAACAGCCTGTCGTCGCCTGACAGTTCGTCTGCCGCAATGACTGAATAGAGCGGCTCTGCCAGATGATGGACCGGGTTGTCGATTGAAACCTTCAGGCGAAGGTCATAAAGACCGGCGTGGCGTACATCAGGAATGGCCCCGTATCTTTTCATGGCATCCCTGACGGCAGCAGTAGAAAAGAGCATCATGGCGCCGAAATCAAAATCATCGCGGACGCTCCCTAACTGGCAGTCGTTAAGCGGGTGGAGCGCCCTCCCCTTCTCTTCCTCACCGTAGTAGTCGGAATAGACGATGCCCGCCCTGGTCAATGCCGCCGCCTCCAGCATCCTCTCCAGTGCCCCCGGCTCCATGAGGACCTTCCCTGGCCCCGGTAAAAAAAGGATATACTCCGTCTTAACGTCATCCAGGATCATGCTGAGCGTCCGTTTTGACTGGATGGGGTCCGCCTCAAGGAGGCGACGCCTTGGAACATCAAGGTGAACCGGACGCTCGCTTACTACAACAATGTCCTCAACCAACAACGATGTTGCAAAAGATCTCAGGGACCTTTCAAAGAGAGGTCCGGGAGTATATTGGCTAATCAGAACAACCTTTTTCATTGCCTACATATTAGCATATCCCTGGCCGGCAAGCATCACCTCTTATCAAGAAAAAGGGCATCGGGCACCATGGGTGTTTTTCATTGCCTTTTAATGAACATTGTACAATAATTACAGATAATCAGACGCGTGTCATACGATGATCGTTGCCGGCTTAGGTGCGACAGAAAAAACTATTTTCCAAAAAGTACGGCAAGGAAAATGAAGGGAGGTTCTCAAATGAAAAGGATTATGAACTTTTTAGCATGTGGAATGGTCATCCTGTGTCTTTGCCTTGTTTTGCAGGTTAAAGCTGCTGACGACACTTACGGCGCAGCCGGCACTTTGAAGCTGAACGACAAAGAGCTTACTCTTCCCAAGATGCTTGTCTTTGCGATAGAAGACGAATATCTGGCGCGGGGGGAATACCAAAAGGTAATGGAGAAGTTTGGCAGCCGGCGACCATTTTCAAACATCATTAAGGCCGAGGAAAGGCATATTTCATGGTTGAAACCGTTGTTTGCAAAATATGGCGTAGCGCTGCCACCCGACCGTGGGCTGGAACTCGCTAAAGTACCGGCCACTTTCGCAGATGCGCTCCGGATCGGCGTAGATGCTGAAGTTACGAATATTGCTATGTATGAACGATTTTTAAAAAAAGATCTGCCTGATGATGTCAGGGATGTGTTCAATCGTCTTATGGCCGGGTCAAAGAATCATCTTGCCGCATTCAAAAGGGAAGGAATATCACGATAATTTTCGGATGTGGAAGTAAAAAATGCCCATCCGGTTAAAGAAGCACGGTCCATTACCGCTGATACGGCACTCAGACTTTCCCGCTACTTTGGTCTTTCAGAGCGTTTCTGGCTTAACCTTCAATCTCGTTACGATCTTGAGGTTGAGAAAGATAAACTTGAAGGCCGCAATAAACTACCCCGCCATAAGCGGCGGGGTATCAGAGGATAGAAACGGCATGATTATGCCCCCTCACCCTGACCCTCTCCCGCAAGGGGAGAGGGAATTATGGCTACAAGAGCCTATTGATGAAAGACCCTGTTCCCTCTCCCGCAAGGGGAAAGGGAACAGGTTACCCCGCAGCAAGCTGAGGGGAATCATCCGTATTGAAGAAGAAGCGAAAATTCTGGAACGAAAGACCGCATAACCCGCCACTGAAGCCAATCGCAACAAAGGGCGTTGCCTCTGGCTGAGCTCTGTGTTATATGTTAAAATGGAATAATGAGAAAAATGAATTATGAGACAAATCGAAAGATAATGGGAGATTAAACCTATGAAACTTACGGAAAATATTCATTTGCTGAGATTGGATTTTAAGATAAATCTGAATTCATATAAAATAATCGAAAGGTTTGTAAACTGCATAATCGTTTTCGGAAAAAAGATAACCCTGATAGACACGGGCACAAAAGACAGCGCAGCCAATATATTCGACTACATAAATAAAAACGGTCGGGATATCGCTGAGATAGAAACAATAATTCTGTCCCACTCCCACCCCGATCACATAGGTTCTGCCGCTGAAATTCAAAAGACAACAGGATGCCGGATTTTAGCACATAAAAATGAGCGAAGCTGGATAGAGAACATTGAAGCTCAGATGAACGAGCGGCCTGTCCCGGGTTTTTTAGATATTGCGGATAGGTCCGTGAGAATAGATAAATTATTAGACCATGGTCAGGTGATCGAAGCAGATGAAAACGTCAGCTTGAAAATCATTCATTCGCCCGGCCATTCCAAAGGTTCCATAAACATCTTGTTCCCCGAAGACAGGATATTATTCACTGCCGACTCAATCCCTGTAAAAAATGATATCCCCGTTTATGATAATTTCTATGATCTGATGAACTCTTTGCATTGTATAAGAACAAATCCGGACTATGCCATCCTGCTGACCTCCTGGACTCCGCCACTTACTGACCGGGAAGAAATAGAAAAGTTTTTCAATGAAAGCGAAGGTTATCTGAAGGCATTGGATGAAACGGTGAAAAGCATTTATATCGGAGAAGAGTCTGAGGCACTGGAATTTTGCAAAAAAGTGATACTAACATTGGGTTTGCCTGATTTTTATGTAAATCCTGTTGTTGACAAAGCGTTTAAGGGACATAGAAGATGAATATTGGGATTATTGGCGTAGGAGGCGTTGGAGGGTATTTTGGGGGAAAGATATGCAAACTTGTTTCCCGGAAAGATGCCGATATCTTTTTTGTAGCAAGGGGCAGGCATTTAGATGCAATCAGGAAGAACGGTCTTTATGTCAGTACAGCAACAGAAGGGGAATGGGTTTGCAACCCGACATTAGCCACTGATCGCATTGAAGAACTGCCGGTTCTCGATATCTGCCTGTTGTGCGTCAAATCCTATGACCTTAAGGATGCTGTCTCCCGTCTTGGCGATAACGTTTCATCGTCTACCCTGATAGTCCCTTTGCTGAACGGCATCGATATCTATGAAAGGATAAGAGAGGATCTTCGGGCCGCCCAGGTCTTGCCGTCTTGCGTCTACGTGGGGACTCACATTGAAACCTATGGGAAGGTAGCTCAAAAAGGCGGTGCATGCAAAATTATTCTTGGCAAGGACCCGCGCGCGCGCGGCTCGGCCCCGAAGCCGGTCTTCGATATTTTCAGCACCAGCAGGATCAAGTATGAATGGTTTGAGGATGTCTATCCGGAAATATGGGGAAAGTTCGTCTTTATTGCAGCCTTCGGTCTCGTAACGGCCGGCTTTGATAAGACAATAGGGCAGGTTATGGAATCGGGCACCCTGAGCGATTATGTCCTTTCTGTGATGGAAGAGGTCGTTCAACTCGCCGGGAAGACAGGGGTCGTGTTGCCCGGAACAATCGTTGCCGACTCCTACCAAAAAGGCAGCAGCTTCTCCTATGAGACAAAAACATCCTTCCAGCGCGACGTTGAATCTACCGATAAACCGGATGAGCGCGATCTGTTCGGGGGCACCATCCTCCGTCTCGGCAAACGATTGGAGGTCGATACCCCTTCTACAAAGGAATTGTGGGATCTTCTCAACCGCCGCAAACCGTTTAGGGGATAAAGGTGTGAATCGGGCATGAACATTATCATACGCAATAAGACCGAATGCGGACGTTGAAGCAATATCGGGGACCACACAGCAAATGGCTCATAAGATGCCTGGGTTGATATTCAAAGCCGGTTCCCGGTCATGCCTATATTATCCATAAGATATGGAATGAAAAGGAGGTTGCCTGTGAACAACAAAGAGCACATTGACCTGCTGGAAAAGCTATCCGCTGTTCTTATCCGCTGTTTTTTTCTGTCTTTGGCGCTTCTATGCATCTGGCTCATTTTCTTTTTGATTGGTGGAAGCGCTGGCTACAGCCTCCATTCGCAGTGGTTCGAGCTGAGCAGGCACGACTATGACGTATTGAACTATTCCGGGATAGCATTCACCAAGATCTGCGCCATAGTCTTTTTCCTGTTTCCCTATATTGCGGTCAGGCTGGTGCTGCGGAGAGGGAAGGCATGAAGCCGGATACTTGATACTTGATGCCGGATACTTGAACAATATCGAATTTCGAAGCACGAAGCACTAAACAATATCAAATGCCCGAAACAGATGCATGTTTCTTACGTTTTGAATTTTGAACATTTGAATCCTGATGATTCCCCGCAGCTTGCTGCGGGGCAGTTCATTTTGTTTAGTGCTTCGACATTAGTGCTTAGGATTTCGCCTTACATTCCTATATACGCTATACTGTCGGCTGATCGCTTATAGCCGGGTGCAGCCTCTTGCATTGTGTGCTATAATTATATATATCCTGAAGGCTGGTGAGGTTACCATATGTTCCCGATTTGGCAGTCTTCGGGACCCATCTCTGGCGTGTCCAGAGTAAACCTCGCCAGGCTTCGGGATAATTTCTGCAAACATCGTCATACAACCGTTATGTCCCAAATAGCCAATTAACATCTAAACAATTGCCGTATCGCCAGATATGCTCTCGCTGGAAACTTGACCCGGGTGCATCCCGCAGGACATCACAATGAAAGATACGGATCAATGAAAGGGGGGCGCTCGCGTAAGCCAGAGAAGTTGCCATCGTCCCTTGCTGTATTCGGAAAGGGAATAAGGTTTGACAGGCTCATGTTTTCCCGTTATCATCTTTTGCAAGATAGTTCCGGGCAAAAAGATGAACAAAGAACCAATGATAACCGTGGGCATCATGGACCGGCAGGTCGAGGTTTCAGGCATCCTGAACGGCAATTTTCATGTTGTTGGTTTCGGCGACCTGTCCGGCAGCTTCTCTGCGAGCGCATCGGACGGCGTTATCGCCCTCAAGGGCACTGATGGCCGCGGTGTAGCCCGCTCCCCGTCTGTCAGGCTGACGCCGCACAGCGGTTCTACATTCACGCTTTTCCATGTGATTATAGGCATCAGCTTCCACTGGGAAAGAACCGAGGATCAGACCTTTCGCGGAGATCTTGTTCTCCGGTCCCGCGATGATGGAACGATAGCCGTCATCAACGAGATCCACCTGGAAGACTATCTGAAAAGCGTCATCTCTTCTGAAATGAATGCTGCTGCGCCCCTTGAGTTTCTGAAGACCCATGCGATCATGTCTCGAAGCTGGCTCCTTTCCGTCCTCGGCCGGAAAAAAGAAAATAAAGAAACACTCACGGCAGCGACAAAACTCACCGAAAACGGCGACGAGCTTGTGCGCTGGTATGAACAGGAAGACCACGACATATACGACGTTTGTGCCGATGACCATTGTCAGCGCTACCAGGGTATCACAAAGATCCTTTCCGGAAATGCAGAAGCGGCTGTCCGGGAAACCTCCGGGACTGTGATCATGTATCAAAACGAGATATGCGATGCCCGTTATTATAAGGCATGCGGCGGGATGACTGAGAACTTCGGCGCCGCATGGGAAAACAAACATGTCCCTTACCTCGTCAGCATCACAGACGCGCCGTCACAATACAGCCCCGTGAGGACAGAGGAAGATGCCTTCGCTTGGATCTTCTCGAAGCCTGAGGCGTATTGCAACACAGGCGATATGGACCTTCTGGCAAAGATCCTTCCTGATTTTGACCGTGAGACACATGATTTCTTCCGGTGGAAGGTCGAATATGCCCGCGAGGAACTGGAAGGGATCCTGCTGGAAAGGTCGGGCATTGATTTCGGAACACTGAAAGAGATCAGGCCTCTTCAGCGAGGCCCTTCGGGGCGGATCTTCCGCCTGCAGATCATCGGCTCTAAAAGGACTATGACCGTTGGGAAAGAGCTCGAGATAAGGCGCTGGCTTTCCAGGAGCCACTTATACAGCAGCGCCTTTGTTGTAACGACAAAACAGGGCGCCTGCGGGGAAGTTAAACGGTTCATCTTCCACGGCGCAGGCTGGGGACATGGCGTAGGGCTCTGTCAGATCGGAGCTGCCGTCATGGCAACCAAGGGCTTCAAAGCAGAAAAAATACTGGCACACTATTTCCCTGGCACGGAACTAAAGAAGGTGTATTGATGGGGCGACGGTTTAAGACGGCATTCATCCTTGGTGCCGGGCTGGGCGTGAGGCTCCGCCCGCTGACCGATCGCTGCCCGAAACCGCTCCTGCCTGTAGGCGGGCGGCCTGTTATCACCTATGCCATGGACCATCTCATCGAAGCAGGTGTCGATCGCTTCATTGTCAATACCCATCACATACCGGAGTCCTACGCGCAGCAATTTCCCGGCAGGCAATGGCGCGGTGTGCCCATCATCTTCCGTCATGAGCCGGTGCTTCTGGAGACAGCCGGCGGCCTCAAGAACATTGAAGACCTTCTTGACGAGGATGAAGCGATCATCTGCTACAACGGTGACGTGATCACAGACTTTCCTTTACAGAAACTGATCAACGATCATGAGGCAGCGCGACCCGACGTCACTGTGGCGCTTCGGAGCAGAGGCCCCCTCCTCAACGTGAACATCGATGAACGTGGCGAGGTCTGCGATCTCCGCCATAGCCTCGGCAACCCGGGTAAGCAAAGCTGCCTTTTTACCGGCATCTATACTGTGGAAAAATCATTTCTCCGGTTCATTGAGGCCAACAAGATCATATCGGTGATCCCCGTATTCTTAAGAAGGATCACTGAAAAACCGGGATCAATCCGTGGGGTCATCATTGACGAAGGCGGGTGGAACGACATCGGCTCTATTGATGAATACGAAAAGACAAGGTCTGGCATGGAGAAGTAATGAGCGTTCACGAAGAGATGATCAGGTTTGCCCGTGAGGTCTTCGAATTTTCAGATGACTTTCCCATGAAGATTATTCCACTGGCGGGGAGAGGCTCTGACAGGGATTTTTTCAGACTGCACTGGGGATACGCGGATTCGGTCATTCTTATCCATTACGATCCGAAACGCATAGAGAATACCTACTATGGGGACATTGCTGTCTTTCTCTGTGATAGCCGGGTTTCTATTCCCAAGCTCTTCGGTCACGATCCGGACCGCTGTTTTCTGTTGATGGAAGATATAGGGGAACGGGACCTCTGGTCTTTCAAAGACGCTCCCTGGGAAATAAGACGGACCCTTTATCAGAAGACCCTTGTAATCGTTCACAACCTTCACTCATTCCCTGCACAAGTTTTTCCTTCCGGCCAGATAAGGCTCATGGAGGGCTTTGGCCCTGATCTGTACCGCTGGGAGCGGGATTACTTCAGAGAACATTTTCTACGGGATGTATGCGGGGTAAAGCCCGGTCCTTCACAGGAAAAAGGGCTCGAAGCAGAGCTTTCTGCCCTTGCAGAGAGGCTTTGCGGAACAGTACCTTGCCTCGTCCACCGCGACCTTCAATCCCAGAACGTTATGATCCGCAATGGAGAGCCTTTTCTCATCGACTTTCAGGGAATGCGCTTCGGGAGCCCCTTTTATGACCTCGGCTCACTGCTTTGCGACCCCTATGCAAACCTTTCCGAGGGGGAGGCGAAAGAACTCCTTGCCTTCTATTACGTTCTTGTGAGGCGGGACCTCGATTGGGACGCCTTTCAAATCCACTTCTGGGAGGCCTCAGCCCAGCGACTCATGCAGGCCCTCGGCGCCTTTGCATTTTTAGGTCTTACCAGGGGATTGAAGGCATTTCTCGGCCACATCCCTGCCGGGCTCCGCAATCTCCATCGCGCGGCGTCGCACGTATCGTCCCTTCCCCGCCTCCTGGAGCTCACAGAGGTATGCCAGGAGAAAATAGCTCACGGTTCATAGCTCATAGCACAACACCCGTAAGGCGTGAGTCGTAAGGCGTCAGGGGATGAACCTTGTGAACTGCTTATTTATCGTATATCGGGATTAAAACGGTGTGACCTCAGAGGATAGTTGGAATATACAGGGAATAAGGCGAAAGAAAGGTCTTTACTTTTTACCTTTCACCTTTTACTTTTCACAGCATTATCGGGATATCCGCTCTGCAGCGATAATGGCTGCACCTAAAGCGGCTGTGATCTGCGGCTCATCGGCAACGAGGACGTCGGTAGATAGCTCGGCCCCTATAGTTCTTACAAGCCCCATATCCTTCGCACCGCCGCCGGTGATGGCGCATCTTTCTTCGAGCCCTATACGCGTAACGAGAGTTACGATCTTTGACGCCATGGCATTATGTATTCCCGCAAGGATATCAGCGGGGAGCGCTCCTTCAGAGATTCGGGAAACAGCTTCGGACTCGGCAAAAACTGCGCAGCCTGTAGTAAATTCGATCGGCTTCGTGGCGGTAAGCGACAATGCGCTTATCTCTTCTAAGCCAATATTGAGGATGCGGGCAATGATCTGGAGAAACTTTCCGCTCCCCCCTGCACATTTCTCATTCATGATAAATGATGTTACCTTTCCTTCATCGTTGACCCGTATCACCCTGCTAAACTGGGAGCCAATATCGATGAGCGTCCGTACTGCGGGGAAGATGTGCTGAATACCGGCACCGTTGCAAGAGATATCCGTCACTGTCTCGTCGGCAAAATCGACCATCCCCGCGCCGTATCCGGTAGCCACCGTATAGCGGATATCGCTTTGGGAAAGATTCATCTTCTGAAGGGCCCTTTCTGAAACTGCCCTTGCCGTATCTTTGTAGTTTCCTCCCGAGGGCATCACGGCATGAGATTTAACCATCCCGCCTTCACACACTACCGCTTTTGAGTAGCCTGAACCCAAGTCTATACCAAGCACAAAAGCCATATCATTTCCCACTCGCTTGACATAAATATACATCATTCATGAGAACAGCTTCGCCTCCTGCAGGCCCTCTTTGCTTCTCGTGGGATTATATCCGTCAAGGATGGCCCTCTCACATTTTTCTTTGCCGAGCAATGCCGCACCCAGAGCGCCTGTAATAAGGGGTTCAGGCGGGACCAGGACAGGCGATCCAAACTTTGCCTCCAGCGCCTTCACGAGGCCGGTATTTTTCGCCCCGCCGCCGGTAATGGCAATATCCTTTTCTATTTGCAATTTTCTTACCAGTGAATATACCCGCGTCGCGATAGATTCATGTACACCCGCAATAAGGTTAGCCACAGGTTCACCATTGGCAAGCTGGTTGACCACCTCATGTTCGGCAAATACCGTACAGGTACTGCTTATAGGTGTTGCCCTTGAAGCTTGCAGGGAAACCTCGCCAAGCTTGTCAAGCGCGACGCCGAGGGAATCAGCAATCACCTCAAGGAAACGGCCTGTTCCGGCGGCACATTTATCGTTCATGACAAAGTTTATCACCTTGCCGTCCTTGATCCTGATGCCTTTGCTGTCCTGCCCGCCTATGTCGATGATCGTTTTAACCGTCGGGAGGAGACTATAGAGCCCCTTCGCGTGACAGGTTATCTCCGTAATTTGCCTGTCTGCAAAAGGGACGTTTATCCTTCCATATCCAGTCGCGACGACGTACGAAAGTTCCTCAAATTTCAGATGGGCCTGGCTGAGGGCGTCTTCCATGACCTTATTCGCCAGTTTACGGTGCTCAGGCCCGGTCGGCCCTATCAGTGCAGTTTCAATCCTATCACTGACGATGACCACTTTGGTCATGGTGGAGCCAATATCTACTCCAGCATAATATTTGATATCTCCCATTGCAAATCTTCTTCTTGCCTCAGCCTGAATCTTAACCTAAGCCTGCCTTTCAATCCGGATGATTCCCCGCAGCTTGCTGTGGGGCAACATTGTCCCCTCTCCCCTCGCGGGAGAGAGTAGGGTGAGGGGCATAATCATGCCGTTTCTATCCTCTGANNCCGCTGCTTGCGGCGGGGTAGTTCAATTCTTCCGCTTGCTTTTATACGCCTCAAGCGTTTCAACAAAGGCGTCGATCCTGTTGTGGGTATCGGCCTCATTGTAAGAGCTGATATCGACGATGTCGCCTTCCATGATGAGGATCGGGATATCCTTGTAGATCTTTCTCAGCACATCGGCCTGGTGGATGATCCCGGCATGCCAGCTCCTGCAGGAAAACGCCGAATGAAAAACCGCACCGTCGCATTTGTAGTCTTCGATGTATTCAATGATCCTTTCAACTTTTGGGATCGACCCGGGGCGCTTCCGTGCTGCATCGTACCAGTGTGTCCAGTAACGTACCCATCTCCAGGCAATATGTTCCAGGGGGTCGTTCGTTTTCGGGAGATCGAGCCTTTCTATCCTCTCGCAGCCCCGGTATGTTACCTCAACGGGGAATACGGCGCCCTTGCCGTTGAAATACTGGAAATCATTCAGCGCAAACCATGAGGGCAACCCTGCTGCCCATATAAGTCTGTACTTTTCCGGGTTGGCTACACCTACCCCGTCGGCGATCTTCTGTTTCAGCTCCTTATTAAGTTCCACATAGAAGTCATAGGCCTCCTGCGTTCCCAGATTAAAGGTGAGCGGGACCATGGTGTTCATCGCATCCCCCGTGTCCATGGGCGTGGGCATGGCCTTGCGGAGATCATAGGTGTCTATGAAGAGGTCCCAGGTCTTATCGGAAAGCTCGACAACCGCAGCGAGCCTATCCCAGTCCATTTTCTTTCCTGTTATCTTTTCGCAGAATTTAACGGTTTCCCGGAGCTCCTCCATACAGTACTTCACGTAAAACTTCTCCTGCTCATGGTGGTCAGTGTTCGGGTCCCAGGGCGGGTAGTACATGTTGGTAATAAAGACAGGAACATCCCTAAGGTAGTGCTGGAGGGCTTGCGGCCATTTGAACCGGGGGTCGCATAAAAGCTGCCCGTTGCCAAGGATCATATCGGGACGCCCCATGCCTCCCCAGGGAGCGCCTTCAGGCATTGCGCCGCCCTGTTCCTCTCGGATCATTTCGAATCCGATATGACATGTCGCGTATGTACAAAGCGAACGGGAGAAGTTGTCCGACTCGGCCTTCTGGAGGTACTTTTCGGCATCTCGCTTGGCCGCGCATACTCCCGAGAAACTCTCGCCCCAGGCCGGCACGATGTCCATCGCTCTCATTATCTCATCCTGGCCATCAGCGATGTAGGCTTTGGCCACCTTCTTCCCCTCTTCTTTTGCTTTCAATGTAGCGGAAAGGTTGCCCCTTACAAATTTTGGTATCCTTGCAGCTGTCTGTGTGGCAACTGCTCTTCCTTTTTTCTCTTCAGCCATTTAGGTATCCTCCGTTATGCGATCATTTCCAGGAATGCCTCGATCCTGGTCTTCACCCGTGCCAGGGTGGATGTTGAATATTCATCCTCCAGGTACAGGACCGGGGTGCCTCCCGATTCGATGTAGCTCTTCATTGCCGGCACTTCAAAACCGTAAGGGTCGCAGTATTTGTAGATGAAAAGGATGGCGCCGTCTACTTTGAACTCAGCGATACGTTGTTTCAAATGACCGAACCGCGCCTCAAGGTTCTCCTCATAGGTATCCCCATCACTCACAAAGGTTGTGGGGATCTTCAGTTTTCGCAGATAACGTTCCGCAATCCCCTGGAGAGGATCTGTTTTCTCGTCGACCTCCGGCCAGTATATCTTCCCGCCAATCGACAGGTCATCGGCAACAAGCCATGCCCCTGCGTTTTCAATGGACTCGGGTATGGCCGTATTATCGATCTGGTCGCCGATGATCATGATCCTTTTTCGATTTCCGTCAGCGGGCGCTGTTCTCTTTTTTACTTCTTCCGTTATGCCCTTGATAAGGGCGCTCGATTCATCGACGGGGATGCTCATCGCAGCTACCAGCACCTTCATCATCTCAACGCCTGATATAAGCGGGGAGTTTGATTTTCTTAGGTCATAAAGCTCCCGCATAAGACGCCGGTTCTCATTGTGCGCCTTTATAGCCTGTGCTATTGCCGCATCGGTGATCTTCGTCCCGAGGAATTTCTCCAGGGTGCCGATAAAGACGCGGAGGATCTCTTTCATAAATTCTATGGAAGGACCGTCAGTAACGTGTGGGACATTAAGAAAGTGCCAATAGGGGAGGTTAAGGTTGCTGCTCCATACGTCATTCGTCCTGTCTATGCTATCACACTGGTGCGGCAAGACCATACCGTCCATAAAGCTAAACCTTCCCTTTATGGCCGCGTCAAAGACGTTGCGAACAAATGGACATATGATTGATTCCATGTATGCATCGCCTTTCGTAATAGCTTCGTCTACAAAACCTTTCAGCCTGACAGGCACAACCCCTGCGGCGGTCAATATCTCCACTGGCATCAGGGCAGACATATAACCTATCACCTTCCTGCCTTCCTTTTTTAATTCTATTGCCCGCGCCCCATATTGCGCGTAATACCTTTCAGCCGTTTCCAAACCCTTACTGTTCTGCAATCCAGTCATATTCGCTCCTCTTATCCATCCCGGCTCCTATTTTTTTCAGCCGGGAAGTCGTTGTATGTTCGCTGCTCATTATGCTCCGGGTCTCTTTTCTTCGTAATTTTAACGGGAAAGGGCCATGCTTGTCAACAGGATATGTGAAAATATTCACTAATCTACATCCGCAAGGCTCCCGCAGGGTAAAAAGCTCTTTAAAAACCGCCTTCCACGATGTCAAAGCGCATGAAATGCTTGCACCGGGGACATGGTGTATCAAATGAGAATTATTTTTATGAAAATGTGTAGTATAATTTTCGTCTTTTTTAAAGATAAGCCGCCAGAGTAGAGGTGAACTATATTGCTGATATATTATTATACTTTTCTTCTTACATGGCAGAGGTTGCAGTTCGGGCACCTCCAGAAGCAGAATACTGCCTTACAGTATACCAGCCCTTTATACGAGCCCTACCACCAAGGGTGGATGATCTTCGATCATGACAGGGAGCTGTGCTTGCTTCATATCCCTGCCAACGTCAAGATTAATGACCTTGTCGAGGGAGATGCAGCCAAATGTCTCGATCAGCGCCATTTCCAGGCCTACGCCATCGTGATAAAAAGCTGAAGGGATAATCTCTCTTTCTTTCCCCGGAAATGCCTCAATGACCCGTTTTTCCACAAGGCCGCAACCAAAAACCTCTATTAACATCTTCTCTTCTAAATCCCATCTCTTAGCCATGTTACCCTCCTATCATGCAATTTTTTGGTCTGTGAACCAAAAACCTCTGTCATAACATCTCATTTGTTTTTTTTGCATACTGATTATAGTATAGCAAGGATCGTGCCATGGAATTATCCCTATTATAATCAATACGTTACATAATTTGATCACTGTCTTCTGTTATATGTCATAGATCATATCTATTTTATTTCACAGTTACCGGTGAACCTACTCTCGGTTTCAGACTTTTGTCAACAAATATGCCCACCACGCTCAAGATAATAAACTACCCCGCTGCAAACAGCGGGGAATCAGAGGATAGAAACGGCATGATTATGCTCCCTCACCCTACCCTCACTGGATTTGAAGAAGAACAGAGTTATTCGCAATGGATAAATGTGTAAATGATGTATCCGGTCTAAACTGTAAAGGATGTCTTAGTTGCACAGTTGCCCTCAGCAAGCAGCGGGGAATCATCGGGATTGAAAGCGGCTCATGGCAAAGCATAAGTGGATCTTTGTTGATTAATGCTGGTAAGCTTGTATATTTTCAGGCTGTTAAGCAGCACAAGACGTGGAGACAACAAGGAAGAGGCACGAGGTAAGGAGGTGTGTAATCTACTTGTTGCCTTTCTATATACGATATGCGGTCCTTAGTTGCCAACGCCCCTGACATCTGTTTTATTTCATAGAAATAGATTGCATATTCTAACGATAATATGTAAACTGTTAATTGTAACAGTTAGGTCACAGTCTTTATATGAAAGTAGATGAAAACCAGTTTTTCAGAGAGATCACATTACGCATCTGCGGAAGCCTTGACATCGAAAAGGCCTTATGGAACTGCTACCTTTACATAGCCAATATTTTGCCCGCAGACGAACTGATCCTTACCGTATACGATCCGGGCGCCGGGACTCTTGATGTTGTCGCAACGGCGGACAAGAATGGCGGCACAGTTAGGGCAGACAAGGTTTCCATGCCCCCTGACCTGCAGAAACAATTGGAGGACCCTTCCAGATTCCCTCGCGTGAGAACATCGGACGATGTTTACCGGGATACAATAGTGGGGCTTGTCGGCGAAAGGTACCATTGGCCTGATTCTTCAATCATCGTAGGACGGCTCATCGTCGAAGGAAGGTTCGTGGGTTCCTTCATTGTGCGCGCCAGCGGGAAAAACAGGTACACCGAAGATGATGCAAAACTTTGGTCCCTTATCAACGAACCTGCGGCTGTTGCGCTTGCCAACAGCCTGCGCTATCAGGAATTGATAAAGCTCAAGGAGCTCCTGGCAGACGACAGTCATTATTTCCAAAACGAGCTGCGGCGGGGTTTCAGTGAGGAGATCGTGGGCGCGGAATTTGGCCTTAAAGCGGTCATGGAGCAGGTTTTTAAGGTAGCGCCCCTGTCAAGCCCCGTCCTGCTTGAAGGAGAAACTGGAACCGGCAAAGAATTGATCGCCAACGCGATCCACAACTTTTCACCGAGAAACAACGAACCGCTCATCAAGGTAAATTGCGGCGCCATCCCCGATTCTCTCATCGATAGCGAGCTTTTCGGGCACGAAAAAGGCGCTTTCACCGGCGCAATCTCCCGTCAAAGAGGCAGGTTCGAGCGCGCCCACAAGGGGACCATCTTTCTTGACGAGGTATGCGAGCTCCCGCATCATGCCCAGGTCCGCCTGCTGCGCGTCCTCCAGGAAAAAGAGATCGAGCGCGTCGGCGGGGCGCAGCCGGTCAAGATCGATCTGCGGATCATTTCGGCCACAAATAAAGACCTCCGCGGGCTTGTGGAAGAAAAAAAGTTCAGGGATGATCTCTACTATCGTTTATGCGTTGTCCCGATCCGCATACCGCCATTGAGAGAAAGGAAGGTCGACATCCCTGCCCTCGTTGAGTATTTCATGCGCAGAAAGGCAAAAGAGATAGGGCTCCATTTTATACCAAGGCTGGTTCCTGGCACAATGGAAAGGCTCATTGAATATGATTGGCCCGGCAATGTAAGGGAGTTAAGTAACGCCGTTGAGCGGGCCATCGTTATCCACAGGGGCGAGGTTCTCGGCTTCGGAGATATTGTCGGCATCAAGCCGGCAAAAGACGAACCGGTCAGTTATTGCGGCCCGGAAACAACAGATCTCAGCATGAAGAATATTGAGGTCCGGCACATTATGCGGGCAATGGAAATGGCCGGCGGAAATGTTGAAGGACCAAAGGGCGCTGCCGCTATCCTTCGTTTGAACCCGGGGACATTGCGCAGCAGGATGAGGAAGCTGGGCATTCCCTTCGGCAGGAAGGCAAAGACATCGTATTCCGGAACACAATAGGTTTGCCCGGGAGAAAGGTAATGAAAAACCAGCACAGGACAAAAAAACAACCTCGGCCGGAAAGGGCTGAGGGATATCCGGGCTCAGAGGTACAGGCATTATCGGAGCTTGAACATCAGATCACCGAACGGCAGCACGTGGAAGAAGCGCTGCACCAGAGTGAGGCCAAGTATCGCAGCATCTTTGAGAATGCCGTGGAAGGCATCTTTCAGAGCACGCCGGACAGCCAGTTGATCGCCGTTAATCCGGCCATGGCCCGCATCTTCGGCTTTTCGTCACCGGAGGAAATGGTTCGTGAAGTTACCAACATAGGCCGGCAGCTCTATATCAATTACGACAACAGGCGCAGGTTCGAAAAGCTTCTCGCTGAACACGGGACCGTAAGAGGCTTTGAGTCGCAATTCTACAGAAAAGACGGCTCCACGCTATGGGGTTCGCTGAACGTCCGGGCGGTCAAGGATGATGCAGAAAATATCCTCTATTACGAGGGTATGCTGGAAGATATCACGGCGCGCAAAAGAGTAGAAGAAGAGCTCAAAAATTCAGAAGAAAAATACCGTAACATCTTCGAGAACGCATCTGAAGGCATATTTCAGGTCACTCCGGATGGAAGGTACCTCAGCGTCAATCCTACGCTTGCAAAGATCCATGGCTACGACTCCCCTGATGAAATGGTCCTGACGGTGACCGACATTGCCCACCAGCTCTACGTTGACCCGAGCCGCCGCGCTGAACTCAGGCGGCTGCTCGAAGAAAAGGGGTTCGTGAAGGACTTCGAGGTCATGATGCGGAAAAAGGACAGGGGGCTGCAATGGGTATCCGTCACCTCTCACGCAGTGCAGGATACAAATGGCAAGACGCTCTATTATGAGGGGATGCTCCAGGATATCACTGCCCGCAAGTTCGCCGCTGAAGAGCTTGGAAACCTGCGAACATCACTGGCAGGAATAATATTGGCGATGTCGTCGATGATCGAAATAAGGGACCCCGGCACAAGCGGCCACCAGGAAAGAGTGTCGGAGATAGCCGCAGCCATAGCCGGCGAGATGGGATTGGCCCATGATACAATAGAGCATATAAGGGTCGCGGGAATCATTCACGACATCGGCAAGATATCCGTACCTTCTGAGATCCTGAGCAAGCCGGCAGGGCTTACCGAAATGGAGTACGGCCTCGTCAAGGCCCACCCTCAGGCGGGATATGACATACTAAAGCACGCCGGGCTGCCTTACCCTGTTGCAGAAATGATCCTGCAGCACCATGAGAGGCTCGACGGTTCCGGGTATCCCCGGGGGCTGAAAGGGCCCGACATCCTCCTTGAGGCACGGATACTCGCGGTCGCCGATGTGGCAGAGGCAATCGCCTCTCCCCGACCATACAGGCCGGCCCGCGGCCAGGATGCTGCCCTTGACGAGATTACCAAAAACAAAGGCATTCTGTACGACCCCGAGGCGGTCGACATATGCGTCAGGCTCTTCAGGCACAAAGACTGCCAATCCGGATATGCAATGATTATGCGAGGGAGGTAAAAATCAAGGCACAATGAATACATTGAGCTTTTTTGTAAGCGTTTGGTTGAAGTTCTTTTTTCTGTTCACACCATTTTTTGCCTTGTCAATGTTCCTGAGCATGACGAAGGGGCACACAGAATCCCAGCGCCGTAAGTTGGTATTTCAGATCAGCAGCGCGGTAGGCGTTTTTTGTCTGGCGCTCTTTTTCTTCGGTGATATAATCTTCTCGCTGTTCGGCATTACGCTGGATGCCTTCCGCATCGGCGCAGGAATTCTTCTGTTCCTGTCGGCGGTCAGTCTGGTTCAGACAAACCTGACAACCTCAAGGCCGGCACCGGAAGAGGATATCACTGTCGTGCCGATGGCTATGCCCATTATCGTCGGACCTGCAACTACCGGCACCCTGCTTGTACTTGGAGCCGAAATATCCGATGCATTTTTCAAGGGTCTCGGGTGCGCTGCCCTGCTCCTTGCCGTCGCCAGCGTCGGCACGATCCTGCTGATGGCGTCATTCATTGAGCGGGTAGTCGGAAGAAGAGGGCTCAATATCCTGAGCAAAGTGACCGGACTTATTCTCTCTGCCCTTGCAGCTCAGATGATCCTCGTCGGGGTCAAACACTTCTTCTCGGTGTAAAAGGAATATGGGGTCAGAATGAATAATACGACAGCCAGGCCCGCAACCCTTATCTCAAAAGAATTTATTATACTCAACGGTATCTTTTTCGTCGCGGCCTGTACCACCGCCGCCTTCTTCCAGTTCCAGCAGTACCTCCAGAAGCTCGGCGTCGACCCGGCATGGGCAGGCTTTATCATCGGCGCTGATTCGCTGGCCTGTTTTTTCATCCAGCCTGTTTTGAGCCCGTTCCTCCACAGGGGGAACGCGCGCAAATGGATGCTCATCGGCAGCTCCGGCATGATCGCCGCCCTCTTTCTCTACGGTGCCGCCACGACCATTTCCTCGCTTATCTGCGTCCGAATACTCCACGGAGCCGCCTTTGTCTCACTGGTCACGGCGCTGGTAGCAATGATCGTCGATTTCATCCCGCCTGAAAAAAGTGGCCAGGGGTTCGGCTTTCTCTCTCTCATCAGGCTTTTGCCCTATGCCGCGGTTCCTCCTCTCGTCAGTTTCCTTGACAAAAGATCACACGATCTTCCTTCGGTCCTTACCTACGCAGCGATCGTCATGTTTCTCCCGCTGATACTGATCTTCTTCCTGCAGACTTCACTCCCCGCCATTGATAAAGGCGCACATGCGCCGCAAAGGATCAATGTCCGGGAACTCAAAAAAGACCTGAAAAACAGGAATGTCATTATCCTCCTCGCGGTAAACCTTCTTCTTTATACCTGCTATACCATCGTTTTCTTTTTTCTCAAAGGTTTCGGCGCCCGCATCGGCGTCGGCAACCCCGGCTTCTTCTTTACTATAGCTACCATAACGATGATCATCATCAGGCTTGGAGGGGCGGCATTCTTCGACAGGGTAAACAAGCCCAAGGCCACGGCGCTTTCGCTTGCAGGCCTTGGGCTCTGCAACATCGGGCTTGGCCATGCGCAGGGTGAGATTCTTTTCTTTGTCTTATCTGTCCTTTTCGGCATTGGCTGGGGCATCGTCATGCCGATCCTCACTGCCCTCATGTTCGACATATCGCTTCCCCGCTTTCGCGGGCTCAATGTTAATCTTGCTCTCGTTATGCTCCAGGCTGGCTTTTTCTTCGGGCCCTTTCTCGGCGGACTCTTCCTGGCTCATTCCGGATATGTAATACTCTTTTATTGCTGCGCCCTTTTGAGCTTCCTGTCCGCCGTCTTAACGTGGAAGGTGAGCGAACCCGTAAAATGTGAAAGGTAAAATGTAAAATGTTTAAACTTTGTAAAAAAGGAGCAAGGAATGGAACAACAATCATATGATGTCGATATCTTCCGCCACGGGGACGCAGAGGGCGTTGCACAACTGTTCAGAACTGTTTACGGAGAAGGTTATCCGGCAAAGCTCGTCTATCACCCCGACCAGCTTGTTGCCGCCTTTGAAAAGAAAGAGAATATCCCTGTTGTCGCCCGTGCGCCCGGAGGAAAGATCGTCGGGTATGTGGCGCTCTTTACATCAACTCCCAACCCGAAGCTCTACGAGGCCGGCCAGGGTCTGGTCCTGCCGGAATACCGGGGTTCAGGGATCTCCTCAGCGATAAATACCCATCTCTATGAAACAGTGGGAAACGAATTCGGCTTGGACGGCGTCTTCGGAGAGCCTGTCTGCAACCATACCTATATGCAGAAAACCTGCTTAACCCTTAAATCTATCGAGACCGCTATCGAAATAGACCTTATGCCGGCAGAATCATACGTCAAAGAAGGGAGCGCATCAGGAAGGGTTGCCGTGCTCGGGACATTCAGGATATATATACCGGTATTGCTTACCGCTCATATACCTGAGATCTATCAAGAACAGTCAAGGTATATCTACGACGGGCTCAGCGACCCGAGGACCCTGATCGCATCCGCCGGCAAGATCCCGGATACGTTGAAAACGGAAATATCATGCCATGTTTTCGATTTTCCAAAAGTGGCGAGGTTGTCCTTCCTGAGAACAGGCATTGATCTTGAAAATGTGCTTGATGCACTGGAGAAAGATCTTGCCGCCCGCGATATTATCGTGATACAGGCATGGCTGAAGCTGAGCGAGCCCTGGGTCGGCAATGCCGTAGAATTGCTCAGAAAAAGGGGATATTTTTTCGGCGGCATCCTCCCCAGATGGTTCGGGGAAGACGGGATGCTCATGCAGAAGGTCATGGCACGACCGAACTGGGAGGGTATCACCCTCTATACTGGCCGGGCGAAACAGATACTGGAGTTTGCGCAGAACGATTGGGCGGATATTAACTGGTAATAGTATCGCACTAATTTCATTGATTTTTTGAGTCCTTCCATTTACAATGCATAAAAACTCAGGAAGGAGTTGATATGGAGATAACCACCCGGCAGGAAAAGAGCACAACGGTTGTTATGGTTCAGGGAAGGATAGACGCCGTCACTGCCCCTGAATTCGAGAACTATCTCTCAAGTCTTATAGCAAAGGGTGACCGGAGATTTATCGTCAACCTCGGCGCGCTGGAGTATATCAGCAGTGCCGGCCTCCGCAGTATCCTTGCCACGGCAAAAAGATTAAAAGCCGAACAGGGCGATATCAGGTTTTCGGGGCTCCAGGGCCCTGTTGAAGAGGTGTTTAAGATATCCGGTTTTTATTCGATCTTTAAGATATTTGATTCAGACGCGTCAGCCCTCAACGACGTGTAACATTGTGGAAGTCCTGTCAACAATAAGAGTTCCCGCAAAGCTTGACCATCTCCATGCATTGATCGGTATGGTGAGCAATTGTGCGAAAGAACAGGGTTTGGGGGAAAAGCGCATCAACGAGATAGAGGTAGCCGCCGAAGAAGCCCTCGTCAATATCTTCCATTACGCTTACCAGGGACAGGGAGGGGATGTGGAGATCTCATGCAAAGTTGAGCGCGGCAGGACATTCATAATTGAGATCATTGATGCCGGAATGCCTTTCGACCCTCTTGCGGTCTCTGAACCTGACACAACCCTGGATGTCGCTGAGCGGCAGGTCGGCGGAATAGGTGTCTTCCTCATAAAAAAACTGATGGACGAGGTAACATACAGGAGGGATGGAAACAAGAACATACTGGCATTGGCCGTTGATCTCAGGACGTAAGGAGACGATGCAATGTTTTCGTATGTGTTTATGATGAAGATAATTATAGTCCTTATCTTTCTTTGCATCTTTGTTTCTCCTTCCTTCGGTCAGGTAAAAAACGCTGAGACGACAAAGGTTCCGGATATGCAGAAAGGGCAGCCGGATATTAAAAAACTTACCCTTGCCGACTGCGTCATCCTGGCGCTTAAGAATAATATCGACCTCAAGAACACATTCCTCAACAGGATAACTCAGAGGTACAGCGTGAAGGTTGCAGAAAACAAGTTCAGGCCACAGGGCAATCTGATGCTTCAAACAAACCGGATCTCAACCTACCCGAGCGTTGATACGGGGAGGGCCACCGGCTCGAGCCATCAGACAAATACCAGCGTTACCCTCAATGTGCCGACAGGAGGCAATTTTGCCCTCGCCTGGAACAACCAGGCGACAAGGTCTGATGTTCCGCAGTTCTACCAGTACAACCCGTCATGGACGCTCCAGTATACTCAGCCGCTCCTCAAGAACGCCGGCATAGAGGTGGCAACCTCGGACCTTGTGATCGCCCGCATTAACGAGGAAGGCAACATCCTTGACCTGAAAGACGCCATCATCAATACGATCACGAACGTATCAAGCCAGTACAGGGACTATGTGAGGGCGCTGCGCCAACTCGAAATAGACGAAAAATCCATGGAGACCACGAAACAGACCTACGAATATAACAAGGCCATGGTAGCAGCGGGAAGAATGGCAGAATCAGAACTCCTTCAGTCCGAGGCCGGCATCGCATCGAAGAATATCACAATTAGCCAGGACAAAAACGACATTGACTACAAGCGCCTGGCCTTGCTGCAGACTCTCAATCTCGGCAGCCAGACACGCTTCGAGCCCGTAGATGAGACGGAGACCATCGTCAAGCCGCCCACGTTCGAGGAGGCTATGGAGATCGCCCGGAAGAACAGGTCTGATTACCTGAAGCAGCTGCAAAACCTCGAGACATCAAAACTGCAATACAACGTTGCAAAGAACGGCCTTCTCTGGGATCTCTCGGTCAGCGCAGGCGCAGGCAGCGGCATGACGAATTCACGGTTCGGGGCTGCCTACAGCAGCACCGGCAGTTTGGGAAAAAGCGACTGGAACGTGGGAGCCATTCTTACGATACCGTTCAACACTACGGACCTTACGAACACATACCTCAATGCAAAGGTCGCATACGACACGCAGAAAAACAACCTCATCAGGCTGGAAAAAACGATCGAGTCGGATGTTCTCAATGCCATCAGGGACGTTGAAATGCAGTACCAGCAGCTGAAGCTTGCAAAATATAACTCTATTCTGGAACAGAAAAAGTTCGATGCTGAGAATGCAAAGATGAAGGTCGGCAGGAGCAGCCTCTTCCAGCTTCTCAGCTTCCAGGACAGCCTTGTCTCCGCACACAACACCGAACTGTCTTCGTTCATCAACTACCTCAATTCCCTTACAACGCTCGACCAGAAGCTCGGAACAACCCTGAAGACATGGAATATAGACGTCAAAAAGGATGATGACGAAGTAAAGATGGCAACAAAGGGGACCAACGGAAAATGAACCAACAGAATTGGTCAATTATTACAACATCGGAGGCTCTGTGGCAGACCGGGAAATAGTATACAGAAACATCCTGGAAAATATGCGCGACGGCGTCATGACCATCAGCATGGATGGCGCAATCATCACCTTCAACAACGCGGCGGAGGAAATTCTAAACCTGAAAGGCGAGGACATTGTTGACAGAACCTTCGGCGAGGTCTTTCTCGTCGTGGAAGAAAACGACGAATTCAACCAGGCGGTATTAAACGCCGTCTATGAATCAGCGATGGTGCATAATGCAAGGGTCCCATACAAAACAGCAAAAAAGACCCTGACCCTCAACATCACCACCTCCTTTCTTAAACCACCGGGAAACGGGGACGAAAAAAGCGCCGTCATCATTGTGTTTCAGGATGTAACCGAGGTTGAACAACTGCGGGAACTGGAGGCAAAGCTCACCGAAGAGTTGAAGACACAGCATAAAGAGCTCCAGGACGCATACGTCAACCTCGAAGGGGCGAACACAAACCTCCAGTCGGTCCTGAAAAAGGTTCACATGATCCGGATTGCTGCTACTGCCTTCGTCATCGTGCTTTTCGTGGTCCTGGGCCTCGTCAGCTGGAAGAGGATCATACCGCCCGGCAGCAGGCCCGCGCAGGAAACCCGCGCAGAGATGAAAGACCCTTCACTGATGAAAACGTTCGTTGTGAGCGAACAGAGATTGACCGATTCAACAGCCCTCAAAGGATCCCTGAAGCCCATTAACGTGGTCAACATCACAAGCCCCTTCACAGGGAAGGTAAAGGAAAAATACTTCCAGTACGGACAACCCGTTCAAAAAGGTCAGCTGCTTCTCAAGATGGACGCAATAGAAACGGAGACGAAGCACAGGGAAGCTAACGTCGCTTACATCAAGGCCCTTGAAAAGATGAGGGAAGCGGATAAGTGGGACACCGCCGACGAGGTGACGAAGGCAAGACGATCAGTCACTAAATCCAAGATGACGCTTGACACCGCAAAGAACAAATTCGAACAGAGCGACACCTTATTTAAAAAAGGCTATATCTCCTCAACCGATTACGGTTCCGATAAACAACAGTACGAAACGGCCCAGATGGACTACGACGCATCACTCCAGGAACTGCGGTCAACCATCAATAAAGGCAAAGGGGATAATTATCGGGTAACAAAGATAGAGCTGGATAATGCGAGGACCAAGCTTCAAGTGCTGGAGCTGCAGTTGCAAAAGGCAAATGTCGTTGCACCGGTATCTGGTACGGTAGTTATGCCCGATGCGGGCTCTGATAAGGATAAAAAGGGGAAGCTCATAGAGGTCGGCATGCCCTTTACGGAAGGGGACCTGCTTATATCCATCGGCGATACAGGGGGGTTCTCGGTGGCGGCCGAGGTTGATGAGATGGAGGTACTCAAACTCAAAAAGGGGCAGGAGGCCGTGATCACCGGTGATGCCTTTTCGGGCATAACACTAAAAGGGACCGTCTCTCACGTCTCATCACAGGCGTCAAAGGGTGAAGGCTCAAAAAAGACGCCTGTCTATGCAATAATCGTATCTGTCGAACAATCTCCCCCGGAGGCACGGGGGAAACTGCTCCTCGGGATGTCCTGCAAGGTACAGATCACAACCATGGACAAACCGAATACTTTAATGGTCCCGATCCAGGCAGTCAACATGGAAGGCAGGGACAGTTTCGTGGCCATGAAAGATAAAATAACAAAGGAGACAAAAAGGATCAAGGTGGAAACAGGCATTACCACCCTTGATTCCGTGGAGATAACAAAGGGGCTGACGAAGGGGGATGAAATACTGCTCCCCTGACCGAACATGCTGCACTTAATTGACATACGCAAATCCTACCAGGTCGGGCCTACAGCGGTCGATGTACTGAAGGGCATCTCCCTCACTGTTGAAAAGGGCGAACTCCTCTCCATCATCGGCCCTTCCGGGAGCGGGAAATCAACGCTTATGAACATACTGGGGCTTCTGGAGCAGCCTTCCGCCGGGACCTATTCAGTAGAGGAGACGAGGATAACCTATGATGACGACAGGACGCTTTCAAGCCTGCGGAACAAGATGATCGGTTTTGTCTTCCAGCAGTATAATTTGCTGCCGCGATTGACCGCCGTCGACAACGTCGGTCTGCCTCTTATCTACCGGGGGATCAGCGAAAAAGAGATCTCGGAACGATCAATGGAATATATCAAAAAGGTCGAGATGCAGGAACGATTCCATCATAAGCCAACGGAGCTCTCCGGCGGGCAGCAGCAGAGGATCGCGATTGCCCGTGCGCTCGTGGGAAACCCCTCGCTCATCCTCGCGGACGAGCCGACGGGCGCCCTCGACACCCATACGGGACAGGAAATCATGAACCTCTTTAGGAGATTGAACGAAGAGGAAGGGATCACGATCGTGGTCATCACCCACGATCCTAAGATAGCAGCGCAATGCAGGCGCAAGGTCGAATTGCGGGACGGCATTATCACCGGGTGAAAGATGATAATTAAGGCAAATGTCAAGGAGGCGCTGAAAAGCCTTATAACAGCAAAACAGCGCACGATCCTCGCCCTCATAGGCATTGTCATCGGCATCGGATCTGTCATCGGCATGGTATCCATCGGCACGATCGTACAGAACGAAGCCTTGAAACAGTTCAGGGACATGGGCATCGATATCGTCTCCATCACAAAGGATTACGAGCGTCAGGGCAGCGATGAGGGGTTCAATATCGACCATATCTATGGCCTTCCGGGTTACAGTTCCCTGATCAAAAAGGTGGCGCCCTACATCGTCTCAAGCACACAGTATTCATACATGGGTCAGGATCTTTACATCGAGCTCATGGGGGTCGACGAATCGTTCTTCGATCTCAACAAGTTATATATCCGGGAAGGGCGCCTGCTGTCCGACCTTGACAGGAACAGGTTTTTCTGCGTCATCGGCGCAGAGGCTGCGAGCATTCTGCGAAAAGCCGGGATCAAGGATATCCTCGGCAGACAGTTTTTGTTCGGCGAGCGCATCTACACCGTGGTCGGCATCCTGAAAAGCCTCCCTGAGGGCGGCGGCATGAGGCCGTCCGGCATCAACAGGGGCGCCATTACCCATATCACCACGGCCATGCGCGCCTTTACCACGAATGACATCACCACCTTCATGGCAAGGGTGGACACACAGGACAGCAAGGCGGCCAAGGCCGTCATAGAGAACTATTTCAGCAAAAAGGCGGGCGGGCTCCGCGTAAGGGTGCGCACTGCCGAAGAATTGATAGCCCAGATGCAAAAACAGATGCAGCTATTTACCCTGCTGCTTGGCGCAATAGGGAGCATCGCTCTCATAGTCGGGGGTATCGGCGTCATGAACGTCATGCTCATTTCCGTGACGGAGCGGCGCAAGGAGATAGGCATACGAAGGGCTCTCGGCGCTCAGAGAACCGATATAGAAGCCCAGTTCATCATAGAGTCTGTCACCCTCTGCTTCGTTGGCGGCATCATCGGGATAATCCTGGGAATCATCATTTCCTACGTCTTTTCCCATTTCTCCAAATGGGATTTTCTCATATCACAGTCCGCGATCATTCTTGGTTTTTGCGTTGCGACAGCGGTGGGGGTCTTTTTTGGCTACTACCCTGCCCGTTCTGCATCCCGCCTCGACCCCGCAGCGGCGCTGAGGGAATAAGGCGGCTCATAGCTCATAGCTCATGGCTCATGGCAAACCAGATACTCGATGCTGGATGCTCGATACCGGCAAAAACCTCGTAAATAGATCTTTCCTGTTTTTATCCATGCGGCAATACTTTATAATGATAAAGTGTCACCTTACTTCTCAATCTGACGGAGGATGGAATGAAAAGATCGGTTTTGATGGTCTTGGCAACGGCCTGTCTTCTTGTATCGGCCGCCCCCTGTGCCCATGCCCAGGAACCGCCTTTGAAGCAGAAACGGGTTTTCAGCGGTTCCGAGGCCCCATTTGTGATGAAGGTTGGCGACGAGTTCGTCCTGACACTCGAATCAAACCCCTCAACCGGCTACCTGTGGCAGCTTGCTGAAAAACCCGATGAGAATACGGTGACGCTTGTCAGCTCAGAGTACAGGGCGGTCCCTGATGCAAAGCGCGTCGGGGTGGGTGGAAACGAGGTCTGGACATTCCGGGCAAAGGGCAAAGGGAAGGCCGCGATAAACCTCATATATGTCCGCCCCTGGGAGAAGGATATTTCTCCGGCGAGGACAGCGTGCGTCATAATCATTGTTGAATAAGCCCCCTCACCCTGACCCTCTCCCGCGAGGGGAGAGGGAACAATGATACTGCTGTGCTACTCGTGCCCTGACCCTCTCCCGCAACTCGATGCTTGATGCTGGATGCTGGCGAGGACAACGTCAGGTGCGAGAAATAAACCCGTTGAAAGGCTTTAACTTTTTCACATTTCACGTCTTTTGGTTTGCCATGAGCCATGAGCTATCAGCTATTAACCATTCTGCCCTGACCCTCTCCCGCGAGGGGAGAGGGAATAAGGTTGTCCCGCACAGAACGCTGCAGGGAATTATTCAGATTAAATTTCGATCTCCATCCCGTCGTATGCAAGGTCTATTATGAGGGGATAGGATTCTGCGTAGAGCGCAAGGTATCGCCTCGTCTTTTCCAGAAATTCTTCCAGTGTTGCGTCGTCCACTGCCGGTTCGTTGTGGTACATGCAGAGGCGCTTCACCCCCGACCTGACGCTCAATTCGACGGCGCTCATGTTGTTTGAATGGCCCCAGTCTTCCTTCGTCAGCAAAGACTCGGAAAAGGCATACTGCGCGTCGAAGATCAAAAGGTCGGCATCCCGGAAAAAGGCGATAAAGGAGTAGTTGGGATTGTCAATATCCTTTTTGTGCTCGGAATCTGTTGAGTAGACGATGCTTTTGCCCGCCTTTTCAAACCTGTAGCCGTACGAATTGCCAGGGTGGTTTTGCTGAAGGGCCTTCACGGTAAAACCGCCCATCTCGTAAGGCTTTCCGGGGTCAAGGACGGTAAAGCGTATATCGCTGTTCATTGCCTTGAGGGGCACCGGAAAATTATTAAAATTCTGCTGGGCTACAAATGACTCTTCGAGGTAGTCGTGGCACCCGTAGATATTCACCCTGTTGCCTGGTATATAGGCAGGGATAAAGAAAGGGAAACCCTGGATGTGGTCCCAGTGGGGGTGAGAAAGAAAGATGTGGAACGTATGGTGTTTTTGAGCGCCCTGCTGCATAACATAATTTCCAAGATCTCTCAGCCCTGTTCCGGCATCACAGATAATATAATCTTCACCGTCGAGGATCTCCGTGCAGGAGGTGTTCGTGCCGTAGCCCCCTTTTACGGCAAAAGGGAGTTCCTTGTCAATGAACTGCCGGATGGCATCGTCATCACGGAAAGACCGTCCCTGGGATGCCCTTATTGCCTTGAATATCTTTGCCCTGATCGTCTCTGCCGTAACAGAGGCCGGCAACGAACCCCGCGTTCCCCAGAAATGCACCTTCATATGACCTCCACCCCTCCTGAAATTCTTTGATGCCGATTATAACAGGAAATCGCCGGATCACGCAAATATTATTCAAACTTGCATTGAACAAAACAGCCCGGAGATAGTAGAAGACAAGCACTAATTTCTAAGCACCAAACTTTAAACAATATCAAAATTCAAATATCAAATGTTCAAAACAAAATGCATGCCACTTGCTTTTGAATTTTGAACATTCGAATTTGTTTAGGATTTCGTGCTTAGGATTTAGTATTTGCTATGGGCTGCCTATTGTATTCTCAACTTTAAAGGGTTACAATGTCCTCGTATACGTTTAAACAATCGCCATAGCGCTGATTCACTAAGAGGGAGAGATGGATCTTAAACGGTTATTCAAACCGCAAACAATGGCGGTCATCGGCGTCTCTCTCAGCAACGAATCCAACCCTGCAAATGTCATCTACAACAAGAACCATCTTCGTTACCAGGTCAAGGCCTATCCGGTCAATGAGAAAGGCGGCCTGGTCCGGGGAGAGACCGTCTATCCAAAGATCAGTGACATCCCGGCAAAGATCGACCTGGCAATTATCGCCACGAAAGCCGACATCGTCTCCTCGGTCATGGCCGAATGCATCGAGTCAGGCGTAGGGGGCGCGGTCGTTATCTCGGGCGGGTTCTCAGAAGCCGGCTTTACGAACCTCCAGAACAGGATCGTATCAATGGCAAAGGAGGCTAATTTCCCGTTCATCGGGCCAAATTGTCTCGGGATCTTCGCCCCCTCCCACATGGATACCTTCTTCATACCGGGCGAGAGGATGGTAATCCCGAATCAGGGGAGGGTTGCCATGGTCAGTCAGAGCGGGGGCATCCTTGTAGACCACATGGCCAAATGCGCCCTTGAAGGGGTCGGGGTATCGCTGGCTGTCAGCATAGGCAATAAGGCCCTTATCAATGAAATAGATATGCTCCGGTATTTCAGGGAAGATGCCGGGACAGATGTGATCACCTTTTATTTAGAGGGATTTGATGAGAATGAGGGAAGGACGTTCGTGCTTGCTGCATCGGCATGCGGGAAACCCGTTATCGTCCTTAAATCCGGCAAAACCCCTGCGGGAAGCAGCGCCGTCAAGAGCCACACGGCATCGATCGCCGGCGATTACGAAGTCTTTTCTTCTGCCATGTCGCAATATGGCATAGTCGAGGCAACGGACGAGTATGAGATCGTCACATTCGCAGAGTCCCTCTGTTGCTACAAAAAAACGATCAAGGGGAGCATTGGTATTATCACCGGCAGCGGAGGCCACGGTGCCCTCGCTACCGATACCTGCCTTTCCCATGGGCTTTTCGTCCCAACGTTCAGCGAGGCAGAGCAAGCAGAGCTTCGGAACAGCGTGTCGCCTTCAATCAGGAACATTGCATCTTTCAGCAACCCCGTCGACCTTACAGGAAGTTCGACTGATGATGATTTTGTGGCAGCAGCGCTCACTCTAAGCAGAAATAACAACATAGAGTGCATCATCATGCTGCTTCTCCCCTATATCCCCGGGATCACCATGGACCTCGGAGCCCGCCTGAACCTCGTCTATCAGCAGGAGGGCAAGCCGATCATTGCCTATGTGCCGCACGTGGACAAATACAACATGCTCATCGAGGGCTTTACGCTGAACAACATGCCCGTTGCCCATTCCGTTGAAGACGCAGTGCATATGGCTGAAGCGATGAAGAGATACAGGCCATGCTAAACCAAGAGATACTCCAGTTACTGACCGAAGCGTCCGCAAGGGGCTGGCTGATGGAGCCGCAGGCAAAAGAGGTCTTCCGTCTCTCCGGCCTTGATGTGACACGCTTCCTCTGGACAGAAGACTCTCAGGAGGCAATACGGTTTGCCGTTAAGATCGGATATCCTGTGGTTGCAAAAGTGGTCTCTCCTGAAGTGATCCATAAATCTGACGTCTCCGGCGTCGTCCTTGGCATCTCCGGCGATAAACAGCTTGGCGAGGTCTTTAAAGAGATGGGCAGGATCAAGGGGTTCCAGGGGGTCATCGTCGAAGAGACGGTGCGCGGAACAGAGCTGATCGCGGGAATGAAGATGGACCGGCAATTCGGACCCATCATTATGCTCGGGATTGGTGGAACATCAGTGGAGATATATAAAGATGTTGCGATCAGGATGGCCCCGCTTCGCGAACAGGACATCGAGTCTATGCTGATGTCCCTCAAGGGGCGCCCTCTCGTTGAAGGGTACCGGGGTGCAGAACCAATTAACGTTGAAGCCCTTAAAAAGATGCTCCTCGCATTTTCTTCGCTGGTTATGGAATTCGAAGGAAGGGTCGGGTCTATTGATCTGAACCCGGTTATCTGCAACGCCTCGCGGTGCGTTATAACCGATGCGAGGATAATGCTTACCGGCTACCTATAATACCCAAGCACCAACTAACCCGGATTTTCCATAAGGATGAGCATGGTGTCGGGATATCCCCGCAAACACGCTTATTCCGCTCCAGATGAAAGGCGGCTCATAGTTCATAGCTCATGGCTCATAGCAGAAGCAAGAACCCGACATGCAGCAAACAGTATGTACAAATATCTTTTACTGCCTGTTCTCTGTTGTTTATTATGTTTCGTCTTTGCCATCAGCTATGAGCTATCAGCCATGAGCCGGTTTCCCACCTCACGACGGTTTGCTCAAGGATAACCCGACGCCATGCTCTGATGACGTATCTGGGATGAATACCCAATAATCAATGACCAAACAAAAATTTCCCTCATTATTTCATGTTTGGGTATTCGGTCATTGGTGATTGGATATTAATTGGTTATTGGAGCCTGGTTATTGGTTATTATTCTTTAACCGACTATATGGTAGCCTCCATCAATATAGTGGAGGCCGCCGGTGATGCTCTTTGACCGGTCGCCTACCAGAAAGGCGGCAAGGCTGCCCACGTCCTCTATGGTCACAAGGTGGTGTTCCGGCGCATTGGCAACGGCACGCTCCATCAGCTCATCGAACTGCTCTATTCCCGATGACGCCCTTGTCAGGATAGGCCCGGGAGAAATGGCGTTGACGCGGATCATCTTCGGCCCGAGCTCTGCCGCCATATACCTCACGCAGCTCTCAAGGGCCGCCTTCACTGGCCCCATGATGTTGTAGTGCGACACCACCTTTTCCGAACCGTAGTAGGTAACGGTAAGGAGAGAGCCTCCATCCTGCATCAGCGGTTCGGCAAGATGCGCCGCCTGGATAAAGGAATGACACGAGGTGTGCATCGCGATCAGAAACCCCTCTTTTGAACAATCCACGACGCGGGAATGGAGGTCCTCTTTCGGTGCAAAGGCGATGCTGTGGAGGACAAAATCAAGCTTGCCCCATTCCCGGGCGATCCTTTCAAAGACAGCCTCCATGCTTCCCGGGACATCAACATCGCAGGGCATTATGATCTGGCAGCCCATATTTTCTGCGAGCGGCCTGACAAACCGTTCCGTCTTTTCGTTCAGGTATGTCACGGCCATTTCAGCGCCGAGAAGGTGGAACACCTTTGCGCAGCCGTATGCTATGCTCCTGTCGTTGGCGATCCCCAGCACCAGCCCCCGCTTGCCTGCAATGTGATGGCTGGTGGCGCCCCTCATCTTCCTGAAGGCCTGCGGATATTTTTCCATGATCTCCGTGATCTCTCGTTCGACTTCGCTTTCATTACCCATAATACACCCCCTATTCATACTCCATTGTTCAAGTATATCGTAAAAAAAACAGGTGTCAAGGAACGGGCCGGTTATTGCAGGCCATGGGCAAGTAAGCACTATGCAGTATGCAGCATGAAGATGGCCCTGTGAAATATTTGAAATGTTTAAACTTTTAACTTTTCACATTTCACTTTTCACGATATCTGGTTGCCTTTATACGTGATCATCATCATCGTGATGTCGTCGGACTGGGGGGCGCTGCCGGTAAATTCCACGATCTGCTGCATCACCGCGCTTACCAAATGCTCAGTATTTTTGTCCTGGAATCCTGATAATTCTCTCAGGAGGCGCTCATCGGAGAAGAGCTCGTTCCTTTCATTCATCGCCTCTGTAACCCCATCAGTATAAAGGAACAGCGAGTCGCCCCTCCCAAGCATAACGCTTCTGGAGGTGTATTGAGCCTCTTCCATGGCGCCGACAAGAAGTTCGCCGGACATTTCAAAGTAAGAAACATCCCCGTTTCCCTTTATCAACAATGGCGGATTGTGTCCGCCATTCGTATATTGCACCTCTCCGGTCTTAACGTTCAGCATCCCGCAAAAAATCGTTACGAACATGCTCATGTCGTTGCCTATGCAGAGGTCTTCGTTGACCCTGGAGATGATCTTGTCGGTGGTCAGGCCCATTGTTGCCTTGGCCTTGATAAGGGTCTTCGTCAGTGCCATAAACAACGCTGCCGGGATGCCTTTGCCCGAAACGTCCGCAATGACAAAACAAAGCTGTTCATCGTCTACGAAGAAGAAGTCGTAAAAATCCCCTCCGATCTCCCTCGCCGGTTTTATCATGGCATAAATATCAAATTCTGTCCTTTCCGGATAAGGAGGAAATTTTTTCGGCAGGATGCCCATCTGGATGTCGTGGGCGATCTTCAGCTCGCTCTCCATACGCTCCCTTGACGCAGTTGCTTCTGTAAGCTCACTGATGTATTCCTTCAGGGATTCCCTCATAAAGCTGAACGCCTCGGAGAGCTTCCCCACTTCATCGCCTGTTTTCACGGGCGGTAATTCAATATCAAAGTTTCCTGCCCCGATATGTTCTGTTGCCTTTGCCATATGCCTCAACGGTCCCGTTATGGACCTGGCGATGAACACAACTGCCACGGCAAGCAGGACAAGGCCGGTAATCCCCAGAAAAAGCACGATCTGGTTGAGGTTTGTGATATCCTCCATCAGCTCATCCTGAGGGAAAAGCACACCCAGGGACCAGCCGCTTGACTGAATCGGCATATAGGCCATCCAACACGATTTCCCGGTGACCGCACTCTTGACCCACATGGGCGCAACACCTTTTTCGCCCTTTATCATCTTCCGCCCCACATCCCTGAGCTTGGTATCCTCGCGCGCCTCCGCGATCGTAAAGATCGTTTCGTTCATGATGAGCTCTTTAATGGGGTGCGTTACAAAAGTCCCGTTCTTGGATATCAAAAAACCATATCCCGATGCAAGTATCTTGATGGAAGAGACAATATCCCGCAGGCTTTCGAGCGAGATATCCACAACGATGACACCCGCGACCCGCCTCTTGCCATCTACTTTCTTATAGAACGGGACAGAGTAGGAGGACATCAGGATGCCGCCGCCTTCTCCAAAATACGGCTCGATCCATTGCGGTTGATCAAGCTCTCTGGGGATCTGGTACCAGTCCCACAAAAAATAATTATAGTGCTTATCGAGGTATTTAAAATTTATTGCCCCGTAGGCTTTGTAGAAGTATGGAGCAAAGAATTCCTTGTCTTTCCTGAATGCGTATGGTTCGAAGGCAATCGCAGCGCCGTATATCTCAGGGTTCTTTTCAACGATCGCATAGAGGACCTGGAAGAGCTCCTGTTCATCGTTCGTACTGTTCTCAAGGAAGTAGGCTATATTCTCAGGCACTTTTTGTGTGGCGCTCAGCATCGTTTCGATCTTGTTTGTCGTTGTCATGATAAGGTTGCCGGCATTCTCCTCGATCCCTTTCGCTATCATCCGTTTTGAGACAAAATAGTTGTAGGTGAAGATAGCGGCAAATATACAGGCGCTGCTCAGGGTAAAGAAGAGGACGAGCTTGAATGCTATCCCTTTATTTTTCAGCATGCTTTGCACACTCTTTATAAAAATCACCGAACTCGGGCGTCTGGCTTATCAGGCCATTACGCCTGAGCTCGCCGGCAACCCTGAGGTAATCCTGTTCCGATAAAGTGCCGATGGCAATGCCTTTATCGTCCTCCGGCAGGATCAGGTCTTTCATCCTGTTGAGCATCCACCTCTGGTGAACCCTGTTGGCAGGGGCATTCGCCATCGCCATATACTTGAGGACTATATCCAACGCCTCGTCAGGATGCTTAAAGGCGTATTGCCAGCCTTCAATGGATGCCTTCGCAAAATTACAGGCAACGGCAGGATCTTTCTTGAAGTTCTGCTCAAGGATATAGATGCCATCCTCGGGAAAATTCAATCCGTATTCGTGGAAGAAAAAACTTGTCAGTTCATCGGGATTGACCCCGGCGCTCATGATCGTGTGGTATTCGTTGTACCACATGGCAGACACTACATCCACCCCATCCCTGAGAAAAAGGTTTACCGAATAAGACTGGGGAATGATCTTCACGTGAAGGCCGAATTTCTTCAAAAATGCCAGGGGCTGCAAGCGGAACTCATCCCTCCACAGCCCCAACTTTTTACCGTTGATATCTTCCGGTTTTGTGATGCCCCTGCCCCTTTTTGCCACAAGCATGAGGGCGGACCTCTGCACAATCTGCGAAATGTTTATAAGCCTTATGCCCTGGGATCGTTTCTGTATCGCCGTGGAAAGCCATATGGTGCCGAAATCCACCTCTCCCTTCTCCAGCAGGTCAACCGGGACGCTGTGCGGTCCTCCCGTTTTTATGGTGAGGTCGATCCCGTATTGCTTGTATATGCCTTTTTCAAACGCGACATAGTACCCGGCAAATTGTGCCTGCGGGCTCCACTGAGGTATGAAGGAGGCGTTTTTCAGGGTTGCCTCAGCGCAAAATAAATTCGTTGAAAAAGAGCAAAGTATCACCGTTAGGGCCAGGAAAAGAAAGGCGCTGATCGGGTGCGATTTTATTCTGCTATTATGCATTGATGTATTTATTATTGTTGCATAGGACGGCAATAGTCAACAGCAAAAAATTTTTAACCTTTCACGTTGCACCGGGTTTTCCGCCTCACGACTTACGCCTCACGTGTTTATCGCGATCAGTTACCGCAGGTACGACTCCCACATCTTGGCCGTTTTCCGGATGTAATCCTTAGGCAGATCCATGACGATCTGGTTGTGGCCGGGCAGAAGGAT
This sequence comes from Deltaproteobacteria bacterium UBA6106, assembly GCA_002428485.1. Classification (GTDB taxonomy): domain Bacteria; phylum Desulfobacterota; class Syntrophorhabdia; order Syntrophorhabdales; family Syntrophorhabdaceae; genus UBA5609. The sequence continues at coordinate 57,601 of DIWM01000037.1, forward strand.
CTCTACATTTAATTCGGCAAGGCGGTAAAGGGATTTTTTTAATGCGGCAGGATCAGCGCCAAAAAGATCAAAGCGGCCGATCGCGTAATCGGCATAGACCACATCCCCCGGTATCAGGATACCGGCGGCCTCATTGTAGAGCGCGATGCCGCCCATTGAATGTCCCGGGATATGGAGCACTTCCCATACCATATCTCCGATCTCAAGGATATCCTTGTCTTCAAGCTTACGCTCAACGGGAAATTGAAAGGCATCTGCCTTTAGTCCGTACTGCATCTGGCACATCCCTTTGAACTCATTCATTCCGTAAACAGGACGGTCATCACCGTTTTCCAGCGATTCCGCTTCAAGTCTGTGAACCCACAGCTCAGCGCGGGGGATCTGTTTTTTTATCTCACCGAGGCAACCGATGTGGTCAAGGTGAGTGTGAGACATTATGATCCGCTTGATCGACGAAAGATTGATCCCAAGTTTTTTTATAGATTCTATCTTGTAAGCACCCTTCCCCGTCAGACCCACATCAACGATGGAGATATCGTTAGAATCAGGCTTGCCGATAAGGTACATATGGGAATCCGGGATAAACTCGTCCATTCCCTGTATGAAATATACACCGTCAGTCACTTTTGCCATATCAACTCCTTTTAATTCGTTATATCACCATGCCGGCGAGCCGGTCAACTCATAGTATATCGTATTTCGTATATCGAGAGAAGGGCAGCTCATAGCTGATAGCTCATAGTAAAAAAATCATAGTCGAGATTGCCGCGCTTCGCTCGCAATGACGCATTTACCTTTTCACTTTCACAGGTTTTATCGTCTCACGCCTCACAACTTACGGGTGTTTTGCTACGAGCCATGAGCTATGAACTATGAGCTATCTTTTGTTCTCCTCCTTCCAAGCCACTTGCTCAGCTCATCAAAATATACGTAAAAGACAGGTGTTATATAGAGCGTCATGAGCTGTGAGAGAAAAAGGCCGCCTACAACCGCCACACCCATGGGCTGACGGGCATCACCCCCCGCGCCAATGCCGAGCGCAATGGGCAGTGTTCCGAAGAGCGCCGCCATCGTCGTCATCATAATAGGCCTGAAGCGGGTCATGCATGCCTTGTGGATCGATTCCACCGAGTCCAGCCCCTCTGTCCTTTCCGCCTCCAGGGCAAAGTCCACCATCATGATGCCGTTCTTTTTCGCGATCCCGATAAGCATGATCATGCCCACCATACCGTACATGTCAAGCTCCATCCCAAAGATCCACAATGTCACAAGTGCCCCGCATGCTGCCAGTGGAAGGGCGCTCAGGATCGTGATAGGATGGATGAAGCTTTCATAAAGGATGCCAAGGACCATGTAAATGACAAGGACCGTCACGAAAAGCAAAAAACCCATACTTGCGAAGGATTTCTCGAATTCCTGCGCAGATCCCTGGAATCCTGTCACGATCGACTGCGGCAGGTTCACATCCCTGGCTATCTTTTTTGTGGCATCAACAGCCTCTCCTATCGAGTGGCCGGGCTTAAGGTTGAATGCAACAGTGGCAGAATTAAGCTGACCGGTATGGTTCACGTTCAGCGGCCCCAAGGTCTCAACGATATGTGCGACCGTGTTCAGCGGTACCTGTTTCCCCTCGTTCGATTTCACATAAAGATAGGACAGGGCGCTCGGGTCTTCCTTGAACCTGGGCTGCACCTCGAGTATAACGTAGTACTGGTTAAGCTCGCCATAGATCGTGGAGATCTTCCGTGAGGCATAGGCGGAGAAAAAGGTATTCTGGATCTTATCAAGGCTTAAACCCAGCGTCGATGCCTTGTCCCTGTCAACATTGATATACAGCTTTGGGTTGTTCAGCTTTACGTCAGAGTTGACATCAACCAGGCCGGGGACCACCCGCATCTTTTCCTCAAAGATCATTGCATACTTGTAAAGCTCGTTGAGGTCCGAGCTCTGCAGCGTGAACTGGTATTCGGCGAGGGCGCTGCCGGCGCCTATCTGGATCGGGGGAGGGTTCTGCGGAAACGCTACAAGGCCGGGTATGCTGTTCAGCTTTGGCCTTAGATCATTGACGATCTCATCGACAGACCTTTTGCGGTCCTTCAGGTTCTTGAGCATGGCAAATATGATGCCGCTATTGTAGGTATTCATGCTCGCAACGGATATAAAATCCTTTATATCCTTTTCCTGCTTCATGACCTCGTTGGCCGCCTCCTGATGCCGGACCATATCGTCGAAAGAGATCTTGTCGGCAGCCTGCATCCACGCCATCATGAAGTTCTGATCCTGGCTTGGCAGGAATCCCTTCGGTATCCTCATAAAGAGAAACGCTGAGATAACGACAACGATGATCGTGACGATAAGCGCCAGCCTGCGGTGTTCCAGCACCAGCCGGAGGGTGCGGCCATAGACCCCGATCATGTTCTCGAAAATGTGTTCGGTTTTGGTGTAGAATCTGCCCTCTTTCTTTTCCTTGACATTTTTTAGTATCCGGCTGCACATCATAGGCGTCAGCGTCAGGGATATGAAACCGGACAGGAGTATGGCCGCGGCAATACAGACCGCAAATTCATGAAAGAGTTTGCCGACAATGCCGGGCATAAAAAGGATCGGTATGAAAACGACCACGAGGGAAAGGGTCATGGACATGATCGTGAAACCTATCTCCTGTGAGCCCTTATAGGACGCATCCATAGCACTTTCGCCCATTTCCATCCGCCGCACAATGTTCTCAAGGACGACGATGGCGTCATCGACGACGAGCCCTACGCAGAGTACAAGGGCCATCATGGAAAGGTTGTTGAGGCTGAAACCCCGTACGCTCATCACCGCAAAGGTACCGATGATCGATAACGGAACGGCAATGTTCGGGATAATGGTCGACCTGAAGGAACGGAGAAAGAGGAACACAATGACAAGGACGATAAAGATCGTCAGGACCAGGGTAAATTCGATGTCATCGATCGATTCCTTTATATAATCGGACGCGTCGTAGAGAAGGTGCCACTCAACAGACTCAGGCAGCATGGTTTTCAGCCTGGGTATCAATTCCTCAATCCCATCTGCCACCCTTACCGTATTTGATCCGGGCTGTTTCTTGATGGCAAGAACGATAGCCCGCTGGGTCTTGTCCTTTGAGATATACCAGGAAGCCGTCTGTTTGTCGTTCTGTATACCGCTGATCGCATCACCAATATCCTTTACCTTCACAGGTTTGCCGTTCTGATAGGCGACAATGACCTCCCTGTATGCCTCACCGACCATCAACTGGCCGTTCGAATCGATCGTAAAGGCCTGGTAGGGGCCATCGAGCGTTCCCCCGGGGAGGTTGACATTTGCCTTCTGGATCGCGCTGGAGACATCATCGATGCCTATACCCATGCTGGCAAGGAGCTTCGGGTTTACCTGTATGCGGGCCGCAAATTTCTGTCCATACACGATGACCTGAGAGACGCCATTGACCATGGTGAAGTTCTGGGCAAGATAGTTCTCCGCGTAATCATTGAGCTCAATAAGCGGCATTGACTCGGAGGTAAGGGCAAAATACATGATCGGCTGATCCGACGGGTTCACCTTGTCATACGTTGGAGGGCTGGGCATGTTACCCGGCAGGTCTCCCTGAGCCGCTGCAAGCTTTGAGTTTACGTCCTGCGCGCAGGCATCGATATTCCGTTCAAGGGAGAACTGCAGGATGATCGTCGTAGAGCCAGTATAGCTCGTTGAAGACATCGACGCGAGTCCCTGGATCGTTGAGAAATGTTTTTCCAGGGGTTTGGCCACGTTCGATGCCATTGTCTCCGGGCTTGCCCCCGGCAGGGACGCCGTGACCTGGATGGTAGGAAAGTCAACGGCAGGAAGGTTATTGATCGGCAGGTCCTGGTAGCTTGTAATACCGAAGAAAAGGAGACCGAACATGACCAGGATGGTCATGACCGGCCTTTTTATCCATAACGCTGAGATGTTCACTGTTTATTACCCGGGGTGCTTTTTGTCTGTCCACCGGCGCTCGCCGGTTTTGTTGGTATTCCTGTGCTTCCCGGTGTCAGCGATTCCCGTATCTCAACAGGAAAACCGTCTTTCAGCTTCAGGTGACCGTCGGTCACAACGGTTTCGCCTGCGCTGACCCCTTTCGATATGACGGTTTCCTCACCGATGGTCCTTGCGACGGTAACATTCCTCAACTCCGCTTTTTTGTCGGGCTTCACAACAAAGACGAAATGCCCCTTCTGTCCGATCTGTACGGCCTTAGCGGGGACGACAAGGGCATTCTGCTCCTCCGTGAGGCTGAGGACAACATTGATAAACTGTCCGGGCCAGAGAAGCTTATCGCTGTTTTTAAATTCCGCCTTGAGGAGGATCATGCCTGTTGTTGTATCAACGGTATTGTCTACGAATGTGAGCTTCCCCTCGATAGGGGCACCTTGTGTGCCCTGAGGGCTTACTTTTACTTTCATTGCTTCGGATGTCATATACTTCCTGATCTCGGGAAGTTGTTTTTCCGGGACAGAAAATTTCACATAGATCGGTGAGATCTGGTTCACCACAACGAGCTTCGTATCATTATCCTTGATCATTGCACCTTCTTTGACCAGGTGAACTCCTGTCCTGCCGTCAAAGGGGGAACGTATATAACAGTACTCAAGATTGAGGCGCGCATTATCCACGTCAGCCCTGCTCGACCCCACCGTTGCCTGCTGCGTAAGGGCAAGGGTCTTTTTATTCTCATAGTCGGAGGTTGCGACAGCACCCTTTTCAAGGAGAAAGGCGTATCGCTTTGCCTCATCTTCATTATATTTAAGCTGGGCAATATCCTGGGCAAGCTTCGCCTCCGACATCCTCAACTTTTCCCGAAAAGGTCCGGGATCGATCGTAAACAGAGGCTGCCCTTTCTTCACGTCCTGTCCTTCTTTAAAATGGATCCCGAGGAGCTGGCCCACAACCCGTGAATATAACGTAACCGAGTTATATGCTTCGACTGTCCCGATTGCCTCGATAATGACCGGCATGGTCTTTTGCGCAACCTTCCCGGCCAGCACAGGCACTCCATGATGGACGGGGGGCGGCGGCTTCTTCCGGGACAGGTAGCCATAGACAACTGCGACTGCGATAATTATACAAATTATAATAACGATCTTTTTACGCTTCATCATCTGTTCCCCATCGCCCTTTCGATGTTTGCCTGGGCGGTCTTATAATCATAGAGCGCGCTTATATTCGCAAGTTTTGCCTTGCTGTAGCCAACGGTGGCATCGGTGACCTCGAGGGGGTCTGCCAGCCCGGCGGAATATCGCAAATTGGCAAGCTCAAGGTTTTCTGTTGCCTGCTTTATCTGCACCTCCGTGTTGGAGATCGTTTCCTTTGCCTTGAGAAGGTTCAGGTAGGATTGTTTCACATCAAGTAAGATATCAAGCTTTTTCGCATCGATCTGAGCCCCCACTGATCTTTCCCTGGCAATCGATTCTTCGATCTTATTCCTTGTCAACATGCCCTCGAAGATATTCATGTTCATCGACACACCCGCATTCCATATCTGACCAAGGGGGTACTGGCTCCCCTGGAAATTGTACCGTGCGTTGCCTGAGATGGTTGGGAAAAAATCTCTTTTTGCACGGTCAACAGCTGCTTCCGCAGAACTCTTTTGCGCGATGAGGGATCGCAGGTCCGGCCTGTTCTGGTAGGCCCTGTCCAGCGCGTTCTCAAGGGTTATGCCATACTCCTCGAAGGAAAGGGTATCGCTTATGGTGAACTGGTCCGCCGTATTTACACCCATCGCATTATAAAGCCTGACCCACGCGACCTTCAAATCATTCTCAGCGGTGATAAGGTCAAGCCGGGAGTTGCTTAGATCCAGCTCAGCCTTTGTAACATCATATTTCGGCTTTTTTCCCGCTTCGAACAGTACCCTCGCCTGCCCGAGGTGCTGCCTGTATTGTCCGACAATTTCAAGATTGACATTCTGCGAACGTTTCGCCTTCAGTACCCCGTAATAGGACGTTTTAAGGGTGCTGACAATGGTCGTCGTCACATCTTCAAGATCAAAACGGGAGGACTCAACATTGAACTCCTTTGTCTTCACGTCCGACGGGGTTTTGCCAAAGTCATAGATCGTCTGCGACAGGCTTGCGCTCCCTATGCTTTCGTTGTGCAGCCCTACGGGAAAATAGGGGTCAAGGGTATTCCTCTCAACAACATACCTGTTGAAGCTCGCCTGGGTATCTACTTTCGGATAGTAAGGCGCTTTCGCCTGACCGAGCTGTGACTCTTTTGCACGGACCGTATAACGGGAACTCATGATCGAGGGGTGCTGCGCCAGTGCGATCTCGATGCAGCGCTCGAGGCTTAGCGATTCGCCTGCTTTGATAGCCGGTCCTTCTGCAAAGGCAGAAGAAAAGGCTGCGAGGCACACAATAATAACAAAACGTATGTAATATTGTATACGTCCCATCGTTTGCCTGTTTATCAGAATTTTTATTCTATTCACGGTAAAGCTACATCACATAATAAAAGAGGACAGTCTTGTTGTCAAGGTTTTCATGGAATTGCATATTGGCGCCCGGGTAAAATGTGGTACAATGGATATTATGGAGGTACCATGAAAAAGATATGCGCTCTATTCCTGGTTATCGGCCTTTTTCTCTTTTTTCCCTCACAAAGATCCGGTGCGGCGGAAATAGTAACAGCTACCGTTGAAGATCAGGAGGCCGCTGAAGTAACCATCTACAACAGCAATATCGGCCTCGTAAAGGACCTTAGAAACATTAAGCTCGCAAGGGGCATACAGGAACTGAAATTCATGGATGTCGCGTCGCAGATTATACCGACCAGCGTCAATATCCGGTCAGTATCTTCCCCCGAAAGTTTTACCGTACTTGAGCAGAACTACGAGTACGACCTCCTGAGCCCGCGGAAGCTTATCGACAAGTATGTCGGCAAAACAGTGAAGCTCGTCACTAAAAACCCTTACACCGACAAGGAAGAGACCATAACGGCGACAATACTCTCGAACAACGAAGGGATACCCGTTTACAGGATCAATAACGAGATCACCTTCGGACACCCCGGGCGGATCATCTTTCCGGAGATACCCGACAACTTCATCGCGAAACCTACGCTGATATGGCTTCTCGACAACAAGGCGGCGTCCCGGCAGAAGATAGAAACGCTCTACCTGACCAACGGCATCAACTGGCGGGCCGATTACGTCCTCACCCTCGACCGTAAGGATGCCACGGGAAACTTGTACGGATGGGTCACTGTAGACAATAAAAGCGGTGCGCCGTATAAAAACGCAAAGCTCAAGCTCGTTGCCGGAGATATCCACAGGGCGCGGGACGACCTGAGGAGAGAAAAGGTGATGGCTGCGGCTGCTGCTCAGAGGGCTGAATCAGAATTCAGGGAAGCTGCTTTCTTCGAATACCATATTTACACGCTGGAGCGAAAAACAACGATCAAGGAAAACCAGACAAAGCAGATCGGCCTCCTCAACGCATCAAACGTGCCGCTGAAAAAAGAGTTTATCTACCGCGGCGCAGCGCACTACTACAGGAGCAGGTACGGAGACGCCATCAAGGCCGATAAGGTCGGCGTATTCCTGGAGATCCAGAACAAAAAAGAGAATAACCTCGGCATGCCGTTCCCGAAAGGGATTGTCAGGGTATACAAAGAAGACCACGATAAGAGCCTCCAGTTTGTCGGTGAAGACTCCATCGACCACACCCCGAAAGATGAAAAGATCCGCATTAAAATGGGCAATGCATTCGATATCGCCGCCACACGGAAACAGATGGTATGGGAAAAGATCTCGAAAGACACCTACGAGATCGCCTTTGAGATATCCCTGAGAAATCACAAAGCAGAAGATGTCACAATAAAGGTCGTTGAGCCTCTTTCATGGGATTGGAAGATCCTCGAGTCGTCCCATGCCCACACGAAAGTGGATGCCCATACGGTCTCTTTTGATGTGCCGGTCAAAAAGGATGCCGAGGCAAAGCTCACATACAGGGCGCGGCTGAGGTTTTAGGGACCTGATATGCAATCACCGAACAAAGGCTTGCCGGTATTGTTTCCGTTTGGGTATTCGGTCATTGATTATTGGGTATTATCCGTTAAACCCAGATTTTCCATTAGGATTAGCACAGTGTCGGACTTTCCCCGCAAACACGCTCATTAAAGTCAGTGAAAGGTGAAAGGTGAAAAGTGAAAGGTGAGGAACCAAAAAAACAATTTTTTGAGAAGTGAAACGTGAGAAGTGAGAAGTTTACAACATTTCACATTTTACCTTTCACATTTCACGGGGTTGATTGCCTCACGACGGTTTGCTAAAGGAACGGTTTCATTGCGAGGTCAGTCTCGAGCAACAAGCCCGACGCTGTGCTAATGACTTATCCGGGTTAAAGAACTTTTAGCCGGAAAACCCGAGCATGATATTGATAAGCATGAGGATGAGGGCGGTCCTCCCTGACCAGATGTGAAGCCTCTTGATCGCCCGCATATGTTCCCTGAACCTGAATTGCATGAACCCGAGGACAGGCGCCGCAATAACGAGGATCACTGCGACGATACCGATATAGCTATGGGGTATGCTCAAATGCTGCCCTCCCGCTAAAACAATATCAAGGAACGCCGCGCAAAATCCCAATACGGCGCATGACGCGCCCGATATCCCGCACACCCTGTGAATCTTAAGCCACCATACATTTCTTTTCATGAAGCGCACGATGATAAAACCCGCAAGGAGGAACAAAAAACCGATACACATAAGCCCGGCGTGGGCGTATAAAAGTCCCATTGTCTGCTACCCTCGCTTCAAGTCCGGTCAAAACTACCCAACAGCCTGAGCAATACCATGCCTGATGCCGGGTCAAGGTCCCTCACAGCCCTAACCCCTTTGATCTCGACGATGATTGCTTCCATGATGAGGAACGTCTTCGCAGCCTCCCTGAGGCAGCCGGCCTTTACCGTATCCCACTTCCCGTAGGCGCCATGGAAATGTAATCTCGGTTCATCCTTGTACCAGAATATCGTACCGATTCCCAGTGTCTCATGGCTCTCCACGAGTTCCCGCCATGTTGGCATCGGAGGCATCACATCCTGGGCCGGCCCTACGACAATCTTTGCGTTCTTTATGCCGCCGACAAGGTAAAAGATGCCTGCCTTGACCCTTTCTTTCTTAACGATATCGACGAGGCACTCGAGTATATCGTCCTCGTCGTCAAGCTGCGCCACGACAACCCTGCCCACTTCTCCGACCTGGTATTTCACGTCTGCCCCTCCTCATAAAAAATATAAGCATTTTGTATTGATCCGGCACATAGATGCGTGAACGCTTATATTTAGAATGCAAACCCTTTGTCGGGTCCTCCACGATGGGCAGGGTCGCCCATGCATTCTCCCGCTGATCCCTCCAGGCACTTTGACCCGTTTCTCCATATCGTTCCCGAAAGACTGGCGCCTGACAGAATGACACCCGACAGTTCTGCATCCCTCAGGTTGGCTTTGTCCAATGTAGTTTTGCTCAGGTTGGCATCCGAAAGATTGGCGCCGTACATATATGCACTGCGCATGTAGGCGCCTGTGAGGTTGGCGCCTGTAAGGTTGGCGTAGGAAAGCACTGCGTTGGAGAGGTCGGCGCCTGATAGGTCGGCGCCTGTGAGGTTTGTATTGGAGAGCGCTGCTCCGGCAAGCCGGGCTCCTGAGAGTTTTAATCCCGAGAGATCGGCCTTGCGCAAGTCACACCATTCACATTGTCCTGTCGCCAGAAGTTTGTCCAGGTCCTTCTGTTGAAAGGCACAAGAAAGATCAGGCACGGCACATGCTGCGGCCATAACGAGCAAGGCACAGAATGCGACCTTTCTTTTTGTTATACCGGTTCTTCCCTTTATGTCCGTTCCGTGCGCTGCCAATTTCCCGTTCCTTTATATTGATTCTTCTTCACGTTTTTACCATAAGGAGCAAGGCGATGCAACGGGTATTTGTCTCCGGCGACTGCATTTTCCGTCCCCTCTCCCCTTTGCGGGAGAGGGTCAGGGTGAGGGGCGTTATCGCCTGCCTTTAGTCCGTTGCCAGGATCTCAACGATCCTGGGAAAGATATGCTCCGCCACATCTGCCCGGTACCCTCCGTGGGTAATGATCAGGTACCTTCCTCCGCATATCTCCTCTGCGCCGTCTTTTACGGCCTGCGCGAGCTGAGGAAAAAAATGCCTTGTCAGGCCGATATCGCCGTAATCGCCCTGCGCCGTATCGTGGCCGAGGTTGTGGAAAATGATTTCGGGCTTGAAGCCCTTCGCCCTTTCGATAAATTCAGACTTGACCGCGCGCATGTATTCCGCATCGGTGATGCGCCCCCTGACGTCGACGTCCACGTTCGTTCCTTCGCCCGTTACATTGTCGTAGCTGCAGAAGCAGACATGGAGCACATCATGATCGTCCTCAAAGATAGACCGCGTGCCGTCCCCGTGGTGACAGTCCGTATCGAGAATGGCGAACCGCTTCATTCCTGTCTTTTTCCTGATATTCGCTATGGCAGGCCCCGTGCAGGAGAGGTATGTCCCTCCCCACCCCGATTCCCTTCCCGAATGATGGCCTGCGCCGACAGAAAAAACCAGCGCATTTTCCAGTTCCCCCTGCGCGATCATCTCCCCTGCCCTGACGCATCCGCCGACGGCAAGCCTCGCGCCGTTGTAGTACCAGCTTTTTCGTACATCGGCAAGATAATGAACGGTATGGGTCCAAAGCAATACCTCTTCCTCCGCCGGTTCTGATTCGAAGAGCGCCACCCCGGGAAGGGACAGGTCGAGCTCCATAACCATGGGAAAATTGCGGAACTTGTCCCCGATTATCGGCCAGTCTTTGTTTCGGAACTCCCGGTGAAAGAATACACCTGTCTTCATATATCATCCTTCATCCATATTGCAGGGCGGGGGTTTCTCTTCGAGTTTCTTCAGCCTCTTTTCCGTGAGATCAGGCTTTATAACAAAAGCAGGCACGGCGAACTCATCCTTTTTCTTGATAAGAAGCCACTCCTTGTCTTTTCCTTTAAGGCGTGTGAGCACAAAGGCCCCTCTCAGCTTTTTCCCTTTCAGAAAAAATCCGATTCGCCCTTCTGTCATATCTTTATTGAACAGCTCGAAATCTCCCGCATCCCAGATAACAACAGGTCCCGCTCCGTAGTAGCCTTCGGGGATGATCCCTTCGAAAGTACCATATTCAAAGGGATGGTCCTCTACGATGATCGCAAGCCGTTTGTCCTGAGGGGACATCGACGGGCCCTTCGGCACAGCCCAGGATTTCAGCACTCCATCGATCTCCAGCCTGAGATCGTAATGAAGCTTCTTCGAATGGTGCTCGTGGACAACAAAATACGGCATGTTATATTATAGCATATTAAGAAATACTAAATCCTAAGCACCAAATCCTAAACAATTTCAAAATACAAATATCAAATGTTCAAAATAAAAGCCTTTCGACTTGTTTTGAGATTTGAATATTGGGACATTCGAATTTACTAAGAAATTCTAAATCCTAAGCACGAAGCACTAAACAATTTCAAAATACAAATATCAAATGTTCTAAACAAATACAAGATCGCTTATGTCTTGAATTTTGAACATTTGAATTTGTTTAGGATTTCGATATTCGGATTTAGGATTTGATCTTGCTATGAGCCATGGACTCTGAACCATGAGCTGCCTTTTATCCGGAGGGCGGCGAGCGTTTCTGCCTATCCCTCTTCCTCTGCACCATAGTCCGCAATTGCCGTGATCTTCATCGCATTTCTTCGCATGCTGCCCGTATATTCCCTCAGGTTGATTACGATGACGGTGATATTGTCGGTACTTCCCTGATCGAGGGCCTTTTTTGCCAGCCTGTCCGCTCCTTTCTGCGGATCTTCCAGCCGCCTTACCTCCTCCATGACATCTTCGGGCGTGAGGACGTCCCAGACGCCGTCGCAGGCAAGGACCGCATAATCATTATCCTTTCCAAGATATCCTTCAACAATCCTTGGTTCAGCGATCACATATGGCTTCAAGGGCAAGTCTCCCAGCGCCCTGCTTACTGCAAGTATCCCTTGTACCCTCGGAACGCCTATGCGTATTACCTCTCCTCCAATCTCTTCGATCCTCTTTGTCTCGGCAGTGAGATCCGGCTTGTGGTCAACAGTAAGGACAACAACGTCGCCCTTTGTCCCGATCATGACGCGCGTATCGCCTGTATTGGCCACCATGAAACGGTCTTTCATGATATAGAGGTGCGCTGCCGTTGTGCCGCACCTGATCTTTCTCTCCATGAGGTAACCGTCTACAGCGAGATAAGCATCTCTCAGAAGATCGCATTCCCTCCGGCGATCTTTCAGCGATCTTCCACTCTCCCGAACCCTGCTGTGAATAAAATACGGGGTAAGCATTTCGACGGCTATCCGTGATGCCGCCCTGCCTCCATGTCCGTCATATATCTCGGCGCCGAAAAAACCCTCCTCCGGCTTTTCGTAGATCGCGTGCTCATCTTCCATACTCTCCCGCCGGCCGATCGTCTCGCTAACGCCGTAGCGGATGTTCATGGTGTCCATATATATATTTTATCATAAAATGAACGATGCTGGATACTCGATGCCAGCGATAAATCCGTAAGTTGTGAGGGGCTTAAGCAAAGCGCAGGACGCATAGCTGAACACCCGTGAGGCCATCGCGAAGAATTTCCATTCCTTAAGTCATCGCGAGGAGCGAAGCGACGTGGCGATCTCATAGGGCATAAATCTATTGAGTGAGATTGCCACGCACCGCTCGTAATGACACCTTTTACATTCCACGGGTTTCATCCAATTACGAATTACGGTTCACGAATTACGATTTTTCCGCCTCACGCCTGACGCCTCACGACTTACGGGTGCTCTACTTGAATTTTCACCTTTCACATTTTACATTTTACATTTCACGGGTTTCAACGAAATACTTGCAATGTAGTACATGAAATTCTATAATAAGAACTTACATGAAATTTGAAGACGGGTTGAAAAAACTTGAAAACATTGTCAAGACCCTTGACGACGGAAAGATTCCCCTCGATGAAGCCCTGAACCTTTTCAAAGAAGGGTTGACGTTGACCAAAGAACTTTCAAAAAGGCTTGAAGAAATAGAGAAAAAGGTCGAAATACTGATAAAAAAGGAAAACGGCACCATAGAGAAAAAACCGTTCTTACAGGAAGAATAGTGGACCTCGGCACGTACCTGCACGATAAAAAGATCATCATAGAAAATACCTTGAAGGAGATTTGCGCTTCCTTTATCTCAACGCCGGGCGTCCTGAGGGATGCCATGGAATACACGTTGTTCTCCAACGGCAAAAGGATACGCCCTGTCCTTGCTATCGCGGCCTGCGAAGCGAAAGGAAAAAGCAGCGACGACATCCTTCCCTGTGCCTGCGCCCTTGAAATGATCCACGCATACTCCCTCATACACGATGACCTCCCGTGCGTAGACAACGATGACCTGAGACGAGGGAAACCTACGTGCCATAAAGTTTTTGGCGAGGCGCTTGCAATTATGGCAGGAGATGGCCTCCTTACAGAGGCCTTCAGGATCATTACCGATACCCGTTACACAGAGAGGCTGAACCCAAAGATCATCAAGCAGGTTATTTTCGAGATAGCCAGCGCAGCAGGGGCTGAAGGGATGGTGGGCGGACAGGTCATGGATATACTGTATGACGGCAAGGAAGGATCAAAAAATATTCTTCAGTACATCCATATGCATAAAACCGCAACCCTCATCAGGGCATCGGTCAGGATCGGGGCCATTGCGGGCTCGGCAAAGGCAAAAGAGCTAAAAAACTTCACAAAGTACGGCGAATGCATCGGGCTGGCATTCCAGATCATGGATGACATACTGGATACCGAGGGCGATGAGGAGATTGTCGGGAAAAGGCTGAAAAAGGACGTAAACAAACAGACCTACATAAAACACTACGGTATTCTTGCATCAAAGTACAAGCTTGAACAGCTCGTCAATGAAGCAATACAGTCGGTTGACTTTCTTGGCGAAAATGCCAGGATACTGAAAGAGATCGCACAGTATATCGGCAACAGGGTTTCGTAATGCTTCTCGAAAAAATTCATTCACCTAAGGATCTGAAAAAACTCTCTGTCCGGGACCTTATACGGCTCGCCGAAGAAATACGGCCCTTCATCATTGATGTTATCTCCAGGACGGGCGGCCACCTTTCTTCGAACCTCGGCGCAGTGGAGCTCACCATCGCACTTCATTATGTATTCGATACGCCTGGGGACGCGATCATCTGGGATGTTGGCCACCAGTCCTATACCCATAAGATCCTCACCGGCAGGCAGGACAGGTTTGGCACGATCAGGCAGACCGGGGGCTTAAGCGGCTTCCCCCTCAGACAGGAAAGCGAATACGATACCTGGAATACGGGCCACGCAAGCAATTCCATCTCCATTGCCGTCGGCCTCGCGGAGGCGAAGAAGAAAAAAAATGAGAGCCATAAGATCGTGGCCGTTATCGGCGACGGCTCCCTGACAGGAGGAATGTCCTTCGAGGCCCTGAACCACGCAGGCCACCTTAAAAGCGATATCATCGTTGTTCTCAATGATAATGAAATGTCCATATCGAAGAATATCGGCGCCCTCTCCTCTTACCTGAACAGGATGATGACAGGGGAGTTCATCAGCAACATCAGGGAGGAGATCAAGAACATTACCAAAAAACATCCTACCGTGTATAAGGCGGCAAAACATTTCGAGGAGGCTATCAAGGGGTTCTTTATCCCGGGCATACTCTTTGAGGAGCTCGGCTTCCAGTATTTCGGGCCTGTTGACGGCCACGACCTCAACATCCTCACGGACACCCTGAAAAACATCAAGCGGTTCAAGGGCCCTGTCCTTATCCACGTGATCACGAAAAAAGGGAAAGGATATACCTACGCGGAAGATGATCCAGAGAAGTTTCACGGCATTTCAAAGTTCGAGCTGACGACGGGAAATTCCATCCACAGCGGCTCACGCACATACACCGATGCCTTTGGCGATGCGATCGTCGAGCTTGCGAAAAACGACGAGAAGGTCGTTGCGATCACAGCAGCAATGGGGCTCGGTACAGGGCTTGATAAGTTTTCCAGCCTCTACCCTGAACGATTTTACGACATCGGTATTGCTGAACAGCACGGGGTCACGTTCGCCGCTGCCTGCGCCCTTGGAGGCTTAAAGCCCTTCGTCGCCATATACTCAACCTTCCTCCAGCGGGCCTTTGACCAGATCATTCTCGACGTCTGTTTACAGAAGCTCCCCGTTGTATTTGCCGCTGACAGAAGCGGGATCGTAGGCCAGGATGGGCCCACCCACCATGGCGCATTCGACCTTTCTTATTTCAGGCACATCCCCAATATGGTGCTCATGGCGCCTAAGGATGAGAACGAGCTGAAGCATATGCTCTACTCCGCGTATCTTTACGGGTGCCCCGTGGTAATACGTTATCCAAGGGGCGAGGCCCTGGGCGTGCATGTCGACGAAGAGTTCAAGGAAATACCCTTCGGTACCTGGGAAATCCTCAGGGAGGGAGCTGACACAGCGATCATTGCCTGCGGCAGCATGGTGCATCAAGCCATGCTGGCGGCAGATGAGCTTGCCGCAGAAGGCATAGAGTGCTCGGTGGTCAACGGACGCTTTATAAAACCCATGGACAGGGAATTGCTTCTGCGAATCTCGAAACAGGCCGCGCGCATCGTTACCGTTGAGGAGAACACAATTATTGGTGGTTTCGGAAGCGGCGTCATGGAGCTATTATCAGAAGAAGGTGCGGCGCTCCCAATAAAGTGTCTCGGTATTCCCGACGCCTTTATAACCCACGGCAGTCAGAACAACTTAAGGAACGGGATCGGTCTCGACAAGGAAGGCATCTCAAGGGCAATACGAGAGTGGTTAAAGAAAGAATAGACGTAATCCTCACAAAAAAAGGTCTCGTCCCATCCCGCGAAAAGGCAAAGATATTCATAATGGCCGGGGAAGTATACGCAGCAGAAGAACGTGTTGCAAAGCCTGACCAGAGATATCCCGGGGACGTTGCCGTCGAGATAAAGAAAAATCCTGTCCCCTACGTAAGCTACGGCGGGGTTAAGCTAAAAAAGGCCCTTGAAGCCTTTCAGGTCAACGTTAACGGAAAAAAGGTGCTTGATATAGGTTCATCAACGGGAGGCTTCGTGGAGTGCCTGCTGGAGGCAGGTGCGGCAACAGTTCACGCCGTGGATGCCGGCACCCACCAGCTTCACGAGCGCTTGAGGGGTGATAAAAGGGTCATCCTGAAGGAAAATTATAACGCCAGATACTTACGGTTTGACGATATTGGCGAGACGGTGGATCTCATCACCATCGATGTCTCTTTCATATCCCTGAAAAAGATTTTGCCGGCCGCGATACAGTTCATGAAACCTGCAGGCAGGATCATCTCCCTCGTCAAGCCGCAGTTCGAGGTCGGAAGGTATGAGGTCGGCAAAGGCGGCATCGTGAAAGACGAAGAAAAGATACAAAATGTCATAGACGACATCCGGTCCTACGGAAAATCCCTTGGAATTGTCCCGGTAAATATGGTAGAAGCACCGAGAGAAAGGGAAAAGAAGAACAGAGAATATTTTATCCTATGGGAATACCGAAAGACCCAAAACCCGTAAAGCTTTTCGCAAGCCTCATCTTCAAAGAAGAAGCGCCGTTCCACGGCGCCCTCAAAATGCTCGCAGATGAGGTCGGCACGATCGAAGAGAAAATACCGCCTGCAACATTTTCTCACACGGACTATTATGAAAAAGAGATAGGGAAAGGCCTTTTTCGCGTATTCATCCTTTTTAAGGAGCTCTTTCCGAGGGAACTGCTCCCGGGGATCAAATTGAAGACAAACGAAATAGAGGCCGCCTTTTCGGAGAGCCGCAGAAGGAGCGTCAACATTGACCCTGGATATATCTCCCTTGAAAATGTTATACTCGCAACAACGAAAGGCTTCGCTCACAGAATTTACATGGGCAGCGGCATATATGCCGATCTGACCCTTATGTACAGCAACGGGACATACAGGCCGCTCGAATGGACCTACCCGGATTACGGCGAGGCAAAAACAATCTCCGTCTTTAACGAATGGAGAGAAAACTATAAACAGGTGCTACGATGCCAAAAAGCATGACAGGATTTGCAAAACTGGAAACCGAATCCCCGGAAGGAAAACTTTACGGAGAAGCGCGCGCATTAAACAGCCGTTACCTCGAGATCAGCATCAAGCTGCCCAGGGCAGATTTCCTCTATGAACAAAAACTGCGCGAGCTCGTTAAGCGCCACATCAAGAGGGGCAAGGTTGACGTTACTATAAAATGGGAACGGTCAAATGAACAGGCCGGCGCCCAGAAGATAAACGAAAATGTGCTCGTACAGTATGTCGAAACGGCAAAAACCTTAAAGGAAAAATACGCTTTGAAAGGCGATTTGACGATCGATAATATCTTCAGCTTCAAGGACATCTTTTCGTACGAGGAAAACAACAACATCAACGAAGACGTGCTGATGCAATCCTTCGAAAAACTTATTACCCAGCTCAACCAGGAAAGGGGGAAAGAAGGGGGCCTCATCAAAAAGGACCTGACGGAACGCGCGGATGCCGTCGCGTCGAACATCGCCGCGATCGAAGAACAATGGCCACTGACGATCAAAATGCTCGAAAACAGATTGCGGGAGAAGATCACGGAAATGACGGCAACATCATCCATTGACGAGACAAGGGTCCTGCAGGAGCTGGCAATCTATATGGAGCGCCTCGATATTGCCGAAGAGATCGTGCGGCTCAAGGGCCACATCGAAAACTTCAGGGGCACTCTTTCGTCGGATGAACCCG
This sequence comes from Deltaproteobacteria bacterium UBA6106, assembly GCA_002428485.1. Lineage (GTDB taxonomy): Bacteria > Desulfobacterota > Syntrophorhabdia > Syntrophorhabdales > Syntrophorhabdaceae > UBA5609. The sequence goes on from DIWM01000037.1 coordinate 75,475, forward strand.
TAGGAAGGAAGCTCGATTTTATTATCCAGGAGATGGTGAGGGAGTCAAACACCATAGGAAGCAAGGCAAATGACCTTTTTATCAATGAGCGGGTCATTCAGATAAAGGTGGAGATCGAAAAGATGCGCGAGCAGGTTCAGAATGTGGAGTGACTTACGTCAAGCAGGGAGCGGAGAGCAGAGAGCGGGGAGCAAATGCCTTTACTGCCTGCTGCCTGCCGCCTGCTCATTGCTCTCTAATATTAGCAACGGTGAAAAGTGTGGATACTAAGAAGAAGGGGCATCTTATTGTGGTTTCGGGGCCTTCGGGGGTCGGGAAATCAACGATCATCGATAAATTCTTACAGGAGGATGCCGGCAGCAGGTTCTCCGTCTCGTACACCACAAGACAGAAAAGGGACCGCGAGGTAAATGGAAAAAACTATTACTTTGTCGATAACAGCACCTTTCGGGAGATGATCGCAAAGGGCCTCTTCCTTGAATGGGAAAATGTCCATGCCTATCTCTACGGCACGCCGAGACGGGAAGTGCTTGACATATTGCTGCAGGGCATTGACGTTATCCTCGACATTGATGTCAAGGGCGCCCTCAGCGTAAAAAAAGAATGCTCAAATGCCTGCCTCATATTCATTGAACCCCCCACAAAAGAGGAACTCATAAAAAGACTGACCCTGAGAGGTGAAAAGGAAATCGCCTTAAGAATGAAAAGCACAGAAGAAGAGATTGCACAAAAAGACCAATTCGAGTATACTATTAAGAATATCGAACTCGATCAGTCATTTGAGGATTTCAAAAAAACGATAGAACGCGTAAGGAGAACAGGGTATGGCAAGGATAACCGTTGAAGATTGCATGGATATCGTAGAGAACCGTTTCGAACTTGTACATCTGGCGGCAAAAAGATCGAAACAACTTATAAAGGGCGCCAAACCCTTATTGAAATCTTCTAATAAAGAGATCGTGACCGCACTGAGGGAGATCGCCGATAAGCATATCTACTTTGAAAAGAAGGATATCCTTGAGGAAAAAGAGGCCCCCTACCAGTTGTCGAACTTCACACCATAACGGAAACACCGACTAAAATCGAATAAATACCGTCAGACGTAAGGCGATTAAACCCCCACCCGGTTTCCCGTTTGCCCGGCCTATTTAGTCTGTTTCTTCTTAACGTTGAACATTGAATAGATTTTTTCTCTCCCCTTACGACTTACGCCTCACGACTTACGGCACTTTCTTCTGATTTTCTCTTATTTTTGACTTAAGTCAAGGCGCTCCGATCGATTCCCCCTTATATTACGCACAATGAAACAAAAAAAATAATCAAGGAGGGGAATATGTTTTGTTATCAGTGTGAACAGACAGCAAAAGGTGAAGGATGCAGCAAGGTAGGGGTGTGCGGTAAACAGTCCGACGTAGCAGCCCTTCAGGATCTTTTAGTGTATCTTCTCGAGGAGCTTTCTTATTATGCTGTGGAAGCCAGAAAGGCGGGGTTAACCAACCGCGAGGTCAACGTCTTTACTGTTGAGGCGCTCTTCCATACGCTGACAAATGTCGATTTCGATCCGTCACGCCTCACATCGCTTATCCACCAAGCCGTTAGACTGAGAGACGGTCTGATAGATGCAATAAAAGCGAAGGGCGGCGACACCGGTTTTCCGGAAGGCCTCAGCCTCACAAAACCTGAAGCATCTCCCGGCGGACTTGCAAAGCAGGGAGAATCCTTCGGGCTGAAGAACCTGGCGAACGCCGACCCGGACATCACCTCCCTCATGCACACCATTCTTTTCGGGCTCAAGGGCGTTGCGGCTTATGCCTACCATGCGCAGCTTCTCGGAAAGGAAGACTACGCAGTATATGCCTATACCCACGAGGCATTAAGGGCGATCCTGGAAAACAGGCAGTCGCTCAATGAATGGCTGTCGATGGTCCTCAAATGCGGAGAGATCAATTTAAAGGCAATGGAGATCCTCGATGCAGCAAATACAGAGTCTTACGGCCACCCCGTGCCGACAAAGGTACCCCTCGGCACGAAAAAGGGCAAGGCCATCCTCGTATCGGGCCATGATTTAAAAGATCTCGATGAGATTTTGCAGCAAACCGAGGGCAAGGGGATATACGTCTATACCCACGGCGAAATGCTCCCCGCACACGGGTACCCCAACCTCAAAAAATACGGGCATTTCTACGGTCATTACGGCACCGCCTGGCAGAACCAGCACAAGGAGTTCGGCGAGTTCCCTGGCGCCATCCTGATGACCACGAACTGTATCCAGAAACCCCTTGACTCATACAAGGACAACATCTTCACCACAGGCACCGTGGGGTGGCCCGGCGTTGTACACATAAGCAGCGGAAACTTCAAGCCTGTTATTGAAAAGGCACTCTCCATGAAGGGGTTCGATAATGACCAGAACGGCAGATCGGTGATGGTTGGGTTCGCACGGGATGCAGTAATGAGCATTGCCGGCAAGGTCATAGAGGCGGTAAAAAGCGGGCAGATCAGACATTTCTTCCTTGTTGCAGGCTGTGATGGAGCGAAACCCGGCAGAAACTACTACACAGAATTTGTGGAAAAGGTACCGAAGGACTGCATCGTCCTGACCCTTGCCTGCGGCAAGTTCCGTTTCTTCGACAAGGACCTGGGAGACATCGGGGGCATCCCGCGGCTTCTCGACATAGGGCAGTGCAATGACGCCTATTCCGCCATACAGATCGCGCTTGCCCTCTCCAAGGCTTTTAACGTCGGTGTCAACGAGTTGCCGCTCTCTCTCATCCTGTCATGGTACGAGCAGAAGGCTGTGGCGATTCTCCTTACGCTTCTTTATCTTGGCATCAAAAACATGCGGCTCGGACCGACGCTGCCCGCCTTTATCACACCCAATATACTTGACGTTCTCGTGAAAACCTACGATATCAAGCCCATCTCGACGCCGGAGGCAGATTTGAAGGAGATACTCGGATAAGAAAGGCAGCTCATGGCTCATGGCTCATGGCAAAACGTAGGACGTGAAATGTAAAATATTTAACCTTTTCAGTTTTTTTACCCTGTCAGCTATGAGCTAAGAGCTATGAGCTATTCTGGAGATATTTATGAAGATGCGAAGAAAGATAGTGCATATAGATGAGGAGCGCTGCAACGGCTGCGGGCAGTGCGTTTCCGCCTGCGCCGAGGGAGCCATCGAGCTTGTTGACGGCAAGGCCCGGCTCGTAGCGGAAAACTACTGCGACGGGTTGGCAGCCTGCCTCGGGGAATGCCCCGAAGGCGCGATCAGCATCGTTGAACGGGAGGCTGACGCCTTCGACCCCGAAGCGGTTGAACACCGTAAAGGCAGCGGAGAGAACAGAGCGGAGAGCGGAGAGCAAAAAACAGCGACGCCGAACCCCGAACCCCGAACGCCGAACGCTCTCCCCTGCGGTTGTCCGTCAACCCACCTCCAGATGTTCGGAAGCTCATGCGAAGCGGCAAATCAACCCCTATCTCATTCTGATACGTCCTCTGCCCTTTCCCACTGGCCTGTACAGATAAAGCTCGTTCCGCCGACAGCCCCGTTCCTGAAAGACGCCGATCTCCTCGTTGCGTCTGACTGCACGCCCGTTGCCTGCCCAAACTTCCATCGTGATTTTCTCAAGGGCAGGGAGGTGCTCCTCGGGTGTCCTAAATTTGACGATACAGAAGAATACATCAATAAATTTGCCGATATATTCAGGACGGCGGGTATCCGCAGCATCACCATCCTCATCATGGAAGTGCCATGCTGTTCGAAGATGCCGCTCATAGTGCAGCAGGCAATGGCATTGTCAGGAAAGAGCATCCCCACAGAGACTATCACCGTGAGCACGAGAGGAACAGTTGTTAAAAGACAAAAACTGGCAGCATAAAAAAACGAAGTTGCGTTTATAGCGTTTGTTGCGTTCACCTGGTCTGTTTCGTCTGTTTAGTCTATTCAGTCTGTTTTGTCTTAACGTTGACCGTGGAATTTTTCTTTGAGCCAGACGGTCTTCATTGCATTTGCATTCTTCTTTGATATAGGATATACGGTCCGTAACAAAATCTATCGCCGGGAGAACAACTATGAAAAAGATCCTCGTTATATTCCTTTGTACGATCGTTACCTGCATCACTTATCCTTATCTGTCACAGGGAACAGACCTGGTACTCAACAACACCCCCGCCAAAGTCTGTTTCAGCCCCGGAGGGAAATGCACAAACAAGATCATAAAGGAGACCGAAGCGGCAACACGGGAGATCCTTGTTCAGATGTTCCTGTTCACCTCTGCGCCATTGAGAAACGCCCTCGTAAAGGCACAAAAACGAGGGATAAATGTCGAGGTCATCCTCGATAAAAGGGAACAGAAAAATCAGCAGTATAAAACAGCAAAAGCCCTTTCAAAAGGCGGCGTAACTGTCTACACGGACGATAAGCACACAAATGCGCACAACAAGGTCATGATCATCGACCGCGAGATAATAATTACCGGCTCTTTCAACTACACCTATCCCGCGGAGAGCAAAAACGCAGAAAATATCCTGATCATCAGATCCGGCGATCTCGCAAAGATATATGCCGACAACTGGCTCAACCACAGGAACCATTCGAAGAAGTACTAGATCGGCTCATAGTTCATAGCTCATGGCTCATAGCAAAAGACAAGCACGAATATCTAAGCACCAAATCCTAAACAATCTCAAAATTCAAATATCAAATGTTTAAAATAAAGGCATGTAGTTTATGTTTTGAATTTTGAACATTCGAATTTGTTTAGTGCTTCGATATTAGTATTTAGAATTTGCCATGAGCTATGAACTATGAGCTGTGTTTCGCCAGGACTTCCTTCAGCATCTTTTCCAGCTTCGCCTCTTCTGTCTCGTCCGCATACTTGGGGCGTTCCACGTCGGGGAAAAGGCTGAATATCCCGTTCATGATCACCTCTGCGTGAGGGGGACAGCCCTGAAGCAGCATGCCCATTTCAGCGTTATGCTGCTGGCAGATGCCCATGAAGATGTTCTTCGCGGCGGGATCGATCTTCCCTTCTGTATCCGGGCCAAGATAGATATGCACCTTTTTATCAAAGGGCCTGTCGATGAGAAGTCTCCCTGCATCCTGCGGATCGCTCTTGCGCAGCTTGTTGAGAACGAAATGGAGGTAGCCTCTGCAGCCTGAGCAGGCGTTGCCCGCGTGAACGGCAATGTCTTTTCCGCCTCTTATATTGATCTCAGGCCGCTTGAACGGGCTTGCCACCTCGTCAACGGAAGGACCGATGATGGTGATCCGCTCGGGTTCAACGGGTCCCAATCCCTGCATATATGCCATCCACACCGGCGGGGACATGGCAGGATCAAGGCCCATTATCTTCATGGCAACGGCATCAACGGCCACGGGATTTGTGCCGCCGATCAGAAGATCCATTTTCTTCGGAATACCTGATACGGGCCCGAAATCTTCCTGCCCCGTAAGACCGTCAATAATAATGAGGTCCGGCCTCACAAGGTGATGGATATTGACGAGGCATTGCCAGAGGCCGAAGAAATGGCTCATATATTTTTCAAGGGGCGGAACAGCGCCCTGGAGGCTCTTGACGCTCAGGGATACCTCTGCGGCAAAATGCATCTTCAGTACGGGGACGTTGATGATCACATCCGCCTCTTCGAGCGTCAGGGGGATCGCCCGTGAAGGCATCCTTTTCCCTCCCGGCACGGTTTTGTCGACCTGCCTGTCGGTATTCAGGTCCACGAGGCTTATCTTTGCCGGATCCATGTCGGCCAACCGATCATATCCATAGAGGGTAAACATCTTCCATGTTGCGCTCCGGTTGATCGATGAGCCTTCGGCTATGATGATCTTTCCGGCCACGGGAAGAAGAAGTTCGACAAGGGCGCGGACAAGTCTCACATCCGTTACGATGCCGCCCTTGTAGACGCCGTCCTGCAGCCCATGGTCGCTTACGAGGTTAGGCTTGATAACCACAGACTGGCCCTCTTTAACGAATTTGTTCAGTCCGCCGAGGTTATCTATAAGGTTCTTCAGGCCCTTCTTGATATCCTCTTCGGTCTGCGCCGCGGGAATCTTTTCAAGAGCCACCCGTTCCTTTTTCTGATAACGTTTGTACGGCTCAACTCCTGCCAGCCTCCGGAACAGGACCGATGTGCTTAGCTCCAGTTGTCTCAATGATAATCCGTCAACGCTCCTCGTCCGCACAGGCCGGAATCCATATTCAACCATCCAGCGATATTTTTCATCGTCTGATTTCAAGACCTCCGCTGCAATGAGGTTCTCCTTCACAATGAGTGCGTCTACCATCTTCGGCTCAATACCTTTTCCTCTCCACACCTCTGTTGCCAGTATCTCCTCAACGGTGCTTGTTCCCGTATTATATACGACCCAGCCGCCCGCTGCATGATCCACCATGGCTTTATAGACAACGATGTCAGGGCTTCCTGACCACTGCTTCCATTTCAATGTTATATAATCGGAGCCCCCCTCGACGTTTTTGTAACAGGTATGAAGATTTGCTAAAAATATCTTTGAGAGCCTGCCCTTTTTGAGCGTAACATCCATTGGCATGTTTCCTCCCTGCTTCTCAAACTGTCACGGAGACAATCAGTCCTTTAGGTTATCACAATCAGACAACTGCTGGCAAGATGCTGGTAGCCATAAAAGCAGCTCACGGCTGATAGCCGATGTAGTATATCGTATATCGTAGTTCGTATATCGAAAGGCTAAGCAAATTCAACAGAGGTCATAAGACACGAGGGGATATGCTGGAGGTTACGACATACTATATACTACATACGATATACTATTAACTGATCCGGTCCCTGATCATCTTCAGGATGACAAAGGATTCCCGTTCCCGCTCCTCCAGATCGCCTGTAATATAGATGATCGTCTCCCGGTAATCCGGCATAAACACCTTGGAGAGGGCGTTGCATCGCCGCTGGGTCTTGCGAAGTTCCATTGCAAGCCTTCTTACGGCATTCTCCAGCTCCGCCAATTCCGCGATCAGGCGAAGCACTTCAACAAAGCGGCTCATGGCGACATCGGTATTCGCCGGAGTCCCTCCCACGCCAAACTGGGCGCTGACCGGTTCCGTCTGAACCGTAACGCGGGGAATCTTCTTGCCCATAAGGTGCTGGTCCGAGATATCCACCCGGTGGTCCATCTTCACGGCGAGGGCGGCCCTGTCGATTGCCTCCGATCCCCCGTCCAGCCGCGCCTCGCGAAGGGCTTCGTAGGCCCGTCGAAGGGCTTCGTGAGTACCCTGTTCGGCATTACGGGCGCGACTCAGGCGGCTCATCAGTTCAAAGATAAGTATCTGCCGTTTTTGTTCCAGAAGATCGTAGCCCTCTTCGGCGAAGGTAAGCTTTCGCTTCAGTATGAGCAGGTTTGATTTGGTCGGTGCGATGTTCAGTTTTCCCATAGCAACATCCTACGCTACTGTGCCTTCCGCAAGCGGCGCTGCGCAGACAGGCTTCTCCTCTTTTTCGCGGTAGTACTTCTTCAACAGCGCATCACTCACGCGGTGCAGTTCATCCTTGGGCAATGTGGACAGTACGTCCCAGCCAAGCTCCAGCGTGGTCTCGATGGTCCGGTTCTCATACTCTCCCTGGTTCAGGAAGCGCATTTCAAAGGCCTCGCCGAACTTCAGGTATTGCTTGTCGAGGACGCTCAGTTCCTCTTCTCCGATGACATCGGCCAGCCCGCGCACCCTCTTTACATAGGCATAGCAGGCAAACAGCTGGCTTGCGAGCGTCGGATGATCTTCCCGTGTGTAGCCCTTCCCTACGCCATCCTTCATGAGGCGCGACAGGCTCGGAAGGCCGGCGATAGGCGGGTAAACACCGCGCTGAAATAGTTCGCGGTCCAGCACGATCTGTCCTTCCGTGATATAACCGGTGAGGTCGGGGACGGGGTGGCTGATATCGTCGGCGGGCATTGTCAGAATGGCCATCTGTGTGATCGATCCCGGAGAGCCTTCAATGCGGCCTGCGCGCTCGTAGATGCTCGCGAGGTCCGAGTAAAGATAGCCGGGATACCCTTTTCGGCCGGGGATCTCGCCGCGGGCCGTTCCCACTTCGCGCAGGCTCTCGCAATAGTTTGTCATATCCGTCAGCAGTACCAGCACATGCTGTCCGCAGTCAAAGGCCAGATGCTCTGCAAGGGTCAGGGCAACGCGCGGTGTAAGGAGGCGTTCCACGCTCGGGGCATCAGCTAAGGAAAAGAACATGACGGCGCGGGCAAGGGCGCCGGACTCCCGGAAATTGCGGATGAAAAACTCCGCCACGTCATGCTTAACACCCATGGCGGCAAAGACCATCGAAAATTCCACCTCTTCGTCGAGCAGTCTTGCCTGCCTCATGATCTGGGCGGACACGCGATCGTGCGGCAGGCCGTTCCCGGAAAAGATCGGCAGCTTCTGGCCGCGGACCAGCGCATTCATTCCATCAATAGCCGATAGGCCGGTCTGTATGAATTCCCGCGGATAGCGCCGCGCATAAGGGTTTATGGGCATCCCGTTGACATCGCGCTTCTCTGCGGAGAGCGGGGGCGGACCGTCATCGGCCGGACGCCCGAGGCCATCGAACACGCGGCCCAGCATCTGCCGTGAAACGGGCAGACAGAAGCTTTCTCCCAGAAAACGGGTACGCAACGCCTTGTTCGAGAGCCCCGTCGTACCTTCCAGGACCTGTATCACAGCCTGCTTTTCGGAAATATCGAGGACGCGGCCGAGACGGGGGTGGCCGGCGGGATCGATAATCTCAACGGTCTCATCGTAGCCCACATCACGGACCCGTTCCACAACGACCAGCGGCCCCTCTATACGCGATGAGCCTACGTACTGCAATCCCCGGTCTTCTACGTCGAAGGTGGTGTGCATAGTAAAGTGCCCTCCTTGATATACTCTTTTGCAAGCGCTTCCGTTTCTTCCATGACCATCTGCTTCAGCTCATCAAGTTTTTCGAGTTCGTCGTTGCCAAAAGCCGACTTTGCCCTCATTATCTGCGGCACGCAGTTTAAAGAACGTATCCGCGTTAACGGAACCCCTCCCTGGATCAGGTCACGGCCCCTGCGATAAAGGGTAAGGATGATGCGGAGAAGGGCAATCTGCCGTTCCGGCGAGCAGTACATGTCGTTCTCGTCAAAGGCGCTCTGGGCAAGAAAACCGTCTTTCATGATCTCGGCAATAAACAGGATCAATCGCTGCCCGTCGGGCAGGACATCGGGCCCTACGAGCTGAACGATCTGCTGGAGGCGTTCCTCCCGCTGGAGCAGCGTCAGCGCTTCCGTGCGCAGCTCAACCCAATCGGCGGCCTCTTTTTTCCACCACAGGCCCACATCTTCAACGTACTCCGAGTACGAGTGCAGCCAGTGTATCGAAGGATAATGCCGCGCATTTGCCAGCTCTGTATCGAGCGCCCAAAAACACCGTATAAAGCGCCGCGTATGCTGGGTAACAGGTTCGGAAAAGTCGCCGCCGGGCGGGCTAACCGCTCCGACGATACTCACCGAGGCCCTCTCGCCCGCCAGGGTGGTAACGGCTCCGCCGCGCTCATAGAACTGCGCGAGCCGGGTTGGCAACGATGCCGGAAAGCCTTCTTCCGCAGGCATCTCTTCGAGCCGCGCCGCCAGTTCGCGCAGGGCCTCCGCCCAACGGCTCGTCGAGTCGGCAAAGACTGCCACGGACCGGCCCATGTCCCTGTAATACTCTGCCAGGGTGATGCCCGTATAAATCGATACTTCCCGGGCTGCCACGGGCATGTTCGAGGTGTTCGCGATGAGGATCGTCCGTTCCATCAGGGGCCTTCCGGAGCGGGGATCTTTAAGCTCCGGAAACTCACGGAGCACCTCGGTCATTTCATTCCCCCGCTCTCCGCAGCCTATGAACACAATGATATCGGCGTCAGACCATTTCGCAAGCTGGTGCTGGGTGATTGTCTTTCCTGTGCCGAACCCTCCCGGGATCGCCGCTGCGCCTCCTTTGCCGATGGGGAAAAAGGTATCAATGATGCGCTGCCCCGTGATCAGCGGTTCGGTGATGCGCAGCCGCTGGCGAATGGGGCGCGGCATCCGTACCGGCCACTGCTGGAGCATCGTAACATCACGCGGCCCGGCCTGTGTTTCCACAACTGCCACAGTGTCGACGATCTTATAATCCCCCTTGCCGACAACGGAGCGTACCGTACCGGTAAGCCCCGGCGGTACCATGATCAGATGATCAACCAGAGGCGTCTCCGCGACCTTCCCTATGGCACGGCCTTCCGCTACCACCTCGCCGGGTTTAACAAGAGGCTCAAAGGTCCAGAGCTTCCCTGTATCCAGGGGCGCCACCTTTTCTCCGCGACGGATCCAGGCGCCGCTGGCTGCCTGAATACCGGGAAGCGGACGCTGTATGCCGTCATAGATGTTGCCGACGAGCCCCGGGCCAAGCCACACGGACAGGGGGGCGCCAGTACACTTGATCGGCGCTCCGGGCTTGATCATCGTGGTATCTTCATACACCTGTATGGTGGCGTGATCCCCAACCAGCTTCACCACTTCTCCCACGAGGCCCAGGCTGCCCACCTGCACGACCTCATACATCTGTGCCGCGTGCATGCCCGCAGCCGTCACAATGGGCCCGCTGATACGGATTGCCATAGATTCAGTAGTCCTGGAAGCATCGGTCATGGGTTGTTTCCTCCTGATCCTGTTTTCGGGACAAAGTTCGCCTGCGCTGCTATCTGTCTTCTCAGCTCCGGCCACAGCCGTTCCAGCCTCTTCAGAAACCTGTTGTCCCACACCTGGCGAGCCTCCCCATCCTCAACGATAACGCCGCCTTCTGAAATGTCCGGTGCGTTCGAGATCGTTATTTTTACCGGACGGCCCGCTCTGCCTGCGATCTCCTCTGCCAGTGCGTCGCCCAAGGCAGCCTGGTCCGCGTCTGACAACTTCACGACAAAGGTATCGCCTTCCATCCGGCGTATTGCATAGGCTGAAAGGGCAATCACCGTCTCGCGATATTCAAAACCTTTCCTGACCAGCAGTTGCTCGCCCGCCTCTTCGTATATTGTCGCGAGCAGCGCTTCAATTCGGGCCGCGCGCAGCCGTTCTATCTCTACGGGAACCGTAGCCAGGATCAGTTCATTCTGGTGAGCTGCCTCCGCGCCGGCCTCGTTAAGCCGCTCCTGTCGCAACCGTTCCGCTTCGGCGGCAGCGTTCGCGAGAAGGGCTTCAGCGTCCTGCTTAGCGCGCATGACAATCTTTTCAGCCTCTCTCCCGGCGTCTGCCAGTATCTCTTCACGCAATTTTTCGGTAGAGCTTTGATCCGTCGTCATCCGTATACCCCCTTAACCAACGCTCACTCCCACTGCTTCCTCTACGAATTCACGCAGGCTTTTGCGCCCCGGCAGCGGCCCTTCCGGCCCGGGTATCTCAACGATCAGCGGCCGGTCCCTCTCCAGCCGGATCATCTCCACCAGCGGGCGTACCAAGGATGCCACCTTTTCGGTGATGATGATCACCCCGCAGTCAGGATCCCCTGCCGTTTCATCGATGGCGGACCTGGCCTCCTCTGCAGTTGCTGCAACCCGCGTGCCTATGCCTGCCAAACGGAAACCGCGCGCCGTGTCCTCGTCGGCAATGCAATAAAACTTCATGACATGCCCCTTATATCTTTTGTATCAGCATCATGGCGATAGCGAAACCCAGCACAGCAAGCCCCTCCGCCAATGCCACAAAGAGGATGCTGCGCGTCAGAAGCTCAGGTTTCTCCGCCGCCGCGCCCAGCGCTGCTGACCCTATCCTCCCTACAGCTTGGCCTGCGCCGAGAACGCTTATGGCGATGGCAAAAGCTGCCGCAACGCCCAAGCCGATGGCTCTGTATACTAATACCACGTCAGCCGTCGCGCCGCCGTGCACAGTTTCCGCCGCTAAAGCTGCCGCGCCGGGCAGTATTGCTCCCGCCAGAACCGCTCCGATTACCCCAAGTCGCCGAAACAACAACTTGATCATACGACACCTCCAATATTTTCTAAGATCGTGTTACACCATCCAGTATCCCGTTTATAGCGTTTGTTGCGTTTATAGCGTTCTTTACTGGTCTGTTTCGTCTGTTTAGTCTTAACGTTGAACGTTGCACATAGAACATTGAACGTATCCTCACTTTATGCCTCACGGGGCTCGTCTTCTGAGCCGCCAGGGGCCAAACGAAACGGCTCAAAGGGTTCGCCGCCGCCTGAAAAAAACTTTCCGAAGAACTCATAATATTCGAGACGGAGCGCCTGCACCGAAGCAATGACCCCTTCCAGGACAATGGCTATCAGGTTCCCGAAAATGATGACCAACAGGCTCCATACTCCGCCGCCGGCAGAACCCCTGACCTCCTCGGCTACCATAAAAGCAGCAAAAAGTAGTGCCGCGTGGCTCATGGCATAGGCCGCAAGACGTACAAAGCTTATAGTGTTCGCAAGGTAGCTGAGAATGGCCTCAAAAGCGCCGACGCAGGATTCGATAATAGCCCCTGCCATTCCGCCATGCGCCCCGCCGTGTCCACCTGCCTTGCTGCTCATGAAATGCTCTAAGGGTTCCTTGACAGACCAGCCGATGATGGGCACGGCGAGGAACAGGATAACACATACGCCCATGAGCCCCCATGACCGGATGGTGGCCCCATACAACAGGAGGGCCAACGCGCCCCAATAGAACAAGAGGCCTATAAGGCCGAACTTGTCAAGGATGCCGCCGATGATATCGCCTTTTCGAAATCGGTTGATGACATTTAATATAAGCCCGATGCTGATCATCGCGATGCCGATACCGATAGCGCCGTACATCAGCTGTATGGGATCGCCTTCCAGGGGGTCATGCCAGAGGGCGTAATGCTTGAACGCCTCGATGCCAAAGTAACTCCCGTACACCACTCCAAAGATGATGCTGGATAAGCCGGCGGAGATAAGAAGCACACCAATGTCCTGCACCTTTTTGGATCGACGGGCCTTAATAAGGGCTATCACCCCGCAGGCGACAAGAACCGCTCCATGTCCGGCGTCGCCGAACATCATGCCGAACATCACTATGTAACTGAGGGCGACAAACAGCGTCGGCTCCAGTTCATGATAGCTCGGAAGGCTATAGGCCGATACCAGCATCTCGAAAGGACGCAAGAACCACGAGTGCCGGAGCAGGACAGGGGCTTCTTCGCCTGTTGAAGCGTCAGGATGTGCGGTCTCAAGCACATGCTTGCCCCCGGTGATCTCTTCCATGTGCTGCTTTAAAACCGTTACGTCGCCTGCCGGGACCCAACCCGCGATCAGCACCGTCATTTCTGTCCGGGGAAACTTCTGGCTTGCCTCCAGAAGCCGGCATTCCATGTTGACAAATTCTTCAATTTCGGCCAGGGTAGGGGCAAACTCCACTCCAACCCCCTTGATCTTGCCATTCAATTGATCCAATTCTGTTGTTAATTTTTCTTGTTCCCTCTCTGCATCTTCGGATATTCTATCCACTGTCGAACCGTCGGCTACCGGAAGCGCCTCTCGCTGAAAACCTGCCTGCAGCAACACACTTTCCAGCGCTGATTGTCCCTGGCGGTTAGTAATGGCGAAGAGCCTCTGCCGCCCTTTCTTCTGGGCAAGGGGAAGCAACGCCACGTTATCGCCAATCTCCCGCTCAAGGCCTTCGAGGTTCTGTGCCGGCAAGCTCCCTGTGACAAAATAGAGAAATGAAAATCGGTCAAGCCCTGTGAGGGGGATATCGAACCCGCGATAGTGCGATACCTGGTCACACATTACGGCCAGCTCTTTCTGCCGTTGAATAAGACGCTGGCGGTCTTCCAGAAAACCTGCGCTACGCTGTTCCATGGACAGGAGTGCCGCTTCGGCCTGATCCAGGGTCATCTCTGATGAAAGTGCTTGCGCAGCATCCTCCCCGCGCTCACGCGATCCCTTCCCGGGCAGGGGAGGAACTTCCAGTGATTGGCGGAATTCCTGAACGCGTGTACGGATACGATCATATCGAGTCAGCTCTCCGGTGCAGTCGGCGGGAGCGAGAAGCGCCGTATCAGGATCGTACCGTGTGCGCGTCAGGTGCATGGCCCCCAATGCGCCCAATCCTTTGAGCACCTTCCTCTCGTCCTGGGCGAGCACGATCGCGCGTACCCGCATCATCGGTACCGTACTAAACACGGACCACCCCCGAAATTGCGTTTGTTGCGTTTATAGCGTTAGTTGCGTTCACTTTTCACCTTTAGCGTTGTTTTTCATGTAACCTTCACAATATCGGTACGCGGGATCAAACGTCCGCGGATCGTCTCTGCTGCTATGCCGCTACGAATTCCCTCGGAAATCGTGATGAGGTTGGCCGCTTCCACACGGCGGAGTGCCGCATAGCCCATAATTGCCCCGAGCCCCATGTGGCTTCGACGAAAAGCCAGGTTAGCCAAACGAACGAACCGATTCCACGCAAGTCCCTCCAGGACGGATGCATCAACGGCATTCGATCCATCCGGCCCGCGCTCAAAAGGCGCTGCATCGAATACGCGCTCCCAGGCACGGCTCGCCGATGTATAAAGATCAGGATCGTTGAGCATGGCTGCAAAAAGTGACCGCGGGATCCTGGTCCCTTCGACATGCAGCGGCTGTAGCATAGCCTGCGTCAGGTTATAGCGAAACCTTCCCCGGGCGACCAGCATCAGGTGGAACATGTCCACTTCCTGAAAAACCATTGGGCTTATTATCTCCCGGTCTTCCCGCGAAAGCTTGCCCGTTCCGGCGACCAAACCCTGAAAATAGATACGGTCCAGCGCTGCCTCGAAGAAAAACGGCCGGGGATGATCCATATAGATTTCGAGGGCCTCCTCCAGGTTCTCCCGGAGAAACCCTTTTGGAAAGAACCGTACAAAACTCTCCGGAGATTCTGCTGCAGCCATCCCGCGGATATCGACAGGCAGCCATCCTGGAATAGTTACGAGATACCTCTCGAACTCTTCGACGGGGGCCTTTGTTAAGTATGCCCGGAACAATACCTTCAGATTTTCCATCTGAAACCGGACGAGCGTCCAATCGATAAGATCGGCTCCCGGACCGGACATGTGGGCGCTAAAATCTGATACCTCGCCGATCAGCTCGTGGACCAATGTGCGCTGGAAATCAAGGACTCCGCTGATCTCAGACCCAGGAAAAATCATATGAAAAAAATCCCGAGGGCTTCCGATGCGGCACAGGCTGTCGAGGCGCTCGGCCTCGGCCATGCGGCTTCTGCGGGCATGAAGACGGGCAGCGAGATAATCCATGTCTCTCGCTGCTTGCCGCTTTGGGACAGCGGCCGGGGCAGTGCGCGAAACGGCTATGTCTTTTTGCACACGCAACGGACCACCTCTGCAACGGCCGACTTTCTGCTCGCCGGATCAAGCTGAATCTGACTCTCAACCTTATCGACAGCTTCAGCCAAACGGGATTGTTTTTCATGCTCGGCCTTTTGCACTGCAGCTTCTATTATCCTCTGGGCCTCAGCGAAAACCTCCTGGCGGGCGCGCTCAATATTATCCTGCGCATTTTTTTGAGCCTCCGACAAGATACTATCCGCTTCGGTCCGGGCTGCCTCCACGGTGAGCCTCGCCTCGTTCTCCGTCCCGACGATCTTTTGAATCACATCGCGCATGGTAACGCCTCCGTAGAAAATAATATCCTGCCGTTACGCTATTAAACGGCTCATGCCTGCCATCGTTTTCCCACGGCTGTCCAGCTTGAAACGCTTGATTACCTCTTCGCCGACCAACCGGGCAGCTTCCGCGTGTCCTATAAAGTCTGTATTAATGGTTACGTGATAAAGCAGCGGGTCATCGACCTCTCTGCTGAAATTATCCTTTATGTAGCGTCTGCGCGCCTGATCCTTTTTCTTGATATAATTGGCGGCTGTTTTCTCATCGTAGCCGAAGACCTTTTGCGCCTGTTCGATCCTCTTTTCAAGCGACCCTGTCAGGCGCACATGAAAGACGTTCTTCATTTTGCCGGTGACGATGCTGGACCCCCGGCCCACGAGAATAACATTCCCCGTTTGCGCAAGGCGCCTGATGGTTGCATTCGTCTGTTCAACAAGCGTCCAGGTTGAAGGGTGCAAGCCCAGCAGTTCCTCAAGCGCATCCGTCAGCATGGCCTTGTGGTCTTCTTTCATGAAATCGCCGATGTTCTTGCGGAGCCGGTGCTCCTCCAGCACCTTCGCCACGAGATGGTGAGAAAAAACGGTCCACACCTCGTGAGACGGAACGTGTTCCTGCAGATAGTCCGCCAGTTCGGAAGCGACGGTAAGGCCGCCCGCGCCTTCTGCCCGTGAGATCGTTATTGCCGGTTTTACAAAAACTCCTGGGGCTTGTTTTTCCTTCTGGAAAAAGTGGCTTTTAATGTAAGACTTACACTTATCGGAACTTATATTCTCCCACATATCCCGGCTCTCCTATTCTTTTTCCTTTTTCATGGCCTCTTTTGAAAGCCATATAAAACAGGTTTTTCATCACTTCAGATGTTTCCCAAGATTAATGAACTCTGAACGGTCAAAGCCGATTGATTTGAAAAATGAAAGCATGTCCACGGCATCCCATCGCACAGCCGTGTAAATATCCTGAATCCCCTTTTCTCTAAAGTATTCAAAAAGCTTCTTTGCCAATGTCCGGCCTATGCCGATACCCATACACCGGGCACATACGCCGACCACAACGATCCACCCGCTTTTTTCAATGCCGAAACCCGGCCCCTTGATCTCTCCTATGATGAACCCAACGACCCCGTCATCCCGTAAGGCGACAAATCCCGCAACATCATGTTTTCTCAGATGCGCTTCTATGCTCTGTATCCAAGCTTTCGACACCTTCTTCTTTATGATGGACTCCTGGATCTCAATGATATTGGGAACATCCTTGACGGTAATCCTCCTGACCCTTACCCCGTTCATCATATACTGTCTCCTCAATCGATGCGTATGATCTTAACGTGCTTCCCTATCCACTCAGGGGGCAGGTAGACACGTCCGGAATTCCCGCTCTGCTTTACTGCCTTTTCAAGCATCTCCTCGCCATAGACCTCAAACTTTACCTTGTCTAAGATGTTTTTTAGCTCATCAGCAGGTTTCAATATCTTTGCACTCATCAAATATCCTCTCTCAGATGGATACGCCTTAATTATATTATAGCTGTATTATAATTATATTTTAGCGTTAACATTTGTCAAGTAAAATTTTAAAATGTGAGGACAGATCGTATAGCGTAGTTCGTATATCGATGTTTTGAATAAAGCCGTTCGTCGTCAGGCTTTGGGAGTTCGCGGAAGGTACAAGGAAATGAACTGTAATTACTATATACTATATACGATGAAAAGGGCTACGAACAACGCTGAAAAGAAACTGCTTATCGTTACGCCGGGGATAAGGTGGGCGGCGATCGCGACAGAAGCGGCCATGGGCAGCCGCCTGAGTATCAATGCCATAGATGCTTTATCCCGGGGTCATTCACGATAGAATTTCTCGTCAGGGATCAGCCGGAGGGAAAGGTTCTCTGTTTCTTCGACCAGGCGCTGAAATGCTCTGTGTATCTCTGTTGCCTTTTGCGATACATCGTTCAATGTATCATACATCCTCTGCAGGTTTTCACGCGCCGCGCTGCAGTGCTCGCTGATCTTCCGTTCATTCTCCCTGCACTCTTCGATCAATTCCCTGTGCAGATCGATCTCTTCAGGTGTAAGGTTCTTTATTTTTATCAGGTCATCAACGGTCTTTATGCCATCCATCACAGTCACCCTCCAGGACAGATCATTATCAGAAGATATTTTATTGAACCACCTTTAGGGAAAAATTGCAACAATGTAATACATTTTTTCATCAAGGGCATGTCAATAAACTACCCCTCCGGAAGCGGCGGGGTATCAGAGGATAGANNGGGAGAGGGAACAGTATCACCCCGCCGCAAGCTGCGGGGGATCGTCCGGATTGACTTACCGGCCAACAATGCACATATTAAAAAAGATTGGTCGGAACTGCTATGAGCGAGAACAGAAAAAAGGATGGAACAGTCGACATGGGCCCTGAGATCGGAAAAAGGTTCCAGGACGAAACGAAGTACTCACCGGACAAGATGGGCGGGCATACCCTTGACTGGAATTCCGTTCCCGGTCAGTACAAACAATACGAATCGCCCATCGCGGTGATCACATTGCCTGAGCCTCTTGCGGAAGGCGAAGCGAACCTATGGAAGCTCCTTCTGCAAAGAAGGTCCAGGAGAGAGTACAGCGCCGGCCGCTCAGTCCCAATTGCAGCGCTGTCTTCCCTGCTGTGGGCAACGCAGGGGCTTACCGCCCGCTATGGCGATGCATTCTTCAGAACTGCCCCCTCCGCAGGCGGCCTTTTCCCCGTTGAAACCTATGTAAGCATTCGGGCAGTAGACGGCCTTCAACAAGGGCTGTACCATTTCAGGCCCCTCGCTTTTGACCTTGAGTTCCTGAAAAAAGGGGATTTCTCAAAAGAACTTACAGGGGCAGCTCTCCAGCAGGACCTTATTCTTGACGCGCAGATTACGTTTATCTGGTCGGCGATCATTGCAAGGTCTCGGTGGAAGTACCGCCAGAGGGCGTACCGTTACATCTATCTCGACGCAGGACATATTGCACAAAATCTCTATCTCGCCGCAGAGTCGCTCGGCCTCGGCGCCTGTGCGATCGGCGCCTTCTACGACGACGAGGCAAACAAGATCTTGTCCCTCGATGGCATAGAAGAAACCGTCATCTATATGGCTGCTGTCGGGTGGCAGACAGAAACAAAATAATTAATAAGGGAGACAACTATGTACGAACAGGGAGTGATAAGGCCGCCAAGCGAGGCCTCAAGCCTGCTGGTAAGGGTTACACGAAATTGCCCATGGAACCAGTGCATCTTTTGCCCTGCCTACAAGGGGACAAAATTTTCCAGGAGGACCGTGGAAGAGG
>DIWM01000052.1 GCA_002428485.1 Deltaproteobacteria bacterium UBA6106
TGCCACTGGTAAATTGTTTCCATAATCTCATTCATCGGTATATCCCTCCTTGCCATGCTTCCTCCATTCCCGGTTGTTGCCAATAGGAATGGCAGGATCACGATCGGTTTGTCCAGCGACATCCGGCAAAAAAGTGGGGAATTACCCTGGCCCCGCCAAGTGGGGAATTACCCTGGCCCTAACGGGCATTTAGTGGGGATATACCATGGCCCTCGACACCCAGACGAGCGGCCTCATACAGGGGATAAGTGTAGTTGGTTTTCTGGTTCACCTGCGCGCCGGCATCGAGGATATGTTTCATCCTTGCTATATCGCCGTTCAACGTGGCCACGAGCAGGGCGGGATTCAGATGATACCTGAGGTCTTCGAGATAATTGGCATTCTTCGTTTTCCGTTTCATTTGTTCGGTCTCCTGGTATGTCAGGGAGCGTAAAGCTATGGTCCAGACTTTGCCATCGCAAAAGATAAATAGCCAGGGGTTAAGGAACGTTACCCCGGCACCACGCCTCCATCACGAGCTCGGGGGCGTGTTGGCGGAAGAGATTGATGATCTCTTCTCGCGCGGGGTTGTTGACGGATAGGTCGGTGGCCAGGTCAAGGGCAGTGCTGACGTTATCGTCGGTTGCTACCGCCTGTGCCCCGCCCTCGAGGAGAATACGGACGATGGCGCTCTTTCCCGTTGAGGCAGCAAAATGAAGTGGAGTCGCTCCCGTATTATCCGTTTTATTAACGTCCGCGCCGTGGTTCAGTAACAGGCGGGTGAGTTCGACGTCACCTTTCCTGCTTGCGTCAAACAGAGCGGTAAGACCGTCATTATCAAAAGCATTCACGTCCGCCCCGCGGGAGAGGAGAAGTTTCACAACGTTTGTATGGCCCCTGTCGACAGCCTTCATTAACGGAGTTTCATTATGGTCGTTGGGTTTGTTCATGTCAGCGCCGTGCTCCAGAAGCGTCTTGCTCAAAAGCATCGCGTCCCTGGTATATTTTTCCTGCAGGTCACAGGCGAGATGGAGAGGAAAATCACCGGAAGCTCCCGTATTCGGATCTTCCCGGTAGGAGAGAAGCAGGTGAAAGATCTCGATATAGTCATCCCGTCTGAACACAGATGGAACTTTCCCAATCTGTTCCAAGACGTCGTTAAGAAGAGCAAGTTTCTGGTGGTTTGGGCTTATCCCCGCTTCCAGCAACAGCCTGGCAATTTGTTTGTACCCATGAGAACAGGCTTTCCGAATAAATTCGTAACCGAATTCCTTTGCGACAGTATATCCCGCCGGGAGCAATTCCCTGACCGCATCGATGTCATTATTCTCTATAGCTATGTGCAGTCTGTTAAAACAGCTTATCCGGTCTTCTGACATATACTACAATTAAGTAGCAGATCCTGTCGCAGGCAGGTCTTTTTTATGCCTCTGTCCCTGCCCCACGCCATTTTTCCATCACGGGCCCAGGGGGAGTGCTGGCGGAAGAGATCGATGATCTCTTCGCGCTCAGGCCTCACGTGTTTCCCGGGGAATTCATTTTGAAAGGGCAGGAAGTTCTCTTGTTGTCCCGGCAATTGTTAAAACGGGTCTTTTCTGAGAAAAATCAACGTTAATATTCATATCCTCGACTTTAGTTGCTGAATCTGCTTTAGCTTTTGCCTCGAATTCATCGAGTTTTCTTTTTATTTCTTCATTATCCCTTCTGAATTGTTCGGCTACTTCGCGCCAGACTTGCGCAATGACGCGATATTTCTCTGCCTCGCGCGTATCTGACGATTCATTCGATTGCCGCTCTGCTTCCTGCGCTTTTTTTGAAGCCTCTTGTTGTCTCGAATCGTACTTATTTTGCAGCCATTGCTTGAAGCGGTCGTTCATTTTTTCAATTGCATGGTCAACCAGCTTCATAACATGCTTTTTGACGTGAGGCCATACAAACTTTTTGAACCAAGGCCAGAACTTTTTTAATATGAAAGCTTTAACGCCATCAAGAACCCCCGTATACATATACCCTCCTTCATTTTTTATTCTAGATCCTCACACACAGATCAGCCGGAGAAAGTGGGTGGAAAAAGCCGATCGCTACTGCACCAGCGGCACCTTCCCGAGCAACGGCTGTGCAAGATCATACCTGTGGTCGAACCCGGCTTCCCACGGAAACTTGTTATTGGGGTCGGGCCAGACCATCTGGAACGCAAGTACCTTCCCGGGATCATCATAGCAGAGTTTCAGCAAGAGCATACGTTGGTCCTTGAAAGCGCCATCAACCTGGATGAACTTTATTCGGTAACCGTCCGCGATTTTGTCGTATAACCGGCCTGGTGTCACTGATTTATCTTTGCGGAGGGTACTTTCCACGATATTACTGCACATACCGTGGGCAGCTTCAGGAGGAACCCCGAAAACTATTATTTCAGGATGGCTGAATGTTTTTGAGAGCCCGATCGTGTAACTGAAGCCAGGCTCTTTCCCATCACTGAGAACGGAAATGAGGGACCACCCTACTCTTTTAATGTCAGCCTTGATCTTTTTCTGGATATCCAAGAATAGTTTCCCTCTGCTTCCGTTATTTTATCTACATCCCGGGCCATAGTTTTGTTTGATCTTCGCGGTCTATGTATTCATCACAGGAATTCATCGCAGCTTTTGTCTGCTTCATCCGTTTTTTCTCCACTATTTGGCTTATTTTTCCGCCTTCCCCATGTAATTCAGATAGGCGGTGACGATCGCGGCCGACATCACATCAACGTTCGTATGGGGTACGCGCTTGTCATGCCCATGTAAAACCTGGTTGCCGATCCCTTTAACGTCCGAGAATGTCATATTAATGGTGTCTATCAGTTTGGAATAAGGCAGCTTTCTGATAATGTCGGATTTGATGAGTTTGTCCAGGGCTTTTCCCGTACTGTCTATGAATTCCTTCGAAGGCACGACATTGTGTGCTTCCGCAAGGTCAATGGCAATGTCGGGAGGACCTGTGAGCTTCATCCGATGCAGGATATTGTGCCAGAGATAGCCATGCCTGCCGTACTCCCCTGTCGCGTCTTTCGCGTATCTGAGGATCTCGTAGATATCGTCCAGTATCTCTTTCTGTGTCTTTCCGTTTTCCCTGGACAGCGCGAATGCGAGCAATTTGATGTTCTCCGGCGCGGTGCTGGCGATCTTTCCGCTCTTGATCTGTTGTATGAGAATGCTGAAACCGGGGAACAAGGGTCCTGACTTTTTCTTCAGGCGCTCGGCTTTTTTCGCCATTTTATCGGCTATCGAGTTGAGCGGCACTTTATAGGATAGGATGTATTCTCCCAGTCTTTCCATTCTTCTGCAATCGTAAGGGTTTTTTCTCGGTCTCATGCCGCTTGTCTTTCTTTAAGCTTTTCCATCCCTTGCTCCAGCGCGCCGATATAGGCTCTTATCGACTTTTCATCCTGGAAGATGAACTCTCTTTCAAGGGAGATGCGACCGATAAAGAGCGCCTTTGTCGCGCATTTTATCCTGAACCAGAGCTTGGCCAGACGCCCTTTCTCCAGGACTAGGTGATCATCAAGCGACATATACGCGTCGACGCTCAAGTTCACGCCCATGTCGTCCGTGCAGGCGAGTGCCAGGGTGTGATTACACCGTTCATGCCCGCAACCGCACTGAGCACGGTAGAGCACCAGGTCTTCTCCTTCATATGTAAGCATAACATTCTTCGATATATCAGGACATTTCGTTCCCATACCCCATTCCTCCTTCGGCACCTACAGGTTTACAATCAGCAGAGCCCTTTCTTCCCATGTGGTTCCCGTTTCTTTCCTCGCCCGCATGAGGTCCGGATGAGGCGTGGCCGGCTCCGGGAAGCCTCCGATGGGCTCGTTCGCGTGCAGGGAAATGTCGTTATGATATATCTCCCTGAGATTATCGTACGTAAGGTCTTTTATTTCAACTGGCGAAGGGTGAAACTTCGTCCACGGGTCCATTTTCCTGTGAAATTCTTTAAACTCCTTGTGGCTCAGGGGGCCGGGGACGGGAAGCCTCCTCATGTAGCTGTCCCCGTTGCACAGCAGATAGAAGCGGTAATAGCCGCCCTCTTCCTCAAGTATACCGGTTATCTTTTCGCTGTTTACCAACTGGAACGAGAGAATGCGCACGCAAGGCTCCTTTCGAGTATACTATAGTCCTGGTTCCCATTTATTAATAGGTTAATGCTTGTCCAGCCTATTTCGTGTTAATCGAATCTATTAGTCTATCCATCGCCACCAGCCATCCTTGGCCGCCATGTGAAGACAATGCCACCTGGTCCGGCCTAACAGGCCCGTTTGGGAGGTGTGCCAGTGCCCGAAATACCACAGATCGGGGGAATACCTCTCCAGCACGCAGGAAAGCGCCGCATTCGACGGGTCGTCTGTCTTCCTCGGGTCGTCCTTCAGCATGTCCGGCAGGAGCTCTGCCGGGCAGGTGTGCGATATCACGATGTCCACCTTACAGTCGGGGAGGGCATCTACGTCAGCCGCCGTTATGACCTCCTGCGGGAACCAGCTTACACCCTGGGTACGCCAGGCTTTGTCGATGCTATCGGCTCCGCCAATGAACAGCACCGTCCTGCCGTCGGGCAGCGTCATGGTCGAGCCGCGTTTCTTGTAAAAAACATTGTTCATCTCGGGGATCCTGCCGCCGTCCTTGAGGGCAAGCAGAGACTCGTGGTCCTCGTGGTTGCCGTCACAGAAATGAATAGGAATTTCACGGTTCTTCAACGAGAACGTAAAGTCGCGGTCCAGGAAACGCGGCCAGTACCCGAAGTCCCCACAGGAGAGGACCATCGAGGGTTGACGTTTATTAATGAGGACATTCAGCTTTCCCCATTTCCCGTGGACGTCGCCGACAACCATTATATTACTGTCTCTTTTAGCCATCTTTTCTATCTCTGTATGATTTGTGTTCCGCACACGGGAAGACCCAGAAGCACCCTGAGATGCTCGCAGACATCGGGATGGAATTTTATCGTCCCCCGGTTTTCAAAATAGCTGCCGCTCTCCACGATCTTCACAAGGACACCCCCGATCGTTTCAAGGCGCGCTGCATTCACGATCTCACCGAGCTTCCGGTATTGTGCCTTGAAATCGTGATAGAACGCAGCCAAAATACCGCCGATGTCCTTGCTGGACATTGTGAAGACGCTTCTTTCTCCTCCCCCGAGCCGGTGGATCCTTGGATTATCCGGAAGAGCATTGATGGCAAGAGAAAGGGCCCTTTTCAGCTCCTGGACCTGCTGTATGTTTTTCTCTATCTCACGCAACATGATTTTTCAGCCCTCCCTTAGTCGTTAGTATGTATAATAGCACTATTTTAATTAATAGGCAAGAGGCGTGATATTGATTAATCTGTGAGATATCCTTTGGCTCTTTCGATGACCTCTGTCAGCATCTTTGCATGCTGCGGATATTCTCGAATCGCCCAGGATAAGGGGATATAGAGGTGTTTCTTATCGTGGAAATACCTCACGTCGTCAAACGACACACACAGCATGATAGACATTTCGTCGCCTATCCATGCAGCAGGGAAAAAACATTCCCCTCCAGTCTTTTCTATCGCCACCGACCTTGCCCATTCAGGAAGTTTTTTCATGTCCGGCGAGGCGGCGGTAATCCATATGCAATCAATCGTTTCCACAATAGCTCCTTTGTCCCCGGTAATCATCGAAACCGATCGGTAAAATCACCCAGTTTGTCTATCTTCGCTAGGATAACACTGAGCAGGCTGGCGAGATCCCTGCACTGATCGGACGCAAGGATCTCCCCCGTTTCATGGAGAGTGTCCTTGATGTAAACGAGTTTTTCCCATTCGCTGTCTTCAATGACCCTGATCATTTATTGTCCTTTTTTACTTTTCTTGAAGAGAAGTGACCCGGAATTTCCCTCCGTTCCCTGTAAATAGCGCCAGGCCCGAAGGTATTTGCCGAGCCGCTTCATGTCTTTTTCCCCGATCACATTGAGGCGGGTGATGTTCATATTGTCCTCAAGGTCGGCGATCTTGACCTTCTTCGAGATCGTGTTATCTGACACTCTCTTGATGAAATCGTTGTAACTTTCACCGTCACGGCGCGTGACGCCGTCCAGAGCAGCGAGCACTTCTTCGGGATATTCCTGGTTCCTCAGTTCTTCGATCGTAATGTTGGTGTCTTCCACCACGTCGTGGAGGATAGCCGTCATCATTTCCGCATCTGTTTCCATCGCGGCCATCAGCCGTAAAGGGTGCAGGATGTACGCCTTGCCGGCTTTGTCCTTCTGACCTTTGTGAGCTTTAACAGCGAGAGATAAGGCGTCATCAATGTCTGGCATAGCTACCCCTATTTGTTCGATGTGTATGCATTCAGTATTAGTTATAATAGCATAGTTTTAATTAATGTGCAAGAAAAGGGATAGACAATAAGAGGAGTCATAATTAATGAGAGTAGAATTAAGCTTCACGCCTGGTGTTTCATATCTTCAGCAGGGCATCTCTCATATCCCTTCCCTTTGCAGTCAGGAAACATGCCAGTTTCCTGCGTTCGTGCAGATCAGGTTTGACCTCTACCAGGTCATAGCCTTCAATCTTGCCGCTCTTTTTGTCGTATGCCTGGCCAAGAATTCTTATGTTACGGCTAACGGTGGCTTGCGGCATTGTGGCGCGTTTTGCCAGGTTCGTCTGTGTAATACCGTCATTGATGCATATCAGAAGGAACAAATGCAACTGGGATAACGCAAAGTCTTTGTGAATCTTACCTCTGACCAGACTGATCATTTTTTCAAATGCGTTAACACCGGTGCGGTTGAGTCGTGGTCCCATTACGTCTCCTTTATTTTATCTTGCGGCGGCACTTAATCGGAATACAGTCGTTTTAGTTAAGCGACTCCGTTTTTGTCAATTTTTCACGGATTACAAAAAAATCCGCCTGATCCCAAAAAAAACGCCCCGTAGGATCGCTCTCACGACGTTTTTCGACAAGCGCGAGGGTTAATGGCCGCACCCTCCTAAAAAAACGCAATACCGTGCATTTTCCGTTCTTTTTTCTCGTTTGTCCCTGTTTCAAGGCTTTTTTTCAAAATTCCATATTCTCGAAGTACTCTCTGGCGTCCTTCGCGAGTATCTTTAGATAAATAAGGGTGTTCTGGATGTTCGCGTGGCCCATCCACTCCTGCAGCACCGTGATAGGCACGGGTTTCTTCTGAAGGAGACAGTTCACAGCGAAGGAATGCCTGAACGTGTGCGGATGGGCCCTTTCCCTGTCGAGGCCGGCTTTGAGCGCGGCTTTCTTAACAATCGCGAAGGCCCTTTCCCTGGTAAATTCAAAGAGACGGTCCTCCGGATCCAGCTTATGCTTCACTAAATGCGTCGCGATCAAACCCACGGTGTCCGGCATTATAGGCAGCACTCGCTTCGGTTTCTTTTTGCGCTTCAGCGTGTTCAGAACGATGGTCCCGGTGCGCACGTTAATGTCCTTGACCTTGACTCTGAGCATCTCGGAGACGCGGGCGCCCGTTCTCCAGAGCATGGTGAGGAACAGGTAGTGTTTCGGGTTGCCTTTGACTTCGTTAAGGATGAGGTCGATTTCTTCCCTTACGAAGTACTTCGGCAAATCCCGCGCCATGGCGGTATCGAGTGCTTTTGATGAGCGGATTACGGGAAGCATGGTTTATTCCCCGCCTTCAGGTTCCTTGTTTTCCTCGGGATCCGGAAACATCTCGGTCATGTTGGTCATACTCTGAAGATACTCTTTCTTGTTCTCTGCAATGTAACGATCAATAAGTCCCTCAATTACAGCACTAAACTGTTCCCCTTTGAAAGCAATAATGGAATTGAAAACTCTTATTTTGCTCTCAGGCAATCTCATTGATGTTGTTTTCTTTACTTCATCTGGCATATTAGGCCTCCTTCGTCATTACTTCATGCTCTCCATATTATATAATAGCATTAACTTCTTAAATGAAGAAAACATTATTTTGCGATAGCGATTTGCACTTAGCGAATGCTATAAATTGGGTTTATATTGCGCTATTCACATTTCCTCTAGCTGAAATGTTAAATTTCGCCCCTTCCGACCCCCTCCCCAAGAGTGATTCACTGTAAACCCCCGTCAGTCATGCATCTACGCGTTTTATTCACAAAAGAACCTATTTTGTGAACCCCCCTTTCATGCTTTATGTAAAGCCCGATGTAAAGATGTAACGGATGACACAGGAGTGAGCGATTGTCAAGCGTGCTGGTAAGCTTTATGGCGTGAGGAATGATGGCAAGGTAATCATGTAAACGTTTATGTAGGGTGTTCAGCGTAACCCTGTGTGCTGTACTTCTTTATAGCTGTAC
>DIWM01000007.1 GCA_002428485.1 Deltaproteobacteria bacterium UBA6106
CTCACTTATATTGGCACAGAGGGCTATGGTGGGGTTATAAATTGGGAATCGCTTCTATCTGCCTACTGCATACTCTTTGCTATCACTATGAGCCATGAGCTATGAGTGTTTTTGCTACTCTCAGCTCTCCGCTCTTTGCTCTTAGCTCAAACTTGGTGGGGGAAAATTCTTGCAGCAGAAAATTGACAATAAAAGACCTAACTCCAAATACCAAATACAATACTGACTAAAAATACACTATTAAACACATATTTTGGATTTGACAGACAGGGCTGATCATAGAAGGTTTAAATTATGAGTTTGAAATTATTAAAACTAGGCAAAGCTTATTCATCTGATTCTCACGATATCTTACATGAATTTTATATACCAGTCCTCGGGGCATCTGTTGAGTATAGTCGTCTTGCTGGTTTCTTTTCATCGAAAGCATTAGCGGTCGCCGCAAGTGGTATAACAGAATTTTTAAAAAATAAAGGTGTTATAAAAATGGTCGTTTCTCCTCGTTTCAGTCGAGATGATGTACACACTATATCAAATTCTATGGAACACCCTGAGGAGTATACCTCAAGAAAAATGTTAGAAGAAATTAATAATATAGAAGAAGATTTTATAAGAGACCATCTACAAGCTTTAGGGTGGATGCTAGTGAATAATCTTTTAGAAATTAAAGTTGCTATACCTTTAAATAATTCAGGTATGCCTCTTAATCAATGAAACCAACAAATTATCGGAATATAGTACAGAGAACCTGCCCCCAAAAAATTGTACACCACAAAATGTTAGTTTTCTGGCAAAATAGAGAAGGAGGTTTTTGTCATGAAGACATCGAAGTTCACCGAGGAGCAGATCGCGTTCACCCGTTGTCATATCAGATGTTTTGTGTCCATTTTCATGTCCTTTTTCTATTAAAGCTTAATCCTTCCGCTAAGAACATAATCCATCAGACTGATATTCTTTACTATTTCAATGTATTGCATTAATATAGATTTAAATGAACAACGTATAGCAAAAAAGGCGATGATCCGTGACGGCTTCATCGTCGGTTTGTTTTAGACGTTAACAAAGAGGAGAATATGCAAAAAACCGCGCAGACAAAGAAACGTTCTTCATTGGTAGATGCAATAGTATCGTCATTGAAAAAAACAGAAATATTGTCAGATACTGTTAGCAGAAAGAGCTTTACCGAAGCCCAAATCCAAACATCATTATTTGCTCACTTGCAAAAGAAACTCCCGTATATTCTCGGAAAGCATTTCAACTATTCGCAAAAAAAAGTAGAAAAAATTGTTGAGAAAGATTTTAAATTTGAGAAAAAAAGGACTACGACAGTTCCAAGCTTCAATGTCTTCGAAACAAACCACCATCCTGATGCCGTACTGGAGATTAACAAGGGCCTCAGAATTGCCATAGAGTTAAAAGCGGGGGATACCGGCCAAGATATACGGGCTGGAATTGGTCAGTCACTTGTCTATTCGACGCAATTCAACTTCACAATCTATCTATTTGTAGACACAACGCCTGGCTACGATATTGAAGGCTCTGTCACGGGAAAGAAAGAAAAAGCCCTCATAAATTCTTTATGGAAAAACTACAATGTTAAATTCATTGTAGTATGAGCATTTTTTAAATATCCTGAAACATTAATGGCGTAAAGAACCCGTGGGGGACGTCCTTCAGTATTTCAATTCGGTACTTCACATTCTTGCTATTGAGCAATTGAAGAACGTCCCCCTGCTCCTGTGTTAGACTTACTGGAAGCGTTTTCTTCTGTTGGGCTGAGGGGACGTTTTTTACATATTTACTTTCGTCAATCGTCTTGCGCCTGCCGCAGGTTTCAAAAAGTATTTGAAACTGTAATATAAAAAGGTTACAATTGTAATACGAAAAGGTTACAACAATGGATATAGCGAAATTGTTCAGATCAAAGGCGCGGAAAGCGCTCTTTCAGCTCTATTTCACCAATCCGGAAGGCTCTTATTATTTGCGCGAGCTCGAAAGAATATTCGATATCCCTGTCAGCATTATCAGAAAAGAGCTCATGCGGCTTGAAGAAGAAGGGGTGTTTATTTCAGAGAAGAAGGGCAACCTTCTGTTTTACCGGTTGAATCAAGCATACCCACTCTTCGAAGAGCTGAAGAACATTGTGCACAAGACCATAGGCATAGAGGGGCTTTTAAAGGACGCCATAGATGATATTGAGGGTATAGCGGCTGCATTTATATACGGTTCTTTTGCGAAAGGCAAAGAGAAAGCAGCAAGCGATGTGGATCTGTGCATCATAGGGTCCATCGATGAAGACAATTTGATCGCGAAGCTCAATGCCATAGAGAGATCCATCAAAAGGGAGATCAATTATACCCTTTTTACAATGGGAGAATTCAAAAAGAAAAAGAAGAGCAAGGATGGGTTTATCCAGGACCTTATCGACAACAAGAAGATAATGCTGAATGGAAAAGAAGATGACCTTCGATAAATTTGTAAGCGAATACCTTTCAAGGGGATTGATGCAGAAGCAGAAAGGATCTGCGGCAGATGTTGAAAAACTTCTTGTCCGAAGTACAAAAGATCTGAAAACAGCGAAAGCCAACTTAAAGATCGATGAGGGAATAGCATATTCGGTTGCCTATCTTGCTATGTTGAGAGCGGGAAGGGCATTCATGCTCTTGAAAGGTTTCAGGCCGTCTGACGGGTACCAGCATAAAACGGTAGTGGAATTTGTGCACCAGGTGCTCGGCGATGAATATGGTACGATCATCGGGCACTTTGACAGGATGCGCAGGAAACGCAATCTGTTCACTTATGAAATTGACATTTCGGTATCTTTTAAAGAGGCTGAAAATGCCCTTCATTCTGCGGAAACCTTCGTCAATGTGATAGTGGAATACGTCAAGAGGGAAGATCCGCAAGGACGTTTTAAGTTTTAAAGACATGGGTCAACGGAATCAGCCCTTGACATTTGACAAATCTTGAGAACCCTCTGCTATCAGGCATTGTAATCCGACTAATAACAGAATAATTTTCCTTCCCTTGGCAGCGTCGAATACGTAGCATATTGTAGTATAAGGGGATGCATCGAGCATGGGATCAGCCCTGTCGGTAAGCCTGTCCAAACATCGGGCGGGGTTGCATCTTCAAATGTCAATTGTTATGACCTCATCGATATCAGGAGGGGAAAAAGCAATCACTTCATCGGATCTATCCGGAAAGGAAGTTATCATGAGATTGAACGAACAGGAGATAAATAACTATCTGCAGCCTTTCTTCGGGCAGCACGAAGATGGTTTTCAGCAGGCCTGGCTGGAAATACTTGAACGTGATCCGCAAACATTAGAGGAGATCGCTCCCATTGTCAGGAAGATCAGGAACAGGGCTATAAAACAGTATCTTATTAGAAAATACAAGGAGGATAGCCTGTACAAACCCATTGGAAAGAATGGTGATGAAAGCTTTACCCTTGAATCGATACTGGCAAGCCCTGCGGGTGATGTTGCTGAAGAATATAGCGGGAGGGATGGTTTTTACAAAAAGATAGTGGACTTTTTGATCGGGGAGTACCTGAGCCAGAAGAACGAGAATCTTGCATTAAAAATAAAAGAGATCGACCTTAAAACAGAAAGGTTGCGATTACGTTCATCAGGGCCGTGCTCACAGAGGATTTTAGCCGGTTCTGGGACAGCTACTACGCCGACTATATGGACACCCTTCGCCATTGGACTATGGCAGGCGGGTTTCAAGGAGGCACGTCAGACTTGTTTGAAGACTTTTGGAAGGACTTGGAAGAGCGGCTAAGCAGACAGGAGTTCATTCTTCGTACTGCAGAAGCGTGTTGGGTTGAGGCATAACCATGGTATGCAGCGGATCCGCATGGAACGCCTCTCGTTGACGCTGTTGTTCGACACACCCTACGACTATCTCGACCCGGAGAAAAAGTCCCTCGTCCAAGCATTTCTCAGACAGCAGCCTTACCAGCAGATCCTCTTGGTGCATGAAAACCAATTCTCAGAGAAGGATGAAAAATGCATACGTATTTAAAATTCGGTAGGGGTCTAAGAGTAGCACACCGGGAAGAAAGCATATGATCATCGATGGTGATCTTCCCAAAGATTTTTCTTGACTCAAGGCCATATGGGGTCTACAATATAAACAGCATTAGGAGTAACCCGAAAGGGTTCGGCAACCGAGCGACAGAGAGCTGCGGTGCCTTGGATGGTGAGAGCCATCCGATGCGTGGGAGAAATCCCAAAAAGATCTCTGGACATAGCTTCGCCGAATTGAGCCGTCCTAATGTGGACGGCTTTTTTGTTCCCTCCTGATGACTATCAAATGAGGAGGTTTCAAATGGAACAAAACAACAAAACCAAAGAAGAGCAACAGAACGAGGGGAACAATGGACATGGGCAGACTCCATTAGACGAGCTGCTCAAAAAAGCGGGGGAGCGGGGGAACGGGGTAGTGGTGAGACCCAATGCCAACAAGCACATAACCGTGCAGTTCAACCCGTCCCCATTGCTGGTAAAAAAGGAGGAGGGTACATATCAAGAGAAGTTGGAAACGGAAAAAGACTGGTATACAAAGGGGCAACAATTGTTGAAAGATGCAGAATATGAGGATGCAATAGAGGCTTTTAGCAGAGCCATAGAGTTGAACCCCGAATATGTGAAAGCCTATAATAGCCGTGGAGTTGCTTACGATGAGATTGGCGACTACCAGCAGGCAATTGAGAATTACGACAAAGCCATAGAGTTGAACCCTGAATATGCAACGGCCTACAATAATCGAGGGATGGTATATGATGGCTTAGGCGACTCCCAGCGGGCAATTTGTGACTATGATAAAGCCATAGAGCTGAAACCTGAAAGCGTTGTAGTTTATAACAATCGTGGAGTTGCCTATAGGAACCTTGGCGACTACCAGCGGGCAATTGAGAATTACGACAAAGCATTAGAACTCAACCCTCAATATACTGCAGCTTATTTCAACCGTGGGCTTGCCCATGGCAACTTTGGCAACCATCAAGAGGCAATTAAGGATTTTGGCAGAGCCATAGAGCTCAACCCTCGGTTTGCATTGGCTTATTATGACCGTGGGGTTACTTACGCTCAGCTTGGTGACTACCAGCAGGCAATTTGTGATTATGGTAAGACTATAGAGTTGGACCCTGAATATGCAGCGGTTTATTGCAACATTGGGGCTGCTTATGCCCAACTTGGTAACTACCATCAGGCAATCAAGTATTATGATAAGTCCATAGCGTTGAACCCCGAATCTGCGAAAGATTACAACAACCGCGGGCACGCTTATGCAGAAATCGGCAACGATAAAAAAGCGATTGAAGATTACAAAGTTGCTGCGATATTAGGTCATAAAAAAGCACAGGACTTTTTGAGAAAAGAAGGGATTGATTGGCAAGGAGAGTTGGGGTTAGGGGGTGAAGTACTCAATGGAAAATAAAAAATGGCAAGGTACAGAAGAAGAAAGGGCGCTGGTACGGGAAATGGCAGAGTATGCCGAGGAACTTGTGAAGGAGTTTCCTGAAGTCACGCTGCGGTCGTGGGACTTTAATGCCGAATCGAAGAATGGGCGGTGGTTGCCGTTGGGTATATGTCTTTATGTGACCGGGCCCAAGTTAGCGGTGGAGGCATTTCTGACAAGGATAGCGGTTGTCTTTAACGTTGACGGTTATCCTATTTATTGGCCCATAGAATATGATGAGGCAGGCAATGTACTCGATAAGCCTATAAAGGACTTTACGGCGAGGATGAGGCCGTCCGCAGTGTAATGATAGGGGGAATAACCGGCAGGATTATCGGCGGCGGAACAGTGGGAGGTCTTCATTAAAGAAGAAAAAGGAGGAGTGATCATGGACTGTGACCGGTTTCGCTTTGTAGGGGCATGGCGGGAAGTGAAACGGTACAAGATAATCATGCGGGCATCAGGGACAAATTTAACGTGGAAGGAAGGCGAAGCGAGCATTGAGAAGATTAGGAAAAACATAGATAAGTATCCGAAGATGGCTACATTCACGTTTTACTATAATACCGGGGAGTGTATTATTGAGGTACCGATGTATATGTGAAATGAACAATTACATTGGATTATGCGAAGGCTACTAAAAATAAACACCATATATCGCCTATTACGGGCGCGAGATAGGAGGTCAAAAATATGCCAGAGACATCAACAGGCAAAAGAGACGTACGGAAGATATTGGACGAAGCACACGAAGAAACCAGGAGATGGGGGAAGGAGAAAGGGGTCAACGTCCGTATCACCGAGAACAAGAGCCCAGTGGTAATATTCAACCCCCCGAGGAGCCTTGCGGAGAAGGTGAAGAGGATAAAACAAGAAACCAAAAAGGAGACTGATTAATTAAAATGATAGGGGGAATAGCCGGCGATATCATCGGTTCGGTGTATGAAGGGCACAATATCAAGAGGACGGACTTCCCCCTCTTCGGCCCATGGAACCGCTTCACCGACGATACGGTCCTTACCGTCGCTATTGCCGATGCCATCCTTACAAGGTCGGATTACGGGAGTAAGCTCAGGGGGTGGTATCAGCTTTACCCGGACAGGGGGTATGGTGCGGGCTTCAGGAAATGGGCGGCATCAAGGGAGATGAGGCCAAGGTCAAGCTGGGCAAATGGTTCGGCGATGCGGGTGAGCCCCGTAGGGTTTGCCTTCAATACCCTCGATGAGGTCCTTGATGAAGCCAGAAAGAGCGCCGAGCCAAGCCATAACCACCCGGAGGGGATCAAGGGTGCCCAGGCAATAGCGGCCTCAGTATTCCTTGCACGGAAGGGATGCAGTAAGGAATACATCAAGGACTATATCGCCGGCGCTTTCTCCTATGACCTTGACAGGACCGTTGAGTACATAAGACCGAAATACAGGTTCGATGTGAGCTGCCAGGGCTCCGTGCCGGAGGCGATCATCGCCTTCCTGGAGAGCACAGATTTCGAAAGCGCCGTACGCTTTGCCGTCTCTCTGGGAGGTGACTCAGACACCATTGCATGCATGACAGGCGGCATGGCTGAGGCTTACTACGGGGGTATTCCTGAAGAGATAAGTTCACAGGTATTGAAGATGCTGGATGATCGGCAGAAATCCATCGTAAACATGTTTATAGAATAATTTTTATAACTATTCAATTATAGCTACCTTCTCCTCCCTCCCCCATAAACCGGTCAGACCATAATTATTTCTTTCCTGAAACAAATAGAAGTAAATATTCTTAGGGCATGATTGCTTTCATGTGGTAGTTCATATTTTTCAAGTGAAACGGTAACCCTGCGGGGCGGAAGATGCTTCAAATCGACGGTATGGCATTATTTCTCTTTCTCACATAGAATTGCACATAGCAAAGGTTTACAAGACATATCAGAGCCAAACAGAGAAACATTATCGGGTACCCTGTAAACGGAATGATAATGCCCGCGATTACCGGTCCAAGAGCCATACCCAAATCCATGAACGCGTTAAAGGTCCCCACGGCAGAACCACTGGAAGAACCTGCATATTCAAAGGCATACGCCATTGCTGCAGGGAAAAAGAATGCGCCTCCCGCTCCATAGAGTAGTCCTACAAAAATGAACATGGGAAGAGTTTTTGAAAAAGAAAGGATAATCATAGCTATCATAGACAAAAAAATGAAGAGGAGAATCATCTTTTCTTTATTATAAGCGTCGAGTATTCCCCCTCCAAATGCTCGTCCCACGATGATCGCCACAGCGTTAGCGGTAAAGAAAAGTCCCGGGTTGGTTATCCCACATTGAAGCGCATACAAGGGAACGAAAGCTGCGAGGGCTCCAAAAACAAACATTTGCATGAAACTCGTGATACCAGGAGGAACGACTTTCCGTTCAAAGAGAAAACCGCTGCGAGCGGGGGTGTTCTGCTCGGGCGTAATACTTGATGTCCGCTCTTTCACCTTCCATGAGAGGAATAAAGAAAGCAAAGACAGACTGATGCAGGTCAGGAAGAAAATCGTGAAACCGTATCGGTTGGCGAGAAACATACCAGAGGGAGCGGCAAATGCCATAGCGAGGCTTGGTGCCAGCATGAAATAGGCGATGCCCTGGCCCCTATAAACCACCGGGACGATGTTGATCGTATATGCGAAGGCGGCTGTGTGCAATGATGCAAAGGCAATTCCTTGAAAGACCCGTATTAGTAAAAAGGGCCAAAAGGGGCGAAATATAATAGAGGCCAGGAAGGTGAGCGCAAAGAGTAGTGCCCCAACCACCATAACCCTTTTTTCCGAATACCTTGTCAGTGCCCCTCCGACAAAAAACCTGGAAACAAGAGCTGCTACCCCCATAACCCCAACGAGGACACCGACCTGTCTTTCGTTGGAGCCTAATTTTGTGAGATAGACCGGAAGAGCGGGTATAAGGGCATGATTGGCCGATACGAAAGCGAAGAACGCAATAAAAACGAGAATGAAATCCCGGGTGAATAATTTCCAGATTGTATTTTGAGGAATGTTTCCTTCATCACGCATGGTGCTTTAATGTCGCACGAGCGAAAAGGTGATGTCAACTTATCCGAAATATTGCTATCCACCGCTTTTGTGAAATTGTTCCTGAAAAATTTACTGATGTCTTCCTCCTACCATGAGTCCCCTTTTCTCTTCTTGCTGCCTCATTACAACCTGTAATACCGGAGGCGCCTTCATCCAAAGAAGCTGACACCCCTTGCACCATCGTTGGCAGGTACCGTGAACCATGAAATAACAATATCCTTGCAAAACCTCTACAACCTGCATACTATTTTGTATGGCACAGACAAGATTCGTAATGGAATAAAGATGAGAAACAGGGGGAAGACACCATGAAAAGGCTTCTGCTCGTTATGGTAACCGCGGCGCTTCTGGTGGTGTACTCCTCCTCGGGAGAGGCATGGGAAGTAAAGGTCAAGAACTCCTGCCATGCAGATGTTGAGATCTTTGTCAAAGGGCAGGACTTAACCTACTTTGATTCTGTTGACTGCAAGGTGAAGGTGGCGAGTGGCGAGACGGGAATCTGCAGACTGCCCGGGGGCTATGCTCAAGCAAGATCTCCGGACATTATTATGTGAAAGATTCTTCTGGGAAAACCTATGAAGAAAAGCTTGACCCCATCTTCTGCACTACCCCCAACGTTTTTTTTAAAACTGCCACGTGCTGCTGGAATGTGAATGCGGAGGTCACCACGTCAGGTCATTGTCGTCTTGAACTGCGTTAGGCGACCCTTCGCTGGCAATATGGATCGACAGTTGCTTCATAGGGGGAAAGGAAACGCAGTAATCTCTTTCTCTCCATAATCATTCATTCCCTCTCGGGTGCCCCCCATTCGCTTGAAGGTGACAATTCACACCTGTAATTGGCATTCATCGTTCATCCCCCGCTATGCATCCTTGTAATAATTTCCTGCAGAATCAAAGAACCGGCGTTCTCCGGGTTATAGTCGACGCTCGCCGGCAAAAGAGGCCTCAGATCATTGATAAATCCCGGATGCTTCAGCTTGTCCAGTACGTTTGCTTTCAGGCTTCTCCCGTCGATCAAATTGCCCTCGTGTTCCATGTATCGGGTAAAGATGCGGACGATCTCCTGCGTGTCTGCTTGTCCTTCGGTTATGCCCAGCCATAGGTCAAAAAGGTCCCTGCCTTTCCTTCGTTGATAAAGCGCTCTCAGTTTGGTCGCAAGGAGTTCCTCAAGGGAAAAGGTAGTAATGTTGCATGTGCCGTTGAACCATCGCGAGCGGACCTCAAAAGGCCTCTTTTGCAACCCCGATACGGCAAAATGCTCACGAGTGTTGATCTCTATTTTTACTCGGAGAGGGATAACGGGCGGACCCTCAGACTCTATCCTGTACATGAGCGTCACGGCATCTGCGGACTGCTTCCGCCTTGGCGCCCCGAGAAAAGGATTGACAACCTTCTGCACCGTATCGAAGATTATCCCGATCGGTTCCGGGACAACCTGCACCAGGTCGATGTCCTCTGAGTATCGTCTTGACGGTCTGAAATAGAGCTTATGAAGCGCGGTTCCGCCTCTGAAAGCGAGTCTGTCGGCAAGGTATTGATCTTTATAGAGCGTGACGAGCACCCTGCTTATAATCAGGTCCTGCTCGACCTGTGCATCGGCTACCCATGGCGCCATATGCCGCCAGGCAACGATGTCCGCCCTTGGGATCACGATTCACCCTCTACTGTCGTATTGACGATCACCCTCCACCTGCTGTCAGTTTTTGCCCCTTTAACCGACAGGGACGCCTCAAGTTTTGCAGGAAAAGGTTTCTTCTCGGCAATCCAGTTGCCGAGCGGTCCGGTGATCTTTGAAAACCCGGCTTCATCCAGAAGCCACCCCAATCGCTGGGCATTGGCAATATTCCCATCCTGCTGAACGCCTTCGACGAGCTTTTCCGGCTCCAACCGTTCCCCGAGTTCTTGCAGTACTGAAAACACCGTGTCCAGCCCTCCAATAGCGCGTGCATAGCGGACGAGATCGATAGCGGTTGCTTCAGGGGAAGAGACGGTAATGTATCCGGTCTGTACCTTTATCCGTTGAACAGAAGTGGCGGAGACCTTCTTTTTCACAAAGAACCTGATGGCAAGATCCTTCAACCGTGCTTCCCGCAGCGATCTGACGGTCACCACCTGGTATTGCTGAGGCTGCTGGTGAGCAGCGCCATACAGTGAGGCAGCGCTTAAAAGGCCGACATAGTATGGTTGTTCGAGATAGCGCATGAGATCGTCGATGAACCATTCCGGAGGGAGCACCCCGCGTGCTGCATATTCGAGGGGGACTACAATATAAAAATCATTATGAACGCGAACGATCCTATTTTTTATCGCAAGCCGGGAGACGGATTTCCTGAATGCTGCCTCAGAAATCTTCAGCTCCCTGTAAGTCTCCTCACTGGTAAAGAAATACTTTCCCTGTGATTGCTTCAGGTCTACCCACTTCGATAGGACTGATGGCTCTTTCTGTTGCACCATTAGGATAACCTGCTTTCCATAGTTAAGCTATTATTTGCAGATTGTGACATAAAACGTCATTATTTGCAAACAATAACTTTCCATACTATTGACCAGCAACTTGGCACGGGGACACCGGAAACGATATCGGCGGGTGGCTTAAAAGGCCGGAAGACTAACATTATGGCATGTACAGTTTTTGGGGTACACCCATTTGGTTGAGAAACTAACTTTGGAGGTGGTACAATAAATGGGGGCAGGCCAGGAGGGCTGTGCCGTAAACGATTTATAGAGGAAGGATCATTATGAAAAATATACCTAAAGAAATAGCCCTTGCCATGAAGTCCCTTAAGGCTAATGGTTTTAATGTGCACTTTGTGCAAACCAAACTTGAAGGTCGAGAAATAATGCTTAAAATGAACCGCAAAATGGATTGATAGGTGTCGCAGATTCTGTAACTCTGAGGCAAATAGGTATTCTTGAGGCGCTTGCACAGAGAGGCAATGAGATTATCAATCCTTTCGTGCCTGAAATGACCGAGGGGATAAAAAAAGACCAAGACAAACGCAGAGAATTTATAAACATGATGAGAAAGACTTTCGCAAGCGATGTATTTATCACGGGCACCAATGCCGTTACTGTTGACGGGAATATCGTCAATATTGATCGTAACGGCAACAGAGTCGCCGGTATAATTTATGCAGCACCCAGAGTGATTTTAGCAGTCGGCCGGAACAAGATTGTAAAGGATGTCAGTGCAGCTATCGATCGTATCAGAAACGTTTTGGCTCCGGCACATGCGAAACAAAAGGGGTATAAAACACCCTGTGCTGAAAAGGGTAAATGCTATGATTGCAATAGCCCTGATAGACTGTGCAATATTACCCTTATCCTTGAAAAGAAACCCCTCAGCACCGATATTTCTGTGGTTCTTATCAACGAAGATCTGGGATTAGGCTGGGACCCTGGATGGGATGAGACGCGCATTGCCGGGATCAGAGATGATTATTACCGGTATAGTTGGCCGTTTTAGGATTACTTATATCTGATGAGATTACTCTGATTTATTCACCAACATCTTTGCTAATAGCTTGTTCTTCCAACAGCATCATTATATTTAGTAGCAGGTGCACTGGTCACCCTTTCCTTCCTC
This sequence comes from Deltaproteobacteria bacterium UBA6106, assembly GCA_002428485.1. Taxonomy (GTDB): domain Bacteria; phylum Desulfobacterota; class Syntrophorhabdia; order Syntrophorhabdales; family Syntrophorhabdaceae; genus UBA5609. Next base: position 12,112 of record DIWM01000007.1, read on the forward strand.
CTACCATGAAACACACGAAACCGCATCTTTGACAACTATACTAACTTATACATAGTAATCCTTTAGGCACACAGTGCCTGTGAGAAAGTAAGTCAATGTTGTCCGTCTTCGACATGTCTTCGGCAAGGTTTAATTGTTCGGGCAACAGGAATCCTGAATTTGTATTCATTACTCGTATCAGACGTTACCTGTCTTAAGAATCTATTTAGGATAAAGGTTCTTGACCCCTATCTTTGGTATGTGCTAATCTACACTGACATTATGCTGACTGAATATTCATTTATACTACTGGGGTGCTACTGGGATGATTAAGGACCATCTCGATACTAAAGGTTTTTTTATACTGGTTGTTCTGACCATGCTGTGGGGGTTGAACTACCCTGCAATCAAAATTGCTAACCTGGGATTTTCACCCGTCTTCAACTCCTTTCTCCGGTCGGCAATCGCCTCGGCCTTTGGCATCGTCTATTGCATCTCCATCAAAGAGCCCTTGTTTCATAAGGACATACGCCTTTTTCACGGATTCATAGTAGGTCTCCTCTTCGGTCTGGAATTCGTCTGCATTTATTGGGGTATGCGGTATACAGATGCTGCCCGGGCTATAATCCTCGTCAACTGTTCCCCTTTCGTAGTGGTCCTCGGTGCTTACCTCTTCCTGAAGGAGAAACTAACCTTCACGAAAATTGCAGGTCTTCTCCTTGCCTTTGCCGGACTGTACCTCGTGTTTCGGGGCAAGCCGAGCTCGTGGACCCCGTCGATGTTCTTCGGAGACATTCTGCAGCTCGGGGCTGCCGTGTTCTGGGGTGCTACTACCGTGTACATAAAAAAATATCTGGCGGATCGGGTCCACCCCATCCATACATTTCTGTATCAGCTTGTCTTCTCCGTTCCGGTGACTTTTGTCTGCGCACTTTTTCTTGAGCCGAAATGGGTCTTGAACGTAAGCGGCGCCGTGACAACGGCGGTGATCTATTCTTCCGTGATTGTCGCTTTCGCATCGTATCTTGTGTGGTTCAAGCTCATCCATGTATACCCCGTATCTGAGCTTGCCATCTTCACATTCCTTTCTCCCGTATTCGGTGTGGCTGCGGGTGCTATCTTGCTACGAGAGCAGTTGACCACGGGGTTGATCCTTGGACTCATTCTCGTGAGTGTCGGCATCTATGTGACGAATCGCAGGCCAAAGCCGGCTTAGGAAAACAGCTCAGTCTTGATTTCACATGCTGCTGCGTACTTCGACCGGTAATTGTTGACTCTCGCCGTATACTCGTTGCAAGACTCGTAGGTGATATACGTAACACTGAATTCGCCCCGTTCTTCCACTGTCCGTAATGTTTCAGATTTTACATTTCAACATGGTTCAGCCCCTTTATCTATACCTCCCCGTATCAAACGCCCCGCCTTTCTGGAAGTCATATATGCTGTAATCCTCCATGGTGGTCTCCCCCGCAAGCAGCCTCATGCCGCGGTATATCCTCTCCTCCATGTCGTTGAGGGATACGACGCCAGCCGACACGGGGAAATAATCGTCACTTTCCTTGTAGATGAGCATGAGGGAGGGGACGTTCTCCACGTTGAACCGCGAGGCCACACGGGGGCTTTCGTTCACGTTGATCTTCTTCGTCTCCCACCCATACCTGTCGATGAAGTACTTCAGTATGTTGCCCTGTTCCGTGCAGTACCCGCAGGCATCCGCATAGAAATAGACGAGCCCGTAGTCATGCCTCCCGCCTGCGATCCTGTCCGTAATCTCCCTGCCGGTCTCACGGATGTACGCGCTCCTGCCCGGCGCCGCAACAGGGTAATCGCTCCCCACGTTGAGCTCGGGGTGCTTCTGCATCATGGCCATCTGGACGTTCGTCACGGCGAGGGCCTTCCTCCGCGCGATGTCATACACCACCAGGTACTCATACATGTTCTCTTCGGTCGGCTTCATGACGGCCTTCTTGTGGAAGTCATCAAGGAGCTTCCGGAAGTCGTCGGGGTGCATGTTCCAGAGCTCCCCGGTCGTGTAGTCCTTCAGGCTGGGGAGCTTCCGGGCCAGGGCCTTTTCTTCCTTTCCCACTTTCTCCTCTTTTGTTTCCTTCGGTTTCTCAGGGGCCTTCTCATACCAGTACCACCCGCGCTTCAGGTCGTCGTAGTATTTCTTCTGTTCAGGCTGTGCGGATACAGTCTCCCCGGCGCCCAGCACATATGCCGGAAGGCAAAGCGAAAAGCAAAGCTGAAGGCAAAGCGACAGGCAAAGGAGAAGGCAAAGCGACAGGCAAAGAAGAAAGCAAAAGCGAAGGCAAGAGCGAAGGCAAGAGCGAAGGTTTAAAACCCTCCACAGTTCAGAAAACGGGATGAGCGATCTTGATGACATCTTCCTTCCTCAGGAATCCAAAGTATCTTGAATCATAGCTGTCAGGCGAATCCCCTACCACGAAAAGCGCACCATCCGGGACCTTCCCGCTGAAGCGGAAGGCCTCCACCGGTTCCCCCTTTTTGCTTCTGTCCTTCGCCTGTCCCATATACATGCCGTTGCAGTAGTAATGTTTTTCCCACTTCACCGAAAGAACATCTCCAGCGGCGCAGCCGACCCTTTTGATGGTCCGCAGGGGCTTGCCGTTCCCGATATACGGTGTAGACAGCATGAACATCACGTAGTCGCCCTGTGCGATCCTTGTTTCCCGTGACGCTTCCGAAAGGAAGAACACCCTCTTGTCGAGGGACGGGGTCAGGGTGACGGAGATCCTTCCCGGAATCATCATGCCGGCTGCTGCGGCGACCATCACAGCGATCAGGGAATATACGACCTTACGGTTCAACAGTTTCTGCATGTTCGCCCACCACAACGTCAGCGGTTATCATGACTACGTTCTTCGGCATGGATTTGATCCTGTGCTCCATGGCGTCGAGATTCGCCTTCAGCTGCTCGTCGTTTATCTTCTTTGAGACATAAAGGTCGCGCTGTCTCTCTATGAAGCCTTTTATATCAACGGCGACCACCCTGGGTACCACGTACCCGTCATAGAGGTAGAGCAGCCCCGAGGTCAGGACAAGGTTGAGGATCGCCACGGTAACGAAAAGACTTACCAGTCCGGGTTTCCCTGATTTTTCAGGTTCCCCTGGTGTCCCCGGCGAGGCTTCCGCCGGTAGTTCCGTTTCAATGATTTCAGTCGTTTGTGTTCCCATCTGTGTTCTCCTTGTAAAATCCCCTTCCCAAAGCGGAAAGAAGCCCCCTGATCGAGGCGCTTTCCGTCTCTTCGTGGAACCTTTCCAGGACGTGGTCCAGCCCCGCGTCTCCGGAAAGCCTGTAATAACCGGATACGGATGCGTTCCCGTCGAGTCCCTCGCTCATCTCTGCGTCCGTCACCTTCACGCCCCTCGCGTAGACGAAGGAGGGGACCCTCTCGATGCCGTATTTCGCGAACAGGAGGGGGTCCACCATGACGTTGATCCCCATCATCCCGCATTTGCCCGTGGAGAGATCGCAGGACTCGTCCCTTTTCATGACTTGGGCGACGAAGTTTATCGTCGGCACCATGTATTTAGCGCCGTTGATGAACCCCCGCATGACGAAGACTATGTTCTTGTCCCGGAGCCTGCCGGCGGAGACGGTGTAGTTCCTGATGGCATGGACCGGCATGGAGGATGATATGAAGATGTAGAGCCGCTCATCGCTTTCGAGGGAAGGTCTTGACCGGTCCCTGTAGTCGCTGTACCAGGGCGTTTTTTTCTCAGGCCCTGTGTGGTACCCTTCAACGCCGAGGCGTTTCCTGAGCCTTGCGGTCTCCGCCTCAAGCTTCGCCTGGAATTCGCTGGAACCGTAGAAGGTGTCGGTATCCTTCGCCAACGATTCCGCCTTCGCCAACGATTCCGCCTTTTCCCTGTGGATATTGCCGGGGACTTCAAGGGTCTTTTCCTCCTGACTTGCCTTTGCCTTGAACCTGAGGACATCATCCATGTCGAAGGCATCCACCTTCTGCCTTTTCAGGAAGATCCCGTTCAGGTACACGGACGCTTCACTAATCCCGTCCTTTACCTGTGCCTTTATCAACCCTGACGGATGAGCGCAGCCATCCTCCGCCTCCGTGAGGTATATCCTGTCGTCCTCAACCCTGTCCAGTCTTGCGCAGGGACCAGGCGCGACGATGGAGACCGTCCCGGAGAGGCAGAAGGAGGGCAGGGCAAGGAACACCGCAACGGCCATAAGAAAAGGTCTCAGCAAAAGAGGCT
>DIWM01000002.1 GCA_002428485.1 Deltaproteobacteria bacterium UBA6106
GACGATCAACCCATAGCTATTCATCAACCTCGTCACGGCCTGCAGTAGCTATGAGGCCTGTACCGATAGTAATACAGATAATACCGAAGAGGATGACGTATTTATAACGGATCGATATCTTCGGCTTTAATATCAAGCCGCCGAAACGGAGATATGCCCTCTCGTTTCTGACGGCAAGACACAAGCGGTCAATGGTTTCATCAAAGTCTGATGGGCGGACCCAACGTTGTTCCCTTACAACAATCTCCATATTGTTAAGGTTCCAGGACAAAGATGCCTCCGGGTCATAGTCTGTTACAAAGAACAACAGGAACAACGGGGAACAGATGCCTGCGATGATAAGGATCGAAGCAGCTTTTTTGGATCTGGACATGCCGCATCCTCCATTGCCTTACTGCTGATATAAGTATAGCTTCGATCATTGATATGTGAAGGATCTTTTCGCAATCATGAAAAAATCCTAATATCTAAGCACGAAGCACTAAACAATCTCAAAGAAAAAATATCAAATGTTCCAAACAAAGGCATGTCGTTTATGTTTTGAATTTTGAACATTAGAATTTGTTTAGGATTTAGAAATTAGGATTTAGGATTTGTCGTTGACCATGCGCTGCCATTATTTGCCGACATCTGATCGCTGAATGCTGCATGAAAAAAGGGCTCTAACGAGCCCTTTTTGTGATACGATTGCTGCATGATACCGGATATTTTTTTACCCCTTCTTACTCCCCTTTTTCCCTTTTTCCATAGAAAATATTATTAAGATAAGTCCGATAAAGATTAAGACAATGCCTATGGTGAAGGTTATCATGGCTTTTGTAAGGGCTAAAAGAAGAAAGCCACCCAAGACAACAACAAATCCGATGATGGTAAGTGCACTGATATTTTTCATGCCCCCGTATCACCTCCTGCAAGATTTGTTATGATTATCAACAAAAAAACTATAACTGGCAAGTATTTTTTACAGGAAAATCGATATTTTTGCAAAACGCTTTTTATGCCGGAGGCAACTCATTTGATATCTTAAGAAAAAATCGGATTTTGCATGAACTGATAATAATTTCTTGACGTAAAAATACTGCCAATGATAGAATGAACATTCATTCAGTATTATTGGTCGCATATGAAACATGCAGATAAACGAAATGAAATAATGAGCGCAGCCCTCGAACTTATCTCGGAGCAGGGTTTTCACAAGGCGCCGATGTCCAGGATCGCCGATAAAGCCGGTGTGGGGGCGGGGACTATTTACCTTTATTTTGAGAGCAAGGACATGCTCATAAAAACGTTATACAGGGAGCTTGAAAACGAAATAATGACGGCGATCCAGAAAGGCTACCCTGAGTCTGAATCCTTCAGGGAGAGGTTCATTCACATCTGGACAAGCCTCTTGCGGTACTTTATTGCGAACCCGCTCCACTTCCGTTACCTGGAACAGTACCACAACTCCCCTTACGGCGTTTCAATGAGGAGAGACAGAATCCTTAGCAAAACAGGGGATTCAAGCATATTCATAGATCTCTTTGAGGAAGGGGTCTCCAGTCACACCGTGAAAGACCTGCCGATCATCATGCTTTTTGCACTGGCATTTGGACCCATGGTGTTTTTGGCGCGCGATCATACCCTTGCTCTAATAAAACTGCAGGATGCTCACATAGTACAGGCTGCAACAGCATACTGGGAGGCGATTGAAAATAAATGAAGATGTTAATGAACAAACCGGAAACCGAAGGGGTGTTACATGCATATTAACAAAAAAACGAGGCTCATTGTATGTTTTGTTATGCTTTGCACAGGATTTATGCTGGGTAGCTGTAATCGTAAGCAGCCGCCGCCGCCAAATATTCCGGAGGTTTCGGTCTTTACAATACAGCCGGAGCGGATTGCGCTGACAACTGAATTGCCCGGCCGAGTGTCTGCCTACTATGTCGCGGAGGTACGCCCGCAGGTACACGGCATCATCCAGAAACGTTTCTTTGAAGAAGGTTCTGATGTGAAGGCCGGAAGCATTCTTTACCAGATCGACCCCGCGCCGTATCGGGCGGCATACGATAATGCAAGGGCGGCACTCGCCAGGGCCGAAGCAAACGTTCCGCCCATACGGTTAAGGGCCGGGCGCTACAAGGAGCTGGTTTCCATAAAGGCAGTGAGCCAGCAGGAATATGATGACATAACAGCGACGCTAAAACAACTCGAAGCCGAGGTCGATACCGGGAAGGCTGCCGTCGAATCGGCGCGCATCAACCTGGAATACAGCAGCATCAAGGCGCCTATTACAGGACGTATAGGCAGATCCCACATTACCGTGGGCGCCCTTGTGACCGCGCACCAGGCGACACCGCTTGCAGTGATCCAGCAGATCGACCCCATACACGTTGACGCTACACAGTCGAGTGCCAACCTGCTTCGGCTTAAACAGAATATGGCTTCCGGCAGGATCAAGCAGGATGGCCCCGAACAGACGAAGGTGAAATTGCTTCTCGAGGACGGCACGGTCTATCCGCAGGAAGGAAAGCTGAAGTTTTCCGATGTCACCGTCGATTCCAGCACCGGGTCGTTTATCCTCCGGATGGTATTTCCGAACAGGAAGCATATGCTTCTGCCCGGCATGTATGCGTGGGCGATCATTCAGGAGGGGGTGGTTGACAATGCGATCCTTGTCCCGCAGCAAAGCGTTTCCCGCGACCCCAAGGGGAATCCCGTTGTTCTCATTGTGGATGCCGAGAGCAAGGTACAGCAGAGGATGATCGCTATAGTGGAGCGTGCCATCGGCGACAAATGGTTCGTTACGTCAGGCCTTGTACCGGGCGATCGTGTGATCGTCGAAGGGATTCAAAGGATACGCCCTGGCGCTTCCGTAAAGGCTGTCCCTTTTGATGCAGGCCAGAAGGTCAAGTCTTCTGAAAAAACAGTTCAGCCGGCTGCAAAAGTGAATTGAACGGAGGGATCTGATGCTGTCGAAATTCTTTCTTGAGCGCCCTGTCTTCGCATGGGTAATTGCCATTGTCATCATGCTGGTGGGTGTCCTCGCCATCTATAGTCTTCCCATATCGCAGTATCCCCCCATCGCACCTCCATCGATCTACATCCAGACCGATTACCCGGGGGCTTCGGCAGAGACCGTGGAAAACAGCGTGACCCAGATCATAGAGCAGAAGATGACCGGACTTGACAGGATGATCTATCTTTCTGCTACGAGCGATTCGTCGGGGGGCTCCCGCATCGAGTTGACCTTTGCCCCGGGGACCGATCCGGACCTTGCCTGGTCCAAGGTGCAGAACAAGCTCCAGCTCGCCATGGCGAGCCTGCCCGAGGTTGTCCAACGCAAGGGCGTGACCGTCGGCAAGGCTACCAGAAACTGGCTTATGATAGTGAACCTTATTTCAGAAGATGGAAGCATGGACGGCAACGATCTGAGGGACTATGCCCAATCCAATCTGGAGAAGGTGCTGGCGCGGGTGCAGGGCGTGGGCGAGGTGGAAAACTTCGGGTCCCAGTATGCCATGCGCGTCTGGTTGAACCCTGACAGGCTGGTAGATTACCATTTGACCATTGAGGATGTTGTCACCGCGCTCAAGTCTTACAACGTGGAGGTCTCAGCCGGACAGTTTGGCGGGGCGCCGGCGGTGAAGGGCCAGCGCCTGAACGCGTCCATCATTGTCCAGAGTATGCTTAAGACCCCCGATGAGTTTGCTGCCATTCCCCTCCGCATCAATCCCGACGGCTCCATAGTGTGTGTTAAGGATGTAGGACGGGTGGAGCTGGGAACTGACGCTTACGACATCGAAGCCTTTTACAACGGCAAGCCCTCCGCGGGCCTCGGCATCCGCATGGCGTCGGGAGCCAATGCGCTGGACACAGCCGATGCGGTCAAGGCAAAACTGGAAGAGATGAGCCGGTACTTTCCCCACGGAATGAAGGCGGTCTATCCCTATGACACAACGCCCTTTGTCAAGGTGGCTATCTGGGAGGTGGTCAAGACACTTTTGGAGGCCATACTTCTCGTTTTCCTCATAATGTGGCTTTTCATGGGGAACATCCGGGCTACACTGATCCCTACTATTGCGGTACCGGTGGTGCTCCTCGGAACCTTCGCGACGCTGAGTTTTTTTGGCTTCTCCATCAATATGCTCACGATGTTTGCCATGGTGCTCTCCATCGGCCTCCTGGTCGACGATGCCATCGTTGTGGTGGAGAACGTGGAACGGATCATGAGCGAGGAAGGGCTTCCGCCGAAGGAAGCCACCCGAAAGTCCATGGAACAGATCACGAGCGCCCTTATCGGCATCGGGCTTGTGCTCTCGGCGGTGTTCGGCCCCATGGCCTTTTTCGGCGGCTCCACGGGCGTCATTTACCGGCAGTTTTCTGTGACCATCATCGCCTCCATGCTCCTATCGGTGCTCGTGGCCTTGATCCTGACGCCGGTTCTCTGCGCTACCCTCCTCAAACCGGTGAAAGCGGGACATGAACCGGCGCAGAATGCATTTCGTTTCATGCACCCTTTCTTTACAAAGTTTGACAGCATCTTTTTCAGATTAAGAGACCGGTATGTAAAAATAGTCGGCAATTCTTTTTCAAAGAAGACCCGCTATGCAGTAATATATGTCATGATCGTAGTGTGTGTGGGGATCCTCTTCCTTCGCACGCCAACGTCCTATGTCCCCGAGGAAGATCAGGGCATTATGCTTTCCCAGATAATGTTGCCCGCAGGTTCCACGATAGAGCAGACCATGCAAGTCGTCGGACAGGTGCAGGAACATTTTCTGAAGAACGAGAAAGAGGCAGTGGAATCCACCATGACGATCTCCGGTGTCGGCTTTTCAGGAAGGGCCCAGAACAACGGCATGGTGTTTGTGAAGCTGAAGGAATGGGGGCTCAGGAACCGGTCGGACCTGAAGGTGAAGGCCGTTGCGGAACGCGCAACCAGGGCCTTTTCTCATATTCGAAGCGCCATGGTATTTGCCTTCCCGCCACCTGCAGTGGTGGAACTGGGCATGGGCACAGGATTTGACTTCCAGTTGCTTGATCGTGGCGGACTGGGTCATAAGAAACTGATGGAGGCGCGCAACCAGCTTCTCGGCATGGCGTCAAAGGATTCTCGCCTGGCGAAGGTGCGGCCCAACGGCATGGAGGACGTGCCTGAATACCGGGTCGACGTGGATTGGGGAAAGGCCGGCGCCCTCGGGGTGCCCATCACCTCCATCCATAGCACCATCTCGGCGGCCTTTGGCAGCTCCTATCTTAATGATTTCATTCAGGGCGGCCGGGTCAAGCGCGTATTCCTTCAGGCGGATGCCTCCCATCGTATGCTTCCCAGGGACATAGAAAAGCTCTATGTGCGCAATACCGCAGGGAAGATGGTCCCCTTCTCCGCTTTTACCTCCGGCTACTGGACATCGGGCTCCCCCAGGCTCGAGCGTTTTAACGGCTTTCCGTCCATGAACATATGGGGAGAGCCGGCGCCAGGGAGAAGCTCAGGCGAGGCAATGCAGGCGATGGAAGAGCTCACGGCAAAATTGCCCCAGGGGATCGGTTTTGAATGGACCGGCCTTTCCTACCAGGAGCGGATGTCGAGCACCCAGGCGCCTTTACTCTATGCATTTTCCATTATTGTGATCTTCCTGTGCGTGGCGGCCCTCTATGAGAGCTGGCCCATCCCGCTTGCCAATCTCTTCATGCTGCCCCTCGGTGTTTTCGGCGCAACACTTTTTACCTGGACGCGGGGACTTCATAATGACGTATATTTTCAGATCGGGTTCCTTACCACCCTCGGCCTGACGACAAAAAATGCGATCCTTATCATCCAGTTTGCGCAGCAACGATTGGCGCGCGGAGAAGGATTGATCGAGGCTACCCTCGGGGCGGTACGGGTGAGGTTCAGACCGGTCATTATGACCTCGCTGGCCTTTTTCTTTGGCGTCCTGCCGCTTGCCATCTCGACAGGAGCCGGCGCCGGGGCCATGAAGGCCATCGGTACCGCTGTGACCGGCGGTATGATGTCCGCAACGTTTATCGACCTCTTCTACATCCCGCTGCTCTTTGTTGTCGTATCACGCTTGTTCAAGGCAAAACAACCGGAGCGCACGCCTGATAACGGATCGGGTCCGGCTCCTTCTCCGGGGGGTGCCCACGATGCGTCGCCATCTCCCGGAATACAGGGCGAACAAGAGCGTAAGGCAGACCATGTTAATACTTCGGAGGGGCGCGAACTATGATACGAAACGCATTATCGGTAATCCTTATGATACTTTTTCTGGGGGGCTGCACCATGGCCCCAACATACACGCGCCCAACCCCGCCAATCCCTTCCAATTGGCCAAGCGGCGAAGCATATAAAAAAGCGGAAGTTGCAACCGACGCCCCCATGGCCACGGAGTTGAGATGGCAGGAATTCTTCATTGACGGGCAGCTTCAAAAGGTCATCGCTCTATCCCTGCTCAACAACCGTGACCTGCGGATGGCCGCTTTGAGCGTGGAAAAGGCGCAGGCAATGTACGGCATCCAGCGGGCAGCGCTCTTCCCGACGATTGATGTGGTCGGCAGTGGAGTTAGAGAGCGTGTGCCTGCCGATATCGCAGACAAGGGGAGGGCGAAGATCGCGGAGCAGTACAGTGTCGATCTTGGTGTACTATCCTGGGAGATCGATCTCTTCGGACGTATCCGGAGCCTTAAAGACAAGGCCCTTGAAGAATACCTTGCTACCGAGCATGCCCGGCGCGGTACCCAGATCTCGCTCATATCCGCAGTTGCCGGAGCCTATCTTCTGCTGGCAGCAGATCAGGAAAACCTTAAACTGGCGCAGTCCACCCTCGCAGCCCAGCAGGACTCCTATGACCTGATCCAACGACGATACGATGTCGGCCTCACCAATGAATTGGATCTCCGCCGATCTCAAACACAGGTAGACTCGGCGAGACGGGACGTCGCCCTCTATATGCAACTGGTGGCTCAGGATGAAAACGCACTAAACCTTCTGGTCGGTTCACCGGTGCCGGCGGAGATGCTGCCTCCTGACCTGGGCAGTGTGGCGCCCCTCAAAGACATATCTCCCGGTATGTCATCCGTAATACTCCTGCGCCGTCCTGACATCCTGGCAGCGGAACATCGACTTAAGGCGGCAAACGCAAATATCGGCGCTGCCAGGGCCGCATTCTTCCCCAGTATTTTCCTCACGACCACAGTGGGAACGGTGAGCAACGAACTATCGGGGCTTTTCAAGGCGGGGGCTGCCACCTGGAGCTTCATACCACAGGCCACTATGCCGATCTTTGATGCACGGTTATGGGCTGCACTACGAGGGGTCAAGGTGGAAAGGGAGATTGCCGTGGCCCAGTACGAGAAGGCTATACAGACGGCCTTCAAAGAAACTGCTGACGCCCTTGCCCAGAGGGGAACAGTCGGGGATCAGGTAGCTGCACAGGAGTCCCTTGTCCAGGCCTCAACAGACACCTATAACCTGACCAATGCCCGTTATACAAAAGGGATCGACAGCTACCTGAGCGTTCTGGACGCGCAGCGTTCGCTGTTCAGCGCCCAGCAGGGATTGATCGCGCTGCGCCTTGCCAGGCTTACCAATCAGGTAAGGCTCTACGCGGTACTTGGAGGCGGTTGGACGGTAACTGAAGAAGATGAGGTCGGGAAGCAGCGGGAAGAGTGATCCCGGCTGTTCGTACTGCCCGCTGTCATTGTCTATTCAGGGCCTGTTTTCCACTGTGCCTGGATGAACGGAACAGCGGGAATTCTCATTGATATTACCTAAAGCAAATGGTACAAAGAAGAATCTGGCGAGAACGAAATAAGAAGTTAAGACGGTAATCGGCACCATTCTGAAGAAGAGAATAATACAGGACCGGAGGCGCGCGTTACATGAAGGCTTTCCATCTGCTCATGATCGCAGCAGGGGTCCCACTCCTCGGTCTTCTTATCTATAATGTAGGGGTTCAGGCTCTCTGGCGCGAATTTACACGTATCGGCTGGGGTCTGGCGCCGCTTATTCTGCTGGAGGGGGCCGCTAACCTTTTCCACACACAGGGGTGGAGGCATTGCCTTTCCGGTTTCCATAGGTCCCTTCCTTTCGGCCATGTCTTCTGCGTCCATATGGCCGGCGTTTCAATGAACTACCTTACGCCTACGGCAGGACTCGGGGGAGAGGTGACAAAGGGGCTTCTTCTCGCCTCGGACCGTACGGGTTCCCAGGCGGCATCAGCGGTGCTCCTCGACAAGCTTTCCATCGCCTTTGCGCAGTTAATCTTCGTCACCTACGGGTCCTTCCTGTTCCTTGCGAACATCATGATGCCCGGCGTTCTCTGGTTTGCCCTCACGTCGGTTACGGCACTTCTCGGATTCGGGATCATCGGATTTCTAGAGGTACAGCGCCGCGGAAAATTGGGCGGCATCGTGCGATGGGCCGTGCGCCACCGTCTGGGAGGAGCGAGCCTCCGGAAGGCAGCGGATTCCATGACGGAAGTAGATGGCGAGCTCCAAGGGTTCTACCGTACACGCCTGCCGGACCTCCTCCTGTCCATGGCCTGGCATTTCGTTGGATTTCTCTGGGGGGTGGTTCCGACCTATTATTTTCTGATCCTGACCAGAGGCGATGCGTCCTTGTCGATGGCCTGGGCGCTCGTCGTCCTTGGAAGCTGGTTCGACCTGATAGCCTTTGCCATTCCTATCGATATCGGCGTCAAGGAGACCACGAGGGTACTTGCCTTTAGAATTGTCGGTTTTCCTTCTGCCCTCGGGTTAACCTACGGCATTACGCGCCGTCTGCAGCAGTTGTTCTGGGCGGGCATAGGTTTGCTGTTATACGGCCTGCTGGTCTCAACCCGTATTTATTCCTTTTCCCGGCCGCATCGCGACGGGCCAGGGGAGAGGTCCCGATGAGGCGCGCCCTAAACGTTCCCATGCGGGTCAACATGCTGTTTCTATCCTCTGATACCTCGCAGCTTGCTGCGGGGTAGTTCATTGCCTGGAGGCGATTATGAAAACGTTTCCTTTTGGTGTGCGATGTCTTTTTTGCGGCATCATTACGTTTCTGGTTTTTGCCGTCGCCGGCAACGCAGCAGGCGGGGAAAGACTTGTCCTGAGCCTGTCGCAGCTGATCGGCATGGCAATTGAAAAAAGCCCTGAGATCGCGGGGACGCAGAGCGAGATAGCAGGGGCGAAAAGCGAACTTGCCCAGGCAGACGCCGCCTACTACCCACAGCTTGATACTACCGTTCTTGCGGGTCCCGTAAACAATACAAGGCGGCCCGAGGTAGCAGGCACCCGCATAGTGGACCCGTCAGCCGACATGAGCATCGGCGCCTTCGGAAGGGCAGACGTGACCCTCACCCAGCCTCTCTATACCTTCGGCAAGATCTCCAACCGGCGCGAGGCGGCTGCACGAGGCGTCGCGGTCAGAGAGGCGAAGCTGCTTCAGAAAAGAGGTGAGATCACACTGAGGATCAAGGAACTCTATTACGGGCTCGTGCTCTCGCGGGCAGGCGTTGAAGCAATGCGCGATACAACGGGATATTTCGACGATGTCCGACGGCGGATGGACCGTCTGCTCAAGCTCGGCTCGCAGAACGTGACGGAGAGCGATCTCTACAGGATCGATATCTACAGCGCCCATACCGTACGGTCACAGGCGGCGGCGGAAGAGGGAATGAAGACCGTATATTTTGCCCTTAAATCCATGATCCGACTCCCTGCCGATGTCGATTTTGACCCCGCCGACAAGATGTTGACCGCCGCCGGCCGCCGGCTTGACGAACTGCAGGACTACATCCATAAGGCGCTTTCCGGGCGCCCGGAGTTCAGGCAGCTTGACCAGGCGATCCTGGCGCAAAAGGCCAGCGTGGAGGGCGCCATAAGCGACAGGTACCCGTCCTTTTTCGCGGCACTGGTCGGATCCGTCGCCGGCGCACCCGGGCGTGAAAAGTTTGATAATCCCTATATGACGGACCAATTTAATCATGTCAACGGAGGGATTGTTGGGGGCATGAAGTGGCACTTCGATTTCGGGATATTGGGAGCTCGTGTCGAGAAAGAAAGGGCCGATTACGAGAAGCTGCTCCATACTAAGGCCACGGCTGAGCTGGGGATCCCGATCGAGGTGGCAAGGCGGTACCATGAAGTGAGGGAGTGGCAGGCGGCCGTTAATGCGTACAAACAGGTAGTGTCGTCGTCAAGAAAATGGATTGTTGCGGCGCTTGCCGATTTCGACATGGGGGTAGGTACCGCGGACGACCTGCTGCGAAGCATCGAACGGTATGGCCAGAATCAGGAAAAATATCTCGAGGCACTTTTCAATTACAATATGTCCCTTGCCAGGCTCGAATATGCAACAGGGGAAGATGAACGGTGAGCCGACCGGGCAGGAAGGACTTTCAGAAAGCGATGCGTTTCATTCTGCGCGTGCAGATTTCACACCCTTTCCTGATCTTCGTGAGTGCCCTTGTTCTTGCCGGCCTCTCTGTGCTCTTCACCGTAACTCATCTGGAGTTCAAGACGAGCCAGAGGGCGCTTATCTCGTCCGAGAACCGCTTGATGCAGATGTTGAATGTTGCAGACCGGTTTGCGAAGCTCGATGCCTTTATCGTTGCCGTCGAGAACAAGAATGTTCACCAATCTCTGGAATTTGTCCGGGCCCTTGCCTCGCGCCTCGAGGTGGACCATGAACACTTTGCCCAGGTCTTCTACCGGGTGGACCCGGCGCATTTCAAACCCTGGGCCCTTCTTTACCTGAAACCGGAAGAGATCATCGCGCTATGCAATAACCTTGAGAAACATGAGCTCTTTATTCAAGGCCTCGTGCGTTCGCCGGGCCTTGTCACGTTCTTCGAGGCGATCAATGACGAGATGACATCGAACATGGTGGGGGAGCTTTTCACGGGCTTTCTCCGGCCATCGCCTGAAGGAGAGAGGTCTGAGCCGCATGATCTGGATTTTTTGCTGAGGGTATTGCGGGAGATGAAAACGAACATAGAAGGGTCGCCGGCCTTCAGCTCTCCCTGGAGTCCGTTTTTCCTGAAAGGAGGTTGGGGCGACGAAGCCAACGAGGGTTATTTCTGGACAGAAGGAAAGAGATATCTGCTTGTTTTTGTCGCCCCGAACACAAAGGGCGCTGGCGCCTCCACGGCGGGGAAGGCGCTGGCCGCATTACGGCAGGCTGTTTCTGCGGCCAGGGGACAGTTTCCGGACGTGCATGCGGGCGTTACGGGGCAGAAGGCCCTGGACGAAGATGAAAAGAACCTTGCCCTAAACGATATAAGCGTTGCCACGATCGTTTCGCTTATAGGCCTTACGATACTGCTTGTGTTCTTCTGGCGGACCATCCGGCGCCCACTGCTCCAGATGACAACGCAGGTCGTGGGCCTTTCACTGACCTTCGGCCTTACCACGCTTCTTATCGGCCACCTCAACCTTTTGTCTGTCGCATTCGCGCCCATGGTCCTCGGCCTGGGCATAGACTACGACATCCATTGGTTCGCGCGCTACAGTGAAGAGCGCCGGCGTACGGGACGATCGGCAAATCAGGCGCTTGCAACGACAATGGAAAGAACAGGCCCCGCTATCCTGCTCGCTGCCCTGAGCACCTGCCTTGCCTTCCTCCCGCTTACCCTTACAGGATTCAAGGGGCTTGCCGAGCTGGGCCTTATCTGCGGCATAGGGCTTCTAGCGTCGTCAATAACCACCGTCTGCCTTCTTCCTGCGCTCATCGTGCTTTTTGACAGGCCTGCATCGCGTACGTTGCTTACTGACATGGAACAGGAAGTCAGGCCGCTGATGCGGATCACGAGGAAGCGCGCCCTCGTGATCCTGGCCCTCACCGTTGTGGGGAGCGGGCTCTCCTTATGGGGGGCAGGGAAGATAACCTTTGACCTTAATATGCTCCACCTCCAGTCAAAAAGCGCCGAGTCGGTCGAATGGGAGACAAAGCTCATCGAAGGATCGAAGTACCCCAGCATCTATGGTGTCCTTTTTGCCCATTCCCGCACCGAAGCGGCAGAGAAGACAGGGGCCCTGAAGAAGTTGAACACCGTATCGAAGGTTCAGAGCGTAAATGACTTCCTTCCTTCGGATCAGGACCGGAAGATACCCCTCGTGCGCAGGATACGACCCATTCTTGCGAATATCCCTTCAAGCTTCAAGCCGCCGGACACCATGGACATCACGCGTCTGAAAAATATTCTGTCCCGTATCCGCTTCAAAATGGAGGGGGAGAGCGCAGGTGCATGGGGTGCGAGCAAGCCCCTTGAGGCACAGATGAAGGATGCCCGATCCCTTATAAGCGCGATCGGAAGAGATCTTCGGTCCATTGAGCCGAAGGTACTTTTACGTCGCCTCAAGGGATTCGAGGCCAATATGATAGCAGACCTGAACGATAAGCTTTCCCTTCTCCGCGCAAACGTAAATGCCCGCCCAATGGAGGTTTCAGATCTGCCGCGGCCAGTCCGCGAGCGTTTTGTGGGGCCTGACAGCCTCTATCTTATCCGGGCCTTCCCTGCTTCTGATATATGGGATCCTCAGTTCCTCGGAGACTTTGTCAGGGACCTGAGGTCGATAGACCCGGACGCCACGGGCGATCCCGTTACCCTTCACGTCTTCACCAGGGAGTTCCGTGACTCGTCGTTCAAGGCGGCCATCTGGGCCATTGTCCTTATCTTAGCGTTTCTTCTCCTTGCGTTGCGGAGCGTGGTCTTAACGCTTGTTGCGGTTGCGCCTCTCATCGTCGGGGCGCTTTTGACCTTCGGCCTCATGTACCTCTTCGGGGTAGACCTTAATCTTGCCAATGCCATCTTCCTGCCCCTCGTTATAGGCGCCGGGGTTGAATACGGCGTTATCATTGTCCAGCGATGGCGGCAGGGCAATGCCGGAGAAGAGCGGGTGCAGCTTCCGTTCAGTACGGGCATGGGAATACTGCTTGCCGGCTTAACGACCACCATAGGCTTTGGAAGCCTCATGATATCACGACACCAGGGAATATACAGCCTCGGCCTTATGACAACCGTCGGCAGCCTGACCGTGCTTGCCGTAGCGCTCCTTTTCCTTCCGGCGCTGTTGTTCTTCATACCGGGCGGCAAGCAAGGGAAAGGCAGCGGAGAGCTGAGAGCAAAGAGCTGAGAGCTCATAGTTGACAGTAAAAACTAAACATAGTAAGCAGTAGAAAGTAGGCAGAAGACGGCAAGAACAAAAGAGAGTGAGCAGTATGCAGTGTGCACAAAAAGCTTTTCACTGTTTACTGCATGCCCTGTCCTTGCTTCTGCCATGAGCCATGAGCTATTAACTATGAGCCGGTTTCGTTGAGTGTTTGCGGGGACAACCCGACGCAGATGTTCATCCTAATGGAGAACTCGAAATCAATCCAGGAGGAAACATGAAGAAGACGGTGATCTGCCTTATACTATTGTTTTTCGGAATGTGCCTGTTTGCCAATCACGCCGCTGCTCAAGCAAAGACGGCGACCGGTTTCGTCAGCGCCATGTTGAACGAGGTAGCGGCGATCAAGGATGATCCAAATCTTCAGGGCCGGGAAATGAGGGACAGGAGGAAAGAACTTATCAGGGATGTCATTCTGAAGAACTTTGACATCGAGGACATGGCAAAAAACGCCCTTGGGCCGAAACAGTGGGATTCAATGAGTAAAGAGCAGCATTCCGAATTCAGGACGATCTTTCAGGACCTTTTTCTCGAATCCTACTCGCGCCTTGTTCTTGATTTTATGAAGAAGGAGCAGATCGGGTATGGTACACAGGAAGCCGTCCAGAGCAGAACGGTGGTAAAGACCACCATCCGCCGGCTCGAAGATGAGATCCCGGTGGATTACATACTCTCAGATCTCCGTAGCGGCTGGTCGGTGAAGGACGTAACGATCGACGGGGTGAGTATTGTAGAGAATTACCGTAAGTCGTTCTTACGGGTCATAAGGCAGGAATCCTACAACGGCCTTCTCAAAAGGATGAGGCTGCAACAAAAGGCTGCGCAGGACGGAAGGGAGAAATAGCGTGGTAAAAAGCGCGTTGATATTCGCAGATGACGCAAAGGGTATGCAGCAGGTTTACGGGATACCTGCCGTCAGAAGGCTTGTACTTCTTGTGCGCCTGCTCGGCTTCGATAGTGTCCACATAGTCGGCAGCGATAAGGAACTGCTGCCGGCCGTTTCGGACCTTGTAGGGGCCGGCGCATTCCATCTGCGCGAGAATGAGCCCGATCTTTACTCTATAGTTGAGAAGCTCCGCTTCGATGAGGAGGAATATGTCCTGGTGCTTAAGGCAAATCATGTCATCGACCGCTGGTCGCTCGACCGGCTGATCAAGGCCCAAAAGGGCCAGGAGGTCTCCTTCCTGGAAAAGGGCGGAGGGAGAGGCGATGAAACAATATTTTTCGTTAAAGCCCCACAGCTTTTACCTCTCCTTGACTCCTTGCGGTTGTCGAAGAAACCGGAAGCCGGCCTGGAGGCCGATGCGGTCCGCATCAAGGCAGGTTCCGGACTGCCGGTGCTTCTGGATGGGGGGCATGAGAAGGTGAGGGCTGCTGAGGCCGGACTCAGCGACGCGGTCGGTGAGGCAACATGGGAGAGGGACAGCCTCCTTTACCGGCACGCAAGCCGCCATATCTCCCGGCTCATGAGCCCCGGGATCGCACGGACCCGGATGACGGCGAATACGGTCACCCTGCTGAATGTGCTGCTGGGCTTGGCAGGCGCCTTCCTGCTTTCTATAGGCGGCCACCTGTTTCAGATAATTGGCTCGCTTGTCTTCGTCTTCTCCACCATCGTGGACTTAGTCGACGGCGAGGTCGCGCGCCTCAAGATGCAGGAGTCCACCTTCGGCCACTACCTCGACATCATCTGCGACAATATCGTTCACCTCGCCATTTTTGTCGGGGTCGCGATCGGCCTGTACCGCGAAACGGCCAATGGCCTTTTCATTTACCTGCTATGGTTCTTCCTCGGCGGGCTCGGTCTGTGCGCGCTTATCCTCAACCGGATACTTGCAGAGCGCCATGCGGGCGTGCAGAGATCCCGGCTGGCGGTCATGTGCGAGGCGCTCTTCAACAACCGCGACTTTGCCTACCTGATGGCAGTCCTTGCCCTGTTCCACCGCCTTGACTGGTTCTTCGTGGCCGCCGCCTTCGGTTCCTATCTCCTGGCAGGAACCCTTTGGGTGGCGGAACTCGTCACACGGCGGAAGGTTCAGCAAACATCGCGGCAGTAAGTCAGATCTCCAACCAATCCAACACTTATATGAAAACCATTTATCCTCACACCTGACAAGCGGTAGCAAGGCTAGCTTGAGGTGAAAGGTTCTAAACTTCTCACTTTTCACGTTTCACCGTTCACCACTCACTGCCTTTACCCTTTACTCCTTCACCATCTTGCCGCCCGGGATCACGCGGTATCTGATGCCTCTCCAGGTCACCGTCGAACCGGCGAAGCTCCACAGCCAGACAAGAAAGCTGAGGACATCTTTTAAGGGGAGAAGAAAAAGGGTTTTGAGCCACCCTTTTGCCCTGATCACCTTTTTGTACATGACGAATGCGAGGGCATATCTGAAGGCAAGGACAAGGGCTGCCGTGAGGGCCGAGGCCGCACCCGGCCTGATACAAAAGAACAGGAGCGCGAAGGTGAAGATGTGGGTGATCCCGTACCCGAGGAAGCCCCAGGGCCTTGACGCACGGTACGTCCTTGCCCACCGCAGTTGGTGCTTAAGGTGGCCCGCAAAGCTCATCGGCCCGATACGGTTTTCGATCACATAGCGGCTGATGATGTTTGTGTAGCCCTTCTTCCAGAGTCTGAACCCGATCTGATAATCGTCAGCAAGATAGTCTGCGACCGCTTCGAATCCTCCGATATCACGGAGAGCCTCTCTGGATATAAGGATGGAAGCTCCGAGGCCAAAGGTAACGCCTTCTAAGCGCCTTGCAACGAGCACCGAAGGGATGAAGTCAAGGGCGATGTTCAGGGATTCAAGTGCGCTTCCGAACGAGGCAGGGCTCGATATCTTATAGAGCGATGTGACGATCCCTGTTTTGCCATTGTCCTGGAATTCAGCCACTATCTGCCGCAGATAATGCCTGTCGACGACCATATCGCTGTCGCTCAGCGCGAGCATCGGGTAGCGCGCCTCATCCGCCAGGGCCTGGAGGTTGAGCGCCTTCTGGTTTGTCCCCGAGCCTTCGTGCTTTATCACCACACGGGCGTCACAGGTGGCCGAGGCTGCAATTGCCTCTGCAAAAGGGATCGCGGGGTCATCGTGGTCCCGGAAACCAAAGAGTACTTCATAGCAGGGATAGTCCTGGGCGCAGAAGCTTGACAGGTTCTCAGCGCACGACGAGTCGAGACCTTTTATGGCCTTCAGGGCAGAGATGGCAGGAAGTTTACGGTCTGTCGGGGGAGGGCCCTTGCGGGGGCCGCCTGAGCCCTTAAAAAAACCGAGAACGCACAGAAGCGAGAAGAGGGCGTAAAGACAACCGGGAACAATGAGAATAAGGAACAAGATGGAAAGGATCGTCATAGGCGTGAAAAATGTAGCAACGAGTGGCGGGACATTGTAAAATGTGAATGTATGAGACTACTCCTTCTTTTCGCTTTCCCCGGAGAGGCAAAAAAAACGATGCGCATGCTGGGCCGCACTGAAAGGATCGACGGCCTCCCGTTCAAGACCTTTCGTGTCTCAGACCCCTCGCAAAAGCTCACCATGGTAGAGACCGGCATGGGAGTCGGGAACGCCGCGCGCGTCCTCCTGCATCTGCTCCAGGCCGACAGGCCTGATGCAGTATTGTCCCTCGGGTATTGCGGGGCCCTGTCACCCGAGGCCTCCGTAGGGGACGTGGTCTGGGCTTCAAGCGTCTGCCTCATTGATGGGCAAAAGATTGAGACACTTTCTTTGCCCGACAAGAGGGAACTGCTCGAGAAACTTTCCCTGCGCTTTCCTGTCCGGGCTGGTACGTTCATCACCATGAAAGAGTGGATGAAGAAGCGGGACATCGTCCCCTTTGTGGTCCCCGGAATGGTGCTTCCTGTATGCGATATGGAGACATTCGGGCTGGCGCGGCTTTGTGATTCCCACAAATTGCCCTTTCTCGCCCTGAGGGCTGTAAGCGACGGCGCTGATAAGGACCTCCCTTTTGACCCGTGGAGCGTATGCGACAGAAGCGGGATCTACAGCGCTGCGCGGGCAATGAGGTTCTTTCTCACCCGGCCGCATCTCCTCTCCCATGCGATAGAGCTTTACCGGAACTCGAAGATCGCATCGTCCAGCCTGGCTCAGGCGGTGAGCGCCCTGATCCGGCTCATGGCTGATAGCTCGTAGCTCTTGGCAAAAACAAGCACTAATATCTAAGCACCAGATCCTCAACAATATCAAAATTCGGCTTAATACTAAAAAACGGGGTCTAAAATAGCCTCTAAATGCTATAGTATCAATATGTTGGACTATACTTTATTCACGAGGCTGAGTATATGGGTAAAAAAAATGTCCTTTTTGCGGTGCAAAGAACATAAAGAAAAAGGGGTTGTATAAAAAACAACGGCAACGATACCAGTGCAGATCCTGCGGAAGGCAGTTTCAAAATCATCCCCATCATAAACGATTAGAACATGCTCTTTGGAAGGAATACGTCTACGAGCGGCAGACAATCCGTCAGTTGTCGGAGAAATACAGGAAGGGCAAGGACTGGATACGGGACCGTATTCACAACACACCAGCAAGGGAGCATCGTTATACCCCGCACCCGGTCGTCCTCATCGCCGATGTCACCTTCTTCGCACGGGCCTTCGGGATCTGCGTCTTCCGTTCCCCCCATCTCAAGAAAAATCTCTATGCCCGGGAAGTACGCACAGAATCTGCCGAGGCATACCTGCAGGGAAGGAGAGTGCTGGAGGATATAGGATATACGATACAGGCGATCGTCTTAGACGGCAGGCCGGGAGTACGACAGCTCTTTCCTGACATCCCCGTCCAGATGTGCCACTTCCATCAGAAGCAGATCGTTACACGGTATCTCACAAACAACCCCAAATTGGTTGCCGGCATTGAACTCAAAAAGCTCACCACAATGCTCTGCACAACGAATGAGAAGGACTTTGCCGCCGCCCTCGACGCCTGGCACGAACGATGGTCCTCGTTTCTCAAAGAGAGAACAACCGATCCCTTTACGGGGAGATGGCACTATACCCATAAACGCTTACGCTCTGCGTACAGAAGCCTGAGAGGAAACATCCCTTATCTCTTTACCTACCAGAGATATCCTGAGCTCAACATCCCCAATACCACGAACTCCCTTGATGGATGCTTTGCCTATCTCAAAGAATTGGTGAGGGTACATCGAGGGATAAAGAGAGAACTCAAAATCAAGATCATTGAGGAGATACTATGGAAATGAGACCCCGTTTTTTAGTATTATACCCAAAATTCAAATATCAAATGTTCCAAGCAAATACAAGCTATTTACGTTTTGAATTTTAAACATTTGGATTTGTTTAGGATTTAGATATTAGGATTTAGGATTTGCTATGAGTCATGAGCTATTAACTATGAGCCGGTTTCGTTGCGTGTTTGGGGGGAAAGTCCGATACCGGTGCTCATCCTCATAAAAGATCCAGATTTATGACCTTCGCCCTGCCGGGTATCACCGCCTCAGGAAAGTCCCGCAGATGAGCTTCGATGGCCTTATCGGGGGCGGGTTTATCCAACCTTACCCTCTGGATCAGCACAAACAGCGTCAGGGGTAGAAGGACGATGAGGATGCCTGTCCAGAACAGATCATATTCCCCGATGATGAAAGTGACGGAGAGATTAAAGATGATGACGCTGAGGTAAAGGGCGGGCCCCAGAAGATACCTCCAGGTACATGCGGCGCAAAAGTAGTCCTTCGCCCTTTTTGCGGTCAGGAACCTGTCGATGAGTTGAAGGGCATAGATAAGGAAAAACCCGACAACGAACCAGCCGATAAAATTCGAAAGGGGAATGCCGAAATAGACCCCCCTTTCTGCATATCCGTATATCTGGCCAAGGAACCACCTGCTGCCCTGCAAGGCCACCGGGTCGATGATGACGTCTAAACACATGAAAAGAAGCGCGCCGAGAATCCGCACCTTCATAGAATGCCTGATCGTGTTGTTTTCCAGGAGATAGATGCCGCCTTTCCTGATGGAGGGGCTCAGCGCAAAAAGGGCCAATGAGTACGACGCATAGGAAAGAAAAACGAAGCTCATGGAATCCATGAAAGGGATGCCCAGCACCCAGAGTTCTTTGTTCTGAGTCGAGTGGATGTAATAGTAGAGGCCGTAGGGGATGCCGTTATGTATGGAGGAGTATTCCGATGCCCAGGCGATGCAGTACCCTGCTACGGCGAAGAGGAGCGCCCGCTTGAAACCGAGGTGGAGCGTGCAGGCAAATAAATAGGCAAGTAAAAAGGCGACAAAATAAGGCCGTAATATTATGGTGCCCACAATCTGGTCAAAAAGTTCCATCAGTTACCGGGGCTCAAGAATTCGCTAAAAAATATTATATAGGTCCAATAGGTCTTATAAGACATATATTTGTTTTTCGCTCCCAGCCGCTTTTCTCCCCTTACGACTTACGCCTCACGACTTACGGGTTTTTTCGTGAGCTATCAGCTATCTTATGTTCCACCACATCATCCTCAGCATCTTGCGGGGGTCGGAAAAGCACTCGCCCATGGCAGCCGGCTCAAAACCGCTGTGGACCATGCAATCCCTGCATCGCGCGTCTCTGCCGGGACCGTACGCATCCCATTGCGTATTTTCCATAAGCTCGGAAAACGACCCGTAGTATCTGTCGGTGATGAGGTAACATGGCGATTTCCAGCCGAAGGGATTGCGGGTCGGGCTCCCCCAGGGCATGCAGGCCATCTTTCCTTTCCCCTCCAGAAAGTCGAAGTAAAGGGGGGTGCCGGTCATGGGCAGGCCGCGGAACCTCCGGCGCATCTGTCCGAACACTTTTGCCACCTCTTCCTTTTTGAGGAAGATATCATCCGCTACGCTCTCATAGCCGAATGCGGGGGAGACCAGGATGCCGTCTACGCCAAGCCTTCCAAGGAGAGAAAAAAGGTCTATCAGCTCGTCCGTATCAGTCCACTTGTAGATGGAGGTATTTGTCCACACGCGGAATCCCTTCTTTTTCGCAGCCTTCAGTCCATCGATGACCTTCCCGAACGATCCCGGCCTTCCGGTGATCCGGTCGTGAGTTCCC
The DNA here is from genome assembly GCA_002428485.1 of Deltaproteobacteria bacterium UBA6106. GTDB lineage: Bacteria > Desulfobacterota > Syntrophorhabdia > Syntrophorhabdales > Syntrophorhabdaceae > UBA5609. The sequence continues at coordinate 20,205 of DIWM01000002.1, forward strand.
TCCATGCCGTCAACGTGGAAGCTGAACGTCAATCGCCGATGAGGGGCATAGGTGCTGACGAAGGAATCGGCGAGAAGCCCGTTCGAACAGAGATAGATGTATCTTTTCATGTGGATCAGCCCTGAGATCAACTCCTTCAGGTCTCCGTAAAGAAGCGGTTCCCCGCCCGTTACCGTGACCACCGGCGCGTTCGATTCAACGGCGGCATCAAGGCATTCGCGGAGGGTAAGGTCCGGCAACCGTTCTTTAGAGTCGAGCCTTATCCTGTCGCAGCCTGCACATGCGAGGTTGCACCGGTGCGTCGGCTCAAGCATCAGTACGAAAGGATATCTCCTGTGTCCCTGGAAAAGGTTCTTAAGGAAGTATGCTGTAAGCTCAGCAGAAAGTCCGGGCGAGAAGCGCATGGCACGCAGATCAAGGCTTTGCGGCCTTAATCTCCCTTTCAGTGATGAAATTCAGCGCATCATCGAAGGCGTCGAGCGACAGGTGGGTATTCTTGCACGGTCCCTCGGGCCTCTGGTTCGGGATGGCGAGGACGTGCACCTTCTCGGCTACGTCCCTGATGCCGCTGATAAGGTCCCTCTCGCAGGCAACGGCAAGGATGAGAGAAGGCCTGTATTGCCTGATAGCCTTCCTGGCCTCTTCGCCCCCCGCGGCGGTCACGATCTGCACATCCTTTCCTTTAATCCTCTCGGCCACCTGCTGCCTCGCCTCCCTTTGCAGGCACCTGGGGAGGAGGATCAGAAGGGTGTTGGTGTTTATTTCTCGCGAGTGGCTTTTGACTACCAGATTATGGGCCTTGATGAAAGAGTTGCCCACCCTGTCCTTGCTTATACCCAGCTTTGGTCCGAGCCACATGCTTTTCGAGAGAAGGGACAACAGAAGCTTTTCAGTCAAAACATAAGGAAAGAGAGACGTGCGGAATTTCAGCATCAATATGGTTTCCAATGCGGCAAGCATGAAGACGATTGCCGCCAGCACAAGGGCCAGCCATTCGATAAGATCTGAGGAGAGGGAGATGAACTGCTCGATTCTGGGTTTTGCCAGATACCACCCGACCAATATGCATACTATAACGACAAGAACGGATCCTACGGCAAGGGCAAAAAATGTGCCCGGCTTTTCGTCGATCTCGCTCTCTCCGGGGTTTGTCGTCCCGTCCCAGTCGAGCCACTCATCGCCGAGCTTTCTGTCCTTCTTTTCGGTCTTTGCATCGAGCTTTTTTTCATTCATGAACGTCTCCGGAGGATTGGGGCGGTGCGTAGCCGCTCCTCCTGAACCATTCTATCGCACTTTGAGCTGCTTTTTCAACGGGACTTTGCGCCATCCCCAGCTTCTGTATGGCCTTGGAGCAGTCGAAGAACATGTAGCGCCGGGCCATTCGTACGCCGTCGAGGGGGATCGTCGGCGCCTTTCTTCCGCAGAGTCTTGAGAAGGCCTGGTCAATGAAGGCAATGCAGAGCACCGGCGTATAGGGCAGTTTCCATCGAGGGGGCTTCCTCCCAGTCAGACGGGCCAGAAGATGCAGGAATTGTTTTAAGGTAATGTTTTCGTTTCCCAGTATGTAGCTTTCCCCGACGACGCCTGACCCTGATGCGAGCACGTGGGCCTCTGCGACGTCTTTGACATCAACAAAGTTGAGCCCCGTATCCAGGTATGCCGGCATCTTTCCGTTAAGAAAGTCGACTATTATCTTTCCGGTGGGCGTAGGCTTCCTGTCCATGGCGCCTATAGGGGCGGTAGGCTTGACGATCACCACGGGGAGGCCTCTGGCGATAAATTTTTGCACCTCTTCTTCGGCAAGGAATTTCGATCTTTTGTAATGTCCGGCCAAGTCCTGGAATCTGGCCGGGGTCTCATCGCTGCGCTGTTCTCTGCCTGCTGCAGGTGCCAGTATCCCCACGGTGCTGGTGTAGACAACCTTCGCAACGTTGCTTTCCATCGCTCCCTGCATGACATTGACCGTGCCCTGAACGTTTATGGCGTACATCGTCTCCGGGTCAGGCACCCACAGCCTGTAATCGGCGGCCACATGGTATACCTGATCGCAGCCTTTGATCGCCTTCAACACCGCGCCGTAATCCCTGACATCCCCCGGCACCGATTCTACATCAAGGGCGGCAAGGAAGGCAGTGTCCGAGCCGTTCCTGACGAGGGCGCGCACGGTGAACCCCTTTTCCCTGAGCGCCTTCGCAACGTGGTACCCGATGAACCCGGTAGCCCCTGTCACCAGAGCCTTCGCCATTATTCTGCCTCTGTGGTATAGACGAAGGCGCCCTTCTCTTTCGGCTGCCAGAGAAATTTTCCGAGCGCCATCAGGGGAAAGCAGTTCCGATAGTTATGGTATTTGATCATGAAGTGCTTGGGGAAGCCGGTGGCGGTGAACTCTTCCTCGTCCCAGGTGCCGTCCGGCAGTTGCCTGTCGAGAAGAAATCGTATGCCCTCGACCGCCTCGCCCGATGCACCTTCTCCTGCCGCGATGAGGGCCATTATCGCCCAGGCGGTCTGAGAGGCAGTGCTCTTTCCGCGCATCCGCAAATGCGGGTTCGCATAAGATTCGCAGCTCTCTCCCCATCCTCCGTCAGGGTTCCGGTATTGCCTGAGTCCCTCAACGGCCTTTCGTATGTATGGTTTTGTCATGTCCTCACCTATGGAGCGCAACCCCACAAGTACGGACCATGTGCCGTAGATATAATTAACGCCCCACCTTCCCCACCAGAGGCCGTCCTTTTCCTGGGTATTTTTAAGGAACTTTAAGGCCTTTCTTATTATCCTGCCGGATAGAGGGTAATTGATGCAGCCAAGAAGTTCGAGCGCCCTCCCCGTGATATCGGGCGTACTTGGATCGATCATCGCCTCAAGGTCGCCAAAGGGGGTTCGATTGAGGAGATTGAGATTGTTATCCGTGTCAAAGGCGGCCCACCCCCCGTCCTTTCCCTGCATGCCTATTACCCAATCAACCGCTTTCTTGAAATTCCCGGGTGTGAGAGATATTTGATAGTTGCACCTGTTGAGGAACATGAGCACGACCGCTGTGTCGTCTATATCGGGGTACCAGTTGTTGACGAACTCGAAAGCCCATCCGCCCGGCTTTACGCCAGGCCTCTTTACGCTCCAGTCCCCCTTCCTGAATATCTGTTTGCCTGCCAGCCACTTACAGGCGTTTACCATGACAGGGTGGTTTTCCCGTAAGCCCGAGCAGGAAAGGGCAAGGGCGGTGAGGGCGGTGTCCCATACCGGTGATATGCACGATTGAAGGCACAACTCACCATCCTGCTCGATGGTGAACCTTTCGAGGGCTTTAAGTCCTTTATGCACCGGTATGCTGGAAACATCATAGCCCTGAACGAGCAGGGCAAGGGCAGAGTTGACCATGGCCGGCTGTATCCCTCCCCAATCACCAGTGTCTTCCTGGTGCTCCAGGATCCAGCGAAGGGCCTTTTCCAGCGCCTTTTTTCTAAAAAGCCGCACAGGGCTGTCCTCGATCATTTTCATTAATTTATCGAGTTGTGCAAAGAATCCTTTCCAGGAGACAATATGGTGGCGCTGGTCGCTCGATGCATGAGCAGGATTGCTGCTGAGAAGTTCCCGCACCCCCCGGTTTGCAGGGATGGCCTTCACGGGTTTCGCATCGAGCACGACAGAGAGCGGGACAAAGGTGGCCCTTGCCCAGCTTGAAAAACTATAGATGCTGAAGGGAAGCCGGGGAGAAAGAAGCATGATCTCCACGGGAACCGAAGGGATGGCCTTCCAATCGTACTGGCCAAAAAGTGCAAGGAATATCTTCGTAAAAACCCTTGTCTTTGCAAGGCCGCCGTTGGCAAGGATAAAGCGCCTGGCCTCGGCGAGGCGGAAATGGTCTTCCCTGTAGCCGGCCAGCTTGAGGGCGAAATAGGCCTCCACGGTTGTGCTGATGTCTCCTTTGCCGCCCTTGTATATTGCCCACGTCCCATCAGGCCTTTGGTGTTTCAGTATATACCTGGCGATCTTTGCGTTTCTTGCCTTGTCTTCCATGCCGGCGAAAGTGAGGAGCATGAGGTATTCCGCGGTAATAGTTACATTCGATTCCAGTTCGAACCACCAGTAACCATCCTGATCCTGATTCTGCAGGAAGTAATGGCAGCTCTTCTTGACGGCCTCCGACACGCTGTCGGCTAAGTCCCAGCCGTACTCAGGCTCCATCGCTTCTATAAGTTTCTTGTGTATGAGGTGTAAGCTATCCATAGTTAGTGTGTGATAGGATCGGTCACAAATCCGACATACGGCAGCAGCGCCGAAAGCTCCCTGAAACCCACAAGCCTAAAGCCGAAGGACTTTAGCCGATCTAACACCCGCACTGAGGTGGCGGCCTTCATTTCCTCCCGGCCCGGCGATGAGTCCAGGTCGGGGTGGAGATATATCTCGTTTACCATGCCCTTCACATAAGGCAGGAGGGCGAGGAGGTACTCTTCGTTCATTCTCCCCGTACCGGAAAGTCCATATACGTTGCTCGCGACGCGCAGCCCGAACTCACGGGCCATCCGCAGGTTCCGGATCGCGATAAGTCCAAATAACAGCCGCATGAAAAAGGCCTTCATGTTCAGGATCGGCGAGTGGAGGCCGAAAACGAAAGACCAGGGCTCGAGGGGGATCCTTATCCAGGCGACATCCCTTCGGGCCGCCTCCTTCGCGATAACCGCGAAAAGGAGAGGGTGCATATGGAGATGATGATGGCAGTCAACATGGGTAGGGCGGATGCCTGTATCTTCAAGCTTATCAAACTGTGCTCTCACCTCGGCCTCGATTTGACAGGCAACTTTGTTTCTTAATCTCCAGTAGGCAATGCCGGCCCGCATCGGGCTTTTATCGAAAAGGCCCTCGTCGTTGACCAGGTCCGGAATGTCTGCGGGTGAAAGGACCGGGCATCCATCGGAAAGCATCACGTGAAGCCCGACCGAGAGCCGGGGATATTCCGCGGCGAGCTCAACGGCCTCCTCGAAGGCATCACCTCCGGCCATCAGGCTTGCGGCAGTCAGAAAACCCGCTTCGCAGGCCATTGCAACGGCCCTGTTGACCGAGGCGGAGCGACCGAAATCATCGGCCACGACCACAAGGTATCTGTCCTGTCCGGCACTGTCCTGCCCTGCAAAATGACACGCTTCGTTTGTCATGCCATCGTCGCCTTTCGCTTTGCCATAAAAGAAAAAAATTCCCTTCCCTCTCTGATCCGCCGGGAAAATTCATCCCTGTCCCTGAGCATTTCTTTCAGGATCCTCAGGATCGGAGCAGGCCTCAGATAGAAGCGGCGGTAGAAGACCTCAACGGCGGCGAATATCTCCTCCTTTGAAAGCCACGGGTACGCAAGGACCGAGTTCTGGATGCCATCCCGTATGAGCCCGCCCCCTTCCCCGACAAGCCACCCTTCACGCTTTGCCTCGTTATAAAGCGCTGTTCCCGGATAAGGAGCGGCAAGAGACACCTGCAGGCTGTAGGGATCGATCTCACGGGCAAACCTCATGGTCTCTTCCATGGTCTCCCTTGTTTCTCCCGGCAGGCCGAGTATGAAGGTGCCATGAACGAGGATGCCGGCCTCTTTAGCTGCCTGTGAAAATCTGCGCGCCCCCTCAAGGCTGATCCCCTTCCTGATATTGTTCAGTATGGTCTGGTTGCCAGATTCAAATCCCACCACGAGCAGCCGCAACCCGCTGTCTTTCAGCATCTCCAGGGTGCCCTTCGGCACGCTCGCCCTGGCGTTGCATGACCACGTGATGCCAAGGGCGCCGATCCCTTCTGCGATCTCTTTCAACCCCGGATGGTCGGTAAAGGTGTCGTCGTCGAAAAAAAATTCCTTTGCCTGGGGAAAGAGCGTTTGTGCGCGGGAGAGCTCCTCGATGATGTTTTTTGGGCTGCGGACCCGGTACGTGCCGCTGCCTATGGTTTGTGGCCACAGGCAATAGGTGCAGCGGCCCCGGCACCCGCGGCCTCCGTAAAAAGACACATAGGGGTGCTTCAGGTAGCCGATAAAATAATTCTCCACGCGAAGGTCCCTGGCGTAGACGTCTGTCACAAATGGAAGTCGGTCGAGGTCCTCAATGAACGGCCTTGCCGGTGTCCTATGTACGGTCCCGTTCGAACGGAAAAAGACCCCTCTTACCTTGTCAAGAGGCCATCCCTCAGCAATCTCAACCACCGTGTCGTCGAACTCGCCGATCGCGACAAAGTCGAGGGCCGGCGAGGATCTGAGGCTTTCTTCGGGGCTGACGGTCACGTGCGGGCCGACCATGCCTATGGTAAGGTGCGGGTGCGCCTCCTTGAGTGCGCCTGCAAGTGCCGCATCATTATCAAAGGTCGGTGTGCCCGTGTGAATAATGACAAGCTGATAGCCGCCCGCCTCGCTGATTACCTCTTCCTGCGTTATCTCTTCAGCCGAGGCGTCGAGCAGCCTTGCCTCTTTGATCATACCTGCCGGATAGGCAAGCCACGTCGGATACCAGAACGACCGGACCTCCCGGCATGCCTGATAGCGAGAGCCTGCACTACCGTCGAAGCCCTTGAACGAAGGTGGGTTTAGGAATAGCGTTCTCATATTATATTAAAATTAAAAGCGGACCTTGCTGCTGCCCGTTAATTTTTACATTGCTGCCCTTTATTGTAAACAATTCTGCGCCTGATTGCATGTAAAAACTTTTCATGCTGTATTGACCAATACAATTCAATCCGGATGATTCCCCGCAGCAAGCTGCGGGGTAACACTGTTCCCTCTCCCCTTTCGGGAGATGGCTCCGGCGGGCGCTGGTAATGCAGACATTACACCTGTTCCTTCTCCCCTGGCGGATCATGGCCAGCGTACAGATGGTACTTGGCAACAACGTTCCCTCTCCCCTGGCGGGAGAGGGTCAGGGTGAGGGGGCATAATCATGCCGTTTCTATCCTCTGATACCTCGCAGCTTGCTGCGGGGTAGTTTATTATTACTTGATAAACTATACTATATAAATTTATCTTGACAATAAACCTTACCGAACTTAATATATAAATATTATTTTATATGATAGATAATTGATTGCTTTGCGCTCCATCGCAAAGACACAGCTATTAATCATATGTAATAAGACTATTAGTTCATTTGTCCGGTATTGCTGTCATTGCGATCTGATGGAAAAAATGTTGTTAAATAAAAAGGAGTTTATTGGTAATGTATTATATATATTTAGCTTCAAACATTTTATAAGGATGAGCATCAGTTTCGGACTTTCCCCGCAAACACGCTCAATAAAGTCAGTGAAAGGTGAAAGGTGAAAGGTGAAAGGTGAGAAGTGAAAGGTGAGAAACCAAAGAGACAATTCTTTGAGAAGTTTCCTCAGCCCTCCGCTCTCCGCAGTCTTTCTCTCACAACGGTTTGCTATACATATTTCGTAGCCCGTTCTCGGGCGGGAGGAGGAGGCTCCGCGAGCTTTGCTTGTGGAGGGGGCGACGTGAGCCCCTGTAACAGCAAGTACGATACTGATGCTCTCAGTACATATGCAGAATTGATGCAATAAGAAGGAGATGAGATATATGGAAAAAGATGAGATCAAAAAGACGGTTCGTGAGGCTTACGGCGCCATTGCCGAGGGCAGGACTGATGGGGGCTCCTGCTGCGGTGGCTGCTCATGCGATAACGGGGCATTTGCTCAGTCAATCGGCTATTCCGACAGTGAATTGAGCATGATCCCGGACGGGGCGAATCTGGGATTGAGCTGCGGGAACCCTACGGCATTTGCAAACTTGAAAGAAGGCGAGGTAGTCCTTGACCTTGGTTCCGGGGCGGGGTTTGACTGTTTTATCGCAGCCCGTAAGGTCGGCAAGTCAGGGAAGGTCATAGGGGTTGACATGACCCCCGCGATGCTTGAAAGGGCCCATGAGAACACCAAGAATGGTTCTTTTTCAAATGTCGAGTTCCGCCTTGGCGAGATCGAGAACCTGCCCGTGGCTGATGATTCTGTCGATACGGTGATAAGCAACTGCGTGATCAACCTCTCAGTGGACAAGGCAAGGGTTTTTCAGGAGATATACCGGGTATTGAAGCCGGGCGGAAGGATAGCTGTTTCAGATATGGCCCTTTTGAAAGAGTTGCCGCCGAACATTAAGCAGAGCGTCGACGCATACGTGGGGTGCGTTGCCGGAGCGATACTTGTCGATGAATATAAGAGGCTTGTCGAAGAGTCAGGGTTTAAGGCTGTCAATGCCACGGTTAAGGGCAGTTCTTCGTGCATCAGGCCGGATACGCAGGACCCCATGGGTAAGGCCCTGGTGGAGGGAGCCGGAGAAGCGACTTCGCTTGAGGACTGCGTGGTGAGCATTTACGTGGAGGGATACAAATGATACCATCAATGAATAGACTCCCCCTCACCCTGACCCTCTCCCGCGAGGGGAGAGGGAATAATATTACCGAGTACCACCTATGCCCTGACCCTCTCCCGCCAGGGGAGAGGGAATCGTGTTGCCAGGTACCACCTGCGTCCTGACCATGATCCGCGAGGGGAGAGGGAATATTGTTGCCCCGAAGCGGGACTTCGGGGACTCTATTGATTGAAAGGGGTTGATATATGAACGAACTGGCAACAACATTCAAGGCGCTCTCCGACGAGACGAGGCTCAGGATCATCAAGCTCCTCAAACATGGCGAGCTCTGTGTCTGCGATCTTGTTGCGGCCCTCGATATGGTGCAGCCAAGGGTCTCCTTCCACCTCGGCGTGCTGAAGAAGGCAGGTCTGCTGAAAGACAGGCGGGAGGGGAAGTGGATGCACTACCGGCTTGACGATGCCGATATGTTCAGGCGATTCCTCATTTTTTCTGTCCATGAAAAGATCTCCGACAAGATCTTAAAAGATGACACAAAGAGGCTCGAAGACTTTCTGGCAAAAAAGGCAGAAGGCTCGATCGAAGAGGGAAAGGCCTGCAAAAGTTGTGTGAAGCGATAAAGGAGATGTTGTGAAGGAATGGCATAAATTACTTATTGTCCTCGGGGTGTTCGGGGCGGCATATTTTACCCCCTTTGAGAATATGGCGATGCAGAAGGCGATCTTGGAGTCATTTCTCATGCTCCAGGACTACGCGCAGAAACATGTGCTCCTTTGCCTCGTGCCGGCATTTTTTATCGCAGGCGCCATTTCTGTCTTTGTCTCCCAGGCGGCGGTCATGAAATATCTCGGCCCGCTGGCAAATAAGTTCCTCTCCTATTCGGTGGCCTCAGTATCGGGGACGATCCTTGCCGTCTGTTCCTGCACGGTGCTCCCACTCTTTGCCGGCATCTACCGGATGGGCGCCGGCATAGGGCCGGCTACTGCCTTCCTCTATTCTGGTCCTGCGATAAACATCCTTGCCATCGTCCTCTCAGCCAAAGTTCTTGGCTGGCAGATTGGCCTCGCAAGGGCGCTGGGCTCCATTGGGTTTGCATACGTTATAGGGCTTATCATGGCCCTTATCTTCCGGGAGGACGAGGCAGAAAAAAAGAAAATCCAGATGGCAATGCCCGCAGAAGAGCCCCCGCTTCCTCTCTGGCAGGAAACAATCTATATGGCGTCCATGATAGGGGTCCTTGTTTTTGCCAACTGGGCGAAGCCCCAGGGAGATGAAGGGCTCTGGTATGCGGTGTATTCGATGAAATGGTATATCACGGGCGCCTTCGGTCTGCTCTTTACCTATACCTTTGTCAGGTGGCTGAAGGCAAAGCCGGTTCTGTCCATCGCGGGCGTGATCGCTGTTGCGATCCTTGCCTTTGCGTTCCCCGGCTATCCCCTGCTTTCTTTTTCCGCCGGCATCCTTTTCCTCATTTATATTGGGAAGTCCTCGTCAGAGATGACCAGGGAGTGGGTTGACTCCACGTGGTCTTTTGCAATGCTGATCCTGCCGCTTCTTTTCGGCGGCGTCCTGATCGCAGGGTTTCTCCTCGGTATGCCGGGTACGGATAACGGGATCATCCCGAACCAATGGATCGCAAAACTTGTAGGAGGCAATTCCTGGCATGCCAACCTGCTGGCGTCGATAGTGGGAGCGCTTATGTATTTTGCGACGCTGACAGAGGTGCCGATAGTTCAAGGGCTCCTTGGCTCGGGGATGGGGAAAGGCCCTGCACTGGCGCTGCTCTTGGCAGGTCCAGCCCTGTCGCTGCCGAACATGATCGTGATACGCAGCATACTGGGAACGAAGAAGGCCCTTGTGTTTTTTACACTGGTAGTTATTTTATCAACCATCGTGGGGATGATATTCGGATGGATAACGGGAAAATAAATACAGTTCAATGTTCAACGTTCAAGGTTCAAAGTTGATGCAAAGCTTTCACAACATAATTATTGCTTCATAACGTTGAACATAGAACATGGAACGTTGAACAGATTTAGAGGAGGTATGAGTTATGAAGATCCAGATACTCGGTACAGGTTGTGCGAAGTGCATGAAGCTCACCGAGAACGCGGAAAAGGCCGCGAAGGAAAAAGGAGTGGATGCCCAGATCGAAAAGGTGACGGATATAAACAAGATCATGGACTTCGGCGTTATGATAACGCCTTCACTTGCCATAGACGGTGAAGTGAAGAGCATTGGGAAAATTCTATCGGTGGAGGAGATCAAGAAACTTCTGTAAAGAGCTGAGAGCAAAGAGTACAAGGCTTTTTGCTGATTTTAGAGGAGGCTGCAATGACTGAAGGTATTTCTAAAAAACTTTCTTTCCTTGACCGATATCTGACGTTGTGGATCTTTCTCGCCATGTTCATAGGGGTTGGCTGGGGATATGCCTCTCCGGGGGTAGTTGATTTTTGGAATCAGTTCCAGTCAGGGACCACCAATATCCCCATTGCCATCGGCCTCATCCTCATGATGTACCCGCCGCTTGCAAAGGTGAAGTATGAGGAACTGGGCGAAGTGTTCAGGAACTACAGGGTGCTGGGACTCTCCCTGGTGCAGAACT
>DIWM01000051.1 GCA_002428485.1 Deltaproteobacteria bacterium UBA6106
TGTTGAGGACGAAAGGATCGTTGCCAAGGACCTTGCCCGGCAACTGACCGACCTGGGCTATGATGTGGTTGCAACCGCATACTCCGGTGAGGAAGCCGTAGACAAACTCCAGGAAACCCATCCTGACCTTGTGCTGATGGACATCGTTTTGGCCGGAAAGATGGATGGCATACAGGCGGCAGAAAAGATCACGGCGCTCTCCGGTACCCCGGTGGTCTACCTGACCTCTTATGCCGACGACAAGACATTCGGACGGGCAAAGCTAACCGGTCCTTTCGGGTACATCCTGAAGCCTGTAGAAAAAAAGCAGTTGTATGTCACTATCGAATTGGTCCTGCAAAGGCAAGGCATAGAGCTTAATCTGCATAAGAACCACGCCAGGATATATACATCCATGAAAGGTATGATCGGGGCAATCGCGGAAACGATCGAACTAAGGGGACCCTATACCCAAAGCCATCATGAGCGGGTATCGGGACTGGCAGCGGCAATTGCCCGGGAGATGGGGTTGACGGATTTTCAGGTGGAAGCAATCGAACTGGCCTCATCCATCTATGACATCGGCATGGTCAATGTACCCACTGATATTCTTCAGGAAGCCGAACATCTGGAAGGCATCAAGCTAACCATGTATCAGACCTATCCCCTGGCAGCTTACGACACCCTGAAAAAGATCGAGTGCATCTGGCCTATAGCTGATATCGTTCTCCAGCATCGGGAGTGTTATGACGGCTCTGGTTTCCCCAAAGGGATCAAGGGAGAAGCCATTCTCATCGAAGCGAGGATCCTGGCGGTTGCCCATGCCATTGAAGACTTGACCACCAACAGGAGCCACCGGAATGCCTTTCCTCTAAATGAGGCCCTGGAAGAAATATCAGCCAATAGCGGCTCTAAATACGACCCCAAGGTTGTGGCTGCCTGCCTGACATTGTTTAAAGAGAAAGGTTTTGTCTTTGAGTGAAAGGTGAAAGATGAAACGGGGAGCCGGCGACATTAATTTTTTAGCGGTTCTGCCGCGCGCAAATTTGACCCATTCCAACATGTCCGGAGCAGATCTGACCAATACAGCGATGGATTGTGCCCTCTGGACAGACAGTTCAGTATGTCAGGCCTGTTCTGTCGGGGAGTGTAAGAAGTAGCAGGCCCGACGACAGTACCACTCTCATCTGTATCTCCTCCAATCAACGTAAAGCCTTGACTTAAGCTGTCTAAAACATATATAATAATTGACTTTTGAAAGGGGCAGAGAGTGAGAGATAGATATTGCGGAAAGGTTTCCCGGGACGATATCGGCAAGGTGATCGACCTTGCGGGATGGGTTTTCAGGAGAAGAGATCATGGCGGTCTTATATTTACCGACCTCCGGGACATAACCGGGATCGTACAGGTTGTGTTTTCGCCTGAGATATCCCGCGAGGCGCACGAGCGGGCAGGGGACATCAAACAGGAATACGTTTTAAAAGTGACGGGCAGGGTTGAGAAGAGGCCGCCGGAGACGGAAAACCCGAATATGCCTACAGGTGATGTAGAGGTGCTGGTCAACTCCTTCGAGATATTGAATACCTCGAAACCGTTGCCCTTCCAACTCGACGAGGATGAGCCGAATGAATCACTGCGCCTGAAATACCGCTACCTGGATCTGAGAAGGCCCGAGATACAGAAGATATTCCTCGCGCGGCACAAGGCATATAAGATCACCCGCGATTACCTCACGGATAAAGGCTTCTATGAATTTGAAACGCCGTTCCTCACAAAGAGCACGCCGGAAGGGGCTCGGGATTTTATCGTCCCGAGCAGGTTAAATGCAGGCATGTTCTACGCCCTTCCGCAATCGCCGCAGCTTTTCAAGCAGATATTGATGATCGGCGGATTCGACCGGTACTTCCAGATCGTACGGTGCTTCAGGGATGAGGACCTGCGGGCCGAAAGGCAGCCGGAGTTTACGCAGATCGACATCGAGATGAGCTTTGTGGATGTCGATGATGTGCTTGCACTGGGCGAAGGGCTTATCATGTCGCTTTACAAAGAACTGAAAGGGACGCCTGTGGATTCACCGATCCCGAGGATGGCATATGCAGACGCAATGGAGCGCTACGGAACGGATAAGCCGGACCTGCGGTTTGACCTTCCGTTGACGGATATTACAGGCATCTTTCAGGGAACCGAGTTCGGCGTCTTCAAAAAGACCATCAATGAAGGAGGCATCATCAAAGGTCTTGTCCTGAAAGGTAAAACACTTTCGAGAAAGGACCTCGATACCGCTGTCGATGCGGCAATAGATATGGGGGCAGGGGGCCTTATCTGGATCAGGAAAGAGAACGATGCACTCCAGTCGCCTGTGGTAAAGTTCCTGAAAGATGAAGAGAAGGCGTCGTTATCCAGGACCTTTGAGCTTGCAAGCGGAGATGTTCTGTTCATTGTGGCCGACAAAAAGGACAAAGCGAATGAAGTAATGGGGAGATTCAGGCTTTACATAGGGGAAAAGTTCGGACTCATCGACAAGGCAACGGACAAATTCCTCTGGGTTACCGATTTCCCTCTCCTTGAGTACAGTGATGTGGAAAAAAGATATATAGCAAGACACCACCCCTTCACTTCTCCGAAAGAGAGTATCCGGAATTTTAACGGTGACTATGAGTCTATCATTGCAAGGGCATACGACCTTGTCCTGAATGGCGTTGAGATCGGCGGCGGAAGCATCAGGAATTACAGGATGGATGAACAGCTTGAGATGTTCAGGTTGCTGAATATCAAGGAAGAGGAAGCTGTCGAGAAGTTCGGGTTTCTCCTTGAGGCCCTGGAGATGGGCGCACCTCCGCATGGAGGTATCGCCTTTGGGTTTGACAGGATATTGATGATGTTTCTGGGGCTTGAGAGCATCAGGGACGTGATCCCCTTTCCGAAGACCCAGAAGGGGACATGCCTTATGACGGGCGCGCCGTCGAAGATCGGGCAGAAACAACTGAATGAACTGAAGATCAAGACCGTCGTAAAGTAATCCATGCCAACGGGAGGTAATGTGAAAAAGAAGAAAAAGGGTTTTATATTTAAGAACGTTGCCAAAGGCGCAAAATATCCCTTGATCGATGTGGACACCCCTGAATTTTACAGGGACATATTTCCTTTCACCGAGGTCTGCAAGGTAAAGTTTGATCATAAGATAGAGCTGATCGATCCCCCCGAAGACATCTACATAACGGATACGACCTTTCGTGACGGCCAGCAGTCGAGGCCTCCTTTTACAACGAAGCAGATCGAAGACCTCTATGAGATGATGCACAGGCTCGGCGGGCCTAACGGGATCATCAGGCAAAGCGAGTTCTTCCTTTATACTGAAAAGGACAGGGACGCTGTGAGGAAATGTCTGGAAAAGGGGTATAAGTACCCGGAAATAACAGGCTGGATAAGGGCAAACAAGGATGACCTGCAGCTCGTTAAAGACCTCGGCCTGCGGGAGACGGGCATCCTGACGAGCGCTTCTGACTACCATATCTTTTTAAAACTGAAAAAGACAAGGTCCCAGGTTTTTAAAGAATACATTAAGATCGTTGAAAATGCCCTCTCGCATGGCGTTGCGCCGCGATGCCATTTCGAGGATATAACAAGGGCGGACATATACGGGTTCTGCGTGCCCTTTGCCCAGGCCCTTATGAGCATATCCGAAGACGCGAAGATGCCGATCAAGATAAGGCTCTGCGATACACTCGGAGTGGGGATAACCTATCCGGGCGCCGCCCTGCCTCGGTCCATCGGAAAGATCATCAGGGCCATGATCGATGATGCCGGCGTCCCGTCAGAGTATCTTGAATGGCACGGACATAACGATTTCTATAAGGTCATCGTGAACAGCATCAGCGCCTGGCTTTACGGGTGTACCTATGTCAACGGCACGCTTCTCGGCATAGGCGAAAGGACCGGGAACGCGCCAATAGAAGCGCTTATCATGGAGCACATAGCATTCACCGGCGAAGACAACGGCATAGACCCAAGGGTGATCACGGAGATACGCAACTACTTCGAGAAGGTTATCGGGCAGCATATCCCCAAGGGCCAGCCATTCATAGGCCTTGATTTTAACGCGACATCAGCAGGAGTCCATATAGACGGATTATTGAAGAACGAGGAGATCTACCTGCCTTTTGATACGGACAGGATACTGAACCGGCCCCTTGCGATCAATATTACCGACAAATCAGGCCTCGCCGGCATCACCCACTGGATTAATTCCCATTTTGCGCTGGTCGGAAAGGACAGGATCGATAAGATGCACCCCGGTGTGGCAAAGGTAAATAAATGGATCATCAAGCAGTATGACGAAGGCAGGTGTACATCCATATCCGAAGAAGAGATAGAGCATCTTGTAAGGATCTACATACCTGAGATCTTTGTATCAGAGTTCGAACTCCTGAAGAAGAGGGCGTACGATATGGCGGCCCATCTTATAGAGAAGTACATTGAAGATGACCTGGTAAAGACAATGGTCCCCGAAAAGCAGGAAGAGACGCTGAAAAAGATCGTGGAGGATTATCCCTTTATCCAGTTTGCCTATATCGTGAACAGCGACGGCATCAAGATCACAAAAAATATAACACAGGCTGTTGACAGGGCAAAATACTACAAGATCGGCCTCAACGAGGATTTCTCAGACAGGGAGTGGTTTATAAGCCCCATGAAGACAGGGAAGATAAACGTTACCAACATCTATTCGTCGAAGATAACAGATGCGCTTTGCGTCACCGTCTCGGGCCCCATCAGGGATCAGTTCGGGGATATAAACGGCGTGCTGGGCCTTGATATACGGTTTGAAGATCTGACAAAAGCTGAAGGATAAGCTATGGGGAAAACAATAGCGGAGAAGATACTCGGCATTAATACAGGGACTGATGTCAGGCAGGGCGACTATGCGATAGTCAACGTGAACAGGATCCTGCTCCAGGACGGGACTGCCCCTCTCGCGATCAGGCAGTTTGACGAGATGGGCTTTCAAAAGCTCTTTGACGGACGCCGTGTGACCTTTTTTATCGACCATGCCTCGCCGAGCCCCCGAATGGAGCTGTCCAACGATCACAGGGCGATCCGGGATTTTGCAAAAAGGCATGGCGCAAATGTCTCCGAGATCGGCGACGGGATCTGTCATCAGATCATGACAGAAAGGATCCTTGTCCCGTCGGAAGTCCTTGTGGGCGCTGATTCCCATACCTGTACGGGAGGCGCCCTTGGGGCATTTGCAACAGGGATGGGTTCTACGGATATTGCCGTTGCCATGGGCCTTGGCACAACATGGATGAGGGTGCCCGAGAGCTATCAATTTGTTCTCAACGGCCGCTTCCCGTCCGGTGTTTTTACGAAAGACCTGATCCTGAAGATAATCGGAATGGTCGGCGCAGACGGCGCAACCTATAAATCAATGGAATTTGGCGGCGAGACAGTAAAGCACCTCGATGTGGAAGAGAGGATGACCATAGCGAATATGGCAGTGGAGGCGGGGGCGAAATGCGGACTTTTCCCATCTGATATTATGACATTCATTTATCTCAGGCGGATGCGGAGAGAAAAGACATATATCGAGATCATACCTGATTACGATGCCGTCTATGAAAAGACATTCGAGATCGATGTCCATGAGTTGACGCCGATGGTAAGCCTGCCCCACCAGGTCGACAATACAAAAAGTGTTGAAGATGGGGACGCGAAGAATATTCCCGTACAGCAGGTCTTCATCGGTTCCTGCACGAACGGCAGGG
Source organism: Deltaproteobacteria bacterium UBA6106 (assembly GCA_002428485.1). GTDB lineage: Bacteria > Desulfobacterota > Syntrophorhabdia > Syntrophorhabdales > Syntrophorhabdaceae > UBA5609. The sequence goes on from DIWM01000051.1 coordinate 5,745, forward strand.
TCGATGACCTGAGAGTAGCGTCACTCATCATGAAAGGACGGAAAAAACATCCTGACGTTCGTTTTCTCGTCTGCCCCGCATCACGGGCGGTCTATTATCAGGCATTGCATGAAGGGATCCTTGGAACTCTTTTTGAGGCTGGAGCCGTTATATTGCCGCCGGGATGCGGGCCCTGTATAGGTCTTCACCAGGGAGTGCTCGGCGATAAAGAGACGTGTGTTTCAACATCGAACAGGAATTTTCTCGCAAGGATGGGCAACCCTGATTCAAAGATCATTCTTAGTTCGCCGGCAACAGCGGCGGCAACGGCACTCAAGGGAAAACTGACGGACCCGAGGGAGGTTTTAGATGATTTTGAGAGGAAAGGTGTGGAAGTTTGGTGATGATATTTCCACGGACCATATAATACCGGGAAGATTTTATCACCTGCGGTCCAATCTGGAAGAATTAAAAAAACACGTCTTTGAAGACATAGTGCCGGATTTCTACAAAAAGATCGGTAGGGGGGATATCATTGTAGCCGGAAGGAATTTCGGCCTGGGATCGAGCAGGGAACATGCACCGCTCATCATAAAGCTTGCCGGTATCGACGCGATCATTGCCAACTCCTTCGCCAGGATATTTTATAGAAACGCGATAAACGTGGGGCTTGCTGCAATAATCTGCAACACCGATGACATCCAGGAAGGCAATGAGCTGGAGGTCAGGCTTGATGAAGGCATGCTTGAGGACAGGACAAAGGGGATTAAAAGCAACTTTTCACCGCTGCCGGCCATAATGAGGAAGATCCTTGACGAGGGCGGCCTTGACGGCTATATCAAAAAACACGGGAGCTTGAAGATTTGAAAGAGAAGATAACCATACCGTATATTTCCGGTGACGGAACAGGCGAAGACATCTGGAGCGCTTCTCACGAGATATTTGAAGAGGCGGTGATGAAGGCTACATGTGGCCAAAAGGGCGTGGAGTGGGTAGAGTTGACGGCAGGGCAGAAGGCGCTGGACAGAACAAAAAGGCTTCTTCCTGAGGAAACAATTGAAGTAATCGAGAGATACAAGATAGCCATAAAAGGGCCCCTTACAACACCTGTAGGCGGAGGGTTCAGGAGTATTAACGTGCACATGAGGCAGATCTTTGACCTTTATGTATGTATGCGTCCCGTGAGATACTTCAAAGGGCTCCCGAGCCCGATGAAATCACCGGAAAAGGTCGAATTTATTATTTTTCGGGAAAATACTGAAGACCTCTACAAGGGCATCGAATGGAAAGAGGGTACGAAAGAGGCACAGGATCTTATACGGTTCCTGAAAGATACCATGAAAACAGATCTGCCTGACAGCACAGGGCTTGGCATAAAGCCGATCAGCAAGGCGGGAACGGTAAGATTCACGAAATGGGTTGTCGATTACGCAATAAAAAACAAGAGAAGGTCCATAACTGTCGTTCACAAGGGCAACATAATGAAATATACCGAAGGCGCCTTTAAGGAATGGGCATACGAGGTTGCCGGACAGTTCCCCCGGGAGATCACTTTTGATGCAGAGAAAGGAAAGATAGCGTTCAACGACAGGATTGCAGACAACATGTTCATGCAGGTTATTCTGAGGCCCGATGAGTATGATATTCTCCTTTGTCCAAACCTGAACGGTGATTATCTGTCTGATGCGTGCGCGGCGCTTATAGGCGGCCTTGGTGTGGCGCCTGGAGCAAACATAGGCGACAGGGTCGCCATTTTTGAACCGACGCACGGAAGCGCCCCAAAATATGCCGGCAAGGACATCGTTAACCCCGCATCGTTCATCCTCTCCGGCGCAATGCTTTTCCAGCATATTGGGCTCGACAGCGTATCAACGCTTATCAGGAACGCCGTTGAAAAGACGATAAGCGAAGGGATAGTTACATACGATCTCGCGAGACAGCTCGACAATGTCATGCCTGTAAAATGTTCGGAATTCGGACAACACGTTGTTAAGAGGCTATAAAACAGGAACTGATTTTTACAAAAGGAAAAAATTATGTATGACGAAATAAGGGTAAAGATCGACGGATTAATTGAAAGGATGAGCTCCCTGAGAGGTTATCTTTGACCTCTCTGCTCTCCAGGTAAAACTTCAGGAATTCGATTCGGAAATATCAAAAACTACCCTTTGGGAAAACCAGGAAAAGGCCCAGAGCATCCTGAAAAAGAGGTCTTTTGCCCAGGAGGAGCTTGACAACTGGAAAAATAAAGAAAAGGAGCTGGAAGAGATACTGATCCTCTCTGAAATCGCAAAAGAGACGGAAGATCCCAAGGACATTGAAGAATTAAACCAGAGGGTTACCTCCCTCGACGCCCTTCTCGGAAAATACGAGATTGAGCGTATGCTGGGAGGAGAAAACGATAAAACCAACGCGATCATGTACATTAATTCAGGGGCAGGGGGGACAGAGGCCCAGGACTGGGTCGAGATGCTCCTCAGAATGTATCTGCGGTGGGCCGAAAGAAACGGCTTTGAAACGGAGATTGTAGACATGCTGGGGGGAGAAGAAGCGGGGATCAAAAACGTTACCTTTATGGTAAAAGGTCCGTATGTATACGGGTACCTGAAATGCGAGGTCGGTATCCACCGGCTTGTGAGGGTGTCTCCTTTTGACTCAAACAACAGGCGGCATACATCATTCGCGTCAGTGTATGCGTACCCGGAGGTCTCCGAAGAGATACAGATAGATATCAAGGATGAGGACCTGAGAATTGACACTTTCCGTTCCAGCGGTCCCGGCGGCCAGCATGTGAACCGGACAGATTCAGCAATACGGATCACCCATATCCCTACCGGAATTGTTGTTCAATGCCAGAACGAAAGGTCTCAGCATAAGAACAAGGGAACAGCCATGGCTATCCTGAAATCGAGGCTCTATCAACTTGAAAAGAAGAAACAGGACGATAAACTGGATGCATTGAACAAAGAGAAGAAGGATATTGCCTGGGGGAGTCAGATACGTTCATACATCCTTCACCCCTACAAACTTATAAAAGACCACAGGACAAAACATGAGGAACATAACGCTGAAGCCGTCCTTGACGGGGATATTGATACTTTTATCAAATCTTACCTTTTATACTTGACTTTTGAACAGAAAAGGGAGGATAATTAAGAACATAGGGAGGAAGGTTAATACATTATGGAAGTTTTCAGCATAAAAAGAGATGTTTTTAGCGAAAATAAGATTGAGGAACTTGAAGAAAAGATTGACAAACTTATAGAAAACTATAAAATTATTAAAGAAGAAAATGAAAAACTTAATGTAGAACTTAAATCATTAGAAGGTAATGATAAGAATATACAAGAGAAAATGATTGAGATAAAAAAAGAAAGAGAAGTCCTTATCGAAAAGGTTACGAAGATCTTAGAGAAAGTTGAAAAAGTAGAGATATGAGGGTAAAATATGGAGAAAAAAGTTGAAGTAACCATTTTAAAGCAACCATTTACTTTCGTAGGAGAAGATGAGGATAGGATCAAACGGGATGCACGTTATGTGAACGAAAAGATAGAGCATGCAGTTAACCGATATGGTATAATTAATACATTGAACGCTGTGATAATGGCATTTATGGAAGTGACCGATGAATATCTCGAGATGAAGAAACAGGCGGAGCTTGTTGAGGGAAGGACATTACGACTTATAAAAAAGTTTGAGGACATAGATGTTCCCTGCAGTGTACGTGATAAATGGTAGGCTTAGAGCCAACACCTCTCTAAGGGGAGCTTTACCTTGTTGCTGTGTGCAAGCTCGTTCTTGTGACGAGAAGCCTGATGCAACAAAATGGCACCCACTTTAACAAGAGGTTCAAGACATACTGTTTACACGGCACCTGCGGGGTTTAAATTCAGGGTTGGCAGTAGAGAAAAAGAGGGTTAATATAAATATTATGTGTTGTTACGGAGGGTTTAAAACTCCTTTCATATAGAATAAGTTACCCCTCTCTGATCTTTATCTTCCTAACCCCTGTATAAAGTAACCTTTGCGTAGGGGGAATTTTGGATACAATAATTATTTCAGCAATCAGCTTCTTAGTAGCTGTTTTTATAGGCTTTGCCCTTGCCCGCCTCGTCCAGAAGAAAAAGATCGGTGAGTACGAGAAGATAGGGAAGAAGATACTTGAGGACGCCAAGAAAGAGGCTGATGTCCTCATGCGGGAGGGCTCCCTTCAGGCCAAAGATATCGTCCTGCAGGCAAAAAACGAGCTCGAGCAGGAGACCAAAGCCAGAAGGCAGGAATTGCAAAATACTGAACGAAGGCTTGCCCAGAAAGAGGGAAACCTGGATAAAAAGATCGAGCTTATCGATAAAAAGGAAGACGATCTATCGAAAAAAGATCGGGATATCTCGCAAAAACAATCTTTGCTTGATACCAAGATCAGGGAGCATGACAACCTCATCATAAAAGGCAAGGAACGTCTGGAAAAGATATCAGGGCTCACCGGGGAAGAGGCAAAGAAAATGCTCATGCAGGCAATGGAGGACGAAGCAAAATACGAATCCATGAAAATAATCAAGAAGATAGAGGAGGAGGCGAGGGAAAAGGCCGATAAAAAGGCGAAAGAGATCATTGCCTTCGCCATTCAGCGATACGCCGGCGATTACGTAGGTGAGGATACCGTATCAGTTGTAAACCTTCCCAACGAAGAGATGAAGGGGAGGATAATCGGAAGGGAAGGCCGTAATATCAGGGCCCTGGAGGCTGCCACCGGCGTAGATATCATTATTGACGATACACCTGAGGCAGTGATCCTTTCCTGCTTTAACCCAATACGGAGAGAGGTGGCAAGGATATCCATTGAACGTTTGATCAGTGACGGGAGGATACATCCTGCCAGGATCGAAGAGATTGTCTCAAAGGTTGCCGAAGAAATGGAGGAAAAGATAAAAGATTCAGGGGAACAGGCTGTTTTTGACCTCGGCGTCCACAATGTACATCCCGAGATCATTAAATTGCTTGGCAGGCTCAAGTTCAGGAGCAGTTATGCCCAGAACATATACCAGCATTCCCTCGAGGTTGCATTTATCTGCGGCGCCATCGCCTCTGAATTAAGGCTCAACCCTAAGGACGCAAAAAGGGCAGGCCTTTTGCACGATATAGGCAAGGCCGTAGACCATGAGGTAGAGGGCTCACACGCCACCATCGGGGCCGATCTTGCGAAAAAATATGGTGAAAATGAAGAGATCGTCCATGCGATCCTCGCCCATCACGAAGATGTAGAGACGACAAGCCTCCTCGACGTCATTGTCCAGGCAGCAGATGCCCTGTCAGGGGCAAGGCCCGGAGCCAGGAGGGAGATGCTGGAAACATATATCAAGCGGCTTGAAGAACTCGAGCGCATAGCCAACAGTTTTCAGGGCGTTGAAAAATCTTACGCCATACAGGCGGGCCGCGAGATCCGTATCGTTGTAAACAGCGAAAGGATCAACGACGACAGCATCAATGTCATATCGAGGGATATCGCGAAAAAGATAGAAACAGACCTTTCGTATCCGGGACAGATCAAGGTTGTCGTGATCAGAGAAACCAGGTCGATAGAATATGCAAAATAACATAAAGGTGCTGTTCCTCGGTGACGTTATCGGCAAACCGGGAAGAAGGGCTATTGAAAAGTATATAAAAACCGTAAAAGCGGATTTTTACGTTGTCAATGGTGAAAATCTTGCGGGGGGGATAGGGGTTACTACCTCAACGGCGCTGGAAGTGCTGTCGCTTGGGGTTGATATCGTCACCACAGGGAACCATGTCTGGAAAAAGAAGGAGATCATTACTTTCCTTATGGAAGAAAAGAGGGTAATACGCCCTTTGAATTATCCCGATGGCACCCCGGGCTTTGGATACACGGTTGTAAGAAAGAACGGAAAATCTCTCTGCGTCGCAAATATCGAAGGCCGCATCTTCATGAATACCCTTACGTGCCCTTTTCGGGCAATGGAAAGATTTCTCGGGCAGGTCGAAGACAATGTACCTATCATAGTCGATTTCCATGCTGAGGCAACATCTGAAAAGATAGCTATGGGATGGTACCTTGACGGAAAGGTTTCTGCCGTTGTAGGAACTCATACGCATGTTCAGACAGCCGATGAGAGGATCCTGCCAAAGGGCACGGGATATATTACAGACGCAGGGATGACAGGGCCTGCAGACTCGGTAATAGGCATGGAAAAAGATGCTGTGCTTGAAAGGTTCCTGACGCAGTTGCCGCAGAAATTTGAAGTAGGGAAGGATAATGTTGAAGCGCAGGGCGTAATAATAACGATAGACAGCACAAGCAAAAAGTGTGTTGCAATAGAAAGGGTAAAACAAAAGATCGACTGAATACCGGAATGGCATATGGACATAGAGAAAGACATTGAGATCATTAAACGGGGCGCTGTAGACCTCGTTAATGAGAATGAGCTGAGGAACAAGCTGATAAATGCGAAGGTGAATAAAAGGCCGCTCAGGGTCAAACTCGGGCTTGATCCCACAGCTCCCGACCTGCACCTCGGACATACGGTTGTCCTCCAGAAGCTCAAACAATTCCAGGAGCTGGGCCATACGGCCATCTTCCTCATCGGGGATTTTACAGGCATGATAGGTGATCCTACGGGAAGGATCGAGACAAGGCCGGCCCTTTCGAAGGAAGAATTGCTCGCAAACGCAGAGACCTATAAAAGACAGGTATTCAAGATCCTTGACCCTGAAAAGACAGAGGTACGCTTTAACAGCGAGTGGTTTGAGGCAATGAACGCGGCGGACATGATAAGGCTCTGTGCCCAGTACACGATGGCGCGCATGATGGAGCGCGAGGACTTCAGGAACAGGTATCAGAATAACCAGTCCATCAGTATCCACGAATTTTTGTACCCGCTGGTGCAGGGTTATGACTCGGTGGCCCTGAATGCCGATGTGGAGCTTGGAGGCCATGACCAGATCTTCAATCTTTTTGTCGGCAGGGACATCCAGAGGTCTTATGGCCTGGAATCACAGGTGATCGTTACCGTTCCCCTCCTCGAAGGGACCGACGGCGTTAACAAGATGAGCAAGAGCTACGGGAACTATGTCGGCATCGATGAATTGCCGGATGCAATGTTCGGCAAGCTTATGTCCATATCCGATGAGCTGATGCTGAAGTACTACGAACTTTTGAGCGACATATCCCTTGATGAGCTGAAAGATTTGAAGGAGAGGATGCGGAAAGGGACGATGCATCCGAAAGACGCAAAGATAAACCTTGCGAAAGAGATCATAACAAGGTTCCACAACACAGAAGCGGCGAAGATCGCCCACGAAAACTTCGAGAAGATGTTCAGGGAAAAGGAAGTGCCTGAGGAGATCGATACCTCAACAATGAAGAAGCCGGAAAAAGATCCTGTTTCGATCCCGCATTTTCTTCGGGATATTGGCACGGTAACTTCTGCAGGAGAAGGGGTCAGGATGATCGAACAAGGAGGGGTGTCAAGCTTTGTGTATACATCGGAAGCGCAATTGACATTGCCCCATGCAGCCATCAAACTTACAAAAGTAACAGACAAAGAAACATCCTTTGAAGGTGCCCTTGGATTTATATGGAAGGTAGGAAAGAGGAAATTCAAAAAGGTCATTTTTGAGGATTAGAAGCCTTGACACATAAGAAGTTTTATTGTTTATTATAGACCATTGTAATGGGATAAAACAATATATGTTCCCCGGTAGCTCAATCGGCAGTAGCGTCTGGCTGTTAACCAGTAGGTTGCAGGTTCGAGTCCTGCCCGGGGAGCCAGATATTCGAAGGCGCTTCGTTGGAAGCGCCTTTTCTATATCAGGCTGCTTATTTAGGGTCATGCCTGGGATAATACTCACCTTCATCTGCAGTCTTTTATTTTTTATTCCGGCAGCCCACGGAAGCGAAAGGGTACTGACAGATCGTTTCCTCGCGTACACGATAAAGACCTTCGATTACAATCAGGACGGGATAGTAATCAAGCTGAAGTACCCTGAGGTCGCAGGCATTAACAGGCAATACCGTTCCATCAACAGGCAGATCAGAAAAAACTTATTGACAATCCGTTTTCCCGGAAAGGCTACAAGCCAGTCCTTTGGCGAACAAAAGGACTTTGTGCAGGGTGTAAAAAGATTTATCATGAGGAATAATTTTAAAGGATATGAATTTTCATCCGACGCCGATGTGATGTACAATTCCCGCAACATTTTTACTGTAAAGATTATTAATTACGAAATGCCCTATGGCGCCGCGAACGGATTAAACAGCCTCAATTATCTGAACTTTGATGCTGGAACAGGGAAAGGGCTCAACATCAATGATTGTTTTTCCGATCCCGGGCGTCAGGAACTGGCCAGGCGAGGGAAAGAATTTTTCGTCGAAAAGGTTAAGGCCGATGATGTGATTGACCTCCTGGATAATCAATTCCTTGATAGGTTTTACATTCCCGCAAACTTTGCCGTAACAGACAGAGGAATTGAGTTTGCCTATCAGCAGTATGAGGTTGGCCCCCGTCCGCTCGGCATGCCGGTTTTTACTATCCCGCACGGAGAGATAAAAAGACTGATCGATAAAAGCTGTACGTTGAAGCAATGCCTTTATCAATGACCATGGACATACAGAAAAACCTTTTCTTTTCAAATAAACCGGCATATACTGTATATATAACGGGTTGCCCATTCAATGATGAGCATAAATACTCTCACTCAGGTATTTTTTCCCTTTTTATATAATGTTTAACTTTGAGATAGACATGCTGACCGCTTTCTATCTCCATACAAAACATAAGGATCAAAACTATTAAAAAACGGAGGTAGCGATGCAGAACAAATTATATGTAGGGAATCTAAGCTATGCTGTCAGCAATGAGCAATTGAAAGAACTCTTTTCAGGGTACGGTACCGTTATAGAGATCAAGGTCATAGAAGGAAAAGGCTTCGGTTTTGTAGAGATGGGGTCACAGGCAGATGCCGAGAAGGCGAAAAAGGAACTCCACGGTACCCAGTTCATGGGGCGCACAATTGCCGTTCAGGAGGCACGCCCGCCAAAAGACAGACAGAAAGGCAAATATTCCCGCAGGTATTAGAAAACCTGATTCTGACCTGCCGGTATCTGAGGTTTTTGAAGGAGAAATAAATGACAGAAGCCAAAATAAACGACAAGGTCAAAGTTCATTATAAAGGTTCCCTGCAAGACGGTACGGTATTTGATTCATCGGAAAACAGGCAGCCGCTTGAGTTCACAATCGGCCAGGGAATGGTGATTCCCGGGTTCGAAAAGGGAGTGGTCGGCATGCGCGAAGGTGATACAAAGGTAATCTCCATGGAGGCCGAAAACGCCTACGGCTCTTACAGGGAGGACCTCATCGGCGTCGTCGACAGATCCCGCATACCCGAAGATATTAACCTAAATATCGGCATGGTGCTTCAGGTCCGCTCACCTGAAGGCAGCGTTACAAATGTTGTCGTTTCCAAAATAACAGAAAACGATGTTACCCTTGACATGAACCACCCCCTCGCCGGTGAAGACCTTTGTTTCGAGGTTACGCTGGTTGAGATACTGAAGGCATAGGGTGTGGCATAAGGGATCACCGTATGTATCTTGTTTTGTCCTTCACGCTTTTTCTCGGTAACGGGGCAGGTTCGCTCGCCTTTTTCCCAAGGCATATCAATGCTACCGGGTTTTTAGCTGCGTCGATATCAAGGATCTCCCGCAGCTTTTTCTTGTCAAATAAAGTAAACCATAGGCTGCCGAGACCATAGGCATATGCGGCGAGATGCATATTCTGTATCGCAGCGGAGCATGCAGACAGATAGCCCACCATTCCTTCTTCCATGAACATATCGACGCCTGATTTTTTCGGATCACCGACAACAGCGATGATCACCGGGGCCTGCTTGAGAAAATCGATGAGATAGGTGTCCAGCCACTTCCATTGGCTTATATCAAGCGCCCATACGCGGCATCTGCTTGCTTCATGAAAGATCTTCTCCCTGACCTCTCTGTTCGTGATGACGATGAATTCCCAGGGTTGCGTATTAAGAGGCGAGGGAGCCCATGTGCCCGCTTCCAGTATCTTTTCAATGATGTCTTCGCTTATCGCTTCCGGCAGGTAGTGACGGCAGCTTCTCCTCCCCTTCATTGCTGAAAATAGATCCATATCTTTCCCCCTTTCATTTATTTGTTATTTGGTTGTTTCCATAGTGAACCTCCACTTGCAGAACGCCTCTTCCGGATGCGGGTCGGGAGGTGCGAAAAGGCATTCTACCCTGATCCCGGGATCTATTGCACGGGCCAGGCTCTCGAACTCTCCTTTATGCATGAATTTGCACACGAATTCATCGAGACCCCTTCTCAGCCTCGCTTCCTGGGTAGGACAACTGGGCACGGTAATGATCACCTCGTCATCCTTTTCTTCAATCTGGTATCCTACGATGATCGTCCAGGTGAAATATTTTAACGCCTTTACAAAACCTTTAAGACCTTTTTCTTTTATATCGAACCTTTTTATAAGATCATCGGCAGCCATCTGTGGCACACGCCCCCAGACCTGCTCGTTGATTCGCTCGGCTGTGGGCTGATCAAATTTATCTGCAACGCAAAGGAACCAGAAGGCGTCGATGACCCGGTAGTGCCAGAGCAAAAATTCTATGTAACTCCGCAGTTCGGGCGCCTCCATCTTCTCAAATATCCGCAAGTCCATAACCCCTCCTTTTTTTAAAGCAAAGCATTCGTAAGTCGTGAGGCGTAAATCGTAAGGGGAGAAAATCAGCGACGCCTCACGGATTTTTCGTAATGAGCCGCTTGCATTATGAACATAATGATTATATCCCGTATCATAATAATTGCAAAAGATTTTTTTAGATGATATGGCGAAAAAAAAATTGTATTGTATCATGGCCTGTACAGATGAATAAAAAGGTATTTTCCTGGTGTCTTTTCGATTTTGCAAATTCGAGCTATTCCGCTGTGATCGCGGCGGTGATATTCCCTGTATATTACACAGGCATCGTCGTCGGCAATGCGTCGAATGAAGGCGATCTATGGTGGGGCAGGGCAATAGCGTTAAGTATGGCATTTGTGGCGATCAGTTCCCCTTTTCTTGGCGGCATTGCAGATTACGCAAAGAAGCGGAAAGGATTTCTTATGGTCTATACGTCGCTTTGCGTGGTCATGACGGCGTCTCTGTACTTTCTCAAAGAAGGAATGGTCATGGAGGGTTTTCTGATGGTCATTCTTGCAAATATAGGCCTTGAAGGGGGCCTCGTCTTTTACAACGCCTTTCTCAATGATATTGCCGACACGACATACCAGGGAAGGGTATCTGCCTGGGGATACGGAATAGGGTATGCCGGCTCCATCATTTCCCTCCTTATCGGGCTTCTTATCCTGAAGGCCGGTCGTATCGATCTCGTCTGGCCTATGGTTGCCGTCTTTTTCGGTATCTTTTCACTGCCCGCTTTTCTCTTTTTGCCGGGCGATGAAAAAGGCCATGTCGACCCGTATCGGGCAGGCATAGACGGCCTAAGGTCAACGATATCGACCTTTCGCAGGCTCCTGCTGAATAAAGCGCAAAGAAGGTTTCTTGTTGCCTACCTGATATATGAAGACGGCGTTAATACGGTCATCGTCTTTTCCAGCATCTTTGCTGCCACGACCCTTTTGTTCAAGCCGGAAGAACTGATCTGCATATATCTTATTATTCAGGCAACAGCGCTTGCGGGCGCGTTCGTCATGGCGCGCTTTATCGACTATTGGGGGCCTAAAAGGGTGGTCATGCTGTCCCTGATGCTTTGGATCCTTACAACGACAACGGTCTATTTCATCGAGACTAAAATACAATTCATGGCAATCGCATCCGTCGCCGGCCTCGGCCTTGGAACGGTTCAGGCGGCAACAAGGGCCTTTTACGCGCAGTTCATCCCTGATGGGTCCGAGTCTGAATACTTCGGCGTCTACAGCCTGGTGGGGAAGTCATCGGCAATCATCGGTCCTCTTCTATTCGGGTTCATATCATCCACTTTCCGGGATCAAAGGCCTGCCGTCCTGTCAATCTCCATCTTGTTTCTTGCCGGCCTGATCATTGTAAGCACCGTAAAAGGCGGAGGACCGAATATAGCTGACAGCTCATAGCTCATGGCTCTTAGCAAATTCTAAATCCGAATATAGAAATACTAAACAAATTCGAATGTTCAAAATTCGAAACGTTTCGAAAAACATTTGTTTGGAACATTTGATATTTGTATTTCGATATTCGAATTTGGTGCTTGGTTTTGCTATGAGCTATCAGCCGTGAGCTAATATTCTTCTTCCTTATATTCCCTGCTGATGATATCCTGCAAAGATGCCTGGATGTTCTTTCCTGCGTAGATGATCTTGTAAAGCTCTTCGGTGATAGGCATTTCGATGTTTAGTTTTTTTGAAAGGTTGTATACCGCGTTGACCGTATAGTAGCCTTCAACGACGCTTTTTTGACCCGCAATGATTTCTGCTGCATTTTTTCCCTGCGCGAGCTCGACACCGAAGAGCCTGTTCCTGCTTAATTTCCCGTAGGATGTCAGTACCAGGTCCCCCATGCCGGAAAGCCCCATAAACGTTGTGTCCCTTGCGCCGAATGATCTTCCCAGCCTTTTCAGTTCGGCGAGAGAACGGGTGATGTACGCTGCCAGGGTATTGGTGCCGAGGTCCAGGCCCTGGATGATGCCCGCGCCGATCGCCATGATATTTTTCATCGCCCCGCCAAGCTCAACGCCGGCAATATCATCGCTCGTGTATACCCGGAACGTATTGCTGTGTATGGTTTTCTGAAAATAGAGCGAAAGGTCTTTGTCCCTTGATGCTATAACGGTAGATGTAAAAATGCCTGCCGCAACCTCTTTCGCGAAAGACGGTCCTGAAAGGGAGGCAATACGGGCCTTTCCGAGAGTTATCTCCTTTACGACCTCGCTCATAAACAGATTCGTGCCGTTTTCAATCCCTTTTGTAAGGATCAGCACGCGTTTGTTCGTTAGTTCTTCAGAGATCATTGCAGCAGTTTTTCTCAGGGCAAAGGAAGGGGGAGCTAAAATGATATCCCCGGAGAATTCAGGGATGCTTTTTATGTCATCGGTAAGCGTGATATTGTCCGGCAGGGTAAAACCGGGAAGGTAATAAGAATTCTCCCGTGTCTTTTTCGCAATGTCAAAGAGTTCTTTTTCAAAGACCCATAGCAGTACTTTTTTTCCTGTTCTCGCAAGGTGGAGCGCGAAAGCCGTACCCCAGGCGCCTGCGCCTATCAGGCCGACCTTCATTCTTCTTCGCCTATTATCGCTGTGCCGCTGATAGCCTCGCCTTCTCTCAGATCCATCAATTTCACACCGAGGCCACCCCTTTTCTGAACAGGTATATCATCGGCGCCAAACCGGATCGTCCTTCCCGTATCGGTGACCAGGATGACCTCGTCCTTTTCTCCCAGTTTTTTTAAGCTTACAACTTCGCCGTTCTTTGAGCCGCATCTCACATTAATGATGCCTGAGCCGCCCCTTGACTGTATCCGGTACTGGGAACAAGGCGCCCGCTTTCCGTAACCTTTCTGGGTTACAGTGAAAATGTTGCAGGTCTTATGAACGATCTCTACAGAGATGACCTCGTCGCCTCCCTTCTTGAAGCGCAGGCCCTTTACTCCATAGGCAGTCCTGCCCATAGGCCGGATCTGTTTCTCAATGAAGCGTATAGACAGACCTTTTTTTGTTGCCAGCATGATCTCGCTTTCGCCGTTCGTTTCAAGAACGCCGATGAGGCTGTCATCGTCGGGAAGGGTTATCGCTCTGATTCCCGTGGATCGTATATTTTTCAGAAGATCGAGGGCCATCCTTTTAACATGGGCCTTCTTCGTAACGAAAAATAGATATTTATCAGGGGAAAATTCCCTGACATGTGCGATGGCCGTTATCCTTTCGCCTTTACCGATGTTGATAAGGTTCACGATATGCTTGCCCTTTGCAGAGAGGCTTGCCTCCGGAATGGTGTGGACCTTCACAACATGTACTTTCCCGGTATTTGTAAAGAACAGGATATATGAATGGGTCGATGCTATGTAAAGATGGTCAACAAAATCCTCTTCCCTCACGACGATACCTGTTTTTCCTTTACCGCCTCGGATCTGATGTTTGTACTGGTCCAGCGAGGTCCTCTTTGCGTAACCCTTGTACGTAATCGTTACAACAACTTCTTCTTCTTTGATCATGTCTTCCAGGGTGATCTCCGGAAGCTCATCAACTATCTCGGTATATCTGTCGTCTCCGTATTTTTGCTTTATCTCGAGGAGCTCTTTCTTAACGATACCAAGAAGGAGCTTTTCACTCTGGAGTATTTTCTGCAGGCGCTTGATCTCTTCCGCTGTGTTTGTGTAATCGTCCATTATCTTTGTCTGTTCGAGGGAGGTAAGGCGCTGGAGGCGCATTTCAAGTATGCTCGTTGACTGTTTTTCAGACAAAGCAAACTTTTCGATCAGCGATGCCCTGGCTTCCTGTGCATTTTTCGATTTCTTTATAAGAGCAATAACCTCATCGATATGCTCAAGGGCTATCTTGAGCCCTTCAAGGATGTGGAGCCTGTCGAGGGCCTTGTTCAGCTCAAAGGTAGACCGTTTCGTTACTATCTGTTTGCGAAAATCGATAAATTCCCTGATTATCTCCCTGAGGTTGAGAAGCCTTGGCTCATTATTGACGATGGTGAGAAAAATGATGCCGAAGGTGGTTTGCAATTGTGTATGTTTATAGAGCTGGTTCAGGATGGGCACGGCAATTTCACCCCTTTTCAGCTCGATGACGACCCTCATGCCTTCCCGGTTCGATTCATCCCTGATAGTAGAAATGCCTTCGATCTTCTTTGCGTTGATCAGCTCAACAATATTCTCGATAAGGCGGGCTTTATTGACCTGATAAGGGATCTCAGTGATTATGATCGCCTCCCGGCCGTCCTTTCTGTATTGCTCGATGGAAGCCCGGGCGCGGAGGATGATATGGCCCTTCCCGGTTTCGTAAGCCTCGCGGATGCCCTGCCTGCCGTAAATTATTCCCTGGGTAGGAAAATCAGGGCCCGGGATATACTGCAGGAGATCGGACACTGTAATAGCGGGGTTCTCAATATAAGCAACCATGCTGTCCACAACTTCTTTAAGGTTGTGCGGAGGTATGTTTGTTGCCATTCCGACTGCTATTCCTGAAGACCCGTTGATAAGCAGATTCGGTATCTTCGAGGGCAATATAGAAGGCTCGACAAGAGAGTCATCGTAGTTTGCCTTAAAGATGACCGTCTCCTTTTCGATATCTTCCAGTATCTCTTCCGCTATCCTTGAAAGCCTGATCTCCGTGTATCTCATTGCTGCCGGCGCATCGCCATCTACCGAACCGAAGTTTCCCTGCCCGTCGATGAGGGGATAACGGAGGGAAAAGTCCTGGACCATCCTTGTTATTGCATCATAGACCGCCTGGTCTCCGTGCGGGTGGAACTTGCCGATCACATCGCCGACGACCCTGGCGGACTTTTTATACGGTTTATCATGGGTGTTGTTCAATTCGTACATCGCATAAAGAATTCTCCTGTGAACCGGCTTTAAGCCGTCCCGTATATCAGGCAAAGCCCTTCCGATGATGGTGCTCATGGCATAATCGAGGTACGATCTTCTCATCTCCTCTTCAATGGGAACAGTGACAACAGACGTCTGCATTAAATCCTCCCTGTATTGTCGTTTTGCAGTGGTTTTTGTGGTAATAATGTAACATAAACAATAAGCATTGACAATGAGACAAACATCGTGGAAAATAAATAAACTGAAAGCCATGAAATACCTTTCAACCATAATCGCTGTCATTATGCTGATGACTTTCTGTACCTCCTGCGGCAAAGAGGCAAAAGGGTTAAAAGAGGAGATCAAGGCATTAAAGGAAGAGAACAGCTACCTGAAGGCAGAGAACATCGGCCTGAAAAAAGAAGTTGATGAACTCTATAAAAAGATTGAAGAAAAAGAGACCGCAAAGGCCAGGGAACTGCAAAAAGAGAAGGAAGCATCAAAGGAGAAGGAGCAGACACCGGTCAAACCTGCAAAATCTGAACCGGCCAGGGCAAAAAAACCTGAAAACGAGAAGACAAAACGATAGTCGCAGACCGTGTTTTCACCGTATACATCCATGTAACGCACGCGCATCAACAATATAATTAAAAAAGGCCTTCATGCGAAATATAGCTCTTGTGATGGAATACGATGGTACGAACTACCACGGGTGGCAGTGCCAGCCTAAGGGCATAACGCTGGAAGAGGTTACAAGGGGTGCAGTTGCCCGCATCCTCGACCACGACGTCAGGATATATGCCGGGGGGAGGACTGATGCCGGAGTTCATGCATCAGGGCAGGTGGTCAATTTCCATACCGGGAAAGGTATCCCGCTTGTAAACCTGAAAAAGGGGTTGAACAGCATGCTGCCTGACGATATAAAGGTAAAGGGCGTACTTGAGGTCGATCAATCCTTTCATGCGCGGTATTCTGCCAGGAGCAAGGTTTACTCCTATGCTATCGCAAACACCCCGTATCATTCACCGTTCCATTTCCACTATTCATGGCATATCCCTTATAAGATCGACAGCGTTGCCATGGACGAAGCGATAGGGAACATTAAGGGGGAACACGATTTTGCGGCCTTTAAAAAAAAGAACGAGATATATAAAAGCACCGTGCGCAACGTACTCTTGGCAGGAGTAAAAAGGCGGGGCGAATTTGTTTATGTTGTTATAGAGGCAACAGGTTTTTTGCGGTACATGGTAAGGAACATCGTCGGGACGCTCCTCCTTGTCGGTACAGGGAAGCTCAAAAAAGAGGATTTTATCACGATCCTTGCATCTAAAGACCGCGTAAATGCAGGCCCTACTGCACCGGCAAAAGGGTTGTTCCTGCGAAGGATCAGGTATTAATGTATTGGCTGAAGTAATTCATAGTTGTGGTCCGGCCTCAAAGATATATTTTGCAGTTCCCCCGGCAAGGTGCCGTCGGAGATACACGAAAGGTTTAAAAAAGGAACATTCAACAGGAGGAAAAATGTCTGCAAAAACTGATGCTCAGCCGCAGGTACCCATCAATACAGGCGACGATATGTCGAGGGGCCGTTACAGCAATGCCATGCTTGTTACCCACGGAGCAGAAGAGTTCATAATTGACTGGTTCCTGCAGTCACCCAACGGGCCCCATCTTGTTTCGCGGGTCATAGTAACGCCCGGCCACATGAAACGCATTGTAAGCGCCTTGCAGGAGAATATCGAGAGGTATGAAGAGTCTTTCGGTGAGATCAAGGTCGTAGAACCGCCTCCGAACCCGCTGGTTCAGTAGAACCTGGCGGCCGTAGAACGTTGGATCATGGACATAAGGCAAAAGGCTTCGA
Source organism: Deltaproteobacteria bacterium UBA6106 (assembly GCA_002428485.1). Taxonomy (GTDB): domain Bacteria; phylum Desulfobacterota; class Syntrophorhabdia; order Syntrophorhabdales; family Syntrophorhabdaceae; genus UBA5609. Next base: position 23,142 of record DIWM01000051.1, read on the forward strand.
TCACAGCAATATCGCTGGCATTCATCCTTGCGATAAGTAAATTCATTGTCGGTTTTGCCTCCAATTCAATGGCTGTTGTCTCATCGGGACTCGACAGCCTCCTCGACGTTTTTATGTCTTCATTGAACCTTTTTGCGATCTGGAAGGCATCCCAGCCGGCAGATGAATCGCATCAATACGGTCACGGCAAAGTGGAAGACATGGCCCAGGTCGTCCAGGCAGTCGTGATCGTAATATCAGGCATGCTTATCATCTACCGGTCTGTCGATCAGTTTTTTCGCAACGAGATTATAACATACTCTATCTTTGATGTCTCTGTGATGGTTCTCTCTCTTGCCTTTACTTTCGTTATAATGTCTACATTGAAAAATGTCGGGGAAAAAACCAACTCAAACACCCTGAGGGCTGATGCGCTTCATTATACGAGCGACATTTATTCGAACTCAAGCGCGCTCGTCGCAATGGCGCTTACCTTTTACACGGGCAGGATCTTTTTTGACCTGCTTTTTGCATTGATAACGGGTTGTATCATCATATATTCCGCTATCCGTATTCTGAAAAGCGGCCTTTATGGCCTTATGGATGCAAGCATTCCTGAGAGAGCGCAAAAAGAGATCGAGGAGATTATAGGCCGGCTTCCTTACCCTTATGCAGGATACCACAAACTGAGGACAAGGTTTTCCGGAAACAAAAAATACATTGATTTTCACCTCCTCATATGCAAAAAACTAAATATCGACGAGGCGCACGAGCTTGCAAACAAACTTGAAAAAACGATCAAAGAAATGATGCTTGTAGCTGATATCGTCATCCATGTTGAACCATGCGAGCTTGATGGATGCGATTTTACTGAAGAGACCTGTACAGCCCTCAGATTGAGAGAGGCAAGGAAAAAATAAGAAATTCAGGGAGCGGATCGTACATGGCACAATATACCATCATAGCAACCTCAACATTTGGCCTTGAATCCGTTGTCGCCCGTGAGCTGAGAAAACTCGGGTATAGTGATATGACCGTAGAGAACGGCAAGGTCACTTTCAGGGGCAATGAAGATGACATTGCACGATGCAACATCTGGCTTAGAACAGCAGACAGGGTGTTTATCAAGGTTGCCGATTTCGAAGCAAGAGATTTCGAAGAGCTCTTTCGGGGAACACGGGATATCAGGTGGGATGAGATGATCCCGGCCGACGGCAAAATGCACGTCATCGGGAGGTCGGTCAGTTCAAAGCTCGCAAGTGTAAAAGACTGCCAGTCTATAGTGAAAAAGGCTGTCATAGAAGCAATGAAAGCAAGTCATTCAATAGATCAGTTTCCTGAAACAGGTCCTTTATACAGGATCGAGATTTCGCTCCTCAGGGATAAGGCAACGCTTACCTTAGACACAACCGGTCAGGGCCTTCACAGGAGAGGGTACCGCGAAGAAACAGGTGAGGCCCCGCTGCGGGAAAACCTTGCTGCAGCCCTTGTTCTTTTAAGCAGGTGGAGTCCCGAAAGGATCCTTGCAGATCCCTTTTGCGGTTCAGGTACGATACCGATCGAGGCAGCAATGATCGGCAGGAATATCGCTCCCGGTCTGAAACGATCTTTTGCATCCGAAGGATGGCCACAGATCCCCCGCCACATATGGGATACAACAAGAAAGGAAGCGCGCGATAAGGCGAATAACCTTCCATTCAGGATACTAGCGTCCGACAACGACGCGAGGGTTCTTAAGAAAGCCCGGGAAAATGCAGTAAATGCCGGGGCAGGGGACTGCATCGTCTTCCAGAAGCTCTCATTCGAGGAATTCCGTTCCAGAAAAAAATACGGCTTGATTATCTGCAACCCACCCTACGGAGAACGTATGGGCGACTCCGGAGAGATCGAAAAGATCTGCAAAAAAATGGGCGAGACATTCGCTATTCTTGATTCGTGGTCGTTCTTTATATTATCCGCATACCCGCAGTTCCAGATATACTTCGGAAAAAAGGCCACCAGGAACCGTAAACTATATAACGGCGGCATTAAATGCTACCTCTACGAATACCTTGGTCCAAGGATAAAGGCAGTGAAGAGTGAACAGTGAATAGTGAAAAGGGAAAGATCCTCGTAAACGGTTGTTCTCCCTTTACGACTTACGCCTAACGACTTACGGGTTTGTTGTCAGTTCAGCTCCGATATACAGTGAGGGCACTTTATCGCTTTGACGGGTATAGATGATGCGCAGTAAGGGCACTCTTTCGTATCCGGCGCTGCCGGGGGCGGCTCACTCTTGAACCTGTTCACCTGTTTGATCATAACAAATACTGCAAAGGCAACGATGAGGAAGCTGATGATTGTATTGATAAAAAGACCGTAGCTCAGCGCCACTGCGCCGGCAGCCTTTGCGGCGGCAAGCGTAGCGTATGGCCCGGCTGCTTTCCCCTCTCTAAGGACTAAAAAGAAATTCGAAAAATCAATATTGCCAAGTAAAAGGCCGATCGGCGGCATGATAACGTCGTCAACAAGGGATTTTACGATCGAGGTAAAGGCGGCGCCGATGATTATGCCGACCGCCATATCGACCACGTTGCCTCGCATAATGAATGTCTTGAACTCTTTGAACATCACTTCCTCCTCTTTCAGAAATTTTAAGGGTGGCTGTGCGTGGATAATCTTGCCATTTTATAAATCAAATAACAACAAAGAATGATTATAACGATCTTATATTCAAGAAGCTAAATATTGACAGACGGGGCGCCCTTTGTTACGATTGCCCAAGGTAGCAGGTAATGCAAGGGTTATTAAAAAAACGTTCTGCTAAAACCGGCCTTCCACCAGGCTCACTCGTACATATCGGTGAAGAAAAACCGGCAAACCCAAAAATAACTGTTCTTTATTATAACGAAGAAGAATACCGGGAGTCCGAGCCGGGCGGCATGGAACAGTATCTTTCCCTGCAAGACTCTCCAGGTGTTACCTGGATCAACATAGACGGGATCTCGCACGTCGAGACTATTGAAAAGATCGGGGCGCGCTTCAATCTCCATCCGCTGCTCCTTGAAGATATCATGAACTCTGATCAACGGCCAAAAATGGAAGATTACGATGACCACCTCTTCGTTGTCCTGAAAAAGATCTATTTCGACGAAAATGATATTGCTGTCCATGCTGAACAGATCAGCATAATCCTGGGGTCAGATTTCGTTATAACATTCAATGAAAATAACGGGGACATATTTGATCCTGTCAGGCTGTTGTTGAAAAACGGCAAAGGACGCATCAGAAAATTGGGCGCAGACTACCTGGCATATTCGCTGATAGATGTTGTCGTGGACAATTATTTTGCGGTCCTCGAAAGGTTTGGCGAAAAAATGGAAGTTCTTGAGGCGCGGCTTATCGCAAATCCCGGAACGGGCGCGTTAAAGGCAATGCAGGCTCTGAAGGGAAACATGATCTTCCTCCGCAAGATAGTATGGCCCCTCAGGGAGGTCTTGGGCGGCATGGAAAGAGACCAATCGCCCTTGATACATAATTATACGCATGTTTACCTCAGGGATGTTTACGACCACAGCATCCACATCATGGATACGATCGAGACATTCCGTGACATGCTTTCGTCCATGCTTGATATTTACCTGTCGAGCATAAGCAACAGGATGAACGAGGTCATGAAAGTATTGACCATTATCGCGACGATCTTCATACCCCTTACATTTATCGTCGGTCTTTACGGCATGAACTTCGAGTATATGCCCGAGTTGAAATTCCGGTGGGGTTATCCTGCCGTCCTTCTGATCATGGTTGCAGTAAGCATCTTTATGATCTTATATTTTAAGAGAAAAAAATGGTTTTAAAACACAGGAGGCTATTGTGAAGAAATGTATGGGCTTATTGTCCCTGGGTATTTTTCTCATCGTTTTTTCCGTCTGTTCCGCGGGCCCTCTCGACGATATCGTGAAGGGGATTAAAAAGGCCCCGTCTTTCACAGGCGGCAGTTCTGATGAAGCAACTACCGCTTCCGGCCTTAAAGAGGCCCTTTCCATCGGGACCGGGAATGCTGTAACCTCCGTCTCGAAATTAGACGGATATTTCACGAACCAGCTGATCAAGATACTTCTTCCGAAGAACATTCAGACCGCAGCGGACGTACTCGGCAAGCTTGGCTACCAGAAGCAGGTCGATAGCTTTGTCTTAAGCATGAACCGCGCTGCCGAGGCCGCAGCGCCGAAGGCCCGAAAATTCTTCGTAGATGCCATCAAGGAGATGACATTCGATGACGCGGTGAAGATACTGCGGGGCAGTGATACTGCGGCAACGGAATATTTCAAATCAAAGACCTTCGATAAGATCTACGCTGCATTTAAACCATCCGTTTCGGAAAGCATGAACAAGGTGGGGGTAACGCGCTCTTATAAGGAGATGACGGGGAAATATACCTCATCAGTGCCTTTCGGGAACATGGAATCCGTTGACCTTGATCATTATGTCACCACGAAGGCCCTTGACGGGCTTTTCTTCATGGTAGGCGAGGAAGAAAAGAAGATACGCACCAACCCGGCGGCAAGGACGACCGAGCTGTTGAAACAGGTATTCGGGAAATAAAGGCTAATGGCTCATGGCTGATAGCTCATAGCTGATGGCAAAAACGAAACATAACAAGCAGCGGGAGCAGGCACTAAAAGATCTTTTTCTTGCTGTTGCTATGAGCTATGAGCCGTCGTTAGATCTTCACGAGCGTGTATTCCCTTTCACCGAGCCCCATCTTTACGGCATGGTCAAGCTGTATGTTCCAGTCGATGGAAGGGTAGAGCGCCCGCCACTTGTCTTCCCCTCTTTTCAGGGGGGTCTTGATTGCCGTTCCCGGAGTAGATTCTTCGTTGTTGACGAGGTCGCAGGACGCGGCGTCGATAGCGACAGGGTCTTTTGATGCGAGGATGCCTATGTCTTTGACAATAGGCGCGTCGCTGTTGGGGTAGCAGTCACAGGCCGGGCTTACCTGTACAACAAAGCTCATAAAGACGACCTTGTTTTCCTTTCCTTTAAGCGCGCCGCAGGCGTATTCCGCCATCTTTTTCTGGAAGATATCGGGTGATTCGTTCCACTGGATCTCGATCGCCTTCGACGGGCATATTAGGGTGCATTCGCCGCAGCCTATACATTTCTTGGCGTTAATAAAGGCCTTTTTTTCCTGTAGGGTGATCGCCCCCACGGGGCAGTAGGGGACACACATCCTGCATCCTATACACTTTTGGGTATTTACCTGCGGGGCTACGTTGCTGTGCTGTATCAGCTTGCCTTCACGTGACGCACAGCCCATGCCGACGTTTTTTATAGTGCCGCCGAACCCGGAAAGCTCGTGTCCTTTAAAATGAGTAACAACGACCATGGCGTCGGCATCAACGACGTCCCGTGCTATTCTTGCTTCCTTCAGCACCTTTCCCTTGATCGGGACCTTGACTCCGCTCCGCCCCTTAAGACCGTCAGCAATTATGATAGGGCAGCCTACACAGGAATAATCAAAACCGTTCATAACGGCTGTCGTAAGGTGGCTGACCGAATCACTCCTGGACCCTGTATAAAGGGTGTTGGTATCGGTAAGGAACGGCCTGCCGCCCACGCCTTTTATCTTGTCAACCACAACCCGGAGGAATACCGGCCTCAAAAAGGCCGTGTTCCCCATCTCGCCGAAATGAAGTTTGACGGCAACGAGATCGTTCTTCCTGATCTTAGTATTGAGCTTGACACGGTTTAAGAGGTCTCCGACCTTATCAAGGACGTTTCTTTTGGGCGTTGATCTCAAATCGGTAAAATAGACTGTGGACATTGGGACTCCTTTTTTATTTAATTTATAGGAAAATTATGTTAGAAGTAGAACGATTTTGTCAACTTAAAAGGAGGCTTGCTGGATGTTGAATCTTTCTGAAAAGCACAGTATGATCCAAAAGATAGCTGAGAAACTGGCAAAGGAAAAGGTCGCACCGAGGGCAAAAGAGATAGACAGGACAGGTGCTTTCCCCTGGGATCTTGTGGACATATATAAAAAGCACGGTTTTCTGTACCTCATGCTGCCGGAAAAATTCGGTGGCCTTGACGGTGATATTACATCGCTGTGCCTTGTAATAGAGGAGATAGCAAAGATATCAGGCGCATCTTCACTCATACCGCTTGCACATAATGTGGGTATAATGCCTATCATGGTATCGGCAAACGAGGAGCAAAAAGAATACATATACAATAAAATAGCTGATCCTGAAAAGGCATATCTCGTAGCCTTTGCATTAACAGAGCCGGAAGCGGGGTCAGATGCATCGCACATGAGGACAACTGCCGTAAAAGATGGAGACTATTATTATTTAAACGGTAAGAAATCGATGATCACAAACGGGGCAAACGCCCAACTTTACTCGGTTTTTGCGAACACAAACCCGAAACTGCGGACAAACGGGATATCGGCGTTTTACGTTGAAAGAGACTACCCTGGCGTTATTATAGGGAAAAGTGAAGACAAGATGGGCATGATAGGGTCAGACATCACCGAGATCATATTCGATAATGTCCGGCTTTCAAAGGACAACCTGCTGGGCAAAGAAGGCCAGGGATGGGATATAGCCATGTCTACCCTGAATCTTTCAAGGCCCGCGGTCGGTGCACAGGCTGTAGGTATAGCTCAGGGGGCCTTGGATTTTTCTACTGAATACGCGTGGAAAAGGGTTCAGTTCGGTCAAAAGCTTGCCGATTTCGAAGGGATACAGTTTATGGTGGCAGACATGGCCACTCTGGTGGAGGCAGCCAGGGCGCTTGTGTATGACGCAGCACACCTTCTTGACATGAAGGTTTATGAAAGAGATAAGATGAGCGCAATCGGGGTTGATAAATTATCCGCAATGGCAAAAGTCTATTCTGCAGATGTTGCGATGAAGGTTACGACCGACGCGGTGCAGATACTCGGGGGCTACGGGTATACGAAAGATTATCCTGTCGAAAGGATGATGAGGGACGCAAAGGCTACGCAGATCTATGAGGGGACGAACCAGATACAGAGGATCGTTATCGCAAGGGATATCTTCAGGAACTTCATGCCATAAGATTAATGAAGGCAGTAAAAGGCTAAAGGTGAAAGGTAAAAGGTGTGATGAAAAAGATATAATATATTAGTTAACATAATATCTCTTATCAGAACAATTAAATTTAACTCAGAATCTTCATCCGCCGGCCAGGGGGTCCATCTATCCTTTCTTCTTTGCTGCCTCT
>DIWM01000011.1 GCA_002428485.1 Deltaproteobacteria bacterium UBA6106
TTTGCCTCCTTTTTCATTCTACCTGTAATAATGTATTGCTTGCCGGATAAAGCTACAAGATGTAAAAAGAATATACGGATAATCCAATTTTACAGTGGGGCAACACTGTGGGACAATGCAAAAAACTACTTTATTTCAACAGTTGATTAACACACCCGAGATTCTACAATTACCTTGCTGCTTTGATGCGTTGTCAGCGAAGATTTTAGATCAGGCGGGATTCAAAGTTACCCCGCAGCAAGCTGCGGGGTAACATCCGGATTGAAAATTACCGTCATATCTGTAATGCGGTTGATATTCCCGTTTTTGTCGACATCGATACTGGTTTTGGAGATGTTAATAACACAATCAGAGCTGTACAGGAATGCGAGCGGGCAGGCCAACGTCATATCAATTGCCAGTAACGTAGGGTATGTACGGAGTCCTGAAGTTCCGGACATGAAGCGAAATATCCGTCCTTATCCTTTTCAACGATTACTGAAAAACGATACACAGACATATTGAATACCTCTTTTGTGTATTTAACATTTCGTAAGGATGAATTAAACAACTCGCAAAATAAGGTAGTGCTTCCCGTGCAGTTTCTTAGCGCTTTCTCTGGGCTTTATAATAATAATCGTTCGGCGAAAAGCTTCGTCAGACGTGGTGTACCCATTACAACAATTCAGAAGGTATTAGGGCATCAGAGGGCTACTACTACGGATATTTACCTTAAAAGCATACATGCAAGCTTTGAGAAGGGAACAAATCCTTTAGGGGTGATCAAGTGAATTCCCCACCCAAATTCACCACCCACCTTTAAGCCTCCGTATATATTTTGTAGCCCGTTCTCGGGCGAGAGGGGGTGGCTCCGCGGGCTTTGCCCGTGGAGGGGGCGACGCAAGCCCCATTAATTGCAAGCGCGCCTGCCGCGACTCGAACGCGGAACCTACGGATTAGAAGTACCTCCGGTTAGAGCTTATTACCACGTAATATCAATTAGTTACAATTTAGTATCTTCTGTATCTACAGTCTGTAAAACGTTGATATTCCTTGATCGGTTATTGAAGTTCCCACCTAAGTCCCCACCCACCCATTTTAAGGAAGTAAAAACGAAAGAATTAAAAAGCCACCTGGACTCTTGGCGGGGTCGGTGGCTTTCGTCGTTTTTCCCCAACTCAAACAAGAAGGAGAACTATGGACATTATAGCACCCTATCAGAATAAATCAACCCCGATATCTAAGAACGTTACCCCCACAACAAAGAGAGACCCCCAAGGCAAAGGCTTGCCGGCGTTAGCCGGACAAGCGTCGCCTGCGCCTCTCGAATTTGCAGGCGAAATTACTAGACTTGAACGGAGGAAACTTCTCGCTAAACCGTGGATTGACAGGCGTTTATACATGAAGGTACAGAATAGAGTCACCGTCATGGACTATGGAGAAGGGTATGTAGAGGCAACCTGGGGGAAATCAAACCCGGAAAAGAAGAAATGCGCGGTAAGAGGAAGATCAAAGAACCGGGAGATCAACAAAGAGAAAAGCAAAAGACAGGCAATGGCAAGCGTAAGGCGTAAGTGCATGGCTGCCGGATTAGATCATCTTGTTACCCTTACCTATCGAGAGAACATCGTTGACAAAGAAAAGGCCTGGCATCATTTTGAGCAATTCATAAGGTTAGTGCATACCTATTTCCCTGATTGGCTCTATGTCTGCACAAAGGAGAGACAGGAGCGGGGCGCTATCCACTTCCATATGGGGGTAAAAGGATACCAGGATGTAACATTACTCAGATCATTATGGCGGTGTGTTGCAGGGGATGGGAATATAGACGTCTCCTATGTAAAGACAAAGAAGGGCGTTCAATGGCAAAGACAGAGGCTTGCTTCCTATCTCGCTAAGTATATCAGCAAAGACATGGAGAATGAGCTCAATGAAAGAAGATACCGGGCATCCCTGGGAATAGAGATACCAAAGCAGATAATCTATCTCCATCCAGCTATAAACCCTATGGAGTATGTCACATACAAGATTGAATCACTTGCCGGGCAGGTTGCCTATGTATGGAGTCCAGAGGAAAGCAAAGGCTTATATGGGTGGGCGTGCTCGTGGGGGTAATGTTTAATCTATTTGTTAATTTTAATGATTATTTTTTAAAGAAATTAAATATATTGCTGAGAAAAAATATAAAAGTATTCAACAACAATAATAACTGAGTGAATATAATAAATTGTTGCCAGAAACATGCAGTAGAAAATGTTCGGCTATCGATACCTTGTGTTGTAAAAACAGATAGTGCGTTAAGAAGATAATTAGAATTAACAACGTCAGCGCAATAATAAAAGAACGCGTAACATAAAGAAAGTTCAAGAATACTTTTAAAAGTAAAAATGATTGTTCTTGCTAGGTTCTGTGGTTTTAGGATCCCTATTCCTTGTAAAGATGCACTGTAATCTATTACTGTTTTCAAATGCGAAAAAAAAATGGTCAACGTTCGCCAAATTAAGATAATCAAGCACCAAGCAGGCTTAACTTTAAAAATATATACAGGAACAACATACAGGCCTACAGAAAATAAAAAAGATACTAAGAAATATGTATCTTCATAATTTTTAAAAGAACGATTTATTTTCGATGTAAAGATTAATCTTATAATATTTAAGAACGGGTCGAGCGTTAAAAATGCATAATTTAGAAACCAAAGAATAGAACGCATTATATAGGAGTTCTGCAATTGTAAAATCGATTTTATGGAAATCAACTCTTGGGAAAAAATGTTACAGCAACAATCGTAACGTTTTACGTTGAGAAAACAAAACAAATATACAACAAATATCATGTACACAAGTGTTGCTAAAATCAGATAATCAAGTTCTTCCATAAGTGTCTACATTAATAATATGACAAGCAAATCCAAAATATCAATTATATTCGCTAATTAATATTAATACAGAAAATAATCCTTGACAGAATTTACAAAAAGAAAAGGAATAAATTTATCCCATTTAAATAAATTTAAAAACTTATTACAATTCCCTTGACAATTTAATTAGTGTCGTCTAATAATACCATAATACGTGTTTTAAAAATGATAAGGAGCTAACATGAGAAAAAAGATTACATTAACAATCGATAGCGATGTGTATGACGGTCTGGAGGAACTTCCAAGGAAAGTATCGGTATCAGAATTCGTGAATGTAATGTTAAAGGCATATATCGAGATGTTCAAAAGGGGACATATACCCACACAAAAAGAGACTGACGAATTAGTAGACGAAATAATAAAAGATATGGGCGGGGAAAAATTTAGACAAAGGATGAGAAATACCTTTCCCACGCTGGAAAAAGGATTCGAGTTTACAGATTCTTTGAAGGATCTCATAAAAAAATCTCTGAAAAAAAGTAAATGATGGAAGAGTTTTTAACCCCTATCGAAATATCGAGGATCCTCAAAACAAGCCCGGAGTTTGTCTATAAACATGCTAAGGAGTTGGGCGGGATAAAGATAGGGAAACTGGTGCGTTTCAGCAAAAGTAAATTTCAAACAATAGTGGGGGTCATTAACAATGGCGATCTACAAGCACAAAGGGAAATGGATGTACGATTTTTGGAAGAACGAGGTGAGGTACAGGAAAGGGGGCTTCCTGGACAAGCAAGAGGCGATCGAGTCAGAGGCCAGGACAAGAAGTACAGCCAGGCTGATAAATATGGACTTCGTGAAATTATGCGAAGAACGGTTGGATGATGTCAAGACAAGGAGAAGCAAGCAGTATTTCCGGGAGATGGAGCTCTTCTTTCAAAAGATCACGCCTGTATTTGCACACAAAAGAAGAATAGGAAAAGAAGATATCGTGGAATATCTCAATTCAGTTGCACAGAAAAGCTTTGCATTGGCAAATAAGCATCTCAGGTGGCTCAAGGCCCTCTTTAACCACAAAGAAGGGATTATAAACCCTTGCAATGGAATAGACCCCTACCCTCTCAGAAAGAAAGAAAAGTATATACCGCCTATGGAAGATGTAAAAAAGGTCTTGAAGGTAGCAACGAAAGAGCAAAGAAATTACCTTCTCACTGCTATTCATACAGCCGGGAGAATACGGGAGATCAACCGACTCAAACCGGAAGATATACACAAAGATTATAGTTATGTCATTCTCAGGACCCGGAAGGCGAAAAACTCAGACGAGGTGGAAAGGATAGTGCCTGTCAATAAGGTGCTCAAAGAGGTATTAAAAAAGCTTCCTATGGATGGAGAATACATATTCACGAACAAGAGGACAAAGACTAAATACGACTACAGGGATAAGCTTTTAGCAAGGCTCTGTGAGAAGGCAGATGTAAGACCTTTCACGTTTCATTGCCTGAGACATCTTTCAGCATCCGTTATGGCAGACGCAGGGGTGCCTATAACAACAATTCAGAAGGTATTAGGGCATCAGAGGGCTACCACAACGGATATTTACCTGAAAAGCATACACGCGAGTTTTGAGAAGGGAACAAATCCTTTAGAGGCGATTAAGTGAATTCCCCACCCAAATTCACCACCCACCTTGTAAAAGCGCGCCTGCCGCGACTCGAACGCGGAACCTACGGATTAGAAGTCCGTTGCTCTATCCTGGTTGAGCTACAGGCGCGTGGATGTAAGTATAACGGTTTTAGGGCGCCTTTTCAAGATAATCATCCGTTAACTACGGCTCATAAAGTGAAAAGTAAAAGGCGAGAAAAGCCGTAATTCGTGAATCGTAATTCGTAATTGGATGAAACCTGTGAAAGGTGAAAGATAAATTATATTCTTAAGGTCGCTACGTCGCTTTGCGCCTCGCACCTTGTGCTTTTCCTCTTACGTCTCACGAATTATGAATTACGGTTGTTCTCGCCTCATGGGTGTTCCGCTATGCGCCCTGCGCTTTGCGCTATGCCTTAGTCCTCTCGCGCCTGACACCTTTCATTTCTATCTCGATATACGATATACGGTCTGTTATACCGCTGCTTTCTTGCTTACCCGCAGATAATCATGTAATATAAACAGGTTATGAAAAGATCAAGGCGCATATTGCTTATTGTCCTTCTGCTTTTATGCATAATCATTGCCCCCCATCCCGGGATCGGCGCAGATTATCCTTCCTTTGGAATAATCGGAGACACAAAGATCGGGGTCACCGAGGCAGTCTATAAAAGGTTTCTCAAGAAGATTGAGCAGGAAGGGGTTGACCTTATATTTATCACCGGCGACGTCATCGACCGTCCCGGCGCTGTCAAGGAATGGGGAAGGTTCCTCGAGCTTACCGGCACGGCAAGGACGTTCCATATAGCCCCGGGCAATCACGATATAAACAGCGCGAAATCGCTGAAGGTCTATGAAAGGATCATCAGAAAACCTCCCTATTACGCCTTTGCCTTCAATGATATCCAGTTCATCATCCTCTGTACGGAAATCCCCGGCGAAACCAGCAAGGTTACAGGCAAGCAGTTGGATTGGCTCAAAAACACCCTGGAGGAGCCCTTCGCACAAAGGATCGTCTTCCTCCATAAGCCTCTTTTCCCAACCTCCTTCGGCAGGCGGTACGACCTTGACAGATACCCCGCGGACAGGGATATACTCCACGACCTGTTCGTCAAACACAACGTCAAAATCGTTTTCGCCGGCCATGAGCACCTGTACAACAGGAGCGAAAAGGGCGGTATAACATACGTTATCACGGGCGGCGGCGGGGCACGGCTTCTCACATTTGATGAAGAACATGGCGGTTTCTTTCATTATATTGTTGCAAAAAGGGACAAGGAGGGGTATATTTTCAGCGTTTACGATATCAACAACACGTTACGTGACACATTTTATTTGAAACAATGAGGTGAATTGATGGGCAGCGTGATGAAATGGCGCAAGAAAAAGATGAGGAAGCATAAGTATAAAAAACTAAGAAGAAGAACGAGACATCAGAGGAGAAAGTAACGAGCGCATAACCTTCATATTCCTGATATCCATTTTGCCCATCTTCGGCGTTTCCATGACGCCCGCGAGATGGGCAAATCTTTTATCATTCAAGAGAAGTCTGAAAAATCCGATACCCAGCTCTCCTTTGCCGATATGCCAATGCCTGTCAACCCTGCTCCCGGTGGCAGTGGAAGAATCGTTGAGATGGAAGAGCATGATCTTCCCTTTGCCGATACTGTTCTCAATGTCGCCTATCAATCCGTTCCATACCCTCTTCCGCCGGATGTCATATCCGGACTGGAAGAGATGCGCCGTATCGAGGCATAAAAAGACCTTTTCCTTCCTCTCAACCCTCTCGTATATCCCCGCAAGCTCAGAGATATTCCTTCCGATGCTTGACCCCTGACCGGATGCATTCTCAAGGAGAATCCGGATATCGAACCTTTCCAGCACCCCGTTGACAGCCTGCGCCGCCATTGCGATCCCCTTATCTTTCTCCTCCCTTGAGCCGCAGTGAACGACGATCGCGGGGATGCCAAGCCGGCAGCATAGCCCCGCTTCATGGGCAAAGCCCTTCATGTGCCTTTCGTCCTCGTCGATCTTCGCGAGGTTCGGCAAATAAGAAAGGTGGGCAAATACGGGGATTTCGGACGACAATCTCTTAAAAGCCTCAACCTCTTCATCCCGCCACGACTTCTGCGCCCAGGACCTGGGGTTCTTGACGAATATCTGGACAACCTCGCAGTGCAGCCTCTTCGCCTCTCTGCGGGCTTCATCAAATCCGCCCGCAATGGATATATGAAAACCGATCTTCATAATGGTTTTAAACCTTAACATCACATAATAAGAAATTCAAATTCGAATTTCTAAGCACGCAATTCTAAACAATTACCCATGCCGCGCTTCGATCGCAATGACAAAGCGTCGCGCACTGCGGGCTCGCAATGATACGGTTATTTTGTTCAACTGTTTTGATATTAGAACATTGGATCATTTGAATTTGTTTAGTGCGTCGATATTCGGATTTAGGATTTACCTCGCACTATCACCCCGCCCTTTTTCACCTAAAGAATATGTTTTAATTACCGAGAATATAGAAGTAAAGGGCATGGGTTATACGTGAGTTATACAAAAAACTTGCAAATATCATGAGAAAAATGCACAATAGTTCCAATATGGAAAAAGAAAAAGACCTTATAGGTATCATAGTCGGCGGCGGCCCGGCGCCAGGCATCAACGGCGTCATCAGCGCGGCCACGATCGAGGCGATAAACCAGGGGAAGAAGGTCGTAGGGCTCATCGGCGGGTTCAAAGGCCTTTTTGAGGGCCAGATGAATGTCATGCCCCTCACGATCGACGGCGTTTCGAGGATTCACGCTGCCGGGGGCTCTATCCTCCGCACCTCCCGCGATGCCCCCGATAATGCAAAGGCAAAATTCAAAATCCTCATGTCGACGCTGAAGAAGATCGGCATAAAGTACCTTATAACCATCGGCGGCGACGGTACCCTCTATATGGCAAACTGGATCGAGAGAGAGGCAAGGGGCTCTATCAGTGTCGTCCACACGCCGAAGACGATCGATAACGACATACCCTTGCCGGGCGGATTCTCGACATTCGGTTTTCAGACGGCGCGGCATGTGGGGGTTTATATTGTCAACAACATCATGGAAGACGCCCGCACGATGGGGCGGTGGTATTTCATCACAACGATGGGTCGCCATGCAGGCCATCTGGCGCTGGGAATGGGAAAAGCAGCCGGCGCCACGATCTCTCTCATCCCGGAGGAGTTCGAGAACGGCAAGCTCTCCTTTAAGAGGGTTGCAGATACCCTGACGGGCTCGATCATTAAGCGGCTATCCATGGACAGGGACTTCGGCGTGGCCATACTGGCGGAAGGCATCTCCGAAATGTTCGACCTTGAGGAACTGAGCCGTTATGAAGACGTGATAAAAAACGAAAAGGGGGAGCTGAAGCTTTCCGAGATCCAGCTCGGAAGGCTGCTCAGGAACTTTGTCAATGAAACGTTGAGGTCAATGGGCATCAAGACCGACATCTTCGAGAAAAAAATCGGCTATGAGCTAAGGGCTGCCAACCCTGTTCCCTACGATGTGGAATATACAAGGAACCTCGGGTACGGCGCTGTCCGCTACCTCCTGAAAGGCGGCACAGGGGCCATGATCGTCTCTTATGAAGGGAATTTAAAACCGGTGCCTTTTGTTGAGATGGTGGATTACTGCTCCGGCAAGATAAAGATCAGGAAGGTAGATATCAACACAGAGACCTATGAGGTTGCGAGAAAATATATGATCAGGCTCGAGAAGGAGGACTTCCAGGGTGACCGCCTGAAGAACCTTGCCAGGGTCGCCAATATGGAACCGGCAGATTTTAAAGTGCGCTTTGAGTACTTGGTGTCCGGCAACCCCTACTGACATGGCATACTCCTCATGAAGCAGGGCATGTATCAGGCTGTACGGGATAAACAATGATATATGACGAAAAACAAAAGCTTCGTGAAGTTCTCAATATCGGGCTCGACGTAACCCAGACAAAGGATATCGATATCCTTCTCGAAAGGATCCTCACCAAGGCGCGGTATTTAACCAATGCCGATGCAGGATCGATCTACATCAAGGAAGCCGACACCCTGAAATTCAAATACACCCAGAACGATACTCAGCAGAAAAGGCTGCTGCCGGGCAAGAAGCTTATCTATTCAACCTTCACAATACCCGTGAATAATAAATCCCTATCGGGGTACGTTGCCAACACAGGTTCGATGCTGAACATAAAGGATGTATATAATTTAGGCGGCAGCGTCCCCTACTCTTTTGACCAGTCATACGACCAATTGACCGGCTACAGGACACAATCGGTCCTTACATTCCCCTTAAAAACACACAACGATGAGATCGTCGGCGTCCTCCAGCTGATCAACGCAAAAGACAGTTCCGGGAACATCATTCCCTTTTCAGGTGATGACGAGCCCTATATCATGCATTTTGCCAACAACGCCGCAATTGCCATAGATCGGGCCATGATGACCAGGGATATCATCCTGCGGATGATAAAGATGGCCGAGTTGCGGGACCCCATGGAGACAGGCGCCCATGTCAACCGCGTGGCGTCATACGCAGTGGAGATTTACGAGGCATGGGCGAGGGCAAAAGGGGTTGACGAGGACATGATCGAAAAAAACAAAGACGTCCTGAGGATGTCGGCAATGCTCCACGACGTCGGCAAGGTGGCTATCACAGACCTGATCCTCAAAAAACCCGCCCGCCTTGACAACGATGAATACGACGTGATGAAGCAGCACACCTTCCTCGGGGCGCAGCTATTCTCCAACATGCGGTCAGACTTCGATGAAGCGGCATTTATTGTTGCCCTCAACCACCATGAAAGATGGGACGGGCATGGATATCCCGGGCACATCGATTTAAATACCGGCGAGCCGTTGCAAGGGCATACGGACGAATCAGGAAAGGCAACGGGAAAGACCGCCGATGAGATCCCTCTCTTCGGCCGGATCGTGGCCATCTCCGATGTATATGACGCGCTCTCCTCGCGGAGGTCGTACAAGGAGACCTGGGAAGAATCAAGGGTCCTCGATACCATCGTACAAGAGAGGGGGAAACACTTCGATCCCGAGATAGTGGACACCTTTATCTCCATACTCGACGTCATCCGCAACATCGCCCACCAGTATCCCGATAAGTGAGAATAACCAAACTGTTTAACCCGTAAGTCGTGAGGCGACAAAACCCGTGAAAGGTGAAAGGCAAAAGGTAAAACCCAGATATATTACTGAGGGCAGGGTGTCGGGACATCCCGGAGCAAACCGTCGTGAGGCGAAAAAAAGCGGCTCATAGTTCATGGCTGATAGCTCATAGCGATAAAAAACAGAAAAAAGCAAGGAACAGGCAAAACAAGCATTTCTTGTATACTCAATACTATGTGCTCTTTGTTGCTCTTGTTTATCTGCTATGAGCCATCAGCTATGAGCTATGAGCCGGTTATTCAGACGTAGATCCTCGCGACCCTCTTCGATATCTTGCACAGGATCTCATAGGGGATCGTTCCGGCGCACTCTGCAATCTCATCAGCGGTGATCGTCGATGTCCCATCATGCCCCAGGAGCACCGCCTCGTCCCCCGCCGCTGCGTTAGGAAGGTCTGTGATGTCGGCAAGGAACCAGTCCATGCAGATCCTTCCGACAATATTGCACCTCTTCTCTTTTATCAGCACCGAGCCCCTGTTGGAAAGCGCTCTCGGGTAGCCGTCTGCATACCCCACGGGTATATAGGCGATGCGCGTTCTGCCGCTGGTAGTAAAGGTCCTCCCGTAACTGAGCGGGCTTCCCGGTGGAAATTCCCTTATCAGCGCGACTTTCGAGACAAATCTCATAACCTGCCTGACAGGCAGCTTCGCGCTGAGCTCTCTCGCCGGATGCGAACCATAGAGGCTTATCCCGACACGTATCATATCAAAATATCCCTCGGGATAGTTCGTAATGGCCCCGCTATTGGCCATGTGGGCTATTTTCGGAACCACCCCCTCTTCGTTCATCGCCCGCAGGGACTTTTCGAAGATCCTTATCTGGTTAAGCCCGTATTCATCGCGCACCTCCGATGATGAGAAGTGGCTCATACAGCCTTCTATCTCAACGTGCGGCATCTCCTTCATCAGGCGGGTAATATGAAGCATCTCCTCGGGCCGAAAACCGAGACGCCCCATCCCTGTATCCACTTTCATATGGACCTTGAGCGTCTTCCCGCTGCGGGAGCCCTTTCTTTCCAGTTTCTCTATCATTCCGGCATCATAGATGACCGGTGCAAGATCGTATTCATAAAAAGCGTCTTCCGGATCCCAGGGCAATATCCCCCCCATAACAAGTATGGGGCATTTGATCCCGTTCTGCCTGAGTTCCATGCCTTCGTCAATGTTAGCCACCCCGAGATAATCAACGCCGTTCTCTTCAAGCCTCCGGGATACCTGTACCGCTCCATGGCCGTAAGCGTCTGCCTTCACAACGCAGAGCACCTTTACGTTGTGCGGAACCCTTGCCCTGATCGTCTTGTAATTTTCTTCGAGGATGCCGAGGTCTATATATGCGACCGCCCTCATGGCATCAACCCTTTAAAAACCCTTTCGCAGGCTTCCACCGTTTTTGTCATCTCTTTGTCTCCGTGAGAGAGGGTAACGAATGAGGCTTCGAAGGGGCTTGGCGCAAAGAATATCCCCTCTTCCAGCATTCTTTTAAAGAACCTCTCATAGATCATCCGGTTTGCCACGCTCGCTGACCCGTAATCATGTACATCCTGTTCTGCAAAGAACCCCGTGAACATTCCGGTAATGCTGTTGACCCTATAGGGAACCCCTTCCCGCCTTGCTATCTCCAGCATTGTGCCCTTCAGCGCATCCACGCGTTCACGCATCATCGCATATGCCTCAGGGTGTTCCTTGAGGTATGTAAGCACATAGATCCCTGCCCGGACGGCAACGGGGTTACCGGACAATGTGCCTGCCTGGTAGACCGCGCCGAGGGGCGCAAGATATTCCATGATCTCTTTCCTGCCCCCGAAGGCGCCGATAGGAAACCCGCCGCCGATGACCTTTCCGAGGCAGGTGATGTCGGGCCTGATGCTGTATATATGCTGGGCGCCGCCGTAAGCGACGCGGAACCCCGTTATCACCTCGTCAAAGATAAGGAGTATCCCGCGGTCCCTGCATATCATCTCCAGCCCCTTGAGAAAACCGTTCTCGGGAAGGACCACCCCCATATTCCCCATTACAGGCTCGACAATAACGCAGGCAATATCCTGGTTGCCTTCCGCAATGGCCCGGACGCTCTCGATATTGTTGAATTCCGCTATAAACGTATATTTTGCGAGGTCAGGGAGGATCCCTTTGCTGTCGGGTATGCCGAACGTCGCGAGACCTGAACCGGCCTTTACGAGAAGGCTGTCGAGGTGGCCGTGGTAACACCCTCTGAATTTGATAACGCCGCTCTTCCCGGTAAAGCCCCTCGCGAGGCGTATGGCGCTCATCGTTGCCTCTGTGCCCGAGCTTGTAAGCCTCACGAGCTCAATTGAAGGAAATGCCCCGGCGATAAGCTTCGCCATCTCGATCTCGTAAGGATGACAGGCGCCGTAGCTCGTCCCGTCCTCAATCGCCTGCTTTGCCTCATTGACGACGCCATCGTCGGCGTGGCCGAGGATGATCGCGCCCCATGAGGCCACATAATCGAGATAGCAGTTTTCGTCAACATCGTAGAGATATGCCCCTTTTCCTCTCCTGACGTAAAAAGGCTCGTCATGGACAGACTGAAAGGCCCTGACAGGGCTGTTCACGCCGCCCGGCATATATTGTACCGCCTGCCCGTATAGATCGTGTGATCTCTTTCTATCCATGGTGAACACTGAAGGATATTTTTTTGAACTCCCGCTTGCTGAAAAAGACCTGGAAGTCCTTTATGCCGGTCCTTGCCGATATCTCCTTTACTACATCCGTACAGTCCTGCAAATTTCTCCCGTGTATCATGCTGAAAAGGTTGTAATTCCAGTACCCGCCCCTGTCCCTTTCGTAGCAGTGGCTTACCTGGGGGAAGGAAGACATGATCCTGCCGGCCCTTTCGATGTCGGCATCTTCGGCACGCCAGACCACCATTGCATTATGCGTATAGAATGCCCTCCTGTGATAGAGGACTGCGGCAACACGCCTCACGGCGCCCTCAGCCTTAAAACGTTTCAATGTAGCGATGAGGTCTTTCCCGCTGATCCCCATATGTTTTGCCATCGCATCGTAGGGCTTCTCAACGATGGGGAAATCATGGGGTATCTTTTCCAGAATCTTATACATCTTTTTATTTTGACATATCCATGAAAGCCTTTTCAAACAAAAAGCGCCTGCTCGCAACAGATATGAAAAAAAGGCTTTACTTTAAATTAAAGAACATGTAATTTCATTATCTGGTTATAGCGCAATTTTATCAGGAGTAACAACATGGTAAAACCGGCTTCAAGAGTAGAAAAGATACCTCCCTACCTCTTCGCGAGGATCGATAAGAAAAAGGAAGAGGCGAGGCAGAAAGGGGTCAACATCATAGATCTCAGCATTGGCGACCCCGATATCCCGACGCCGGTAAATATCATTGAGAAGATGAAAGAAGCTACCGAAGATTCGAAGAACCACCGGTACCCCAGCTATGAAGGCATGCCTTCATTCAGAAAAACGGTCGCAGACTGGTACCTGAAGAGGTTCGGCGTCAGGCTCAACCCGGCAAACGAAGTAGTAACACTCATCGGCTCAAAGGAGGGCATTGCCCACCTGCCCCTGGCATACATAGAAGCCGGAGACGTGGTACTTGTCCCGTCTCCCGGGTATCCCGTATACAAGATCTCGACCCTTCTGTGCGGCGGCACCCCGTACATAATGCCGCTCAGGGAAGAGAATGACTACCTGCCGCAATTTGAAGACATACCGGAAGAGGTCCTGCAGAAGGCCAAAATACTTTTCATAAACTATCCGAATAACCCGACCGGCGCCTGCGCTGATGACCTTTTCTACAAAAAGGCCCTTGATGTTGCAAAAGAACACGATATCCTCATCTGCCACGATGCGGCATACAGCGAAATAGCCTATGACGGATATATGCCGAAAAGCATATTGCAGTTCGATACAGAGAAAAAATACTCCGTTGAGTTCCACTCTCTCTCCAAAACATACTGCATGACCGGCTGGAGGATCGGGTTTGTCGTAGGAAATGCCGACGCGATATACAACCTCGGCACGCTGAAGACCAACTTAGACTCAGGAGTATTCCAGGCGATCCAGTACGCCGGGATAGAGGCCCTCACAGGTGATCAAAGCTCGCTCGACGACCTCAAGAAAAGATTTCAAAAAAGAAGGGATATGGTCGTCGACGGCCTTCTTTCCATCGGGATAAAGGTCGCGAGACCTCGCGCGACGTTCTACATCTGGGCAAGAGTACCGAAAGGGTATACATCGGAAAAGTTCTGCGGAAAACTTATTGAAGAGACCGGGATCGTCGTCACGCCCGGCAACGGGTTCGGCGAAGAAGGCGAAGGATACTTCAGGATATCCACCACGATCAACGAAGAGCGCATCCGCGAGGCAATCCGCCGCCTGAAGACGCTGAAGTTATAACCGACAACAAACATCAACCATAAAACGATAATCGATGACGGTAACCCGGAAATTCCCTGTTGGTTATTGTTCTTTTCCTCCCACCACGATCTCGGGGATGCGGAGCGTGGGCTGGGCGTCGGATACGGGCACTCCCTGGCCGTCCTTGCCGCAGGTGCCGATGCCGAAGCCGAGGTCGCTGCCCACCATATCGATTCCCTGAAGGACCTTCAAGCCGTTGCCCATTATCGTCGCGTTCTTTATCATGGGCCCGATCTTGCCCTTTTCGATGAGATAGCCCTCTGATATCTCGAAAACAAAGTCTCCCCTCACCGTATCGACCTGTCCGCCGCCCATCTTCACCACAAAGACGCCGTCATCTACCGATGCTATTATTTCGGCAGGATTGTCTGCGCCGGGAAGGATGATCGTATTGCTCATACGTGGGATCGGTCTGAACCGGAATGATTCCCGCCTCCCGTTCCCGGTCGATTTCATCCCGTACCGCATCGCATGGAATCTGTCGAAGAGGTAGTTTTTCAGGGTGCCTCTTTCGACCAGTACGGTCCTTTCGGACGGCACTCCCTCATCGTCATAGGCATAGGTCCCCCTCATGTACGGCAGGGTCTTGTCATCGACAACGCTCACAAGGGGAGATGCAATCTTCTTCCCGAGCATCTCCTTGTAGCAGGAGAGCCCTTCCATGGCAAGGTCTGCCTCAAGCCCGTGTCCGATCGCCTCGTGGATCATCGTGCCGCCCGCCTCTGATCCGAGAACAACCGTCTTTGTCCCCATCGGGGCCTCCACAGCTGCGAGAAGCCCGCTCAGCCTTTTCGCCGTCTTCCTTGCCAACGCTTCAACGGCTTCCTCGGCGAAGAACTCGAAGCCATAAAAACCGCCTATCGCCTCATATGCGGTCTGCATCTCGCCTTTCTCTTCGCCGACGATGAACAGGGTCAGGACGACCTGCTTGCGGCTTTCCTCGATCCCGATTCCCTCACTGGTAAAAAGCCTGATATCCTGGCTTGTATCCCGGTACATCACCCGCGCCTGCCTGATCCTCGGCTCCATCTTTCTGACCATCGACTCCAGGCCTTTGACCATGGAGATCTTCTTCTCCATATCGACCGCCTCGGGGTCAACGGCAATCGTAAAGGGATACTCTGCCCTGATATGCCTGTCCCGTTTTACGACTTTCCCTTCCCCGTCCCCCGAAAATCTCCGCAATTCCGCAGCAAGCTCCACGAGGCGTTTCTCCCCGAAGGAATTCGTCGTAGCGTAGAACGTCTTCCAGGGATGTATAACGCGAATGCCGACCCCCTTATCAACGCCCTTTTCGAGCTTCTCTATCCTTTCGGACTCGAGCTGTATATGGGTGTACCTCTTCTCCTCGGCAAATATATCGCCATAGAGGCTATCCCCTCCCATCAGGACATTCAGCACCTTTGTCTCATCGAACATCATCAACCTCCCGCAACGCGATGCCGTAGTTCGCCATATCCGCTACGATGCCGCCGACGGCATCTTCGAAACCCGACGGATAGATCAGCTCTATAAGGCCCTTATCCCCGTCGAGGACAGAAAAGATCCCCACATCTTCGTAGGACTCGAGGATGGCCTTAAAGAACCCTATCCCCTCCCTGTTGATGATATACCGTCTTGTCCTTTCCATGTTCTCTGGTCTATTTAGTCTATTTCGTCTATCTGGTCTGTCTTGTCCTAACGTTGAACATAGAACATTGAACAGCTTTACGAGTATCTCGCTATGCGCCATGCGCTTTGCGCTATGCTACTGTTGTTGCAGCATCTCTATAAACGCCTCTATTCTGAGCTTAGTCCTCGCGTCAAGCGTCCTTGGCAGATCGCCCTCGACTGTCAGGATCGGAGCCCCGATGGTCTCCCTGAGGATAACGTCCTCTATGGCCCGGAAGCAGAACGCCTGTACATAATGGATGATGCCCTTAATGTTCCTCCTCCCGATCTCTTCTTTGATGTCTGCCAATCTGGCAAAGACGCCGTAAGGATAGGTATAGGAAAGGTAGCGCTCCACAATATCATTTTCAGCAAAGGGGAGCGAGAACTGCCGCTGTGTCTCGTTGTATACAACATGGCCCCCGACGCTGCCGATAAACTCATATATATTCAGCAGTATGGGCGGAACCCCGATGTACCCGATGTTGACCCCTTCAATGCCTTGCCGGCCCTCAGCCTCTTTCAAAAATTCTTCCGCCATACGGTGATATTTCCTGTGATCCCCAAGCATATCGGAGGCCCTGACGAGCCACAGGTGGTTCTCTGCTCCTGTTACGCGTCTTTCTTTCCAGGTCATCCTGTCGATCAGGGCAAGGTCGGACCGTACGCTCTCTATCTCCTCTTCGACACGGGCAAGGGCATCCCTCTTAACAGCCAGTTCCACCATAAGCTTTTCGATCTCCCTCGCGAGGGCCTCTTTATCCCTGTCATAGGGATATGAAAAAGGGATCGTCTTTATTCCCTTGTATCGAAGTATCTCCGCCAGCGCCTGCGTGTTGCTGCAGTCGCCCTCCATGACGGTTATGACTGCATCGACGGCCTTTTCCATGACGACACCATAGATGCCTTTTATCCAGTTGCACATACTCTTGGGGAATCCGTCCCGTTCGGCCCTCTCGATATAGCGCATCGGATCCGGGTCGGTAATAAAGATATTATTGAGGTCGCAGGGGGTATATCCTCCTGCAAAGATCACCTCAACCGGTATGGTCGTTGTAAAGCCGATAGTCCCGCTCACAGGCCACCCTCGTCCGTGGAACTCATAAATGCGTACATAACCCTGAACTTCTCCGGTGCGATCTCTTCAGCCCGTATGGAAGGGAGGAAACCCATTGACGCGTAAAGAGAGGTCGTCTTTTCCTCACCATATCGCCTGACCAGCGCCTGGCGCAGGTGCTTCCTCTTATGTTCGAAACATGTCTTGATAAAACCTGTCATGTCTTCGTCCACATCGTTCCCGTCATTTTTGAAGATCATCGCCACATAGGCGCTTTCTACCTTCGGAGGCGGTATAAAAAGACCGGGCTTAAGATACAGGAGAATCTTCATCCCGGCAATCAGCTGGCAGATAACCGACAATGCCCCGTAAGACCTGCTGCAAGGTTTGCTTGCGATGCGCTCCCCTATCTCCCTCTGCACGGTAAGGTATGCGCCTGAGATCACCTGCCTCTCTCCTATAAGCTTGAACAGGATCGGCGCCGTGATCTTGTAGGGAATATTTGCTACCACCTTGATCTCCTTGCCATGACAGAACTGTGCGAGGGGAATATCGAGAACATTACCGTATATGATCTTAAGGTTCTTATGCTGATCCGCTAAAGGGTCAAGATAGTTTCGAAACGATGTATCCAGCTCGATCGCATAGACATATCCCGCCTTCTCAACAAGGGCCTTCGTAAGATCGCCGTGGCCTGCCCCTATCTCGACAACAACGTCATCCTTCCCCACCTGCGCAAGGCTCACCATCTTTTTCAGGATATTTTTGTCTTTGATGAGATGCTGTGAGAGGCTCTTTTTTAACATAATATTACAAAATCACCAATAACCAAGCGAGGCACACCGCATGCATGTTCCATTTTGGTAGTTGACATTTCACCGGAGGTTCATCCTTGAAAATCCTTTCACGTCCAGCGGGGAAATAATACCTTTCTCAAGATAGTAGCGGCCGAGCAGGGCGACCATAGCGCCGTTGTCTGTACAGAACTCCGGCGAAGAAAACATGACAGTCAGGCCCTCTTCCGCGCCCCTTTCCAGGAATACTTCCCTCAGCCTCCCGTTTGACGCCACCCCGCCGCCGGCTACAAGCCTCTTTATTCCGTTGCCCTTCGCCGCCCTGAGCGTCTTTAGGAACAGCACGTCGATAATGGCCTCCTGAAACGAAGCAAGGATGTCCGCCATGTTCTCCCCGTTGATCCCGTGATTCTTTACATAGTTGATAAAGGCCGTTTTCAGTCCGCTGAAGCTGAAATCGCAGGTGTTGTCATCCATCATGGGCCTCGGGAACATCACGTAGTCTTTCTTGCCTTTCCTGGAATACTCTTCAATGATCCTCCCCCCGGGATACCCGATAGCGAGATATTTTGCGATCTTGTCAAAGGCCTCTCCTGCCGCGTCATCTTTCGTGGTGCCCAGGACGCTGTACCTGCATGGCTCGTCGACGCGCAGTATGATTGTGTGTCCTCCCGATACAACGAGGGCAATAAAGGGGAAATCAACATCCCGCTCGAGAAAGATGCTCATCGCGTGAGCCTCGATATGGTTTACCCCGATGAGAGGCTTCTGCAGTGAACAGGCCAGCCCTTTGGCAAAACAGAGCCCGATGAGCACGGAGCCGATAAGGCCGGGCCCTGCCGTTACGCTGATCGCGTCCAGGTCGCGGTAATCCGCCTTCCCCTCCCGGAGCGCCTCCTTTGCGATAATGTCGATAAGCTCAAGGTGTTTCCGCGAGGCAATCTCAGGCACCACGCCCCCGAAAACAGCATGGAGGTCCACCTGGCTGGAAACAACATTGGAAAGGATCTCTTTCCCGTCCCCGAGAAGCGCAACAGAAGTGTCGTCGCAAGAAGTATCTATGCCGAGGATCAACATAAACCCGGTGAAAGGTGAAAGGTGAAAGGTGAAAGGAAATTATCGAATACCTCAAGGCGTGAGGCATAAGGGAAGGTCTGTTCAATGTTCAACGTTCCATGTTCAACGTTAAGACCAAACAGACCAGATAGACTAAACGAACCAGATAGACAGATTTCATACTGACGCCTGACGCCTGACGACTTACGCCTCACGGGGTTATTTATGCTGACGACTGTCGACTGTCCTCTCATATCTCCTGCCAGCTTATCTTGATCTTTCCTTTCGTCCGCATCTCTGTCAGGAATGACGAAAAGAAATCCTCCCGGTTTTTTGCCGTGAAATACCGCATGTAGCTTTCCTTTTCCTTCTGCCATTCCTTTGCATCGGGAAATTTTTCATCTTTAAAGGAAAAAACATAGAACTTCCCT
The DNA here is from genome assembly GCA_002428485.1 of Deltaproteobacteria bacterium UBA6106. Taxonomy (GTDB): domain Bacteria; phylum Desulfobacterota; class Syntrophorhabdia; order Syntrophorhabdales; family Syntrophorhabdaceae; genus UBA5609. The sequence continues at coordinate 19,090 of DIWM01000011.1, forward strand.
GCGATCTCAACAGGTCTTTCATAGAGAGGCTTTTCCTTTGAGAGGGTCAGCAGATTTGCATTTTCTTTCGGCACATCGCCGATACCCCTGATACTGCGCGTATTGCGCGGTATGAAACCGGTCTCTTTCCCGGGGCTTATGGATTTTCGTCCAATGGCATCTTCGGCGGACAGCTTTGCCAGGTTCTTCGACCTCTCCTCGATGATCCTTTCCTTTATCGTTGCCAGGACAATGCTCCTGTCAAGAGGCTTCCCATCATGCACATCGACCAGCTGAAATATGTATGACTTTTCGCCCTCCCGCACCGGCAGCGTTATGTCCCCTTTTTTCAGCCCCCTTAGCCAGTCGTCGATTTTTAAATTTTTCAGGCGCTTCATAACCTCGCTTTCCTTCATCATGCCGAGGTCAACGACATTTAATCCTTTTTGTTTCCCGTACCGGTCAATCTCCTTTTCCTTCAGGAGGTCCATATAGGCCGCATCGTCTTTTACAGGGCTTTTTTCGTCGATCACCAGGTATTTCAGCAGGTAGGTGTTTTCGCTCCTGTGGCTCCCCTTTTCCTTCTCATAAAGATCCAGAAGTTCTTTTTCGTTGATCTCGACCTTGCCCCTGAACGTTGACGGGTCAAAGATGCCATAGGAAAGATTGACCATCCCCTTCTCTTTTACATAACCTGCCCATATATCGGCTTCGCTGAAAAATGTTCCGTTGTCTCTGATAACATTTGCCGCCTTCCGGATAAGCAGGTTATTCCTTTCGGCTGCTTCGAACTTTTTCGGGTCTATGTTGCTCCTCTGGAGAACGGCAACGTACAGTTTTTCATCGAACTTTCCTTCCCGTTTAAAGGCATCGATGCCCTGGATATGTTCGAGGAATTCCTTATCGGTGACCGCCAGGCCAAGCTCGTCCGCCGTGATCAGCAGCACATACCTGTTAACGATTTCGTCCTTCACTTTTTCTTTCAGCTTGAGCTCCTTTAACAGGTTCTCGTCAAGCTTTTCCCTGTATATCATCCTGTAAAGCTCCAGTGTCTTGTTGTAGGTCTCCTGGTATTCTGTGGCATCGACCTTATAGGGGCCTATTTCGGCCACTATCCTTTCGCTGTCACGGAACGAACCTACACCCCAGAAGATGAATACCACGATGATCAATCCGAACATGGCCTTGACCATATAGCCCGTCGCGTGCTTTCTCATGAATTTCAGCATTAAAGCTCCTTGGAATCTATTTACAATCTATTTGATTTCAACTCATTAAAATAGTATATTAAAACTGTTTTTTCAATATCTTATATTTTTCAGAAGGGACAATAAATGCTTGAGTCGTTATTCGGCTTCATTTCAAAGGATTTGGCAATAGATCTCGGCACTGCAAATACACTGGTATACGTAAAAGGTCGGGGCATAGTATCCAACGAACCGTCCGTCGTCGCGGTCCATAAGGATTCGAGGGGCACAAAGAAGGTCATTGCTGTAGGGGAGGAGGCAAAGAAGATGCTCGGCAAGACGCCGGGAAACATCGTTGCGATCCGCCCCCTCAAGGATGGCGTCATAGCAGACTTCGAGATCACGGAGGCGATGCTCAAATACTTCATCCAGAAGATCCATAACAAAAAATCCTACGCCAGGCCAAGGATAGTTATATCAATACCTTCGGGCATTACGCCCGTCGAAAAGAGGGCCGTTAAGGAATCGGCAGAGTCTGCCGGCGCCAGGGAGGTCTATCTCATCGAAGAGCCGATGGCAGCGGCGATCGGCGTCGGGCTCCCCATAACGGAACCAAGCGGCAACATGATCGTTGACATCGGCGGCGGCACAACGGAGGTCGCTGTCATCAGCCTTGCCGGCATCGTTTACTGCAACTCGGTGAGGGTGGCCGGCGACAAGATCGATGAGGCGATCATCCAGTATGTGAAAAGAAAATATAACCTCCTTATCGGGGAGAGGACCGCGGAGATGATCAAGATCAACATAGGCTCTGCATACCCCAACCCGAACGAAGAGGAACTGACCATGGAGATCAAAGGCCGCGACCTTGTCGGCGGCATACCGAAAACACTGGAAATATCGTCAAAAGAGATGCGGGAGGCAATCACGGAGCCTGTCAACGCGATCGTAGAGGCTGTAAGGATCGCCCTTGAAAGAACTCCCCCCGAACTTGCTTCAGACATCGTTGACAAGGGTATCGTCATAAGCGGCGGGGGGGCGCTCCTCAGAAATCTCGACCTCCTTATAAAAGAAATAACCCGCCTACCTGTCATCATCGCAGAAAACCCTCTCACCGCAGTGGTTGAGGGAGCGGGCAAGGCCCTTGACGAGGTAAGCCTGCTGAAGGAGATTGCAACATACTTTTGATAAAGTAGGGAATTGAGAAACTCTATTGCCATAATCATTGCCATACTTATCCTGATCATATCATTCCTCGCCTTTACGAATACCCCTGTTGTTGTCAGGGGATATTCTGCTTTTAAAAGCGGCTTCAGCGAAACGATCGGGCCGATGTTAAAGCTCATTGCCAAACCAACGGATCTGGTCAGCTATATATTCAACTCCTATGTCAATCTCGTCGGCGCAAAAAAGGAAAATGCCGAATTAAAAAAGAAGCTTGATCTGCTGCTGCTTGAAAACCAGAAGATTTCCGACCTGGAACGGGAGAACAGGCGTTTAAGGACACTCCTCAATTTTATGGAAAAAAATCCCAAATCAGTCATCGCCGCAAGGGTGGTAGGTGAAGACCTGAAGAACTGGTACAAGTGCATCATCATCGATAAAGGGAGCGCGAGCGAAATCAGGGAAAAAATGCCTGTCGTTACCCCAAAAGGCATTGTCGGACAGGCAGTAGAGGTTAACAGGTGGCACACCAAGGTTATGGTCATCAACGACACCAATTCCTCTGTAGACGTCAGCGCCGAGGGAAAGAACACAAGGGGGCTCCTGGAAGGCACAGGGCTGACAGTGCTCAAATTGAAATATGTACTGAAAAATGACGATATCGAGATCGGCGACAAGCTCCTTACCTCAGGGAAAGACGGGATCTATCCAAAGGGACTGCCGGCAGGCATCGTTATCACCGTCAACAGGAACAAACCGGGGATCTTCGCCGATATAGATATAATGCCCTTCAGCAATTTCAAGCACCTCGAAGAGGTCCTGGTCATAAAGAAACAATGAAGACCGCCATATACACATTCATAGGGCTCCTCCTTCTCCTCGCAGAATCGTCCCTCCTGTCGTTCGTTCCCGTGGAGATATTCAAGCCGGACCTCGGCATACCGTTTGTCATCTATGCAACCCTTTTCCTGGGCCCCCTTGCAGGGGCAATAGTTACGCTTTTTATCGGGTTTATGCAGGAAGGCCTGTCTGCAGCCCCCCACGGCTCTATACTCTTTGTCAAGATCGCCATATTCCTGATCACCACTTTTTTAAAAAAGAAGCTCTACATCGATTCAAGATATAGTTTTGCCTTTGTCTGCAGCGGATTTGTCGTCCTTGAATCGTTCCTCTATATCACGCTTTCCCTGCTTGCGAGAGGGGAGGTGCGCAATGCCCTGAACATCCTCTTTTACACCATACCAAACGCAGTGTTTACAGGTTTTATTGGCATTTTTATCTTTTCCTTTATAGACTACCTTAACGTCAGGTACCTGGATAGGGAATGAAAGAAGAAACGCCTACCAGCAAATTCAAATGGTGCAACCTCATCCTGATAATAACCATGACGGTTCTCCTCATACGGCTCTGGGATCTCCAGATCATGAGGGGATCGGAGATGAGAAAACTATCCGAACAGAACAGGATACGTGTCAAAAAGGTCATCGCGCCCCGGGGGATCATATATGACAAATCGGGGAGAGTCCTTGCCGACACACGACCGTCGTTCAACGTATATATCACCCCTGAAGACATCAAGGACTTCAGCCAGACAGTGGACGGCCTTGCGAAACTTCTGTATGTTGACCGGGATGATATCATCGATAAACTCAAGGCAGCCAGCAGGATGCCGCCGTCATTTCCTGTCAAGATCAAATCCGATATACCCATGGATGAGGTTGCGAGGATCGAGTCACACAGGGTTTATATCCCGGGGGCCAGCATCCAGATAGAACCGAAGAGGAACTATCCCTTCGGGAAGATGCTTGCACACGCGCTGGGCTACGTATCAGAGATCAACGACGAAGAACTGAAGGCAAAAGAATATAAGAGCTACTCTCCGGGTGACTATGTCGGAAAATACGGGCTCGAGAAAAACTACGAAAATTATCTCAGGGGCGCTGACGGAGAGAAAAGGGTGGAGGTCGATGCCAGGGGAAGGGAGGTAAGAACCCTTGACATCATAGAGCCCACACCGGGTAACAGCCTGCATCTCAATATCGATATGGACCTCCAGGCGATCGTCGAAAAGGCCATGGAAAACAAAAAGGGCGGCTGTGTTGCCCTTGACCCCAAGACAGGAGGAGTGCTCGTCCTCGCAAGCAGGCCCGCCTTTGACCCCAACAAATTCGCATCAGGCATTACAAAAGAGGACTGGAAGACAATCGCTCTGGATAAAACACATCCGCTCCAGAACAGGGTCACCCAGGGGAGGTACCCCCCGGGATCGACCTTCAAGATAGTTCTCGCACTGAAGGCCCTGGAATCGGGCATCATCAACGAAAGGACTACCTTTATCTGCCGCGGCGGATTTCCATTCGGCAACAGGGTCTTCAAATGCTGGAAGAAGGGCGGACACGGAAGCGTAGCGGTACACAGGGGCATCGTGGAATCCTGCGACGTCTTCTTCTACAACGTCGGATTAAAGCTGGGCATTGACAGGATCCATGAGATGGCTGCTTCGATCGGTCTCGGGAAGCTGACGGGCATCGACCTGCCCGGCGAAAAACAGGGACTCGTCCCTTCTCCGGGGTGGAAAAAGAAGACATACGGGCAACCCTGGTACGAAGGGGAGACCGTTTCCGTTGCCATCGGCCAGGGCGCCGTCTGGCTCACACCGATACAGCTCGCCCAGCTTGCGTCATTCGTCGCCAACGACGGTGTAACGTTCAAACCGCAGCTTGTCAACAGGATCGTGTCGCCTGAAGGCAAGGTCATTAAAGTCTTTGAGCACGTTACGAACTCCAATATAAAATTGAAAAAAGAAACCTTGAAACTGGTCAGGGACGGGATGAGGGGCGTTGTCAATGAACCGGGCGGCACTGCATATGGTTCCCGTCTCCAGACCGTTGCAATGAGCGGAAAAACAGGCACCGCTCAGAGCGCGTCGCTGGAAAAGGGAGGTCAAGATCATGCGTGGTTCATAGCGTACGCGCCGTCCGAAGAGCCTTCTATTGCGATCACCGCACTCGTGGAACACGGCGGGCATGGGTCTTCGGCTGCGGCCCCGATAGCAAAGGCTATCACCGAAAACCTTTTCCGTGTAAGGACAGAGATAAAGGAAGCGAAAACGCATGAGAATAGATAAACGCAGACTGTACCACCTCGATTGGTACCTGATCTTCAACGGCCTTGCCCTGTTCGGCATAGGCGTCATGAACCTCGTCAGCGCGACAAGCTCATTCTACAGCGGCTCACTCAATTTTATCATTAAACAGCTCATCGCCTTTGCCTTAGGCTTGATCCTTATTATTGTCATCACCCATTATGATTACCGTCTCATCGCGCATCATTCCAAGTGGTTCTATCTTGGAGGGCTCTTCTTTGTTGTCCTCGTATTGATCATCGGATTGGTCGCCGGCGGCGCCCGGAGGTGGATCAGCATCCTCGGCATCAGCTTCCAGCCGTCAGAATTCATGAAGCCTATCATGGTAATGGTCCTGGCAAATATGCTCTATGAAAAAAAACGGGAGAATATCCCGCTTAGCCTGAGGGACATAATCAAGCCTATGGTCTGGACCTTTGTCCCTTTTATCCTTATCGTGAAGCAGCCGGACCTCGGGACCGGCGTCATCATCGTCCTTACCAGCCTGGCGATCCTGTGGTTCGTAGGGCTGAAAAAGTCTACCTACGCCGTCCTGATCAGTTTCGGCCTGCTGACGCCCTTCATTGCGTGGAACTACCTCATGAAGCCGTACCAGAAGATGAGGGTGCTCAGCTTCATCAATATTGATGCCGATCCTGCCGGCTTCGGCTATCATGCAAAACAGGCCCTCATTGCCGTCGGCTCGGGAAAATTCCTCGGCAAAGGCTTCATGTCAGGGACACAGCACAAGCTCCAGTTCATTCCGGAGCACCACACAGACTTCATCTTTACGGTCTTCGGCGAAGAATGGGGTTTTATCGGCTCGGTGGTGCTCTTTGCCCTTTTCATCTCCTTCATACACCGGTGCCTTAAGGTCGCCCTCGATGCACACGACGAGCTTGGCTCGATCATAGCCTTCGGGGTCGCATCGATCATCTACCTCCAGTTCACTATCAACGTCCTTATGGCGATACATCTCGCCCCTGTCGTCGGCATCCCGCTTCCGCTCATAAGCTACGGCGGTTCATCCCTCCTCTCCACCCTCATATCAATAGGGCTGCTGTTAAACATCAGCACGCGGCGGTACATGTTTTAATTCATCTCACATAGGGCGAAGGTGCACAGATTGCCGAAAAATTTGGCGCGCCATTGTGTAGTGAATGATGCAATTTATTTCAGTAAAGGAGCGAATGATGAAGAAGATGAAATGTATTATCGGCGTGTTGGCGGTTTTGATCTTCATGCTCAGTGCGGCGGAGTGTTTTGCGCAGAATGACGCGAAAACACCTGACGCCCTGACCGTGATCCACAGCCGTAAAAGCGTTCGGAACTTTACGGGCCAGGCAGTGAGCAGGGAGGCTCTCGATACGATCCTCCGGGCGGGAATGGCGGCCCCAACGGCGGTAGGAAGGCAGCCGTGGGCGTTTGTTGTTGTAACAGATAGAAAGTCCCTCGACACGCTGAGAGATGGGTTGCCCTATGCAAAAATGCTCGGCAAGGCGGGCGCCGCGATCATCGTATGCGCTATGCCTGAAAAGGCGCACGATAAAAAGATCGAATTCGCTGTCATTGACAGCGCCTGCGCCGGCGAGAACATCCTGCTTGCCGCGGAAGCCATCGGTCTTGGTGCGGTCTGGACCGCTGCCTACCCCTACAAAGACAGGATGGATGTTGTAAAAAAGACCTTGCGTATCCCCGATGATGTCATCCCGTTGAATGTTATCCCTATCGGGCACCCAACGGGCGTGGACAAACCCAAAAATAAATACAACCCGGAAAATATCCGCTGGGAGAAATGGTAAGGGTATCCGGGTTAAAAATCCTCGTTAATGCCGTCTCTTATGATATCGGCCCCTCTTTCGCTGAGATAATCGAGAAATATCATCCTGTCTCCATAAGAGGGGAGATTGAATTCAATGGTGAAGCTCTCCCAGTCGACCTTCGCCGGTTCGCCTCCCATCTCCTTCGTCAGGAACCCGATGAATTCTTCCAGATCTGCCTTCGTCGCCAATCTTGCCTCGATAATTGCCTCAGTGCTCACGTGTACCTCCTCACAACTGATTTTTGAATCATGCCTTAAGCAAGCTCTTTATTTATCGCAATTGAAAAAAATATGCAACTGATTTTGCTTTCAGATATAATCCTGAACATCCCATATAAGCACGAAATATGCTGCAAGCACTAAATCCTAAACAAATTCCAATGTGCCAATAGGCAAATATCGATTCATATTGTAGGGTCTTCTTTTTGAACATTTGATATTTGAATTTAGACATTGTTTAGGATTTGGTGCTTCGACATTAGGGCTTCTCGATATCATAAAGTGGAGCGGAATAATTTTACGCTATCTCGTCATACCACCCAGAACGTCAAGAAGCGCGCGGGCGAATTCCGGGTCATTAATATGGCAGGGCAGAAGATGCACTTGTATCCTTGATGGGAGCTTGTCCTGTATGGTTTTGACAAAGACATCTACCGCGTTGGCATCATAAAAAGGCCCGCCTTCTTTGTCCCAGGCGGAGAACCCTTTCATGGGGATGACGACAGATACAGGGCCTTTTGCTTCGGCACAATATTCTGTTAATCTTTTCGCGATGAATCTCACTTCATTTTTTTTGGTTCGCACTGTGGTAATAGCAGCATTATGAATGTGGTAGGGCCTTCCGGGAAAACGTTTTTTTGCAACATTCAACGGGCCCGCGACAAGGAAATCGGTGTTCCCCGGCACAAGGATCGTGGGAACCCCTTTTTTCAGCGCCGCCAAACCGCGATCTGGGCCCGCATCATAATCTCCCCCGAAATAGTGGTCCGCAAGCTCGTGCAGGGAGAGGTCGATCAACGCCTCCACGTCTTCATCCCCTATGAACTCTTCCATTGCCTCACCTCCCGACCCCACCGTATGGAAAACAATGACCTCCTTCCCGCTGTTCTCCAGTTCCTTCTTCACTATCTGGGCGCATGTTTCGGTAGTCCCCAGGGTTGAAAGGACTACAGGGGGTTTCGAATGAACGGGAAAGCTGACAGCGCCTTTCACCATGCCCGCCATGGCGAGGGCGCCATTCCGGATGATCTTTTCGGTAATACGGTTGATCCCGGAAAGATCACAGACCGAGTGGAGCATCAGGATGTCCTTTGTCCCTACAAAAGAGCGGGTGTTGCGGGATGCCATGGTCGTGAGCATTACCTTGGGGAACCCAAGCGGGAACGCCCTCATGACCCCCGTGCCGAGGGTGGTGCCCATAGACCCCCCGATGCCCATGATCCCCTTGATCTTCCCTTGCCGGTAAAGGTCCTTTGCGCAGCGGGTCGCCCCTGCGGTCATCACTGCGAGCGATTCCCCTTCGCTGCCAAGGTTCTGCACTTCTGTCAATGTCATGCCTCCTGCCATCGCGATCTCTTCCCTTGTTACGGTCACCGGCAAAGGGGATGTCCCCATAATGCCCGCATCCAGCGAGAGAAAAGGGATGCCGCGCTCCCTGAAGCACTCCTCGAGATAGAGGACCTCTCTACCTTTGGTGTCCATCGTGGCAACTATCAGGACCGCGCCCGCATCTTCCATATAACCCCCTTATATTTTTGAGCAACCATGTCCATGAGCAGGACATTTTTTAATCATTATCACAGAGAAAAAATATTTGCAAGGAATGCGGCTTTGAAGGCGCATGTTAACAGATGAGTGCGAAAAATGTTAATAGGCACTTCTTAAAAGTGCTTGATATGGTCAAGTTTCGTTTGAAAATCATCTTATTTACACGTTTTACCCTGATCGTTCTATGCTAAGGTAAATTATGTAAAAATGATTCCAATTCTAATAGATCTGTGTTACGTTGGCCCTCCCACTTCATTCTACGATATTAGTAGGGCATTCAAGGCCTTGAATGCCATTTCGAACCGATCCAGTGTCACGTCAGGAATCTCCAGTGTCGACACCTTCTCCGCGAAGAACCGAGCCGGTCGGTAGTGGTTGAATTTGGCTCCTGCCTTTAGAGGTTTCTTGGCGAAATAACCCTCCACCTTTACGAGAATGCGAGAAGCGCTGCTTGCGAGATCTTTCAACTTCACCTTCGCTGCGAGCGACTCGGCGAACTCGCCGTTAACGAGTTCAATATAGAAGTCCTCCTCGAACATGTCCTCAATGTCGGCCTCCTTTTTCCCAGTGAAGTCGGCAAAGGTGAGTACGTGATTCTTCTTTAGGAGTTTCTGCCTGTACAGGTTCTCGATCATCTGCTGCCCCCCCTTCTGGAAGTCGATCAGCGTAGCGACATTGAGGTTATTCTGGGATCCGATGAGGGCAACAAACGTCGGTACCTTGTCGGACCCTCCGACAGGTGTGATGGCCCATCGGCCGTCGAGTCCAACGCGCCCTTTGGTCTGAAGGACACCCGACACAGTCTGGATGTAAAGCAAATCGGACACGCCCTCGACCACGAGGCTATTTGGGCCGATAAAGAGCGTCTGGTAAATCTCATAACCAAGTGCTCCCTGGAGCGGGAACAAGCTGTCCGGTCCGGCCTTCAGCACGTCCGTGAAGACCTTAGTGCCGTCCTCCTCTTGAGGGAGTTGGTCATCGGAATCGATACCCCTGTCCTGAACAATGCGGACGCGCTCAAAGTGCTGCGGATCAATCATAAACGGGGAGTGCGTTGTGTAGAAAAGCTGATGCCTTGGGTTTGTTACAACCTCTGCTTCGAAGTACCTAAGAAGATCCCCCTGGGCTTTCCCGTGGAGTGATAGCCCGGGTTCATCCAGAAGGAGCACCAGCGGCTTATCCTTCTTCTTTACTGCTGAGTACCATGCAAGAAACGAGAAGAACCAGACAAAACCAGCAGACCGTGTCCCAAGCCCCGTCGAAGCCAGATGCTTGGTATCGTACACTTCGCCCCAGATATTGATGCCCTGTGTCATCCCTTCGGGATCACTTTTAAGTCCCTGCCGCACATCGAAGTTCATCCACAAATGCTTGTTCTGCGACCAGTACCTCAGAATCTGTGCGCTGAGATGGTTGCTCGCTCCCTGAAGCTTGTTCTTCAAATCCTGTGTTCGATCTGCAGCCAACAGTTTATCGAGATCGAGACGCGCCAACTCGATGAGACCAAGCAACGGGTGGTCAGAGTCCTTCAACTTGTTTTCGGCTCTCCTCTTCTTTAGCGCTTCGACGTTATCGTGACCGAGCATCTGGTAGTACTCGCTGAAGTAGAGAAACTTCGGGAAGTGGGGTTTCAGTATGCTCTCCCAAATGTGGAGACCAATATTATTGTGTCCCAACAGTTCGTTAAGCCGTGCGCAAAGTGCCTTCGCCTGCTCGCTTTCCGCCAGCCCCTTGCTCCTCTCCAGTGCGGTAGCTTTCTCGGCCTCATCTTGGAGTTGGTTCGCAGCGGCCTGGGCTTCGGCGACCTCTTTGGTTTGCTTCTGTCCGGTCTCCGTGAGGTATTTGGAGAGTTCCACCAGCGTGGTTCTCTTGGTCGCTTCTGCTGCCAGAGCTTCGGGAAGCTCGCAACTCTCGGCCATGTTCTTCACAAGAACGTGCTCCGCGACCGGAACCTTGACAAACTGGCGACATTTTCCCGAAGTGTCTTTTTCGTACCCCTTCGAAACCACTACTTCTGGCCGTGTCAGCACGCCGTCCCCGTACTCGTCGGCAATGGCCCTCAGTTCGGGTTCCTCCAACTCGAAGGTAGCCTCGACAACCACTGCGTGCTGCCGCCGCCCGTTCTCAACATCCTGCTGGTAGTTCTCGACCTCTGACTTAGGGTAGTCGTAAGTTAGATCGAAATTACCCTCGTGCTCAACGATCGGATTCAAACGATAAAGTGCCTGTAACAGGGCTGTCTTGCCAGCCTCATTCTTGCCTACCAGACACGCGACTCTATCGATCTCGAAGGGATTCGAATCCCAGACCGATTGGAACTCTCGGACATGCACCGTTCGTAGTTTCATTGCGACCTCCCATGTCAAACTCCCCTTTATTCGCTTCGCACATCACCAATCGCCGTACGCTTCTGCGAAGCGCATGACTCTAATGAGCCCATTTGCCCAACGATTATTTACTGCGTACGATGGTTTCTCAAATGGTATTCTTGCAGAATTACTTTGTCAAGAACAATACTATCAGATATTATTTATTAAGGCTCATTACGAAAGGCAAAACCTTAGTAAAAAATTCCTCTCGTTCTAACTGGACAATTTCAAGAGCACCACGAGCAATAGCCAATTTTAGGTCGGCTGGAAAGTTAAAGAGACGTTGGTTGTTTGCGATGAACCACGTTTGATATAAGCGGAACAACGGAGGAAACTCTCCGGTTAATTTGCCGTAGGTTCCGCATGCTTCGAGAAGCAAAAACTCGCTTTGTCTGGGATTGAAGTCAATAGTAGCTTCGCAATCGCGATCTGCATGTTTGAAGAAATTCTCGGCTGTGTTAATCAGGTCTCGAACTTCCTTTTCATGACCAGCTTTTACATACTCGAGAAATCTTTCTTTGGCGAATAATGGTTTTCCGGCACGTTTCTTGTTAATATCGCGAACTATGTTGTATGCTGCAGAGGTGAGGGTGTGAATCGAGACGGGATCTCCCTGGCTGAAGTACAACCTGATAGCAGATTCAAGCTGTCGTTTAGCTGCATCCGACTTCGAAATTGTGAGCTTCTGCAGATTAGCCATGACTTATGACACCAGATTTTCTTCTATTCCTACTCCATAATGATAGCCGTCGATGCGCTGCATGGTAAGGCGAACATATCAATATTTTAATCCGTTTTATTCTGAACGTATTAAGCCCCGTGAAGCTGAGTGAAGTAAATTGATCAAATCTTATTCTATCCCCGTTGTGGATCTTTATAACCCAATAAGATTTTTGAGTTTTATCCAATATGGTCTTCCACCTGATAAGGAATGGGCTTTCTAATGCCAATAACACCCCTCGAAAAACATACAACCCATCATTGTTTGGCATAAGTAAAAACGGTCCTGAAGCGGGATCGTATGACACCTCCGCCCACATTTTATCTGGTTTTTTTATATCTTGAAACTCAATATTTTTCTGTATAATGCCAACCAGTTCAACACTTTTTGCAATGCCTGGACCACAATTTCTTATCTTAAATTCCCATGCACCATTATCATTCAGATCAAAATTAAGTGGTATCAAAATAGATTTATAAGGTGCATGCAGCATCTTGTAAGTAAGTCTTGCATACCAAATTGTGGCGCCAACTAATAGGGCAGTCAATATTGTTTGAAGAGATGGAAATTCCAAAATTATTTTAATCATTTTAACTGCTTCGCCCATCTTAATTATTACTCCGTACTGTATTGAATTCTCTTTTAAATATTAATCTTTTGCAAGAAAAAATTACAAATTGACAGGCGGGTATAGCCGGGGGGATGCAAAGAGGGCCATACCGTGGGTGTCTGCGAATCCTATGTCACATATGTGACATAGCTCCCCGGGCTGTCAATAGTTCATGATCAGAAGTTCTGTTGCCTGGACCTTTTTGTCGGCTCCGGCTGCTGAGTAGCTGGTCGAGACTTCCTCGATCCTGAATCCTTTGAACAGCTTCCGGATCTCCGGGACATTGTTAATGCTCATCATAAACTTGCCCCGAACATGAGAGAGCAAACCTGCCAGCTTGGTAAAGTCCTCACGGGAGAAGATCCCGGGGCCGTAATAATTCTCATAGTTCCAGTATGGTGGATCAACGTAAAAGAACGTGCCCGGCCGATCATAGCGTGTGAGTATCTCCTGATACGGTTTGTTCTCGATATAGACCCGGCAGAGTCGCAGGTGGGCTGCCGAGAGTTCCTCCTCGATCCGCAGAAGATTGAAGTTGGATCGTTTTGTTGCGGCAATATTGAACGATGGTTTTTCTATGCGGCCCCCATACCCGTTCTTTATTAAATAATAGAACCTTACAGCCCTCTGGATATCGGTGAGCGATTCGGGCCGCTCGATCTTGAACCTGGCGAACTCATCGCGGGAGACCAGGAGCCATTTCAGATAGCGGATAAACTCCTCCAAATGGTGTTTAATGACCCTGTAGAGCGTGATGAGGTCGCTATTGATATCATTGATGATCTCGACCTCCGATTCTTCCTTCCGAAATAAAAGCCAGGCCGCTCCGGCGAATACCTCACAATAACAGGTATGCTCCGGGATCAACGGAATAATCTTTTTAGTAAGAAGTGATTTGCCGCCCATGTAGTTGAGAATGCTGTTCATGATGCCCTCCCTCAAATTTGTTTTGATTTAACGGGAGTCCCCTGATACACTTATGCCGCCCTGATCCCGGTCGGGTTATGGACGGCGGATGGTAGCGGGTTATCCCGTCTTCGCGCTTGCAGGCGCGTTGTTTAAGGGAGGGCTTACTCCCTTGGATACTGTCCGTCAGACTTTAGTCGTAAGCTGCTCTTTTGCCTCTATACGTTCGATCGCCATTGTCCTGATCTCCGCCTGGATCTTCGCCTCGAGATCGGCGGCGGCTGCCTTCTCGGAGATCTCCGCGGCGAGGGTAGCGTCACAGGTTTTGATCTCGTCGTCGGTCATGGGACGGGGCTTGCCGGCATCCATTATTAGGCATTTCATCGGCACAAATTTATCGAGCTTCGTCGCGCGGATCCTGCCGGCCTCCCATTCTTCGAGGAGTTCCGGATATCCGTTCCGGATGTGGTCGCCGGCAGAGGATTCCTCTTCGCCCAGCAGTGCCATCAATATATGTGTATCGCTGTGGAATATCAGCATGATTTCCTCCTATGCTCCCTGCCTGATATATGTTGCAATAGAATCTGCCTTCTCTGCACCCACTACGGATGCGGCGGGCGTGATTACATATTTTGATTGTAGGTAAAGCGTCTGCGCGCCGGATAGCGCCGAGATGTCGAGTTCCAGCACCCCCCTGCCATAGTGGTTTTCTGTGCTAATACTATATCCGTCTGCTATAAGTTCCGTTGAGTATGTCGTGGAAATCCTATAACGCCCTGCAAACTGGTGAGCTCCGTAAATGCCTCCGCCGTCATTGTTTACAATGTTGATAGGTAACAGAGCAACGGTAAACCCCTTAGGTAATTTGACTGAGGCACTATTGAGGTCGGCGTATGAACCGGTATTATTTGTGGCGTTCGCGATCGTAAAATCGTCAAAGATCACTTCCGGGAGCGGGTCATAGTGCAGGTCGTCGAAATAGATATCGCCGGCGACGTCAGTGTCGGTGTACCCTCCGATGTATCGTATTTTGATGTACCGGGCATTTGCCGGCGGGACTCCCCATTTAGTATAAGGCGTCCAGGACGTGGGGTTCGATGTCGAGGAATAGACATCTTCGTCCGCGGAGAGGTCGACCTTGTCCTTGTCGAAGTACCTGATCCTGACGATGTTCTTCATGCCCGCAGCGGATGCCTTGAGCCTGAACCAGAACTTCGGTGATATGTATTCCGAAATCGGCAGATAGCCCGTTTCAAGATAGCCTCCGCCGTTACCTGCCCCTGAGGTGCGCGTGAACTTGTATGCCTTTGCCCCCTGGGCGGGAGTGGTCGTGTCGAATGCCCCCGATCCTCCGGCGTAGAGCGCCCGTGTAAAGTTGTCCGGGATCCCGTCTGCGTCGGCATCGATCTCGAGTGTCCCGTTAGGGATATCGATCACGTCACCGGAGAGGGCGTAGAGGTAATCGAAGTTGTCCTTTATCTTTTGAAAAAGCGCATCGGTCAATGGTTTATCAGCGGATATCTCGTCTGTTGTTATCGCGCTATATCCTGGCATTGTTCACCCCCGTCAATATGTATAGTATGCCTCGTCGCCGTTGCTCATCTGGTTTGTTGTTGCACTGGCGATGAACCCGTATTCCTTCTGTGCATCTGTGGCGGATGTGTAATCAACAGCCCCCGTGGCGCTCTGGATAAAGCCTACCTTCTGCTTCGGGAACTTCATCGCCCTCAGGGACACCTTGTTCCCCTTCTCCTCTCGCTTCACGATTTGAGAGACCACATTGGTCAAGGGAGATCCGTCAGCCTCGCACAGTGCCGAGGTGGTGATCTTTACCATATCGCCTGTCTTGACCCCGGAGTCTTTCAGCTCCACGTCGAATGTGATGATCGGCAGCGGGTTTTTGCAGAGCCGCAGCATCCTGGCGCCAACCCGCCTCATGTAGGCGATAACGAGGTCCTCGTCCATGTAGTCGAGCCGCAGCCACCGGCAGTAGACCTTCTTCTCGACCGATTCGTTGTAGAGGTTCGCGCCTTCGCCCTCCACGTCGGTGAAGACATCGAGGCAGTTATAGCTCGAGATCTCCTCGTCCTTGCCGATCGCCGTCTTGTTCCAGTAGATGGATATCCTGCTTACCCGTGATTTCGCGTTCAGATCGACGCTGATGGAATTCGCGATGATGTTATCGGCATCGGTGAAGGTCTGGTATGTCCTGCCGGGATAGTTCGGGAGGTTCTTCCTGATGGTGATCTTCAGATCCTCGCCGACCCAGCATTTGCAATCGATGAGGTCAATGATCTCGAAGAAGAGCTTGCTCAGTTTAATCGGCTCGCTGATGATTGCCGAGAAATAGGGCATATCGGCATCAAATGCCTTCCACAGGGCAAAGGCGGTTGAATCGATCGACCCTGCGGCAATGCCCGCATCTGTCTGGAGCATCGCGAGAAGGATGTCGTATGCGCTCTGCGGGGCGTAATACCGGCACTTCTGGACCTTGTCATTCTGGTTGTGCGCCTCCGCGGTGGTGCTGAAACATCCACGGATACACCCCGAGAGCTGGTTGCCGGTCTTCAGCAGATAGAAGATGATCTCGTCGCCGATCCTCACATATCCGTTCGCCGCGTCGAGGTCCGTTGCGTCGGTCAGGGAGAGCTGGACCTGTGTTGCATCGATGGCAGCCGCGAGCTTGATAGTGGACTTCGCGGGTACGTCGATATCGGCGAGCTTCTTGAGCAGATCGGCGACCTCGATGACCCACCCGCCACGCTTGATGGTGATATTGTCGATGATGCCGTCGAACCGCTGGACAAAGTCTCCTTTCGCGAGGCCGTAAAAGCCATTGTATATCTTTACCGGTCGCCCCTTGTAATTCGGGTTCCTGGCCACGAGCTTCTTTGCATAGGTCCCCTGGATCGTCGAGCGGGTGCTGTAATACGGATCGAGCCCGATGTCGGTCAGTTCCGGCTCGTCCCGGAGCGTGATGCTTACCCTCCCGGATATCGTCAGGTTGTCCTTGATCTCTGTGGGGATGTATTTTACATCGTCGATGTAAGGGCGGGGGCCCGGGAACGGAAGCGGCGACTTAACGGACGTATATTCATGATCCAGTGTTGTCTTGCTGAAATGCGCCTTGTCCTTGCAGGTGAAATACGTGTTCCAGCATTTTGTGCCCGTGGCGGTGCAGGGCGAGGATCCGCACGTGTTCGCACAGCGGTCAAGAGTGGCGATGCAGAGCGTGTTCGGATACCTGGATACGGCGCCGAGCTCTGCTGCGTAGGTCGTCATGGCTCCGCCACCCCTTCCATATCGAGGACGAGCGTGTCAGCATAGGTGCCGACAGAGAGCGGCATGGAAAGGCGGGCGTTCTTTGTCAGTTTCATGAAATAGACGACGTCCGGATATGCTGTCAGGTCCCATGCCCAGGCAAAGGATTTGCGAAGCCTTCCATGGGTATCCCAGAAAGGCTTATAGGTGTCCGTGATAAACGAGCGGAGAGGGTTTGAAAATACCACGCGCTGCGCGATCGGGTAATAATAGATAACATCGCCCAGGTGGTTGCCCTGGACCGACAGCTCGCTTTCTGATTCGATGCCGATATTGTACGGGTCATAGGGTGAATCCGGAGGGAAGGGGAACTCCATTCGCTGGCCGAGCATTGCGATGGCGATATACGGGGCGAGGGATTCGGTATCGATCTTCAGGCGTTTGCTTGCCGCGCGGAACGATGTCAGGAGTTTCATGATCGCCCGGTCATCCGCCGGCTGGAAGACCGCGAGCCTCTCCGTCCAGGTTACCTCGTCGTCGGTACTTTCCACGGACACGGAGGCCTCCGCGGTCCCGAGATTGTGTCCGAAGAGGAAGAGAGCATCACACGCATCCGATTCGGAGATCTTGTAGGCGTAGCCGCTCGAATCGTTGTAATTGAACCCGGCTTCGATGGATTCCCAGTTATAGGTTGAGCCGTCCGGGGTGCTGGTAATAGTAACACCCGTATCGGACGGGGATAATATTGTTACCCAATTTGCACCGTCCCACGATTTAAGGGTTTTGGTAGCATCGAAATAGGCATATAATTTTGATGCTGTACCTGTCATTTTAGTGGGTACATCTGACGATATTTTCGTCCACGTAGTACCGCTGACCCACTGATATATACCATCACTAAGAGCACAATATAACGTTGCGTTATTTACTACTGCCCCCGCTGATGCCATTATAGAATTGTGGATTACATTCCACGAACTGACCGACCCGGCATATTGATATGTTTTGGCAAATCCGGGGAAGGTGCCATATGTAAGGGCACCCATGGTCCACAGCTTATCGACATCGGCCCCGCTTGTATCCGTCCATGTGCTTGTTGACGGAACATATCTCCATGCCCCCTGTCCTACGATATTCATATATACAACATCGTCCCCGGCTGAAATTACATTGACAACAGAAGACGAAGCAAACTCTGTCCGTGTATCTGTTGCTGTGTCATATTCATAAGCCTTATTGGTGTTATACGCATAAAACAGCAACGTCCCGTAGGCACTCATCACCGTAGGCTCGTCGGTGTTCAGTTTCGTCCATGTAGTGCCATCGTATTTCCAGAGACCATTACCGGAAAAGGATGCAAACAATAAAGACGCTCCGGCAGTCATGCCGATAGGATTTGTCGCATGGATTCTGACCCACCCATCACCATTATGTTCCCATATCCCGTTATTTTCCCATGAGGCATATACAACAGAAGGGGAGGCACATATTTTAAGGACACTGGATGGAGTATTTGCTGATGCGGCCTTGATATAGCCTATGGCCTTTTTGCCTGCAGAATCAATGACGACGAGGCGTTTGCCGATATGGTCGGTGAGCACGTCTGCGGCGGAGAAATCTACGAAGGCAGACCCATCGAGGAGTGAGAGGCGCATATCGGCAAGGGTTACCGTTCCTTTTGCCAGCGGCGCCTCGGTGATGTATTTTGTGCCGTAGCTGGCTGCTTTCCAGAAGCTATGAGGCCTGAGGTCCTTTATGTTATTGACGTCGAAGCCGCTCTCCGTGTCGGTGGCGGAGAGGGCGCCGTCCTCGAAACGGTTATCGTATAGGATTACAGGGTTCAATTAATGCGCTCCATCGTTTACCGCCTTCTGCAATGCAGGCACGAGCTCCCTCGCGAGCTCGTCCTTTGCTCCTTCAGAAATAAATCCGTAATTGTAGAGATTCACAACAAGGGGACGTGCCTCGGTCTTCTGCTCCGCTTGGTAGCTTGGCTCGTTTGGCTGCGTGTATGAATACCCACCACCGGCTGATATGCCCGTTGCCGGTGAGGCGGTAGCCATCTTCTGGCTGGAAATTGCGGCCACCCTTGCCATGCCTGCGGCGATCGCCACTCCCGCCGCTGCGGCAGCGACAAATGGAGCGAAGGGGCCTCCGTACTTCATGCCCCAAGCATAAGCATCCTGTGCGGCCATAATGGTCGATATCGTTGTTTCCGCAATGGCCATGGCCTGGTAAAGTCGGAATGCAGCCTGGCTCTGTTGCCCTGTGGCATTATAAAATGTGAGTGCAACCCCGGCCATCGCACCAAACATCCCCTGGGTTATTTGCGCTCTCATGGAGGCAGTCCGCTGATCATTAGCGATGATCATAGACTGATATGCTGCATTCAGTTCATACCCGGCTGCCTCGCTACCACCATAATCATTCAAATTCTGCTGATACAATTCACGCATCTGGTTATAATGCTCGCGGGCCCGTTCATATTCCAGGGTATATTTATCCTGCCCTGTCACGACATCTGTGATCCCTTTAATATTTGTTGCCATCATACCCATCCCTGGCGCATAATCACCGGATTGGTTGATGGTATTCATGGTGTTCGACCAGATATCGTTATAACCGGTGAGCTGCTGCTGGCGTTGCTGGTCAAACAGGGCCTGGTATTTACTCCCCTGCTCGGTGAGCTGCTGCATCAGTTTATTGTGGCTTTCATCCCGGGCGGTTTGTTTTACGATCTCCGATACGCGGGCGATCTCGGCCCAGCGCGTCTCAAACTCCTCCGCATCGAGGCCGAGCTTCCCGAGATTTGCCCCGATCTTCGCGGCTGCGGCGTCGATCTGTGCTATCTGCTTGTCAAGCTCCGTGCCCTGCATGGCCGTAAAATATGCCAGCTCCTCTTCCGCCATGCGGTACATATCCTTCTGCCAGTCCGCGAGATCCTTCTCTGCCTCGATGACCTGTTTCTGTTTGAGATAATACTCTGCGAGAGCGAGCGTCTCCTCGACCTTGGCCTTTGCAACACCTTTTTTTATTAAAGATTCAGCCTGGCGATTGACCTCGGCCAGTCTTTTTGTCTCCTCAGTTAGGAGGGGGTTGAGATTTGCCACCTGTACGGCCCAGTCGGCATATGCATCTGCCGCGGCGGTTGCCTTTTCTGCAGGCTTTTTTGCTTCGATTGCGGCCTTTGTCTGCTCAACGATTGCACGCTTCTGTTTTTCTGCAAAGGCTATTCTGGATTCTTTCGACCCGGCCACATTACCTGTTATGTCGTATCCTTCGATAACCCCTCCAACATCTCCTAACTGCCCTGATTCTACCAGTTCCGTGAGCCAGTCCTTGTACTCTTTGCCGGGGCCGCGGAGGAAGTCCCATATCACGGCGGCATATTTCCCGAACTGCTCCATGATGTTTTGCATGTTGGCGTTGTGTTCCTGTATCTTCTCCGCAACGGATTGCTCTTCTATGCCGAGTATGGCCGCCTGTTTCGCGGCGTTCGCCATTGCAAGCTCATAGATCCTCACATCCTCTATGCCTGCGGCGAGGGCCTGGTTGACCAGTGAGATGTCCTCCTTGGCGAGCAGGCCATACTTTCTGAGGGCACGGGGCATATTGTTTGCTATCGCGTCGGTGATGGTTTCGTATGCCGCCCTGACGTCTTCACCGGCGATCCTCGCAGAGACCCGCGCGGCCTCCATGATCAATACAAGCTGGCTCTCTCCCAGATCCTGGACTATGCCTTTGATGGCCTTCTGCATGATATCTGATTCATCGATCGTCCCCGCTGAGGCCCGGCGCATTGCGGCGATCATCCGGTCGGAATTAATATTTGCCGCATCGGCGGCGATCCGGAAGGACTCTTCCGCCTGCATGGCCTTTGCGCCGAGGGTGACCGAAGACATGAAGGCATCCCAGTATCCCTTGGCCTTTTCAATGACATACATCCAGCTTGCAATCTTGACGGAGACGGCGCTCCAGGCTGCCTGTATTTCCGATGATGATTTTTTTGTGGTTTCACCGAGCTTTTTCTGTGCATCATCGGCGGTCCTGATGCCGTTCACGGCGCCGTTTGCATCGGTGGTAAGGATGATTTGTATCCTGTTCTCGTTAGGCATGACGCGCTCCCGCCAGGAGGGTCATTATTGTCCTGTCTTTATCTGCTTCCATTTCCATCTTCATAACCCCGATGTCCATCCATTCCTCAATGGTGAGATCGTTTGCTGCAAAGGGATACCCTCCCTGCATCAACATATACAGATAATAGATGTGGCGGAACCAGTGTGTCGGTTGATATGGATCCCTCAGTTCGCATGTTGCACATACCTGATCCAGATTCTGTCCGCAACCCGCTGCGCATTTCTTTTTTTTCTCCGGTGTGCATTGCGCCCGCAGTTTGTCTATTTCCGATCGAAAGGGATTATGTCCTTGCCCTCCCCCCGGTTCGCTCCCTCGTCCGGGACAACCCGTAACCCCATAAACACTTTCAGGCTTAAGGCGGACAACAGGTCGGATGCCGTTTCCCTCACAAGATCCTTCCAATCTTCACGATAATGCGGGCTTGCAGGATCTGCCGATATAGGCTCTCCGCCGTAGCCGAAGGACCCTTCAGAAAAACCTGTCAATATCTTCAGCGCTGAATCAACTCTGGCCTGGGGGGTGTTGTCGATTACTTCAGTGCCTTCGCGCCGGTATGATGCCGCCTCAAATTCCACTCTGTCGGTTGAGGTCGGCAATCTGTAATATAATGTTATTTTCGATCCTGATATCGGGTCCTCAAGGATCATTTTGTTGTGATCACTTTGTTTTAGATCTCTCATAAAACCTCCTTAATTTAGCTGAGAGCGGAGAGCTGAGAGTTTGAATGCTCTCGCTCTTTTCCCCTCGCTCCTCGCCGGTTACGTGAAGCTGAACTTTATCTCGTCGTTGCCGGTGTTCGGGGTGAAGTTGAGCTTCAGCGCATTGGTGAGAAGGCTTTCCCGTTCCCCGTATTTCACGTCCGCGATCTGTACCTTCGGCGCCGTTATGACGCAGCGGTTGCCGGCAACGGATCCCACCGTAGCCGTGAACACAACGAGCGTGTTCGCAGCCCACAATCCCCAGAAGCTTTTTGTTGACAGGGCAACGACCTCGGGGTCGATCTCGCAGGTAACCTTCCGTTCCTTGATGAAATACTCGAGGATCCCTGTCGCCGCGTTCGCGCTGGGGCGGCGCCCGATCTCGTTGCCCGTGTCAATCTTGATCTTTTCAATGACCGCTGCGTATGAATCGATCGCGAACGATGCAGAGAGGAAGCGGGGAGGGACGGTCGCGTTGACGGTGATCGCGGGGATCGAGCCGTCTGCGGCGGCGGTGTAGATGCCGGTGAACTCCCAGTTGATCTTGCCGTATTCTCCGGCGGTGAGGTCGACGGTAAAGGTCCCGCGGCATCCGGAGATCTTGTGGACGATATCGTGCTGGTAGAAATAGATCGTGATGCTCTCTCCGGTGGACTGGTTGCTGTTCGGGTCATAGACATCCGATGTGCCGGGCGTGTTTGTCCTGGTGTAGTTACAGGCGCGGAAGAGCGGGTCTATCTCAGGCGCGGTCCCTGCCGTTCCAGATCCTTTCAGCTCCGTGGCAAACTTGATCTTGACTGCTTCGCCGGTCGAGACGCCGGCCACATTGCCGTAATAGGTGCGGGTGTTCTTCCGCTCCAGGAACTTCTGCACCACCTCAAGCTCCGGGGACTCACAGAGGATCGAGTTCGCGGCCGCCGAGGGCGTCGGGTCTGTTCCATACGCTACCGATTCGACCTTTGCTAATATTACTGCACGTGTCTTTAACATCGCTTACCTCCTTTGCCTTTTATCTGGTTTTTCCTGTTCTTTCGGCTCTTCCGGTTGATCCTGTTCCGCTGCTGGCTGCCTGGCCTTCATTGCCTCGTCGGAAAGGTCCGGCGTGATGGCTCCGGTCTTTGGGTCCTGTATGTATGCTCCTGATGGTCTGTCCATTTTTGCCTCCTTCTATGGCGCTATTCGTTCCGTTATGTGCAAAATGATCTCTGTATAATGGCAGAGTATTTCTCCGAATATCCGCGGTTCAATGATCTCAACCTGGCAGGGGGCATTATCACCATTGTCGCCGTCAAGATAGTACCAGGTGGCCCCGTCGGCGGCTGTCCGGAATTTTTCACAGACATCGTCAATGAGCCCCTGAAATGTCTTGTCCGTCGCGTCGGCGTCTTTCAGACTGAGATACCCTGTGAGTTTGAATACATGATGTCTGAAGAATGCCCCACGCTTATGCTCGGGAGCCCTGATACGGGTGATCTCCCAGCCCCGTATATGTTTGCTTCCGCCTGTCGGGGTGTAGCTGAACAACGCAATAAAGGTCGAAGGGTTGGCGGCGTAACGGTAATAATCGTGTACGACGCCGATGTTGGTGACGGCCTCCAGATTTGATTTGATATCGGCGATAATCGTTGTGTAATTACCTGGCACCGGACAACCCCCTTGATATGGTATATCCGGCACGATTAAAGATGCGCGCCACGTCCGGCCAGTGGGCCTCAAACGCCCTGCCGAACATATATGCCCCCGTGAAGCCCTTCTTGCCGATCTTGCGCCGGATCACAAATTCAAGGCTTTTTGCCTCTGACCCGTACTTGCCGAGCTTTAACTCTATCCATCGGATCAGCGTCCCCTCCGGAGGCCACTTTTTGCCGGGGGTCCTGCCTTTTTCGAGGACTTCGCCGTACTTGCTCGATGTCGCCACAATTCCCTTTACTACGGATTCCCCCTTTTGGACCTCGCTATGGATCGTGGAGAGGAGGCCACCTTTCGCGCCGCCCACACCAACGGGGGCGCGTTCCTTGACCTTGCGCTCCAGGAACATCGTCGCCTCGTACATGGCAGCGATCAACCCCTGGCTGATTATCCCTGGCGCGCTGCCGTCAAAGATCGGTCCTGAAACAACTATCTTATTTTCCATGTCTCCTCACCGGTTTTTTCTTGCCCACCTGGGGTGGGTGAGGCGATCGCTGCCGCCGGGATAATTCATCCCCAGGTCGGTAACGACCGTGGCCGCTGGCGTGGTATCGTCGCCCTTTATCCCCATATGTTCCTTGTACAGCGTCCGGAGCTGCTTTGCCCGCGACGCGAATTCTCCCGATTTTGTGCGGTAGTTGACCACGTCGGCATTGATCGTTGAGTCGCCGGTCTGCGTATAGGCATTTGCAAGTGTTTCAAGGCTGTGAGCTGCTGCGAGCTGACAGAACGCATGGAGATCTATATCCGGGATGTCGTCGGCCGTGCGGAGCATCGTGTAGGTGACGCGCACACGATCCGTTGCGGCCAGCGTGAAATTGAGCGTCACTATCCCGCTGCGGTCCGTGATGTAATAGTCCTCTTCGTCGAGCACTGTCGGCGGGAAATCCCCTATCGGGTATTCGATGGACCTGACAACGGAGAACTCCGGGGTCCAGCCGGCGGGGAGATTCACCTGGCTCGTGCCGTCGCCGTATATGTCGTCGATGACGGGAAGCGGCTTGATGCGGGAATATTCCATCAGGGCCGCGCTGATGCCGGTTTCGTAATCGTCCGGGTTTGTGAGTTTCCCGGAATCGTCCTTTACGATCGCGATCACCTCGGCCAGGATATCGACAAGTGTGCTCATGCTTCCTCCGGATATTTAGCCAGGCACAGCCCGGCCCATGCGACCGTCACCACCGCTATGGGCACGATCTGCCAGATAAACCACACGCCGGCGCAGATGCATGACGCCAGCAAACCATAGAAGGGCAGCCGGCCGGGGCTTTTCCACCCGCGCCACAAGATATGCCCCAGGGCGGAAAGCAATAGAACAAGCCCGGGGATCCCGGCGGCGAAAAGGATCTCGATGTACTCGTTGTGGGCCTCGAAGTAAAAACGCTCCGGATATCGTTTTGCCTTATAGTACGCCTCTGCATTGCCGGAGGTGATCTTGTTCGCCGTTGCCAGGAACATGCCTTTGTCCTCGACTTCGAGATACAGCCTTTTCCGGTCATCAACGAGCAGTTGCGTCGGTGTGCTGAGCAAGGGCACTACCGTGCAGAATTGCCCGTATCCCCATCCGCGAAAAGGTTTCTGCAGGGCGATGAACGTGCTCTCTTTCCAGGTCTGCACGCGTGAGTTTTTGTGACTCTCCCAGTTGAACGGATCGGCGAACATCACATAACACGCACCGGCGGCGAGCACGAGAACAACAGCCGCAATGCGCACCGTGACGATTTTAATGCGCCTGGATAAACCATAAAAATAAAAATAACGAGGGCGCGCCGACGATAAAAAATAGACAATTCCGACCGCGCCGGCGGCCATCATGCCTGTTGTCGCCTGTGCCATCACGAGCCCCGCCAGCGGGATGGGCGCAAGCCATACCCAGCGGCGCCGGAAAAACGCGGGCAGGCATACCGCCATGAGAGCAGATGTCTCTCCGACGTTGGTCTGCAAGCCGACGATGGTATGACTCCCCCCGTAGACCGGCCGGTACCCTATTGTCAGATCGGCCACCTGCAGGACCTGCCATAACACCGTAGCGATCGCGTACAGGCATATGAGATTGTATATCCTTGTGTTTGACACCGGCACCCGGGACAAAAGATACAGACCTCCGCCGTAAATAACGGCAGTTAGCGCCGCAAGGATCGGGGTCAACGGGTGGGTGTAGAAACATATCGCCGTCCATATCAAAAACAGCCCTGCAGGAAGCGACCGCAATAACAATTGCAGCCCGATGGCGGTCACGATTGCATAAGTAAACGTCATATATCTGTCCAGTCTGGTGTTCCCGCTCGTAGCAAATAAACAGACCCCGGCAAAAAGCGCGATCATCGTCAGGGCATTGATAATACCCCGGGCATTTATAGCGCCGCTCAATTTGTTGTAAGACCAGGGGGAGATCTTCCTCCCCCATCGTCTTATCTGTCTGTTTACGATGCGCATCGTACCGCGCCTACTGCCTCTTTACCGGCACGACTACCGTCAGATCGGTCAGGGACGGGCTGGTGCCTGTCATGTTAAGGATCACGCTGAGCGTGGCCTCATCCGTTATGGACGGCGTTGTGGCCAGCGTACCGTCGGTCACTGTGGCGGAGCTTATTATCTGTACAGGTGTCGTCAACAGTGAAGTGCTGCTCGCCTGCAGGTCCACGGTCTGGCTCGCCACGTTCGACGTCCCTGAAACCGACCTCGCGAATACCGATACAGAGAGCACCCGGTACGGCCAGGGGACCTTAAACTGGATGGGCGTGACGGTTGACGTGAACGTGCCGCTCACATGGAATACCCATGTTTCATATCCTGTGCTTCCCGTCGACGGGTTATCGGTTGCCGCCTGCACCGGTATGCTAAAGGCGAGCAACGCCAGGATCATCATCATTATCAAACTTGCCTTGAATCTTTTCATTGGATAACCTCCTTTTTTTATGCGCGGGGGAGGAAGGGCCGGGGGATAACCTCCGGCCGCCGCCCGTACCCCATGCTGATTTTACACAACCGACTTGTCAAGGCCGCGGTAATCGATCACCTCGACCTCATATTCATGCCGCATCTTGTACTGGATCTTGTCCGCAACGAACATCTGCCCCACGAGGGGGTTGTCGGCAACAAAAAGCTCCGGCTCTTTCTGCCCGTTGAGATAGGCGATCTCCATGATCTCCACTTCGCTCTTGTCGGCGATAAGCCCCCAGTCGTTGGTGTCGGTCGTGAGCGGCAATGTGATGATCCGCTCATGGTTTGCCCCGAACCTTCCCGCGTGCGGGTTGCCGCCCGCCACACCGGGCCAGGGGGAATTCAGGCCGTATGCTATTGATTCCAGCTCGATGGGTATCCATTCATATAGCGGACGCAGCGCGAGCTTCTTGCTGGAATCCTGTTCGGTCTGGTTGAACATGGCGGTGAGCCTGTTATAGAGCGTCGCCACGCCGGTTGCGTCATTGGTGAGCGTCACCGCGCCGAGGTTGGCGTGGTCGGCGTGAAATATTGCCTTGGAATCGCCGTCCCATGTGGCATTGGTGATGATCTTGTTCCAGACTCGCTGTGCCTTGGTCCTTCTTGCCGCGCGGGAGAGGCGGGAAACGAGTGTCTGGACGCTCTTTATGTCGTCGTTCATGACGACCTTGCGGGTGACCGTCAGGATGACCCCTTTCTGGTTCACCGCGTATGAGATCTCTGCGTCGAGCGGCATTGCAATCTCGACGTAATCTGCGGTTTCAGGGTCCACGTCAGGCAGGTCCCCGAAGTAGCCCACCAGGACCGATTCCAGTGTCCGGAAATCGCGGGCGTTCCGTTCGTAGCTGATGAGCGCGTCCTCCTTGAAATCGATGGCCTTGTAATCCTGGACCATGCGGCGGTATAGCGTGTTGCCGAGGACATAGGTGAAGCTCGATGTGCTGTATGCCGCGGGGAGGCGCATCATTGACATGAGCTGTTCGCCGATCTTCTGTCCTTCCCTGCTCACGCGGCCCGTGACGTCCCGGTCGCCGGTGATCTGTTCATAGGCGGCCCTGAGGGATCGCATGGGGCTTACGTTCCTGTGCCGTTCATCGACCTCGACGCCGAAGAGTATGTCCATCGCCGCCTGGATCTTCTCGGGCTCTTCGCTGCCGAGCCTTATCATCCCGCCGCCCTCGACCGATCCCGAACCCGTGATCTTGTCGATATACTCCTTTTCGTCTTTGATCGCCGCCTGGATCTGCTCGCCCGTTACCACCTTGCCGTCAAGGTGTTTTCTGACGCGCAACTGCGAGATCTCCGGGAGGTTGGATTCTTTCAGCGCGTCCTTGAGCGAAAGCCCTGCTGCGAGGATCTTTGTCTCCTTCAGTATGTCCTCTGCCGACGTATCGCTCATGTTCGCGATGAGGTCCTTCATCGCCGCCGTCACCTGCGAGACAACCTCGGCCCCTGTCCCTGCCGGGACGATCGCCGATGTGAGGAGCTCCGTCACCTCGTCTTCCGTTACTGTTTTGTCCGTTACTTTTGCCTCAATGGTCGCATAGAGGTCAGGCCTCTGCGCCTTCAAGGCAGCCAATAATTTGTTCAGCATCTCTGCCTCCTTTTGGCCTGCCTTAGCGGCTGCGGCCATTCTCAAGAATTTTCCCCCTCCTATGGGGTCGTACACTACATCAACGGAGTCGACCTTGACGATCTCCTCCACCTTTTTTGGTCCGGATGCCCCGGCCATTGTCGTCCTTGCCATGACATCATGAGACAGGCCGACGATGTCCTTCTTGCCCCGGTCCCATGCGTCGGCGATCATGTCCCTCAGCCATTGCGAGCTTTTCAGGATATTGAAGGTGCCCTCCAGCCCGGTCGCGTTCGGCTTCACATCTGATATCCAGCCGGCGAGATCCCGCACGGACTTGCCGTAAGGATTTGCCGGGTCGTCGTGCTGCCCCTGCGTGAGGGCAAAAACCCGGGCGCCCTCGTATATGGGAGCGGCAGCGTGGAGAACCGCCAGCGGGTATTCTGCGCGGCCCTGTTTATCGGTGCCAGCCTCGACGATCTGCACGATCCACTTCCAGCCATAATCCTGAGCCTTTGGTTCCCCTACGGCGGCAAAGAAGCGGCCCGATGATTGGATCGCGACATAATCGACCTGCTTTCGCACCTTCGACATATCGCCGGTTACGACCTTGCCGTTCTCGTCGATGGTATAGGGCACTTCATAGAGTTGGCCTGCGTCATCGGATATAATGCAGTGGTCGGTATAGACATCCACAACGTCACCCCTGGAATTGGGGAACGCCGCCGTAAATGACTCGCAAAGGGCGCGGCGGATCTCGTTGAAGCTCATGGCAGTTTTTAATACATCGGTCGGGTCGTTCCCGCCGCCGGCAGCCAGCAACCGTGTGAGGTTATTTCCCTTTTTTCCCATTGTCCTCTTTGCCTCCCTCTCCTCCGCTTTTCTGCGGGGTCTTGGAAACGTCGTATTTCCGGCCGTCCGCCGTCACAATGTGGAACGTGTTGCCATCGTCGCGCTCGGCGATGATATCCTTGACATCGAGGGGCCGCTCGACAGGGAAGTATCTATTCCTTTTCTGCCCGTCCTTGACGACTTCCTTTTTCTCTGACGTCCTGAATATCAAACCTTCCAGGTGTTTCTGTTCTACTCTTGCCATGATCTGTTACCTCCTTTTTTATAGTTATCTGTCCCACATCTACTGCCAGTTTGCGTGATACGGCACGTGGTCGCATCCGCAGTTTATCGTCTCCGCTATCGGCGCCGCCGGATCGCGCGGGAACATCATGGGGATACCTCCCACCATAAACGGCTCGCTGACGGGGACGTGCTTCCCGTGCATCGCAAGATGGGCGGGCCTCGGCTTCGCCGGATGCCCCGCGTGGATCCATTGCTTTTCCAGCCCTGGTACATATTCCGATGCAAGGTCCATCCTGAGCTGCGCGGCCTCGGAGAATATCCTCCCCATCTCTGTCTGTGTTATGGCCTCCGCCCTGCGCGATATATCCGCGAACCTGCCCGAATCTATTGATTCGCCGATCGCCTTCGCGACCTCCTGCGGGGTCTTGTTGCCGACGATACCGAGCGTCAGCTCTCCCTTGATCTTGTACCAGGCGTCGCTGAAAAGACTTTCCAGGTACCCGCTGGAATATTCTTTCAGCGAATCGAGGAGCGATGTCGGCAGGTGATAGCCGGTATAGATACCGTTGACGGCAAGCGGGGCGTCGACGAGCGCCTTGCCGTGGTCCCATGCCCGGTCGAGCAGGCCGGCCAGTTCTGTGCTGGCTTTGCCCGAATAGACGGCGATCTGGCTCTCAAGAGAATTAAGCGTCTGTTTCAGGTGATGGGCGTCCCATGTACCGAGGGCGGCCTTGCCGAGCTCGGCCTGCACCTGGCCGTGGAGATCTTCGAGGATCCTGAGCATCGATTCCGTGCCGCTGATGATGTCCCGATCCTTCGCTTTAAGGGCATTCTTTATCGTCTGGGTCACTTTTGCCATCTAAGCAACCCCCCATATCCCTTGTACAATCGCGCTTGACATGTTTATAACACCTGTCACGGGGATTATTAGGGGTTTTGCCTGGGTCGGAGGCGTCGCGTTGAAAAAACCCCCTGTTTTTGCTATCGGGGAAATCGTGGTGATCCGGCTGCCTCGATCACTCATTGGTCACAACCTCCAGGGGCGGCCTTTTGTTGTCCCCTCGCTTCAGGTAATCCTCGTACCCTTTTGTCGTTTCCTGCTCCTCCACTGTTTTTTTGATCTCCTCGAAATTCATCTCCACGCCGGTGAAGCTCACGATGCTCGCAAAGAGCTTCCTGGCCGTATCCTTATCTACCCAGCCCTGTATCTCTGCGGTGACGACCGCCGTGGCCATCTGCTGTGCGGAGGTCGCCAGCTTGGATATATCTTTTGTGCCCATCTCCGGGGTGATGATCGAGAATGCGGCCTCCTCGTCGCTGACGTTGAGATACCGCGCCTTCCTGGCCTGGCGTATCTGGTAACCCAGCATGTCTGCCATGATATATCTCACGGTGAGCTGCTTCTGACTCAGGATCTTCACCGCCGGCCTGTCCATCTCGGACGCGGTGCCGCGGTTCACGTCGCCCCCGCCGCCGTACCAGTGCTCCGGGATGCCGAAGCGGCCGAGGATGTGGTTGCGGAATATCCTCGCCCCCGTTTCCGCGTCTTCCGCCTTGAGGTCCGGCGTGACGGCGTCGAGTGTCACCTTCTCGTTGTGCCCGTAGGCGGAGCCGCTCTTCTTGGTGAAATTTTTAAGATGCTCTTTGATGTCCTCGGCTTTCCCGCCTTCGATCTTCAGGTCCCAGATGAACGAATTGAACTGCGGCCACTTATCGCTGTAGTCAAAGAGGAACTGTTCGTAGACGTCGAGCCAGTCAGCCACGGGGAGCAACGCAGATCTGCCACGCGGCGAGTTCGTCACGTTGTTGATGGACCAGAAAAAGCATTCTCCGTCAATGAGCTGGTTTCTGATCTGCCGGGCGGCAGGAGAGAGGACGTGCTCCGCCTCATCCGGGAGGATCGTCCTGTAACGTTTTGGATCGGCCTTGTAGACCGTGCCTCCTATATTACCGATCCATTCTTTTGTCAGAACGCCAATAATCATCCGGACGTTCTCAGGATCGGTGATCACCTGGTCGATATACGCCGGGTCGACGTACCCGACTCTCACGCGGCCGGTCTGCTTCGCGGTAAAGGCCGGAAAGCACAGCTCGCCGAATGTCTGCAGCTCGTTCACGTGCTTCGGAAAATAAAGCGGCATACGGTTCACGGGGTCGTTCCAGAATCCATCGAGCACGGCCTGGACTTGCTTATTTTTTGATTCGTAGGGCATGCCTTCCGCGAGGATAAAGGCGGTCGTTATATCGACGAGCCAGCCGGCGAGGGGGTTTGTCTCGACGAGCCAGAAGGCGATCTCCATCATGCGGTCCTGCGTGACCGGAAGGAGATCCCGCTCGGCATTGCCTGTAAGCTTCCGCCATTGGATGTCCTCTATAGTCGGAGC
This sequence comes from Deltaproteobacteria bacterium UBA6106, assembly GCA_002428485.1. GTDB lineage: Bacteria > Desulfobacterota > Syntrophorhabdia > Syntrophorhabdales > Syntrophorhabdaceae > UBA5609. The sequence goes on from DIWM01000011.1 coordinate 50,501, forward strand.
GGACAGCGACGATGATGCGGCAGTCAGGCGGTCGGCGCCGAGATCATACATCTTCTTGCCGAAGAGCTTTTGTGTTGCCCACTCTTTTAGTTTCATGCGGCTCTCCTCCTGCTGTAATGGTCGCGGATCCTGATGCGTTCCCGCCCGGGGCGGTCTGCATGGTAGTCGTCCTCTTTTGTCTCGCTCGATGAGCCGGCCGCCGCGACCATCTTCCCCTCCAGGAGCCGTTTGAGCATCTCCGCTCCATCGGGGCCGTCGTCATGGCCGCCCTTGCCTTTCGGGCGATAGTAGATGAATTGTCTGATCAGCTCGCCCATACCGTGACGCTTAAACCTCATCCAGCCGTTTTTTATCCAGGGCTGAAGGGTAATGATGCGGAGGTCCTTGTCCACATTCGGTCTGTCGCCCTTGACGTTGATCGTGAGACCGCGGTCGTGTGCCTCCTTCTCGAAGGTGTCCTTAAAGTATTCCTGGAACTGCACCTCCTCGATAACCACCTCATCAAAGGGATCGCGCTTGTGGTGTTCGAGCGTATCGTCGATGATCTTGTCGGGGTGCCGTTTCTCGATGTCGCCCACGGTGAGATAGATGATCTTGTCCTTCATCCTGCCCGCGACGATCGCCGAGGGATCGTTGTGCTTTGATTTCTTGCCCAGGGACGGATCGATGGCGCATCCCTGCGGGATACCGGCAAGGTCTACCTCGTCGTCATCCCAGTACTGGATCCACTCCTCCAGGAATACGGCATCCTCCGGGTTAATAGGCTCGTTCTGTTTCTCCGAGTTGAAATACGCAGGCCCCTCGGAGATATACATCTTCATCAGGTAATAGTACGGCTCGCGCTCCGGCCAGAGGACCTCGGTGTTCGCGAGCATCTCTTTTTCGTTCGCCTTGAAGAAGGCGTCGGCCTGCTCCTCGGCCTCTTCCTTGGTCACGGTGACATCGGTGAAGAGGGCCTCCCAGTGCTCCCAGAGCTTTGCCTTTGACCAGCTCAAAATGGATTTGAATTTTCTCCCCTTCCAGCCGGGTTTGCGGAGCAGGTTCGCCAGGAGGGAATCGTAATGCAGGATCGTACCGACGACGATATAGACCGTATCGGGCTGTCCTATCTTCATGAGGGCCTTGAAGAACCACCGTTCCAGCTTTTTCCGCTGGTCAGGGGACTCGACCGACTCGTCCGATTCCAGGTCGTCGCAGATAACGAGATCGGGCCGTTTGCTGCCGTGGCGCATACCGCGGAGCTTCTGCCCCGCGCCGATACCCCGGATCTTTATGCCGTTCCGGGTAATGATCGCATCGACGCGCCAGACCGGTCCCTCCCCACAGAGGTCCGGGAAGTCCTGCCTGAGCCGCTCGTTCGTCTCTATCTCCGCCTTGATGAAGCTGATAAAGTCCTGCGACTGGAGGGCGGTCTCGGAAACGATCAAGGGAAACCTGCGGTATTTGTATGCCGCGCACCATACGGGCAGGATCAGCGTCCGCCAGGTGGATTTTGCATTGCCGCGGGGCGCTGCGTCCGCTTCGCGGTCCCCTTCGCCTGTATCGATGGCCCTGAAGATCATCGCCGGGTCCCGCTCGCAGAAATAGCGGTGGAGCGCGGAGGACGGCAGATCGATATAGTGCGGGAAATATGTCCTGGCAAAGAATTCGAGGTCGGTCCGCCCGCGGGCAATACGCTTGGCCTGCGCTTTTTTATCATCCGGGAACGGCTTTGCCTTTGCCTGGATGAGGTTTCGCAGAACCTCTATCTCTTTGTCGAATTTCCTGTCAGTCACGTTAAGCGGCATATTTTTCCTTTGCAAACTGTATAAAATCATCAAAGTTCTTTTCTATGACCCCGACCGAGTCAGGGTCGTTCTTACTGAGCCAGTCTATGAGGTCCCGCATAAAGCCCAGGAAGAGCGTCGATTTGTACGCCCCCGTCTTTGCCTTGATCTCCGATATCGACTTAATGATGCCGGTATAGGCGAACATCGCCTGGTTATCGACGACGTTGTCCCCCAGCGTCGCAAAGTACTTTTCGTAACGTTCCCTCACCGCATCGAGGCTGGTGATCGCCTTCGCGTCGTGGTTTTCCATGGCCTCTTTCCCTTTTTGCTCCTCGGCTTCAGCCCGGGCTGCGCGATCCTTCCAGTTGTATTTTTCTATCCAGGCATAGAGCGTCGGCTTGGTGATGAAGTAACCCTTCTTCGACAGCGACCGCATTGTTCGCTCTATGTTTTGTCCGCACTCCCGCCAGGTCTTATATGCATCTTCGCGGGTATCGGTCTGATAACTCTTGTTTGCCATCTAAAACCTCGTATCCACGCCGACGTCCTTCGTAAAACCGTCGAGGACATCGAGACCCTGCGGGGTTATGGTGACCATCTCGATCCTCACGCCGGTAGATTCCCGCGTTTCCCGGCAGACAAACGCCTTCCCTGAGAGATAGACGATATGGCTCTCCAGTTCCTCCTCCGTGATCGTGTACCGGAGATCGTCAAGGAGAAAATGCAGGACCTTGAAATCAACGGGCCCGGGGTGCTGGTGTGCAAGGAGCTTCAGGATCGCCCCTCTGATCCTTCTGTACTTTTCTTTTTTAGCCTCCATATTCCCGCTCCTCTAACCGCTCTAATTTCTCCATGATGCATTTCTGCAGGATGAGCATTTCCCGGTGTTCAGCATTGTCTTTTGTCACAAATCCCTGTATCGTATCCCTCAGCCCTTCCGTGCCCTGCGCAAGCTTTGCCAGTGATTCGGCCTGCGCCTGCTGCGCCCCTACAAAGTCGCCGGCGAATCCCTTGACGAGATCTCCGGCTTTGTCGAGCGCCTTGCAGCCAAGCTTATAAAACGCCACAATTATCAAACCGGCGATCACCGCGCCGGGTCCCCAGAAACATAACGATTTGAGTACCTCTCCCCAGCTCAACATATCCCCCTGCGATTAATCCGTTGTATAGGAAAAGTTCAGCAGCCCTCCGTAAGCGGGTTTCCCTTTGGCCGCATCATAGACGACCGCCGGGCCGATCACACATTTGAAATTGTTCAGCAGGAAGTTGATCCCGGTGCCGTTGAAAAGTTTTATCAGGTCCAAATTCACGGATCCGCCCACAAGGGTGCCGCTGTCATTGCCTGTCACCCGGGCCGCGGCCGTAGCGTGCAGCGTGAGGGACAATTTGCCGCCCTTGCTGCCGATGCTCTTTTCATACGAGGCAACATCAAAACCCGCTCCGATCGCCAGGAACGCCGATTCCCCCGGAGAGGCAAGATACAGGTTGTCCTGGCCCATGCTGAGAAGCCCGAACTTTGCACCGCCGGTGTCTGACGCTGCCGGCTCCGGCGTGTCGTCGGCAAAAGCTACGGCTGCCCCAAAGAACACAACGGCCAGCAGCACAATCAGTATTTTTGAGATATGTTTTTTCATCGTCATCCTCCAAATAGTTTTTTAAAAAACCCGGACAATTTAATGTCCCAGTCAACGCGCCATGTCTTCTTGACCCCGACGCGCGGCAGCGTTGTTCCCTTTTTCTCCTGTTCGTCCAATACCTTTTTAACGATCTCGGTCCCGCTCATTGTCTGCCTTTGATTTTTTTTATGATCCCGACGAGGCCCGTCACGGCTCCGTACAGAGCCACCCCGGCCGGGACAAGCTCCTTAATGAGCCCGCCGATAACTGAAGCATTATCGGCCATAGCGGCTGCAAGATCCGCAGGCACGGCCACATCGAGAAAAACATAAAGACAACCGCCAATGAGGACCATGACTGCGCCGAAGAAACGCCGCGAGATGTACCAGGGCTTGTCTGTGCCTTTTTCTTCCTGGTATATCTTTCTTACGTCTTTCCACTGCGCTAATAGTTTTATGTATTTGAACATTGCTTACCTCCTTCTTCCCCAGTATTCCCGGAGCATCGAGCATCCCTCTTCGTGGAGCCCGAGCATGTGGACGGTATCGGGCTTTGTATGCCATGAGGCCCAGACGATCTCAAAGTGGGTTGAAAGAAAAGCGTCCGGCAGAATTACCTGGCGTTTACCGAGCTTTGTGCGATACAGGCCGAGTTCACGCCGATGGCCGACGTAGCAGAGCGCCACCATCTCGGTACAGGACACGCCGAGACCGTATTCCCTCACGTTTGCAAGGGCGGTCTCCTTGTCCTGGAACAGATCGCTCACTATCTCCAGATCAAAGGTAAAGGTATCATCATACGGGCAGCCGACCATTTCCCGGGCACGCCTACATGCCTCATGTCGGACCTCTTCGGGTACCAGAGGTTTGAGGATCACTGCATAATCTGTGTTCAGGGGATGATGCGGATGCCGGTACACCACGCCGTCGCTCACCGCCTCGACGATCCTCGTGGTGTTTTTAATATCTACAATCCAGGCGTGTTTCATGAAGCCGTTGATCGCGATATTGCTGAGATCCCCGCGATTCCGGTGTAATCCTATATAGCCGGGGTATGACCTTCCGACCGCCTGGGCCATCTCGTCATGGTCGATCAGCCGCTCGTATTTCCCCCAGGCAAAACCGAGAGGACAATGCTCGCGCCGGATATCTCCGGCAAGAAATATGAGCTGCTTTCTAACCGCGTTAAACAATGCTCTCATCTCGTCAACCCCGCGCTGCATCAACGATCCACCGGTATCCGAGGACATCGGCCTCCCTGTAAGACGACACTTTCACACAGTCGCTCTGGTTCCCGCCGAGCACTTTAATGAGGCCATCCGGAGCCTTGCGTACAAAGAAACCTACATGACCGCTTGGAGGCTTGCCACGCTTCAACACGACGATGCAGCCGGGCAAGGGCTCGTCAAGCGCAACGCCCCAGCGCAGCCATAAGCGTGCCCGCGCGCTGCCCGTACCCTCGACGCCAAGCTGTTTCAACACCCAGTTGCAAAACGATGAGCACCACGGCGTCTCGTCGTCGGTGGCCTTTAATAACGTGCACTGCTGATATTCGACGATACGTGGATTATCCTGGTCGCCGCGGATCTCCTTTGTGCCGATCTCCGCCGTCGCGATCTCAAGACATCTCTTCCGCAGCTCTTCCCAGATCATGCCCTATACCTCTGCTTGTTGTTCCCGGAGGGACCCTGTGCACGCCCCTCCGGTGTTTCTATGGCGTTTTGCTGGGTTATCGCCGGGGATGCGCCTGGTAGGGGATCCCGCGTATAGGCTCCCCTCCAGGACTTTTCACGTTGCGTGATGTGGGTGATCATTTGATACAGTCTATATAAGCGGGGGGGATTATGTCCTGTGAAGCGGTTCAGAAATTTACTTCATTATTCGTCGGTAAATAAGGCGGGCTGGTTATATCTGATCTCTACTATCTCACGGATCCATCTCTCTGTCAAATCGTACTTTTTCGCCAGTTCGCGGTGGTTGTCTCCGGTGAACTCTCTTTTAATGCATTCATCGCGCTTCTTGCGGAGGATGCCTTCGAGCTGCGGGAAATAATATGCAAGGCCGCCAAGCGCCTCGGACAGTTTCACCGCGCTTTCAACGCCTATGATGCGGGCGATCTCCTGATATGATTCCGGCAGGTCGTCAAGCGTGATCTGCATTATTATCTTCTGTACCCAGATTTCCATTTAAGCCCCGTTGCCATTGTGTGCCCTGGCCTGTACGTTATAGGGACACTCGCATTTATTCTGGCTGCGCCAGATACCCTTTAACCCTTCGATCACCGCTGACGCCTCGACGGAGAGCCTGATAACTGTGAGGCCGAAATACTTCTGTAGCCACCGGCGGTACCCATCCCAGGTGCGCCATTTGATATCCTGTTTCAGGTGCTCGATCATATTGAGCTGCTGCGGCGACACCATGTACATGACGTTGTCCGGGATCTGTTCCCTGGGGGGTCGCGGCCTGCACAAAGTACAGACGGGCTTTTTCGATTTTACCCGGAAACCGAGGCGCTTGAAGTATGTGATAAAATCGTCCGCCTGTGCATAAGAAAGACCCTTTGATGTCTGTACCTGATAGCGGTATTCAAGCATATACCGGTATGCATCCTCTGCGATGCCAAGCTGGGTCTTCGCCAGGTGGATCAGGATGATCTGCTTTTTGTCGATGGGTCTGATCATATGTACCCCCTCTGCGCTGCTCAATCCGGTAACCCCCGGGACATGAGCCAGATAAGACAAAATATATATGTGTCGGCCATGAGTCCAACGGCAAGAGCCACGCAGAGCGCGATCCACCTGATTGCGGTAAGAATGCGCTTAGGCATTGATCTCCTCCTTCTCGTACTCGTATTCAAGCAGGGTTTGATTGAAGATCGCCACGAGGGAGGTCTTCTGGAGCTGCGCCGCCCGGACAAGTATCATGATCCCGCGATGGCGCAGGCTTTTTGTCACCGCGGCGATCTCGGCCGGCGTGACAGGAATAAAATAGCCGCTGCCGTTGCTGCCGATCAATTTGCCGTGCTTGTTGATAAGGTGGGCGATTATGGCGCGCACTGACGTATAGTCGATACCGGTCATCCGGGAGATCTCCGTCCCGAGGATCTCGTTGCCTTTGCCACGCCGATCCCGGATACAGTCCCACACCGCCCGCTGCTCATCAGTGAGCATCGGCCCGTCAAGATTTAGCTGGCCTTGTTCCGGCATTACTCTCTCTCTCTCTCGATAAACCCGTTCTGTTGTCCGCACATCATACACCTCTCTCCGGTATCAGAAAACCGGTCCGGTACGATATTTCCGCTGCCGCATTTACCGCATATCCTGGGCATAATCACCTCTCAAAACGTCACGCTTGCATTCAGGACTGCCGCGAGAAACCAGTACCGCGCGTGATAAAAGTCCCCCTGCAAGGCGTAGACAGCCGATGCGCCGAAGCTCAGACCGATAATAATTGCCGGGAATATCAGCTCGCGGTTCATATCTTCCACGCCCCTTCCATACAAATATCTATAACAAACCGTGCCGCCATGGCCCCGAGTTGAACGGCCTCTTTCTGTAGTTTCTCGGGATCGCGGGCATCCGCCTTTTTCTTGACTTCTTCCCAGAGCTCGTCAAGTTCTTCTTTTATCACCGCGTAGCCCTCGTGCGCGCTGTGGAACGGGCCGTTGATGAGAGAGGCTCTGCGGAACTCGGCGACTATCGCGGTCATTGCCACAAGCTCCCGGTCTCTGTATTCGTGAGGTGTTCCTTCATAGGTCAGTGGATATGGTTTCATGATTCCCCCTTGTATACTCATCACAGACATGATCGTTACGGATGCCGTACTTGTTCGAGTTATCCAGCCCGATCACCTCGCAGCGCCAGTCATACCGGAGGATACTGTCGGGTCCTGATGCGCAGCTCATAATCGGTACCCACTTCTTGTGCAGACAATATTTGCACCGCTCAAACCGCTCCGTCGCCCGCCTGTAATTGAGTTCATGCTTTCTTTTGAGCATACTCTCTCCTGAGTTCTTCCTCTGTTTTTAGTGTTACTTTTATAAGATCTGTAAGCAGATACGTCGTGGTCGTCTTTCCAAACAGTACCATGGCGTATTTCCCCGTGATGTACCGCACGGTACCAATGCTGCGCTTCGCCCCATGCATCACGTTGTCACCTTCTTTGATCTGGTCTTTACTGTTACTCATATATCAATCCTCATACGGCTATCCTCTCACACCACAAAATAGAGGCTTTTCAGCTTTGTCGGAGGGCGATAAAAACATTTTCCCACGACATTAAACCAGCAATCATGGCGGAAAAGATTGTCATAAAGCAATATCCTATGTATCCATCCTCCGTTTACCCACCTGAAGCAGATCCAGTGCGAATCACTGTATTTACCGTCACCATAATAGATCCTCCCAAGTGCAACGCGGGAAGGGTATTCTGGCATATAAGCCGGCCAGGAAGCCTGCTTGTCTTTCGGGATTAGTATCCTTTCAACCTTGTACCCGAATTGCTCGAGGGTTTTTATTACCATCCGGGACGGCGTGTATCCTGGCCACTCCGGGATAGCCTCAAGTATCTCGAGATGGTTTATGCCTGTCGCGGCTGACATCGCGGCGATGCCACAGTATCCCCAGTTAGGCCGGGCCCCTTTCGGTTTCTGAATCTTATCCAGCTCTGCTATGGGTGGGGCATAGAGCATTTAGTCCTCCAACGCCTTCTCGCCTTTAAGCAGCTCTTTCAATGCGCGATCGCGAGCGTCTTTGGTCGGATATGTTCCTGTCTTTACCCAGTGGCCGCGCAGCGAATGTTCCCTGATCTCGTATGTTACATCGGGCCGGTTGACGGCATAGACGTCTCTGCGGCGATAAATGGTATATCCAGCCTGCACCAGTTTATATCGTGAGTCTCCGGTCATTTATGCACCTCCGGGTTTTTCACTTTTCTCCAGCCGCCGTAGCCGTTATAGGTCTTCACTCTGATGTATAATTCACCGGCGTTCCGAAAGTAGGAATTCTCTGCTTTTGCCTTTTCGATCGCTTCCGCTGCCGAAGACGCCTCGCCTTGCCAATACCTAAAATACCCGTCAGCGTCAGTATGCTGGATGCGGTATATTTCGGGTTGGTTGTTAATAAAATCTTTTCGGGTGACCCGGACAGAACCACTAAAACCACAGGCTTCATGATGAAACGGAATATCAGCTATGTCGTCGGACCGGAATAAATTCAACTCGAGGATTTCTCCGAATGTTGAGTCCCGTGGTATTTCTTTCTTACATTTTGGGCACTTCATTGCGCTGCCTCCTGTTCTTTTGCAACCTTATGATCGTTTTTACCAGCTCCATCGGGTCGCGTTTTTCCGGGAAAGCCTTGCATTCGCACTCGCCGTCACCCCAGACAAGCCGTTTCGCACAATGCTCAGTGTGCCCGTCCTTGATGTGTTGCGCTATTTTTTTCTGGTCCTCTCGATTCCGTTTTGTACATGTGCGGCAAATCCCGAGATAGTCCACGGTTCCTATCTCGCCGCATTGCAGACACCTGGTATTGTGCATCAGGCCGATCTGCTCTGCGAACCACGGCGGGCAAACATTAAACTCACTTCCGCAATTGGTACACTTGATATTCACGGCAAGGCCACCGCGGGGGCCTTCCAGAAAATCGAACTTCCCACAATCCGGGCATTTCTTCTCAACAAACAACATATATTCCAGGGTATGTTCGGCTATGTCCCAAGCGCGATCGCTGATCGTCATGCTGCCTCCTCGGTCTCCTCGTCTTTTTCCTTGAGGAGCTTGTCGACCAGCTTTTCGATTTGCGAGTCTGTGGGTTTGATCACTACCTGATCGCCCGTATCTTCCACCTGGATTCCGAGCTTTTTAAGTTCTGCCGCCGAAAGGTTTGCCAGGGCCTTCTTTACCGGTTTTTTCTTTGTCTGGATCAGCACCTCGGCCTGATCGGAGAAGTGTTTTTCGATGAGGCGCACTACGGTGTCGTTGTCGTCCCAATCGATCTTCCCCTTGCCTTTTTCTAACCCCACCTTTATCCCGCTGATAATTACGGTGCGGGGCTTGACAAAAAGCTCTTTGCTGTCCTCTATCGCCGCTTTCAGGTCTGCTTTTTCCTGGGAGGCGATCCCCACCTGGATTTTGATACCCGGCAGGTACTGCCTCTTGATGGCCTCGATCTTGTCCTCCAGCGACTGGACTGTTTCCGCAAGCCGCTCGCGCGCATCCGCGTAATTCCTTGTCAGTTTTTCAATCTTTTCCATTGTTGCCATTGTTGCCCCCTTTCTTGTTCCTCCTGCGGAGGATATTCTTGATTCCTGCCAGCATCATCCCTTTTGCTATGTCGTGCACGGTTGCCGTGTACATCTCGTCTTGATCGCCATCGAACACCACCGTTACGGGTGACGCGCCAATCGGCACATATACCACAACCTTCACTCCGGAGATGGTTGCCTCTAAGGCCCTCGCTCCTGGCGGCCAGGATCCCGGATTGAGCTTTATGATCTCAACAGACGCCTTCATTTGAACACCATCCATAATGCCGCACCGAATGAAGCTATGGAGCCGATTACATAAGCAGCAACGATCATTTCGTCTCGTTTATACCAGGGCATCGTTATCTCTTCTTTTGCGCTTTTATTTGCAATTTATTTAAATTTTTGTTTACCCACTCTTGAGCAGTTTTATATGCTATTTTATAGTTTTCGGCGCCGCATCCCCGTGTCTCGATAAATTGAATTGGCATCCACTTGTTATCAACCAAAACATTAATGCGGAACCCGAGCCCTTCACATGGGTACCTACTCGGTGACACATCTCCATTGTGATCCCAAATTAATCTTATCGCCCTGATTTCTGATGCTCTCAATGCATAGTTTTCAAACCATAACAAGTCATCAGGGCAGGCGGCAGCAGGGATCATAAAAATTATCAGCACCATAATCGCTGTTTTCACAATTTCCCTCCTATGCTGTGGTAAATAGCCCACCCAGCTCAACTGCACGGGGCATATTTACGGGCATCAAACGCGTAAAGGTTTTCTTTACCTGGTCCGCATAGTTATGTCTGGTTATAAAGTTTGCCTGGTAAAGGTTGCCGAACTGGTCTTCCATAATGATGGCAAACCCCGACGTTTTCCCTTTCAGCTCCATGTCATAGATTCCCTTGACCCGCAGATTAGTCATTGTTTGCCCTCTCCGTCTTTGCAACGCGGTGATCCGCAAAAACTCCCCTGTAGTCTTCTCCCGCGAGGAACCGCTGGAACTGGAGCTGGCGGTGTAACGCCGTCTCGTTGTATTTCGTCCGCAGGCTTACCTGACCGATCGCGGCAATGATCGTAGCCGCGAGGATGATCGCGCATAAAATCCTTTCAAATCTATCGAGCTTCATGTGGGCACCCCGTGCATTTATGCGGCTCGCGGACGTTGCGCACCGTGCAGACCGCTTTATCGATCCGGTCGTTGTGGATGTGGCAATGGACATCGCCGTTGGCATAGGCCCTACTTACCGGAGCGGGTATGTCAGTCCCTGTCGCCCGTCGATTTTTGTTTTTCTCCGGATACCTCATATCGCCATCACCACTTCGTCGCTCACCTTACCTTCGCCCATCTCACAGGCGAGGTTCATTGCTTTTGCCGCGTAATTGTTCACGAGCCCCGGGTACGCATGGGAGATCGCCTTGCCGGTCCTGCCGTCTTTGTCGGCGAGACGCTTTGACAACGCCTTCAATGCCTCATCGGTAAAGATGTCATCGATCTTCGCGCCGATCCGCTTGAACTTGAGCGCCAGATAATCCTTGATGTTGCCGTTCAGTCCCCGGATCTCAGTGAGCTGGATCCTGCGGATCACCTCCCGCATATCGGGATGGTTGTCCTCGTCGAGTTTATCCTTCAGTTCCGGCTGGCCGATGAGAATGATACCAAGCAATTTTGTATAGCCGTCCTCGAATTCGTAGAACCTTTTGAGGAGTTTGAGAACCTTATAATTGAGATCGTGCGCCTCTTCCACGATAATGACGTGCCGGTATCCCTGTTTGTGGCGGCCGAGGAGCAGCCTCATTACCTGCCGTGATTTGTCCTCCAGTTTTATCCGCGCCTTCTCGCTGGAGATGTCCTGGATAATGGCATCGCAGAGGGAGGCCGCAGTAACGCGGTCCTTGTCCACGATCTGCGGGAAGATCACCCGCACATTGCCTTCGCGCTGGAGCGTGAGGACTATCTTGCGGCGCATGATGCTTTTGCCGCTCTGCACCTCTCCGACAACGGCGATGAAGCCCGCGTGCTTTGCCGCATCGATCATTGCCGCCTCGATGTACCGGTGCTCGTCGCTCATATAGATGTCCTTCTCTTCGAGGACATCGTTGATAAAGGGATTTTTAAAAAGTTTGAAATGTCTCTTTGTTTCTTCGGTGATCACTTCGACCTCCTTTATGATTTTGATATGTTCCGGATTGCCGGGTACAAGCGGGCTCGTTTTTCTTTTTGCCCAGGCTCTTGCTCCCATGCCGACGGGATGGAGTCTTTTTATCTCCTTGCCGAGCGGATCCCAGATGTTGTGTACTTCTAACCCGCGCTCTGCGAGCCAGGCCCGCGCCTGTGCATTTTTGCCTATGAATTTTTCCACCAGGAACTTGAATTCTTTGTGCTGGATGGGCATATATCCCCTGTTCACACATACGTTGATGGTTGGACGGGCGAGCCCGGTCAATGTTCCTATCTCGCCCTGGTTGATATCACAATCCACAAGGAGCTGTTTTAATATGATGGGGCTCACCCGCAGATCGTATGCTGTTGCTTTTTTTGTCAATATCTTCACCTCCCCTTTTATTGATTGGCGGATTGCGCCGTGTTCGGGGCGTCACCCCACCGGCCGTCCGCCTCGATCTCCCTTATGACTTCCTCCGCCCTTGATATCTCGATGGAGCCACCGAATTCGGTGCGCAGTCTCGCGTTCAGGTCCGGCGTGATGGCGCCGACGCGGGCGATGAGACGCTTCAGGAATTCTGTGAACGAGATCTGCTTATCGACAACGGCCCGGTCGATCTCCATGGGCGTGCCCTTTCGGGCGATATAGGTCAGATCGACCTTTTCCGCCTGATGCCCGAAAACGCGCAGGCCGGCAAACGGAACCTGGTCTTTTTGACGATCCTCGCCATAGGCCATGTTTTCGATTTCCTTCTTGGCCTGCTGTACAACGCTTTCCGGCTTGGATCTGTATTCCTGCCCGATGATCGCCGCATTTTCAAGGAAAACGCCGCCGGCATACGGCAGGGTCCTCACCGGCTCCACCTCATAGACTGTCTCGTTATAGACCGCGCATATCTTTCCCGGTTCGTAAGGTTTTATGATAATGCGCACCTGGGATGCGCCCGGTACAACGCCGGGGACATGTTTCAGGTTATAGATATCTCCCTTGTAAGCGATCGTATAATCCCGGTTGACCGTGCGGGTAAAGTTCTCGTCGGTGTAGGAGTAGAGCTCTGATAATATCTCCGGTGCCGGCAGCTCGCGGAGCTGCTCCTGTTTTATCATGAGCCAGCACTGCGTGCGCGGCATACCGTGGCGCGTGTGCACCCGGTTTGCGTTCAGGTTTATACAGGAGTCGAGAGCCCAGGCGTTAAGCGTCTCAAGGTCGTGCGCCGGCTGGAGGCGCAAGCCCGACTCGAACCACCGCTCGATGTAATTATGGGTAACCTCGACAGATCCCTGGCGCGCCGAGTTGTAGGGGCGCCCTTCCGGTACGTTGACATCCAGGCGGCTCAGGAAAGAGACTACGGCGTGGGAACTGTTCGCCGCTCCGGAATCCATAAGGACGTTAAAGGGCACGCCGCGGAAGGGGAACCTGTCGTCATCGCGGCCGTGCCAGGCTTCGATAAGAAATTCATAGAGGTTGTTCTGCGTCTCACCCGTGGTGTCGAAATACCGGAAGTAGAACATCCCGGAAAAATGGTCTACAATTACGTAGCGGAGCAGGCGGGTTTTGATCTTTGCAAAATTGTGGAGCTTGTTCTTGTAAAAGTCCCGCTCGTCCATGATCTGCAGGCCCTTCTTGCCCTTCAGATAATACTGGATGCAGACCGATACGTCGAAGACGTGCGTATGGTTCGGATGCAATGACCGCATCCTGGTGTGCGGATCCGCTGCCTTGAGCGAGGCAGGGTTGACCTTTTCCTGTCGGAGGATCCCGCGCATACCCGCAGGGCTGATCTGCCCGGCCTCGATATAGCCGGAATCGACGGCGATCTCTAAGGCCCGTTCAACGGGCATAATGGGTCCTTTGACCTCGCGCGATGTCGTATGGACCAGACCGGCGACAAATTTGACCTGCTTGTCGGTGATCCCTGATCTGCGGATGCCCCTGTCCTTGCGTGGCGTCCTGCCCGTGGCAAACCCGTGCTTGCGGGCAACGCGGTAGAGGTGCGTCGGGGTTTTGCCGGTCATCTTCACGTATTGCTCGATTATCTCCGTCCGGTTCGCCGGGTCAGTTCTGGATAGGCTGTCTGCAAGCTCGATTTGCCACATATTGCGCCTCTCAGTTTGGTTTTCCTTCTGTAGGATCCTTTTTAAGCATGAACCCCGGAGCGGCGAAGGGGGACTGCTCCGGGATCATGATGGCGTCACCATAGGTCTGCTCGACGACGTCGTAGTATTTGAGGATCTGCATCCTCATATAATAGGCCGTAGAAACCATTGCCGCCCGGATCCTCGGGGAGGGATCGCGATCGAGCGCGAGTGCCTCGATGTTCCCCGGATCGGCGTTGATAAGGAGGCCGTCAAAGGCGAGCCTGAGCGCCTCCATCTCTTTCATGAAGGTCGCCTCATCGGCTGAAAGATCCCGATCCGCCAAAACGCCTTTCCTGCGGGCGTCATCTTTTTCCAGCTTGTTGATCCTTTTATGGAGATCCGACTGTATGCGGTCCGATGCCTTTTTCTGGGCGGCAATCTCATCCTGCAGTTGCCGGGCTTTTTCTTCCTGTTTGTCGAGGATAAATTGGATTTCGTCCGGGTCGAGCGGCACCTCTTTTCCGCCACACAAAACCCGTCCATTTTCGACCGTGACTCCTAATTTTTCGAAGTTGCCCGATGTTAAGTACCTGATTTTATTGATTTCATATTTGCAAAATCGGGCGAAGCTTAGGAGTAGCTCGTCCTTGAAGTCTCCTAATTTGGAGATCTCATAGTCCGCGTTTTTGATGTCTGTACCGGTCTCCTCACAATATCTGGTCCAGGCCCCGATCTCTTTGAGCTCCTCTTTAACCTGCCTGAGAAACATAACCCGGAGAAGACGGGAAAAATCCTCATGCATTTTTTGGCTATCGATCTTGGTGCTGAATGTCGCCTTTAGGATTTCATAATTATGTTTTTCTTTAAGCTCTGAAATGATCTGCTGATATTTATCGTCAGCTGTCTTTTCGGCGAGCTTATAAACATCTCTTGTTGCCTCGAATTGCGCGTCCGTAGTTCTTGGTTTCCCTGCCATCGTTCCTCCTTTAATTTTGTGAAGTAAATGGTGCCCTTGTAATAGATGTAATAAATGCATGCCGGTAGATCTCCGCCGTGTGGGCGATCCCCTGTCCGAACATCTTCATCCCATAGGCGAGTATCTTTTCTTGGTGCTCCTCGGTGAACACGTCCGGAAAGGACGTTTTTAATAATTCAAACTGGCTGCGGGCGATCTCCAAGAGATAATCAAGGCTCACAAATGTCTTCATAAATGCTTCTCCTGGTCAAGTAGCCCGAGGTCCCTGTTGACCTTGTCGCGCTGTGCCTCCAGGGATGATTTCACGCGGGCCCAGAAGAGCGCCAGGCCCATGCCGAGCTGATAGCGATCTCCAACGGTGAGGACAAAACCAAGATCGTCGAGCGTTGCCAGGTGGCACATGGTCGTGCCGGTGGGGAGATTGACCGCTTTCGCGATGTCATGCCCGGAGGCCGGTTCTTTTACGTTCGCGAGGTACTTTAAAATCTCGCCGGTCTTGCGGACCGCCTCGATGCGATGATACGTGGTCATTTTTTCACCTTCCTTTTCTTTTTCGATTCAAACCCGAACCAGAGTTCTCCCTGGCTGCCCGGGTCCGTCATCTTTTCGATCAGCTTGCGGAACATGAGGCGGCACTTTTCCATCTGCAGCACGGTTTTCAGAAAGATGCCTTCGATTCGCGTGACCATCTCGAAGCATGGCTTTGCCTGGTAGGTCCTTGAAAGTGTCTCTATAAAAGAGGTGTTCTCTCTAAGACAGGAAACGATCTCGTCAAAGATGTCCTCGGCGTCGAGGGTATCAATGTGGTCGATCGTCGCCCTGGGCGTCATGATCATTCCTGCCTGATATCCCTGCCACTGGATCAGCTCATAATTTTTAATGTAATTACAGATAAGGAGCGCCTTCTCGACGGAAAGCGGCGTCTCGCCTGAGCAGTAACGGTAGATACCTTTCGCTGGCGCATTCGGATCGTCGCCGTTGCCAAGGCCGATCGCACGGCCAAGCTCATTCTTTAATTCAAGTTTTGTTGTGGGGTTTGGTCGGGTTTCTCGTTCCCCGTCACACCACTCGTCGATGACGATATCGAGTATTTCATGCGGCGTCTTGCAGGTCTGAAAATGATTATTCACATACACCCCTGAAAAAGTTCAAAATATTGACATTGCCCATTTGAGCAAAAAAATTTATAATCAATACATGGCAAATGCATGTCTTCACGCAGCCTTCTTTTTAGATTCATCCGGCCACAATTCATTGACCTGGGTGCCCAGGGCATCGGCTATCGCCTTGCGAAGCTTTTTGCTTTTTAGCTCGCCCTTAATGGCCCTGAGTACGGCCGTCCTTGTAACGTTAATGGTCCGGCCGATCGAAGCAGCGGTAATGTCTTTTTTGATCATCTCAATCTGGATTCTTTTACGATTTGTTAGCATGTCAACATTTTTGCAGATGAACGACATCTTGTCAAGGAAATAATGCAGATGAACGACATATTAATGTTGAAAAATATTGGCTCCAGGATCCGGCACGTTAGAAAGGATAAAAGATTAACACAAGGAGAATTTGCTTATAAAATAAAAATATCAAGGGGTTATCTTTCAGAAATAGAATCAGGGAAGGCCGAACCATCAAAAATAGTGCGGCTGGCAATCAGCAACATTTTTGCAGTTAGAGACGAGTGGTTATCGGCTGGCGAGGGAGTCATTTATGATGATCGGTGGAAATTACTTGAAGAAAGGGCCCAGGAACTGGGGGAGGACATTTATATCAAACTAAAAACAGCGGAGCGGGGAAAGGACCGGTACGGCGAATTAATAGAAACAATCTGCGCAGACGGGGACGAAAAAAGTGATTACGCATCTTTGGAAAAGAGCCGGTATGTATATGTCCCCCAGGTATCCGGCAAGATCAGCGCCGGCGCGGGGAGGGTCCCGGAGGAAGACGAAGAAATCAGGGTCGCATTCCGGAGAGAGTGGATCCGCCGGAAGGGCGACGCACGGGATATGGTATTAATAAAGGTAGCCGGTGACAGTATGGAGCCGACGCTCCTGGCGGGTGATCTTGTCCTGGTGGACCGGGGAAGGAATTATTTTGATCCCCAGGGAGGGATTTACGCGATCGCGTTGGATGATATAATAATGGTAAAGAGGATCCAGATGCTCGATGACCAGGTGAGGATTATTAGCGACAACAAAAAATACGAGGTTTTCGAAGTGCCGGCTGACAAGGTTAAGATCAACGGCAAAGTGATCTGGTTCGCTCGCGAGTTGGAAAGATAAAAAGGGGGAATATATGAAAAATATTATTTTACTTTTTATAGTAGTAATTATGGTTGGGTGTTCTAATAATTCATCAATATCGGTTGGCGCCGTTGGAACTCTTGGGCGTGAAAATTCAAATGGTTCTCCACTTGCAGTTAATGAGGCGGCTTTAGAACAATTTTTAAAATTACAAGATTTAAGAGATCAAAAAAGTATAACCTGGATGATTGCTGACGGTCTTATCTGCGCAATAGATAATGGCACAAGAGTTAAGGTATTTGATTCCAACAACAGCAACGGGAAAACCGGCGTTGTAATTTTAGAAGGTCAATTCGGAGGTAGATCGGGTTATGTTTTAAGTAAGTGGATAAAGCCAATAAAATAATATTTTTGCGCGCTCAAATTCTTAAATCAAACCATATTTGATTTTAACCCTTTTCCCCTCTGCATAAAGTAATCGTAAAATTGTTGTGGGAGTGACTTATAACATTATAATGACTTACGTGTTAACACCCCCCTTCACGGCTTCTTCTGCTTGACTTAAAAAAGAAACAATACTATAAATGGTTTTATGCCTGTGAAGGCAAAACTAACAGCGGAGGGTTTTCTATGATAAGGGTCGACACGCCTCTTGAATCATTGCCGCACATCGCAGCAAAAGAGCTCATGGGGGATATATGGTTTTACCGTGAAGAATGCCGTTACCTTCAGGACGCATGGCTCGAATATCCGAAAATATTCAAACCTGAGCTGCTGATCGACAATGAAGACCCCGGGATATTCTTCAGGTCCCATGGAAACTTTTCCATACCCGCCTCGTTCTACCTGCGCCCGCCGGACGACCAGCAGGAGCGCGAGAAGGACTACAGCCCTTTCCGCCACTTTAACGCCGTTGACTCAAACGTCTGCTTTAACCAGCTCTGCTTCGTCCTTTTCCTGGAAGGGTGCGACCGCGATCTGATCCCCCTTTCACACTTCGGCTTTGACACCCACCAGGTAAGGAGGAGGCGCGTCACCGTCAACATACTGATCGCGAAGCTCGACACTACATTTATAAGGCGGATCGACCCCGTGAAATTCAGCGGCTGGATCGCCCTAAGAAAGGTATACAAGAAAGATACATTTACAAAATACAGCCTGCCTTTCATGGAGCTGGATTTCCAGTTCGAGGACAAGAACGGCGGTCTCGTGGTAGGCGACTGCAGGCTGGTGATCTTCATGCAGAACATCTGAGTCAGGTGATTTTTTTCCTGTCGGTGATAAGCAGCGCAAAGGAAAAGGCCATCGAGAGCAGGCACACAAAACCCGCGAAAAAGTAGACGCCCCTGAAGCCTTTGAATAAAATGGATGCATCGTGGCCCCCGGCCGAACCCGTTAAAATTACCTTGCCTTCAGGAACGATCTGCGAGAACACCGCCTCGAAAGCGAGGACGCCGAGCATCTGCCCCAATGTGTTGATCATGTTAAAGAGGCCCGACGCGACGCCCTGCAGTTCGGAAGGGGCAAACTGCATCGCCTGGCTGCTGTTCGGCGAGGCGAAGAGGCTCATGGAGAAGGCCATCCATGCCATAAAAACCGTGGCGCTCACGATGCCGGGGGTCTGCAGCGTCAGAGCAAAAACAAGGCAACACAGGGTTCCGGAGAGCATCGCCGCCGTGCACAACAGGCCCGGATTTACCCGGTCTGACAGCCATCCTGCAAAAGGCGCCGCAACGAACACCACGAAGGCATACATCATGAAAAGATAGCCTACCGTCGATGTACCGATGCCTTTTGCAAGCTCAAGATAAAAAGGCAGGAGGAAAAAGTTGCCGCCGAGGAGGAAAAATCCGAAAAACATGGCGATCGCGGCCAGCATGAACCGTTTGTTTCGGAATATCCGCAGGTCCAGCATGGGAGCGCTATGGTGTTTCTCTCGCCAGACAAAAAGAACGAGGAGAATGATCGAAACAATAAGGAGCACAAGAAGCAGCGGAGATCCCCACCCGTAGCTCTGGGCGTTATTGACGGCGTAGACAAAGAGACTCAGGCCCAGCATGCTCAAAAGGACCCCTGTCCAGTCGAACCCTGCCTTTTCAGCCGGGGCCTTTACCTGTGTATCCTTGCTCCCCCCCATCGCCTTCTTCGTGACGAGGATCGCGGCAATCCCGAAGGGGATGTTGATCAGGAAGATCCATTGCCAGGAAAGATGGCTCAGGATAAGCGCTCCCACCGGGGCGCCTATGGCAAGCCCCAGGGCCAGGGATGTCGACATGAGCCCGAATGCCGAACCGATCTTTTTCCTGGGCACGAACAGCGGGATAATCGCATAGGCAGAGGTAACAAGCATGGCGCAGCCCGTTCCCTGGACAAAACGGAAGAACACCAGCGAATGGATGTCCCAGGATACCCCGCACAAAAGCGACGACCAGGTAAATATAATGTAGCCCCAGAGGAATACCCTCCTGTGCCCTATCCTGTCGCCCAGCTTGCCGAAAAACAACAGGGTTGTCGTGCTCGCAAGCAGGTATGCAAGGATGATCCGCGATACAACGGCGGTGTTCGTATGGAAATACCCGGTGATCGTGGGCAGGGAGATATTTACGATCGTGCTGTCCAGCTTCCACATAAAGGATGCAAAGACAACACTCGAAAGGATCAGAACATGACCGGACCTTTTATTGTCCGGGGGCGGCTGATGCATATCCATATTCAATCACACGACAAAAATCAAAGCTGAAAATACAGTGCCGCAATAGTTCCGCTATGTCAATGAAAATATGGCCTGCCCTTATCTGCGCAACAAAATGAACTACCCCGCTGCAAGCTGCGGGATATCATAGGATGGAAACGGCATGATTATGCCCCCTCACCCNNCCTCTCCCGCCAGGGGAGAGGGAACAGTATCACCCGCTGCACGCTGCGGGGCATCGTCCGGCTTCAAAGGAGATAACGGGGCCTTATCTCTTCAAGCCCTCATAGAAAGAGTTCTCTTTTTTCCTCAGGTTGGTCAGGTCCATGAGCTCGTTAAATTCATGAAAGTGAATCATTCTATCCATGCAACCGGCAGTAGTCCCTTTGGCCATCAGTTCGTCCATGGCCTGCTTCACGGCCCAGGCAGCCGCATACAATGCGGAGATAGGGTACACGACCACGTTGTAGCCGATCTCTTCGAGCTCTTTTACGGTTAACATCGGGGTCTTTCCGCCTTCAAGCTGTATTACCTTGGTCGGCGCATTTACCTCACGGTTGATGCGCAGCATCTGCTCCCTTGTAGTCGGCGCTTCAACGAAGATAAGATCCGCCCCTGCCTCGCGATACCTGTTGGCCCTTTCTATCGCATCATCTATTCCATGTACCCCGAGCGCATCCGTGCGGGCCATTATGACAAAATCAGAGTCCACCCTTGCATCGACAGCCGCTTTGACCTTTGCCACCATATCATCAGCCTCAATTACCTGTTTTCCTTCCATGTGACCGCAACGCTTCGGAAAGAGCTGATCCTCTATAAACATCCCTGCAGCGCCTGCCTTTTCGAATTCACGCACCGTCCTCATCACGTTGAGGGTGTTGCCGTGGCCCGTATCTCCGTCTGTGAAAACGGGTATATCAACTGCTTCCACGATGTTCCTCGTATGAGCGACCATTTCCGGTAATGTAAGCAGAGAGAGGTCGGGCCTGCCAAGAAGGCATGCCGAGGTTGGATACCCTCCGAGCGTGACCGTTTTAAAACCTGCTTTCTCTATGATTCTTGCCGAGGTTCCGTCGTATGCCCCCGGCATAACGAGAATCTCCTTATCCAGGATCAGTTTTTTAAGTAACGTTGTTTTTCTCATGTTATCCTCCAATAAAAATTCTTTATAGTCAGCTGTACTTCTTCGAATATACAGAAAGTCCTTGCGATCACATCGGAAGGGCTGAATTCATCAGTTCATCAACCGGAGTTTTTATCCTCCCCTGCCCATCTTTTTCATAACAGATTCAACAAGGCCTCCTGCCGCGATCAACTCTGTTACAAATTCAGGGTAAGGAACGGCCGAGAAGACAAGATTTTTTGTTACATTGCGAACCGTGCCCGTCGAGAGATCGATCTCAAGGGTATCTCCCGGATCGCTTGCATCTACTGCTTCCGCACACTCAAGCAAGGGCAGGCCGGTATTGATGGCGTTCCGGAAAAATATCCTCGCAAAACTTTTGGCCACCACAGCCGCAACGCCTGCGCCTTTTATTGTAACGGGAGCTATCTCACGGGAAGAGCCGCATCCGAAGTTGGTCGTCGCCACAATGATGTCCCCCTTTTCCACCCTTTTTCCAAAATCGGGGTCTATATTTTCCATACAATGTTTACCCAACTCCAGCGGGTCGGTAATATTCGCATATTTGGCAGCGATAATGGCATCGGTATCGATATTTTTGCCGAACTTATGAACTTTTCCACGGATCATCGGTCAACCACCTCCTTGGGGTCTGTGAGCCTGCCGGTAATGGCGCTGGCTGCCGCTACCGCCGGATTGACAAGATATATCTCCGAGCGGGGACTTCCCATCCGGCCTATAAAATTCCGGTTTGTCGTGGAGGCGCATCTTTCTCCTGCCGCCAGTATACCCATATGGCCTCCCACACAGGGACCGCACGTAGGGGGCCCCACAACAGCGCCCGCCCTGACAAATACCTCTATGATACCTGCCCGAAGCGCCGCCAGGTAGACCTCCTGCGAGCCCGGTATGACGATACACCGCACGTCGCGGTGCACTCTTCTATCGCGGAGTATCCGGGCGGCATATTCAAAGTCTTCCAGACGGCCGTTGGTGCAGCTTCCGATAACAACCTGATCCACCCGTACGTCGCTTACCTCACCGATACTGCGAACATTGTCAGGACTGTGGGGTATGGCAACCTGAGGTTCAAGCTTTGAAACATCGTAATCAACTATTGCTGCATAGTCGGCCGCGCTGTCGGTTGTATAGACCTTGTACGGCCTTGTTGTCCTTCCTGCCATATAGGCTTTGGTTTTCTCGTCCGCAGCAACGATCCCCGTTTTGGCGCCTGCTTCTACGGCCATATTCGCCATTGTAAACCTGCCGTCCATTGACAGCTCTTCAATGGCCTCTCCGGTAAATTCCATGGCCGCGTACAGCGCACCGTCAACCGTAATACGGCCGATAGTGTAAAGAATCAGGTCCTTTCCGGTAACCCAGGGAGGAAGCTTTCCCTGGTAATTAAATTTAATGGTCGGCGGGACCTTCATCCATATTTCCCCGGTAACCATTGCCACGGCAATGTCAGTAGAACCCATGCCCGTGGCAAACGCCCCGAGGGCTCCGTAAGTACAGGTGTGTGAATCAGCGCCCACCACAACATCGCCGGGCAGGACCAGACCTTTTTCAGGCAGGCAGACGTGTTCTATGCCTCCATCGATCGCCTCGATAAACAACAGGTCGTGCTTCTTCGAGAACTCTCTCAGCCGCCTGATCTGCTCCGCTGCGGCAACATCTTTATTTGGAAAAAAGTGATCCATAACAAAGACGACCTTGTGTGGATCAAAGGGTCTTTTTGCGCCCATCTTCTCGAACTGATCCGCGGCAATATGGGCCGTAAGGTCACTTGCCATTACCATATCTACTTTTACATTTACAAACTCACCGACCTTAACCGATTCTCTCCCGGTATGAGCCGACAGTATTTTTTCCGCCAGAGTCATTTAATCCTCCTCATAGAGTTTTGCCTGTGACGCGATAAGATCGCCCGCTTTCCATCCCTCACACATACACGTAGCCTTCCATGATCCTTCTTGCGGTCCGGTACATTACCGCCTTCTCCAGTTCGAATGTTCCGCCTTCATCACGGCAGCGCACATCTACAGAAATGAGTCCTGAGAAGTGGCCGATTGTCACTGTTTCCTTGTCTCTGTTTTCAGGCAAGATGAACTCGTTTACGATCGATCCTTTTAATTTTGAGGCTACTCCCGTGGTAACACAGCCTGTTCCGGGATAGGCCTTGTGCATCATGCCGGCGGCATATATCTTTGACATAATGGTGACGCCTTCCGGTTTCATGGGCTCTCCGGTAATAAAGTTCACCCACGGCACCGGCTCCTGGACCAGGGCGAGCATCGGCATAAAGGCGCTCTTTCCTTCCAGCTTTGCCAGGCGGGCTGCAGCGAGACGTATCTGCTCCAGGGATTCGATCAATTTCCTGTCCGCGTCCATATCTCTTGCCAGTTCTGTTCCTTTGAGACCAAGGTCCCGGGCCCTTACGAAGGCGACCGGCGTGGAAACATCAATGATCGTGGCCTCGATCTGGCCCACGTTTTTGACCTCGAGCACGTCCTTCCGGTTTCCCGTCGGCAAAAGACTTCCCGTCAGGATGCCCGCAGTACCGGAATAATCAAGGGATATCTTTGCGCCTGTGCCGGGCACGCCGTCAATTGCGTAGTTGCCCTCGTATACAGCTTTGCCCGCGCGCGTATCAAACTCAAGGCCAAGATACTTGCCTACGTTCCGGCAAAAGACCCTCACGCTTGTTCGCTCCCCTTGAGCCCTTACCAATCCTTCGTCCACGGCAACAGGGCCCACGGCTGCGGATAGGTTGCCGCAGATCGTTCCCCAGTCAATGATCGGCTCGGTGACGCTGACCTGTCCGAAAACATAGTCCACGTCGGCATCCTTGCGGCTGGGCGGGCCGATAATAGCCACCTTGCTTGTCAGTATATCGGCGCCGCCAAGGCCGTCTATCTGTCTCTTGTCGGGACTCCCCAGAACCCTGAGGACTGTTTTTGTTCTTTCCTCGATATTTTCAGGCACTTCATTCTCGTGAAAGAAAACACCTTTGCTCGTGCCGCCTCTCATGATTACACATTTAAGTTTTGCCATTTTTCCTTACCTCCATTTTTATCCAAATTCCACTAACATGCCTCAGCCTCACACCTTGCCTCACGCCCCGCTTTCAGGTTAGGAGCCGAATACAAGGTTGGGCAGCCACAGGCTCAATTCCGGAAAAACTATGAGGATGGTCAGTACGCACAGATCACATGCCAAAAAGGGCATAATCCCTTTGAAGGCATCCTCAAGTGATACCTGGCCTTCGGAAGCGGCGACCGCAACATACACATTCATCCCGACCGGCGGCGTGATCTGGCCTATTTCACACATCTTGATGAGGAATATCCCGAACCAGATGGGATCGAATCCAAGCTGCATGACAACCGGGAAGACAACCGGAATAGTGATACACAGGATCGCTACCGAATCGAGCAGCATGCCGAGCACAAAGTAAAGCAAGGCAAGGCTGACCAGGAATGCTGCGCGTGATATGTGGGCATCACTGAGAAAAGAGGCCACATTGACCGGCAACTGGGTCACGCTCAGAAACCGTCCGAATATTATTGCCCCTATGATAACAAGAAAGATCATGCCCGTGGCCTTCATGCAGTCGATCAGAGCAGCCGGTATTTGGGTCTGGCGAACCCCTTTCTTTACCACAGCGAAAAGAAGGGTGCCGAAGGCGCCCACGGCAGCTCCCTCTGTGGCCGTGAACCAGCCGGCAAAAATGCCGCCCAGAACAAGGGCTGCAAAAAATATTATAGGCCATATCGAGATGAGCGCCCGCGCCTTTTCGCTCAGCCTGTAACCTTCCCTGACAAGAGGCGCCAGTGAGGGTTTTCTTCTCACCCTTATATAGATCAGAGCTGAAAAAGCAAATGCCGATATGAAACCGGGTACAAACCCTGCCATAAACATCCTGCCGATCGACTGTTCGGTCAGTATGCAGTAAATGATCATCAAGCCGCTTGGCGGGATCAGGATGGCAAAGGTACCGGCGGAACTGATCGTGCCGATCGAAAGCTTTTTGTCCATTCCGCGCTTCAGCATTTCCGGTAATGCGATTTTTGTAAAGATACCGGCGGTTGCAAGGGAGGAGCCACAGATCATTCCGAAGAATGCAGAGGCAAAGGTTGTGGCAATGGCAAGGCCGCCGTGCAGTCTTCCCAGAAGCTTGCTCATCGCCTCATACACCATCGCTCCTATGCCTCCGTTCAGGGCAAAGGACCCCATAAGAAGAAAAAGCGGCAAGGGGCTGAGATCATAGGAGGCCGCCACTGCAAAGGGACTTGATCCAAGTATGTCGAGGCCGCCCCTTGCCCCCATCAAAAGACACATGCCAACCCCTCCGATAAGACTCAATGCCAGTCCTATGTGAAGGCCTGAAAAAATGAGCAGAAGAAGGGCGGCTACGCCTGCGGTACCTACCAGTGTCGGGTCCATCATCACCTCAACTCCTCTCGTCAGTTATTGTCTTTGATTTCCCTTCAGGGCGCAGCAGACTGATAATCAACTGAATAAGGAACAGAACGAACCCGACAAAGACCCCGCCTTTTGCCCAATAGACAGGCATCTGAAAGCTTGCGCCGGGCAAGGCTTCCCGAATGCTGTATGAATCGAAAAAGTTAAGCGCCGTCTGCCAGCTCATCACGGCTACGGTTATAACCGCCAGGACATAAACACATATTTTGACGATACGGGCCGCGCGGGCCGGTAACCGCTGGACTACCAGTTGTGCGGAGACGTGCTGATTCGCCTCTTCGCAGGGGGAAAATCCGGCAAACACGGAGAGGGCGAGGAAAATACCTACAATCTCGATGACGCCCTCGATCGAGGCGCCGAAGATAAACCGGCTCACCACCTCGACCACCAGGAGGATCATGATGAGAAATATGAGCATGCTGCCGATAGTTGCCGATATTCTGTTACGGATCGTCATTTCTCCACCTCGCTATTCGCATAAGCCATTGATGTTTCTCAATGCTCTCATATGTATCGGGGGCTGCTATTTTGAATATTTCTCGACCAGCTTCTTCGCCCGATCCATCAAGGCCTTTCCAGGCTGTTTTTGTTCCTCAGCCTTCTTGACCCATTTTTCCAGTGAATCCTTTTCGCTCGCAGCAGCCCACGCGTTTACCTCTGAAACCGGAAGGTCAACAACGGTGGCTCCCGCGGTCTTCATCTTGTTTTTGATGTCAACTTCCAGCGTCTTGATCTCGCTCGCGATCTTTTTCCCGTATTCTTTGCCTACGTCAGCTATCACCTTCTGCACCTCGGGGCTCAAGCCGTCCCACACCTTCTGATTGATCGTAATGAGGGCGATGGAACCGGTGAATTGCGGAACGACAAGGACCGTATGCTGTTTGCCGATTTCAAAAAGTCTGTACTTGAAGTAGGAGATAAAGGCCGTGTAGTTGGCCTGGACAGCCCCTTTCTCCATTGCCGAGTAAATTTCCGTTCCAGGCAGGAAGACTACCTTGGCGCCCAAGGCGGTCATATGCTCTGCATCATAGCCTCCCGCACAGCGGACCCTCAGACCCTTCATGTCGTTCAGAGATTTGAGGGGCCGTGGTCCGCCGGCAGCCATCTGACCGAAGTAATGAATAGCGACAAGCTTCTGGTTGTATGCCTTCAGGGCGGTCTGGAGTTCCGGAGATTGCTCGTATAGCTCGGAAAAAAATTCAGCCTTTTTCGCAGGGTCCACAGGGCCGCGGATAAAGGGCTCGCCAACGCTCCACAGCGTCAGCTCCCGGGGAAAGTACGGGACAAATATATACCCCATATCTGCTGCTCCCGACTGAATACCCCGGAGCGTCTCTCTCTCCTTCAATAATGATCCTGCAAAATAATTCTGAAACTTCACTGCCCCTTTTGTCCTCTTTTCGATCTCGTCCGTGAGCCATGTCATGGCTTCGCCTTCGAGTCCCCTCTGGGGAGTATAAATGGCAAAGCGAATCGTCTGGGGCGCTCCATAGGACGGAGTTGTTCCGGCAAAGAACAAGGCCATGACAATTGCGCATAATACCAGACAGCCCTTCCATCCTGCCGTCAATCCTGGATAACCATTTCCTGAAGTTCTTGATCTTGTCATTGGAATTCCTCCTTATTAATCTGACCGGGTGTCCGGGAAACACCCCGAGTCATTTTTTTGTGGTGAACACAACCAGAAACCGGGCAGGCTTATCCCCTATGCTTCTGGAGTAATGTGGCTTGCTGGAATCGAAGAGATAACAGTCACCCTCTTCAACGATATAGCTCTTGCCGTCATAGACAAACTCCTGCTTGCCCTCGAGCATGAAGGTCAGTTCCTCTCCTTCATGTTTTAATGGTTCCTTTGGAAATTCAACTCCGGCAGTCAGCATAAAGGCGTCCATTAACTTATTCACTTTTTTGTATGTCAGGGATTCATATCTGTATTCAGGGCTCCCGTTCGGTCTCACGACCGTGCGACGTTCCGCCGGTGTGACGATGGAAATGTGTTCTTCGTTTTCCCTCGGAATTTCGCCTGTCAGCAAGAAAACAACATCTACATTCAGTACATATGCTATTTTTGTCAGAGTACTTATCGGCGGCTCCCTCTTCATATTTTCTATCTGAGAAAGATAGCTTTTGGCAAACCCTGTTTTCTCTGCCAATTTTTTTAAGGTAATAGCCTTGTCCTTCCTCAATGCCTTGATTCTATGAGCTATAGACTTCTGCATTTCTTTTGTCTTCTGTTCGGCAGCTTTCATCATAATAACGTATATTACACTATTAGCAAACTTTGTCAATAATAAAATATGTTTTTTTGCTAAAAGAAGACTATGAGCATTTAAAGATGGAAAACGCCGGATACCAAAGAACCGGAGCTAAAAGAAAGGGGCGGCCACTTCACGCCTCAAGCCAGGCATGTTACCGGCAGACTGTCCTGTTGGTCTTCCCGGTCCTTGTGCCTCATTATGAAATCCAGGACGGTGCGGGCATAGTCCTCGGGCCGCTGGTCATAGGTGTTGTGGCCGCATTTTGGGAAAACAGCCAGCTCACCTCTTGGGAGGTGACGGTAGAAGGTCACCCCCTGCTCCACACGAAAGATCGAACTTCGGTCCGGATAAATCACCAGGGTAGGGCAGGCAACCAAAGGCAGGGCCGGGCGGAGGTTAAAATACTCCACGCCGTACGCACCGCCGTATTTGACAAATTGATTGTAGTTGATCTCTGCCTTTTCTCTGTGCCACTCAACCATCCTCGCCTTAAGCGTTGGTTCCAGATCGGTGAATCTCGCTGCAAATTTCGTGGCGTTGAACTCAACCATGGTCACCTCGCCGTAGCATTGCGTGCTGGCAACGGTCAGGGTCTTGACCTCCCGGGGATACTTGACGGCATAGTCAACACCAACAACGCCGCCTTCACATTGCCCCACCAGGTGGCACTCCTTTATGCCGAGGATCTCTTTTAATATCCTTAGCTCCTCCACGCTCTCCGGCCTGTAGCGGTCGGTCTCATAAAAGTCCGGAAAATCATCCCCCCGCTCCGACCTGCCGAAACCGCGGCGGTCATAGGCAACTACCTTGTATCCCTGGGCCGCAAGGCGCGGATAGATATCTTTCCAGATCTTTGTGCAGCCGAAACCATGGTGCATGAGGATGATAGCCTCGCCTTCGCCGTGGACCTCATAGTAGACCTGGAGGTTATTGATCTTTTCAAATGGCATGCAGTTCTCCTTCGGTTTTTATTGATCCCAGATCTTCTCCCATAGGATGAACATCGTTGTTCACATTACGTTTCCGGGTTTATCATAATCTGGTCTTTATTGTCCCGTAAATTGACCGGATTCTCAAGAAATATCTCACACCCTGCCGGGACCGTTCAGGAGAAGGCAGCTCATGGCTCATGGCAAATTCTAATTTCTAAGCAAAAATCTCTAAACAATATCAAATTTCAAATATTGAATTGCCCTAAACAACAACATGCCTTTTACATTTTGAATTTTGAACATTCGTATTTGTTTAGTGCTTCGATATTCGAATTTAGGATTTGCTACGAGCTATCAGCTATGAGCTATTTTTTACCGATCACCCTTTAGACCTTCATCTCCAAATTGATCATGTCCCCCCTCTGGAACTTCATCTTTTCAAAGAATTTCATCAGGTCCCATTTCTTCCACTCAACAAAGACATAAATAGTATCAACCCCTACTTTCTTGAACATGGAATACATTTCCTTAAAGAGTAGCTGGGAAACCCCCTTCCCCTGCCATTCTTTTACGACACCGATAGTATCGATCCATCCTATGTTCTCGGGAATACCGTATTCCCAACCGCTGGCCTTCCCCAGGATAAAGCCTATCATCTTCCCGTCAAGCTCTGCTGCCAGCGATGGCACGCTCGATGTCTCAGCGCTTTCGAGCTTATATTCCCAATACTCCCTCCTGTCCCTGCCGAGGAGCGAAATATCGATCGCCGTGACCGCTTCGAGGTCTTTTATCGTTAGCGGTCTTAAGTTTATCTTTCCCGTTGGATCCACACTGCATACCCCCTTGTCCCGTTATATGGTTACCGGAACATGTCTTTTTAGGTTAGATGTTCAGTTGAAAGTTGATCATGTCACCGCGCCTGAAACCCACCTTGTCGAAGAACTGGAGAAGATCCCAGTCTTTCCAGTTAACGAATACATAGATCGTTTCAACGCCGACCTTTTTAAACATCGAGTGAAGCTCTTTAAAAAGAAGCCGCGCAATGCCTTTCTTCTGGTACTCTTTCACAACACCTATAGTGTCGATCCACCCCACGCTCTCCGGTATCCCGAATTCCCACCCGCTGGCGCTGCCAAGAATGAAGCCAATGACCTTTCCATTTACCTCTGCGGCCAGAGAGGGAACGCCGGACGTCTCCGCGCGTTCGAGTCTGGTCTCCCAGTAACCCCTCCTTTTTTTACCCAGGAGAGAATAGTCAATATCGACTACTGCATCGAGGTCTTTTATCGTTAAGATCCTCAATTTGACAGGTTCCATCAAACCCATTAACCCCTTCCTCCGTTGTGTTTTGCGTGTATTTTACTTGTCTTATATACCATGAAGTATAGCAGTGGAAATAGACTTGTCAAGAAATTGGAAATGATTTTTCGCAACATTTTGTATACAAAAACAGTTGCCGGCCTGTTGCGTTCTCAGGCAATGAAAAGGTTTTTGGTGGAGAAATTAGGGTCGCTCGTCAGGTTCACCCCTAGGCGTCTTAAGCCTGCCTCATCTCCAGGCGTGGGGATGTGCGTCATATGCATCTCGCAGTCGCGAAGCTCCTTTAACGCCTCAATGGCCAGTTTGGCTGCCGGATTAGTCATAGCGCTGATGCTCAGTGCTATGAGCGCCTCCTCAAGATCGAGACTCACCGTTTTTTCGTTCAGGATCTCCGTTTTGAGCTTGCGCACAGATTCGGTAATGTAGTCCGGCAGCAGCTGCAACTTCTCCGGGATGCCTGTCAGATGTTTGATCGCGTGGATTATAAGGCTCGTCGCCGCATGCATGAGGGTCGAATTGTTCCCGGTAACAATAGCGCCGTCCTTCAGCTCGATCGCGGCCCCGCAATAGATTCCTTCATTTCCCTTCTGTTCATTCTGCCCCGTCAACGCAGCCTCCCGGGAGGGCCCGACGACCTTGCGGTGTTCCGGCTCCAGGTTGCATTCCTTGATCAAAAGCTTGACCCTCTGCACCGTCTCCCGGTCGGCAAATCCCATCGCGTACTCGCAGCGGTAGCGAAAATACCGCCGGATTATTTCCTGCATGGCAGCCTCTTTCGTTGCCTCGTCATCGGTTATCGCAAAACCGGCCCGGTTTACGCCCATATCTGTCGGCGATTTATAAAATGATTCACCGCCTGTTATCTTTTCCAGTATCCTTTTCAAAACCGGGAACACCTCCACATCGCGGTTATAATTGACTGCTATCTCGCCATGAGCCTCCAAGTGGAAGGGATCAATCAGGTTAAAGTCCCTGATGTCCGCTGTTGCCGCTTCGTAAGCCACGTTGACGGGGTGCTTGAGCGGCAGATTCCAGATTGGGAAGGTCTCGAACTTGGCATACCCCGATCGTATTCCTCTACGGGAGTCGTGATAGAGCTGGGAAAGACAGGTTGCCAGCTTGCCGCTGCCCGGTCCCGGACCCGTAACGACAACTAAGGGTTTTTCTGTCTCAATATATTCGTTGGCTCCGTATCCTTCGTCGCTGACAATCAGCTCCACATCGGTAGGATATCCCCTGGTGTACCTGTGGGTATAGACCTTTATTCCCCGCCTCTCCAGCTTATTCTTAAAAAGCGTGGCTGCAGGCTGATTATCAAAACGGGTAATGTTTACTCCCAGCACATCGATCCCCCAGTTTCGCAGGTCATCGATGAGCTTCAGGGCGTCGGAATCGTAGGTAATGCCAAAATCGGCCCGTATCTTCTTTCTCTCAATGTCCCCCGCGTAGATGCAGAGAATAATATCCGCTTTGTCTTTCAGCTCCGCCAGAAGCCTCATCTTGATATTCGGATCATAGCCGGGCAGAACCCGCGCGGCATGATAATCATACAGGAGCTTTCCGCCGAACTCGAGGTACAGCTTATTGTCAAACATCTTTGCCCTTTGGATGATCTCCGATGTCTGCTCATCCAGGTATTTTTCATTGTCGAAGCCGCTTTTTCTGATCATTTTTTCTTCCCCGGGCTTTTTTCTATTTTGTTCTCTGAACAAACATCTTAATATTAATTCATTCCAAAAAAAATTACATAGAAAAAAACAAACTTTTGTCTTTTGACAATATGAGTTGTTTTTGCTAATGTGTTTCTACCTTATTTAGTTGCAGGAGAATGTATCTGTGAAGATAATCATCGTTGGCGCAGGCGAAGTCGGATTCCATCTGGCGAAAAAGCTTTCTTTCGAAAAACACGACCTGGTGATCGTCGAGGAAAACCCGGAACAGTGCAAAAAAATAGAGGAGATGCTCGACATCTCGGTCGTACAGGGCAGCGGCTCGGACCAGAAGGCCCTGAAAGACGCCGGCATCGATGATGCAGATATGCTTATCGCGGCCTCCGGAGTAGATGAGGTCAACATCATCGCATCCATGATCGCCTGGAAGTCAGGCGTCAGGCTCAAGGTCGCACGGGTGCGCAATCGCTACTATTACAGCCCCGATTCGATCCTGAAGCAGAAAGACCTCGGCATTGACCTTTTTATCCACCCGGAGGATGAGGTAAAGGAAGAGATCGTCAGCCTCCTCATGCGGGCAACGGCTTCGGAGATCGTCTCCTTTGAGAACGGAAAAATACTCTTTGTAGGGCTGAAATTGGACGAGCAGTGTCCTTTTCTCAACCTTCAGCTTAAGGATATGACCTCCGAAGAGATGAGGAGAAAATTCCGTATCGTGGCAATCCAAAAAGCAGATAAGACGATCATCCCCACGGGCGAGGATTATATCAACAAGAACGACCAGATATTTGTCGTAACACGGGAAGAGAACTTATCTGATCTCCTTGCCATGACAGGCAAATCCAACGCCAAACTCGAAAAGATCATGATCCTCGGAGGCGGCAAGATCGGCAGCGCAGTTGCCATGAACCTTGAAGAAAGGGGTCTTGACGTAACGGTTGTCGAATCCGACAAGGCAAAATCTCTGAGGCTGGCGGAGGAGCTCAAAAGGGCCACGGTAGTTCAGGCAGACGGGGCAGAGATAGACATACTCGTAAGGGAAGGCTTACGCGATGCTGACGGGTTTGTCGCCGTTACCTCCGACGACGAGACAAACATTATCTCCTGTCTGCTCGCCAAGCATCTTGGGATCAGAAAAGTGATAGCCCTTGTCAGCAGGCCCGACTACATACCTCTTATGAGTGTTATCGGGATAGATTCCACGGTAAATATGCGCCTTGCTACAGCAAAAGCGATACTGCGGTTCATCCGGAGGGGCGACATCCTCTCCGTTGCGCTCTTTCACGGCATAGAGGCGGAAGCCATAGAGTTCGAAGTAAAGAAAGGGAACAAGCTCGCAGGAAAACCCCTGAAAAGGCTTAGTCTGCCCGATGGAAGCCTGGTTGCGGCGATCGTCCGCGGCGAAGAGGCCTTCGTCCCCCACGGCGACAATATCATTGAGCAGGGCGATAAGGTGATCTTTTTTGCCTTGCCTCAGGCAATCCGGAATCTCGAAGGCAAGTTTTCCTGAGATGAAAAATATATCATGAGATTATCAAATATCTTCTACGTCCTTGCCCGGCTTTGTCTTCTGCAGGGCTGCGCCTTGTTTGTCCCCCTTGCCTTTGCCGTCTATTACAACGACGGTATGATCCTGATCTTTTCCGTGCTTGCCGTGGCGCTGATTCTATTGAGTTTTACAACAAAGCTCTATCGCGAAACGCCTTCAGAGCTGACTACCCGTGAAGGATTCCTGATCGTTACGCTTTCCTGGCTCTCCCTTGCCTTCTTCGGCTCTATTCCCTTTGCAGCATCAGGACACATAGGCGGATGTATTGATGCCTTGTTTGAGACCATCTCGGGTTTCACCACAACAGGCGCCACCATACTGACCGATATAGAACGTTTGCCCAGGAGCCTTCTTGTCTGGAGGAACATGACACAGTGGCTCGGTGGAATGGGCGTCATCGCCTTAGCTGTCGCAATCTTTCCCTTTCTCGGTGTCGGCGCTATCCAGCTTTTCAAGGCCGAGGTGCCGGGGCCGACAAAAGACAAGATCTCTCCCCGGATCAGTGAGACAGCAAAGATCCTCTGGTGGGTCTATGTTGGATTCACCGCAGCAGAAACATGCCTTCTGATGGCGGGCGGTCTTAATTTTTTTGAGTCACTTTGTGTGACTTTCGGCACTATGGCCACCGGCGGCTATGCTCCCCTTAATGCGAGCATAGCCGGGTACTCCCCTTATATCCAATACACCGTAACCCTTTTTATGCTCATAGCGGGCATCAATTTTAACCTCCATTACTGGGCATTGAAAGGAAAGCCCTCATATTACATAAAGAATTCTGAATTCCGGCTTTTCCTTTCCATTATCGCTATTTCTTTTGTGTTTGTAGTCATTATGCGGCTTATATCGGGCTCGGGCCTCTCGGAAGGATTGCTGCGCAGCTCTATCTTCCAGGTCATCTCCATCATTACGACAACCGGTTTCATTACCGAAGATTATGAGTTGTGGCCTTTTGTGACACAATTCCTGCTTTTGCTGCTGATGGTCGTCGGTGGTTCCTCAACTTCAACAGGCGGGGGCGTTAAGAACATCAGGGTACTGATACTTTTCAAACAGATCGGCTCGGAATTCAAGAAAAGCATCCGTCCACGGGGGGTTTTCCCTATAAAAATCGGTGATAAAGCCGTTCCTGAAGGGATAGTATCCAATACAATAGCCTTCATCGTTCTCTACGTTATGATCTGCCTTGGGGGGGTCGTAATCATGACGATGCTGGGGCTCGATATTGACAGCGCCATCGGCTCTGTTGCTGCGACGATCGGTAATGTAGGCCCCGGCATAGGTTCTGTCGGTCCCGTAAAAAATTATTCCCACATACCTGACGCAGGTAAAGTGACGTTAAGCTTTCTCATGCTTGTCGGCCGCCTCGAGATCTATACGGTACTCCTGATCTTCTTTCCACGTTTCTGGAAGTAAAAGGCTACCGGCTTCCCTTTTCGGCAAGCGCCTTTCCAAACAGCGCTGCACCGATCGCTCCTGCTATCTGCGCGTCAAAAGGAAACCCTTTATCTGCGTACTCCTTGTTATACCACTTAGCCTCACAGGCTTCGAAACCGAGTTCTTTCGTGAGCCTCTTCACGACGCCCTGATTCTTGGCGATCCCGCCGGTTATGGCAAATTCCCTTTCCACGTTCACCTTTTCGAGAAGCGATAGAACCCTGTTCGCCATTGCGGAACAGTATGCAGCAAGGACTTTCTCTTTTGGCCAGCCGGCTCGCAGCAGGGTTGCTGCCTCTGATTTTGCGAAAATAACGCAGGTTGAGTTCACGGGAGGCGGTTCTTCGGCAATGTCAAAGGACATGTCGCCCACATCTTCAATGGGAACGCCAAGGAGGTCCGCGAAGACCTCCATGCCGCGGCCTGTGCCTGCCGCGCACCTATCATTCATCAGGAAGGCAACGACCTTCCCCTTATCGTCGATCTTGATGGCCTTGCAGTCCTGGCCGCCCATGTCAAGAACGGTCCTTACCGCAGGGCCATACATCCAGTTCGCGCCCCGTGCATGGCAGGCGATCTCTGTTATTGCCCTGTTGCCGAAAGGTACATTTACACGGCCGTAGCCTGTGCCGACGGTAAAATGAATATCTCTCAATGCCAGGCCGGTTCCTTCCGTTGCCTTGTTGAAAACGTTGATCGCGCTGTCCGGGCTGTTTGAGCCGGTCCTCATATTGCCGTAGCAGTAAAGCTCACCGTCTACCATGATAACGCCTTGCGTACTGACGGAACCGACGTCAATGCCTGCCGTAATATATTTACCCTTCTTCCAATCGATCTCAGGGTTTGCCCATCGCGATTCCGGCCATCTCCAGAATTCCTTCTTTCCGTCTGCCATAGCGTTATACCTCCATCCTTTACTCTGCTGCTGCGATAGCGGCGCCAATTGCGCTGACGTACTGAGGATCAGCGGGAACGCGAATTGCGATGTTCAACTCGTTCTCAACGGCTTTGATGAATCCTCCATTAAGGGCCATGCCGCCGATCGCGGCAACATCTTTCTCAACGCCAACCCTTCTCATCATGGATACGATCCTGTCCCCGATCGCATTGAGCACCGCCCGCGCGATATCCGTCTTTGCGGCCTGCGAGTGGATAAGGGATACAAGTTCCGACTCCGCAAACACCGCACATTGCGCGTTCATGCCGATCTCTTTTGTTGACCGGTCATAGAGATCGCCCATCTTTTCAACATCTGTCTCAAGGGCCCTCGCCATCGCCTCGACGAATGTTCCGGCTCCTGCCGCACATTTTTCGTTAATTGCAAAGTCAACGACATCGCCGTCCTGATTCATTCTGACTGCCCTTCCTTCCTCGGCGCCCACATCGATCACTGTACGGACGCCAGGCATAACAAACCTGATCCCTTTTGCGTCAGCGTCCGTTTCTGCCACCTCACCCTGTGCACAATCACAACTCTTCCTTCCCGCGCCGGTAGCGAGGACCTTGCGGACATCTTTTTTTTCGATGCCGGCTGCCTTTAATGCATCATTATATGCCTGGCCGGCGGCTGCCTTCGTGTCCAGTCCTGCGGGCGCCATTGCCTTTCCGATAACCCTGCCGTCCTTCATGATCACTGCCTTGACGTTTTTTGCGCCGCTATCTATACCCGCCGTTATCATCAGGTACCTCCTTACGATGGTTTTCGCACGCCTGATGTTTCCACAAAGGCATCGATTCTTGCCACCATCATTGAATGCCAACCTTGTGCTTAAGTTAACAAAATCAAAAAATGTTATCAACATATAAAAAATACGATTTCCGCTTTTAACGCAATAAACCCGATAAACTCAATAAACGCTATAAACGGGGTTTGTTGCTGGCCCCTTATGGCTACAAAAACAGCTCACATTCCTGGCTGGCCGGCTGGTAAGGCTGGTGGCTTTTGTGCTTGAATATTCAGGAAAAATTGCTATAATACGGGATGCGAATACTCTGTCTCGACGTGGGGGATAAGAAGATCGGGGTTTCCCTGTCCGATCCCACTCACAGTATTGCTCAGGCGCTAAAGTTATACAGGAGGAACTCTCTCAAGGCAGACCTGAAAGAGTTCAAGGCTCTCATATCGGAACATGACATTGAAAGGATAGTTATAGGGCTCCCGAAAGACTTAAGCGGGATGATCGGTAAAAAGGCTAAAGAGGTTTTGGAGTTCGCAGAAGTCTTAGAGAAATATACCGGCGTGCCTATTGTGCTCTGGGACGAACGGTTCACCACCAACGAGGCCCACAGGGTCTTCGAAATGGCAAACATCAGCCATAAAAAGCGGAAACCATACTTAGACATGATGGCATCGCAGCTAATATTACAAGGGTACCTGGATGCAAACAGGCCGCGATAAAAAGATCATTGTAGCTGCCCTTATCATCCTCCTGGCTACCCAGACCATTATCTTTGCAAGTATCCCGAGGGATGCGGACAATACATTATTTAATATCGTTGTGAAAAATGGAACAAGTTTGTATAGTATTGCAAACAGGCTCAAAGGGGAAGACCTGATCTATTCGTCGCACCTTTTTGTCTTCTGCTCATTGATTTACAGGGGAAAACTAATGGCGGGCGAATACGCGCTGAAAAAGCACATGTCGACAATAGAGATTGTCGGGAAGATGGCGCGCGGCGAACGGAATATCTATACCCTGAAAATAGTGGAAGGTTACAATATGTTCAATGTCGCAGATGCGGTCGACAGGTCGCACATTATGGAAAACAGCGCATTCCTCGCTCTGGTCAAAAACAAGGGGTACCTGAGAAAGGCAGGGATCATGTCAGATTCCATCGAAGGCTACCTCGCGCCGGATACCTATTATTACAGCAAGGAGATAGGGGTCGAAGATTTTATAGAAAAGATTATTCAGCGAAGCTTTAAATTTTTCGCAAAAGAAGATATAAAAAAACGGATGGAAGAAATAGGTTTTGACATGCACAAGACGCTTACCATGGCATCGATGATCGAGAAAGAGGCAAGGTTAAAAGAGGAGAAGCCCTTGATCTCCGCTGTCTTTCATAACAGGTTGAACAAGGGGATGCCCCTTGACTGCGACCCAACGGTCATCTATGGAACAGGGGTGTTTGATAGCCCCATAAGCCGTTCAGATCTCACCACCTATACCCCCTACAATACTTATACATTCAAAGGATTGCCAAAGGGGCCCATCTGCAATCCTGATAAAAACTCTATCATGGCTGCCCTTTATCCTGCCCGGGTTGACTACCTTTACTTTGTTTCAAAAAATGACGGTACCCATGTCTTCTCGAAAGATATGAAAGAGCATAACCGGTTCGTAACAATGTATCAAAGAGGAAAAAACACAAAAAAATGAGTGAAGGAGGAGTGTATGGCAAAAGATGTAGCAGTAATTGGTGTGGGCCAGAGTTCGTTTGTAAGAGGCTATGAAGGCTCCATCAGGGAACTCGCCTTTGAAGCGTTCAGGGAGGCCATGCAGGATGCAGGCATTACACAGAAGGATGTCGACGCTTCTATTTTCTGTTCGGCCCCTGAATATGATAAGCAGAGGTCGCCTGCCGGTGTTCTCGCCGAGTATATGGGGTTGATCCCTCAGCCGACCTTCTATATTGAGACCGTCTGTTCATCGAGCAGTTCCGGCG
Source organism: Deltaproteobacteria bacterium UBA6106 (assembly GCA_002428485.1). GTDB lineage: Bacteria > Desulfobacterota > Syntrophorhabdia > Syntrophorhabdales > Syntrophorhabdaceae > UBA5609. The sequence continues at coordinate 88,724 of DIWM01000011.1, forward strand.
TGAAGGTAGCCTACAGCATGATCAAGGCAGGTCTCCACGACGTCGTCGTGGTGCTCGGATTCCAGAAGATGTCGGAGATTACGTCTGCCGAGTCTCAGGAGAGGATGGGGCGTGGCGCAGATATCCAGTGGGAGGCGCCCTTCGGCACCATGATGCCCGCTTACTATGCGTTATATGCACAGGCCTACATGGCGAAGAACGCGCTGACGCATGATGACCTTATGAATGTAAGAATAAAGTCAGGTACTTACGGTCAAACCAACGAAAGGGCGGTCTACCGCAAGGGTGTTAAGGCAGCAGACTTCGATGCGAGCAACCCGGATGCAAGGATGGCCAGCCCCGTTGCGTGGCCGCTTCGGGTCGGCGATGCCTGCGCCAATGCAGACGGCAGTTCCTGTGTAATCCTGGCAAATGCGGAAAAGGCAAAGGCGTTCTCGAAAAAACCCATATGGATCCTCGGCATAGGCGCAGCTTCCGAGGCCGTTAATATGGCGGCAAGGCCTGATTTTGCAAAGGGCTTGAGCGTCGGCTACGGAGCAGCGGCCGAGGCTTACAAGATGGCCGGGTTAACGCCAAAGGACATAAAGGTAGCCGAGGTCCATGATTGTTTTACCATTGCCGAGATCATGGCGTATGAAGGCCTCGGTTTTGCGCCAATGGGTGAAGGCAAGCAGCTTATCCGTGAAAAAGCAACATACAAAGAAGGCAGGATCCCGGTCAATGTCGACGGCGGCCTTCTCTCCAAAGGACACCCGATCGGTGCAACCGGAGGCTCACAGATAAGAACGATCGTCCTGCAGCTTCGCGATGAGGCAGGTTCGATGCAGGTTCCCGGGAGCCCGGGCATCGGCCTCGTACACAACGTCGGTGGCGTTGGCCTTTACGGCAACGTGACAATCTTTGGGAGGTGATAGAATGGGATTCGAAAAATTTGGAAGAAAAAGCTTTACCGGTGTGACAAAAACATCAAAGTTTGTTGACTTACTGACAGAAGGAAAGGTCGAGGGAACGGTGTGCAAAAAGTGCGGCGCAAAATATTTCCCGCCAAGGGCAGATTGTGCAAGCTGTCTCTCAAAAGATATGGACTGGTTCGAGATGCCGAAAAAAGGCAAGCTCGAGACCTTTACTGTTGCCTCTTATGCGCCCTTCGGTTTTGAGAAGGATTGTCCCTATACGATGGGCGTTGTTGATTTCGGCGAGCTCAAGCTCTTCGCGAGGCTCGCGAAAGAGCTCAAGACCGAGGATGTGAAAGTCGGCATGGATGTCACCGTCAAGACCCTGCAATACGAAGACGGCCAGATGTCCTTCGAGATCACAAAGGCGTGATAAATGCCGTGAGGCATAAGCGGTAAGGCGTTAGGCGAAAAAAGGCTGCCTTAGCGGGCAGCCTTTTTTATTTCATTCCAATAATAACCTCTGCGGTGTATAATGGCTGCATAGTCTATCAATGATCACGAAAGAATTCATCCTCGAGATATTTCACGCCGCCGGAATGAGGCGGTGGAACGATAAGATCAGGCCCGTCGAGCTCATGGAGCTTGATAAGCAGGCGCACAAGATGACCATTGCATATTTTCTCGGGAAATGCGAGGAGGAAAGGGGAGAATTAAGCTGGCAGGAGATCATCGAAGGCGCCCTGTTCGAATTCCTCGAACGGCTTGTCATCACCGACCTGAAGCCGCAAATATTCAACAGGATAAAAGAGGATCCCGGACAATACAAACGGTTGAACGAATGGGTCTTTAAAAAACTGGAACCTACCATCGCGCCGCTTGGTGAAACATTCGTAGCACGGTTCAGGAAATATTTTGCAAGCACAGACAACACTATCAGCAAAAGGATTTTAAGCGCTGCACATTTCTATGCGACGCGGTGGGAATTTGACATCATCGAGCGCGCTAACCCTCACGGATACGAGATACCGGAGATCAAGTCCTTCCTCCAGGAAAAACAGGAAAAGTACTACGACCTGAAAGGCATCCAGCAGCTCGCGCTTTATGCAAATTACAGGAACTTTCTCGATCTCTGCGGGCAGCTCAGGTTCCAGCTCAGATGGAGCCATATCAACATGGTACCCAGAACGTCTGTCCTGGGGCACATGCTTGTTGTCGCCGTCCTCTCTTATCTCGTCTCCCTCGAGATGAACGGATGTTCCAAGCGCTGTTTTAATAACTACTTCACCGGCCTTTTCCACGACCTGCCCGAAGTGCTTACCCGCGATATCATCTCCCCGGTCAAAAGATCGATCGCCGGGCTCGACAGGCTTATAAAAAGCTACGAGAAGGAACAGATGGAAAAGGAGGTCTTCAGCCTCATACCCGGCGAGTGGGACGCTGAAGTGAGGATGTTCACGGAGGATGAATTCAGCAGCATCGTCACCAGGGATGGAAAAACGGCAAAGACGAGCTCTGAAGAGATCTCAATGTCTTTCAACAGAGACGAATTTAATCCCCGGGACGGTGAGATGATCAAGATCGTAGATGACCTCGCTGCGTATGTCGAGGCATACTGCGCCCTTGAAAACGGCGTCAAATCAAATGATCTTCAGGACGCCCGGAAATCGATAGGCGAAAAATACAAAGAGAAAGTGATCGACAGCATCAATTTCGGGGAGATCTTCAGAGAATTTTCCTGATAACCGATACAAGACCGTATATCGTAGTTCGTATATCGTATATCGAAAATTCCAAGAAATCCGTTAGGCGTTGGGCGTGAGGGAATGAGCCCGGTGAAAAGTGAAAGGTAAAAGGTAAAATGTTTAAAACCTTTCACTTTTCACCTTTCACTTTTCACGGTATCAGCTGTCTGCTGGTTTACGTGTCGAATTCTCCGCCCTGCTCGCAGATAATCTCATTGGCCAGTTCGTCAACGTCCCCCGGCGTCACAGGATAATGCATTGTCAGTAATTCGCCCGCCTCTTTGATGGCTTCGCACAGGGCATCGCAGGCGCGCCCTTCACGGATACCTTTTGAGACCATATCGGCGAACCTGTTCAGCGCCTGCTGCCCGATCTTCTCGTGGATACCTTTGTCGGCAAGCACCCACACCTTCCTCTCGAGCAAGGAGATGAAGAAGAGTACCCCCGTATTCTCCCTGGTCTTGTAAAGGCCATTTTCATAGAATGCCTTGACCGCGCGCTGCCTGACGGCAAGCTCCTTTCTTTTCCTGCCGACAAAGACCTCTTTCAGAAACGGCGCACGCTGGAAGATGAGACGGGCGGGAAAAAACAGCAGGAATGATAGCGGGATATAGAACCAGAGCGAGGCATGAAAAAAGACCGATGATGCAATAAGGGCGATAAGGCTTCCTGAAAATATGCTGCCAAGCATCTCAGCCTCTCTGTAGTGGCTGCTCTGATCCACAACCACAAAGGCTATCTCGCCGATGGTTCTCAGCTCCACTTCCCTGGTAGCATTCCCGATCCGCTCTTTTTCGTTTTTCGTGAAAAAGTGTTCTGCCTTCCTGTGATGTCTCATTACCAGTCCCCCGAGGCTCCGCCGCCGCCGAAGTCTCCGCCGCCGCCGCTAAAACCACCGCCAAAATCGCTGCCCCCGCTATCACCGCCGGAACTCCACGAACCACCGGTGTGAATAAAACCACCACCGCCCCTGCCGGAAACAAGGGTTGGCAAAAATATCCCCAGCAACAGTCCGAGAACACCCAACAGGATAGCTGTTATTATGGAAGAACCCAACACGAAGTAAGCGATAAAGGGCAATCCGACAGCGCCTGCGGCTCCTCCCAGGACCCGTGAGAATCTGCCAAGGACAGCGAGGGCGATAGCGCTGAATATCATTATTGCCGGAAGGGGAGACCCCTGTTTCTTTCTCGTTGGCGCGCGTCTTTCTTCAGCCTTGAATTCCCCCCGTGCAGCATCCACAATGGCATGGACCCCGGCGGTAAAACCGCCATTGTAATCATTGCGCTTGAAACGAGGCTTGATGGCAAGATCGATGACCCTTCCTGCGGTGAGATCGGTAAGCCTTCCTTCTAATCCACGGCCCACCTCGATTCGTATCTTTCTCTCCTGGCTTGCGACAAGGAAGATGATCCCGTTATCCTTCCCCTTCTGCCCTATCTTCCAGGCCTCTGCCACTTTCATGGAAAACTCTTCAAGCACCTCACCCTGAAGCGACGGGATGGTGAGGATAACGAGCTGCGTTGAATCAGACTCCTCAAAGGCCTTCAGTTCAGCTTCGAGCTTTGCCCTTGTCTGATCCGACATCATATTCGCATAATCATTGACATATCCGCGTAGCGGGGGAACATCCAGCGCATAAGCCGAGCGGAGAGCTGAGAGCGGAGAGCTGAGAGTTAAAAACAAACAAATAAAAATGAATATTAAATTCGATATACGAGAAATATTTCTTTTGCGATATGTCATTTTACTGCTCTAAATTGTTTTTCAAAGGTCTTTCTCTGCTCTCTGCTCAGAATTTCACCTGCGGTGCCTTTGCTGCTCCCGGGTCTGCCTTGAAGTATTCTTTCTCTTTCAGGTGGAGTATCAGGCTGTTCGTTATGTTGTAAGGGAACATCCTGATGGAGAAATTGAAGTTCTGCACTGCATTGTTGAACCTTGTCCGGGCAACGTTTATCCTGTTCTCCGTTCCCTCGAGCTGGTGCTGGAGGTCCCTGAAATTCTGATTTGCCTTCAGGTCGGGGTATCGTTCAACAACGAGCAGGAGCCTTGACAGGGCGCTGCTCATCGTTGCCTGGGCTTCCTGGAACTGAGCCATCGTTTTCGGGTCGCCTATCATATCCTTTGATACCTGGATGCTGCCGACCTTTGCACGCGCATCGGTCACCGCCTGCAGCGTCTCGCGCTCATGTTTCGCATATGCCTTGACAGTCTCAACGAGGTTCGGGATAAGATCGTTTCTCCTCTGGTACGCGGCCTCCACATCGCCCCATGCAGCCTTCGCCTTTTCATCGAGATCCTGTATCGTATTATAGCCGCAACCCGTTACGCCCATCACAACAAGACAAAGGATAGCGCAGATTGTAAATTTCCTCATCATATACTCATATCCTCCTTTATTTTCTTTTTCCCAGCCATTCTACCATCTTTACATATACAAATAAAGGGTTCGGGTTCACCTTTTACCTTTCGATTGACGCGCTGAAGACGCACGTGGTAAAACCTTAAAAAAATAAAGGAGGATATCCGTCGTGGATGAAGACATAAAGAAAAGGACCCAGGAAACAGCAAAGAAGCTATGGACGGGCGGCATCAAGATCGACCCGCCTTATCTCATGTGGAAGGAGTTTGACAAAGGCCTTGCGAACGACCTCTCAATGTTCATCACCGGCACCCTTTATTCAAGGACAGTCCTCACGCTGCCCGAGCGCCAGATGGCAGCCTGCGCCATGCTCGCCGCCCTCGGCGCCGCCGATGAATTGAGGCTCCATGTGAACGCCGCCTTGAATGTCGGCTGCGACCCGCACAAGCTTGCAGAGGTCTTTTTTCAGCTCGCCCCGTATGGCGGCATGCCCCTTGTCAACAAGGCCCTCGAGGTCTACCGCGACGTCCTTAAGGGGCGCGGAGAGTGGGAAGCATTTACGAAGAAAAAGGGGTAAGGTAAGCATGGCGTCGGGACATCCCCCGCAAACACGCAATGAAACCAGCTCATGGCTCATAGCTCATGGCAGATGAACAAGAGCAACAAAAAGGTAGCGGTATTGAGTATGCACGAAATGCATATTCTGCCTTTTCCTTGCCTTTCGTTTGTTGTTATTGCTATGAGCTATCAGCTATGAGCTATGAGCCGCATTTTACGACTTGCGGGAGAGGGTCAGGGCATAGATAGTACTCGGTATCATTATTCCCGCTCCCCTTGCGGGAGAGGGTCAGGGAGAGGGGGGGTATATTTCGAATTTTGAACATTTGAATTTGTTTAGGATTTAGAAATTCGTGCTTAGGATTTCGCGTTTACTATTTGCCCGGTATTTCGTCCCTCAGTCTTTCCCTCAAAAGCGTATACCGTTCCTGAGGTTTGTTGTTTCTCACGGCGATTGCAAGGGCCTTTTTTGTACCGATAAGGATAACAAGTTTTTTCCCTCGTGTAACGCCGGTATAGAGGAGATTTCTCTGGAGAAGCATGTAATGCTGCGTAAGGACAGGCATGACAACAACGGGATATTCGCTCCCCTGCGACTTATGCACCGATATGGCGTAAGCAAGGACGACCTCGTCGAGTTCGGAAAAATCATATGAGACCAGCCTTCCGTCGTAGCTTACCCTCAGGTCCTGCATCTCCCTGTCAATAACCGCCACCCTCCCTATATCACCGTTATAGACATCCTTGTCGTAGTTGTTCCGTATCTGCATAACCTTATCGCCAACCCTGAACAGCTTGCCCCCCCTGGAGAGTTCCTCTTTTGAAGGGTTTAGCGCCTTTTGCAGCTCCACGTTGAGGTTCGCTACGCCCACAGTGCCCCGATGCATCGGGGCAAGAACCTGAATATCGTCAAGGGGGTTATAACCGAATCTTGAAACCAACCCCTCTCTGCAGAGACTTATCACCTTTTCCAGTACCTTCTCGGGTTCCTCCACGGCAAAAAAGTAAAAATCCTTCAGGGATTCTCCGCTGTGGGCCATAAGCGGCATATCACCATTATTGATGCGGTGGGCATTCACAATGATCATGCTCTGGCGCGACTGCCGGAATATCTCATTGAGCCTTATAACCTGAAAACAGCCCGAGTCAATGATATCCTTCAAAACATTTCCCGGGCCTACTGACGGCAACTGATCAATATCTCCGACAAGGACCAGGGTGGCGCCGACGGGCAATGCCTTGAGAAAATGGTGCATAAGCAGGGTGTCCACCATCGATACCTCATCGACAACGACAAGGTCAGCTTCCAGAAGGTTTGTTTCGTTTCTTTTAAATCCGCCATCACCAGAAGGTCCTCCCGGGCTGTATTCGAGCAATCGATGAATGGTCTTCGCCTCCCTGCCGGTTGTCTCCGTGATCCTTTTTGCGGCCCTGCCGGTCGGCGCGGTGAGGAGAACCTTCAGCCTCATTTTACTATATACCCTGATGATCGCATTGATGATGGTGGTTTTTCCCGTCCCGGGCCCCCCTGTAATAACCAACACTTTGCTGTTGACGGAGGCCTTCACCGCTTCCGACTGCCTTCCGGAAAGGGTGATGCCAAGATCTGCCTGAGCCCCTGCGGCGATCTCCTCAACGTCAACCAGCTTCAATTGCCTGGGACAGGAAATGATCTCTTTCATCCTGCCCGCTATCCCCGTCTCAGAGACATAAAAGGCAGAAAGGTAGACAGGCGCATCGGGAAGGGCATGATGGTTGCCGATGACGATCTTGTTCTGTGCGGCAAGGTTGCTCAGCGACGCGGGGATATCCTTTTCTTCTATCTCCAGGATGCCGCTGCACTTCCTTGCGAGTTCGCCGTAAGGGTAATACACGTGGCCATCGTCTGCAAGCCCCTGCAGGACGTACAATATGCCTGCCTCGATCCTTGCAGGAGAATCCTTCGGTATCCCCAGCTTTTCCGCTATCCTGTCGGCAGTTACAAAACCTATGCCAAAGACGTCCATGGCAAGCCTGTAAGGGTTGTCGCGAACGACCTGAACGGAATCCCTCCCGTATTGCCGGTAGATCTTGACCGCGTAGGCAGGGCTTATGCCATGGCCCTGAAGAAATATCATTACATCCCGTATCTCTTTCTGATCCTCCCATGCCTTTCTGATCATATCTATTCTTTTCTCGCCGATGCCGGCGACCTCGCCCAGCCTATCAGGCTCGCGATCAATGACGGACAGCGTCTCCGCGCCAAAGGCCGAGACCAGCCTTTTCGCCATGACCGGGCCGATACCCTTTATCATCCCCGAGCCAAGATACCGCTCGATGCCTTTTACGGTTGCCGGGAGCACGGATTCATAGGACATCACCATGAACTGCTCGCCATAACGCGGATGATTGCTGAAACGGCCTTTCAGCTTCAGGATCTCTCCCGGAGTAACAGAAAAAACCGTCCCCACTATAGTTACCAGGGCTCCCCTTCCCTGAACGCGCATCTTCGCTACGGTATAGTTATTTTCCTCGTTGAAATAGGTGATCTTTTCGATCTGGCCCTGGACCTCAAGAATGTTCTCATCCTTCAGCATGGTTAATAGTATCCAAAATTTAGGAATATTGGAAGAGGAACATCATATCCGGTGACTTATCGTGGATGTTCTGGTAAACTGTCAACAGCCCGGCAATGATACGTCATCTCTTGAAACAGTCCATCAGAAAACATAAGGATATGATCCTCGAGGAAGCAGGGCAGATCAACGGATTCATGAAGCTCCTCATGAAGCCGCGAAATACCGGGGCAGGCTGGACAAAACAGGAGAAGGCCCAGCTCAGGAAGCACCTGAAACGTTTATCTCTTTACGTTCCTGTGCTGATCATCTTTCTCGCCCCATTTGGCTCCCTCCTCATACCCGTCCTGGCAGAAATTCTCGATCGAAGGAAAAACAGGCGAACGGTGCCGTAAATTCAGTCTTGTTATTTTTCCCTCCATACGATAATATGAAAAACAGGGGGGATACATGAAGATAGGCATACTCATCGTCGATGACGAAGACGGGATAAGACGGTCGCTGGCAAGGCTTCTGAAGGAAGACGGGTATTTGGTTCAGGTAGCACGTGACGGTGAAGAGGCGCTTGGGATATTCGAAAAGGATCCTCACAATTTTGATATCGTTATCTGCGATCTTATCATGCCCGGTATAGACGGGATCAAAACGATAGAAGGGATCAACAAGATCCACCAGGAAATAACAAAGATCATCCTCACGGGCTACGGGACGCTCGAATCATCAATCAAGGCTATAGAGGCGGGGATCGACGGGTTTATTACGAAGCCCTTTGAGAACAAAGAGCTCAAGTGGAAGATCAGGGAATGCTATCTGAAAAGAAAGATGAAGCAATTTATAGCGCCCGATATCTTCAACGAGCTCCTCAGGGAGCCTGCGCAGCTCGAGCCGAAAACGACATCCATTACAATACTCTTTTCAGACATCCGGGGGTTTACAGATCTCTCTACAAGAACATCTCCCCGGGATCTTGCCACATTGCTTAACAAGTACTATTTCCATCCCTTAAGCGAAGTCATTATTAAGCATAAAGGCACCATCGATAAATATATAGGGGACGGCATTATGGCCCTTTTTGGGGCCCCGGTCCACCAGGACAACCACGAAGCAAATGCGGTGCTATGCGCGATCGAAATGGTCAAAAAAACAGAGGAGCTCAACCAGGGCATTAAGATCGGGGTCGGCGTCTGCACGGGCCCTGTTATTGCCGGCGTTTTCGGTTCTGTAAGCAAAAAAGAGTATACGGCGCTGGGCATGCCTGTTAATATTGCCGCACGCCTTCAAAAACTTGCCACGCCCGGCGAGGTGGTCATCTCTCAGGAGACCAGGAAAAGATTGGACGGTTCAATACCTTTTCAATATGTCGGCAAGCTTGCATTTGCCGAACCCTACGATTCTGTTCTATACTATAAATGGATAAAAGATGGTTAGGATCAATGACATCGTCGATGAAATTTTAAAGTACAACCCCCAGGCTGATGTCGAAATACTGCAAAAGGCATACGTCTTCTCCGCGCAGGCCCACAAGGGCCAGACAAGGCTGTCAGGCGAACCTTATCTTATCCATCCCCTTGAGGTAGCCTACACGCTGACGAGAATGAACCTCGACGTCCCAAGCGTCGTCTCAGGGCTTTTGCACGATACCCTTGAAGATTCCTACGTCAGCAAGGAAGAGATAGAAAAATATTTCGGCAATGAGATAGCTGAGCTTGTTGATGGCGTAACCAAGATCGGCAAGATCCCTCTCAAAACTTCGGAAGAGTCCAGGGTTGAAAATTTCAGGAAAATGATCCTCGCGATGAGCAAGGACATCAGGGTCATCCTGGTGAAACTCGCCGACAGATACCATAATATGCAAACTCTCAACTTCCTGTCAACGGAGAAGCAGATAGAGATCGCGAAGGAAACGATCGAGATCTATGCCCCGCTCGCTCACAGGATCGGGATCGAATGGATGAAGGAAGAGCTTGAAGACACCTCTTTCAAATACCTGAAACCCGCAGAGTACCGGGTCATCGCCGACAAGATCGCGCGGAAGAAAAAAGAAAGGGATGAATATATCAGCGAAGTTATAGGGATCCTGAAAAAGAGATTTGAACAGTTTCACCTTAACGCCGAGATATCAGGGAGGGCAAAACGACTCTACAGCATCTACCGCAAGATGACTCAGGAGGCCCTTAATATTGACGATATTTACGATATCATTGCCTTCAGGGTTGTCGTCAACAACATAAAGGAATGTTACGAGGCGCTCGGCATCGTCCACGCCTTTTTCAAGCCCATCCCCGGAAAGTTCAGCGATTATATCGCCCTTCCGAAGGCCAATATGTATCAGTCGCTTCATACAAAGATCATCGGCCCCTACGGTGAAAAGATAGAGATCCAGATCAGGACCCATGAGATGCACAAAATCGCCGAGGAGGGCATCGCTGCGCATTGGAAGTACAAAGAGGGGAAGGTGTTCGATGCAAAAGAGGATAAGATTTTCGCATGGCTGAGAAGGATCATAGAGTGGCAGCATGAGCTAAAAGATAATAAAGAGTTCATGGAGATATTTAAAATCGACCTCTTTTCAGATGAGGTTTACGTATTCACACCCAAGGGAGATGTCAGAGACCTGCCCAAGGGGGCCACCCCTATAGATTTTGCCTACGCAATCCACTCGGAACTGGGGCACCGCTGTGTCGGCGCCAAGGTGAATGGGAAGCTCGTTCCCCTCCGTTATATTTTAAAAAGCGGGGACAGCGTTGAAATACTGACAAACCCTGCCCACAAACCAAGCAAAGACTGGCTCAATTCTGTTGTTACCTCCAAGGCAAAGACAAAGATCAGGCAGTGGATAAAGACCGAGCAGAGGGAGCAGAGCATTGAGCTCGGAAGGGCCTTGCTCGACAAAGAGCTGGCCAAGCACGACAGAAGCATCGCGAAGCTTCTCAAGTCAGGGGAGCTGCAAACCATATCAAAGGATTTCAGTCTTGAGACCGTTGAGGATCTCTTCGCAAGCGTAGGCTACGGGCTTTACACACCGCTGCAAGTCCTGGGCAAGATCATCCCGGAAAGCGAAAAACCGAGCAAGCTGAAGACGTTTATAAGCAGCTTCAAAAAAGGCAGGGACAGCGCTATCAAGGTGCAGGGGATCGAAGGGCTGGTCGTAAGGTTCGCAAAATGCTGCAATCCTATTCCCGGGGACAAGATCTTTGGTTTCATAACAAGGGGCCGCGGCTTAACAATACACGTGGCAGATTGCCCAAATGTCCATACCTATGATGAGCAGAGAAAGGTTGAGGTGTCCTGGCAAATGAGTAAGGACTTTACCTATCCCGTAAGATTAAAGATCGTCGGGAGCGACAGGAAGGGGCTTCTGTCCGACATAAGCTCGATCATGGCTTCCAACAAGGCAAATATTATCAGCGCCCAGGCCATGACCTATCCTGACAGGTCGGCCGCGGGCATGTATGAAATCGAGATCGGGCACATGTCGCAATTGCAGAAGATCATCAAATCAATACAAAAAATTAAAGGCGTAAGGTCGGTAGAAAGGATCCGCGGAACAATATAGCAAATAAATAACAGCTCATGGCTCTTGGCTCATGGCTGATAGCGGCACAATAGCCAATACAACAGGAATCGCCAATCACCAATAACCAAAGGGAACCTTTTCTTATTTGCCTTTGTTTGTGTATTCGGTCATTGGTTATTGGGTATTAACTGGTGATTGGAATTTGGTTATTGGTGATTCAGCTTTTGCGGTGAGCTGCATTTCTGGGTATGAACTAGCCCTGATGCTTGCCCGTGAAAGTCTATTTGCGGCGGGGAAGATGGGGATTTTTCTGGCTTCAGAGCGCCTTCTGAAAATTACCTTTTTTTATACATCTGGTGCAGATCTTTGCCTTTTTCGTTGCCCCGTCCTTGACGATCCTGACAGTCTGCAAATTGGGCAACCACTCCCGTCTCGTTTTGTTATTTGCGTGGCTTACGTTGTGGCCAACCTGCTTACCTTTGCCACATATCTCACAAACCCTTGCCATAAATGCCTCCGATAAAATATCCCTTCTGACATGCAAAATCTTTATCAAGGATATGCATTTTACCCATTTCGTTGCTGCAATGTCAATATATTTCAACAATATAACCGCAAAGAGGCATATCCCGGGGAATCCGTCTCATTTTCACAAAACCCGAGGGAACGCTCAGAAAGACTAATAAAGATGATGTATTAGGGAACGATTTTATCAGTATCCGGCAAAGGCTTGCGAATACTTGGCGTATCCGAGGAACAGATCATCATGCATGTAAGGCATTAAAGAAGTAAATTATTTTAATAATCATTAGATACATTAGGTTTTTTCTGCTGCATCCTCAGTGGGCAAAATACAATGAAAGGCCAAGAAATTGTATAGTTGGAAACATCTTTCTACAACTTTTCAACAGGTATTGCACAATTTATGTGGAAAAACCAAAGACAACTCATGGCTCATAGCGCATGGCAAGCCAGATACTGGATGCTCGATGCCGGCAATAGAATGTCCCCTTCTCGGTACACAAGCTTCAATGAATCACTAATACCCAATAACCAAACAAAAATTTCCCGGCGTGATTTTGCTTTTGTGCATTAGGTCATTGGTTATTGGTTAGGGGATATTGAAAAACCGTGCCTGCGTTCCAGCCTTGATTCCGCACTGTCTTGCCTTCCCTGCGTTCACTTCGAGGACATATCTGGCAGGATGGAGCGAGCTGATCGTTGTTGCGTCCCTGGGCCGGGCTGCGTGGAAAACACCAACAACTTTACGTTTTGAATTCAAAAAGATCATATCAAGGGAAATAAAGGTGTTTTTCATCCAGAAGTACCGGATATCATCATCGTTGTAGAGAAAAAGCATGCCGCCATTGTCGGGAAGCTTCTCCCTGAACATCAGGCCCCTCTCGTGTTCTTCCGGAGTAATGGCAAGCTCGACGTTGAAGCTGCACGTCGTTCTCCCGCCATCATTATAAAAAGTTATCCGGCGCTCGCCGGCGCTCGCCGCGTAGAAACATCCCGACGAGATAACACACACAATAAACGTGAGCACAACCGGGAAAGAAAATAAAATATTCCCGTTCGATCGTTCAGCGCCCTGCATCCTGCGCCCTGCGCACTGCACCCTTTTTCTATCTCCTGCGCTCATTGTGCTGACGGATAAACTCTATGATACCGGGCAAAATTGATATAAAAATGATCACAAAGATCACGATGGTAAAGTTATGTTTAACGATGGGTATGTTCCCGAAAAAGAATCCTGCAAAGACACAGGCTGCGATCCAGGCAATACCGCCGATAATATTATAACTAATGAAGCGCAGGTAGGTCATGCTCCCGATCCCGGCGACAAAAGGGGCAAAGGTCCTGATAATAGGGACAAACCTGGCTATAATGATCGTTTTGCCTCCGTATTTTTCATAAAACTGGTGGGTGCGGTCCAGATACTCCTTATTTAACAGACGGACGTTTTCCTTATGAAATATCTTCGGGCCTATATAATCACCTATCCAGTAGTTCGCCGTATCCCCCAGAATGGCGGCAATGGAAAGGAGGATGAAGAGCCACATCACATCCAGGTCCCCTTTCGCAGCAAAGGTGCCTGCGGCAAAAAGCAGTGAATCACCCGGCAAAAGCGGGGTTACAACAAGGCCTGTTTCGCAAAAGATGATGAGAAAAAGTATCAGGTAGGTCCAGATGCCGTAGGCCTGGATTATTGCACTTAAATGCACGTCAATGTGTATGACAAAATCGAAAACGGTCTTTAAGAATTCCACCTGCTCTCCTTGTAAGGGGTATCATATCAGGCTGTATACTACAATGATACGGGGGCATAGTCAAATGCTGATGGCTCACGGCTCATAGCGAGAAAAATTTTGCTCTTTTCTGATCCATTATAAAATGCCGATTGGAAAGATTGTTCATAAACTGGTATGATGTTGTCCTCACGATGGAACTGTCAGAAAATGAACTGATAAGAAAGCTGAGAAGGTTCGGCAGGGGGTCGGCCGCCATCATCCGCGGCATTGGCGACGACGGTGCCGTTGTTGATCTTCAACGGGGGCAGTATGTGCTGGTCCAGGATGCCCTGGTGGAACATGTACATTTTGAGTTTGCCTTCGCGAGCCCTTACGATGTGGGGAAAAAGGCCATATACGTCAACATATCCGATATCCTCTCCATGGGAGCAGAGCCCTTTTATTTTCTTGTCACCATAGGCGTACCGGAAAGATTGTCGTACAGAGATGTCCGGATGCTCTATAAAGGCATGGACAGGGCGGCACGGGAGTTTCACCTGTTCCTCCTCGGAGGCGACACGGTGGCGACCAAAGGGGATTTCTTCATTGATGTCTCCATGGTCGGCAAGGTGCTTGCCGGGAGATACTTTGGCAGGAACAAAGCAAAGAGAGGCGACCTGATCGGAGTGACGGGGTATCTCGGCGAGAGCGCTTACGGGTTGCGCCTTCTGCAAAAAGGGTCAGCAGCACAGCCTGCCAACCGTTACGTTAAGAGATATCAAAGTCCGAGACCGCCCCTTGAGGTATGGAAGGAATTGGTAAAAAATGATATAACTGACGCAATGATGGATATCAGCGACGGCCTGATCATCGACCTCGAAAGAATGATGGCAGAAAGCAAAACGGGAGCGCACCTCTACCTCGAAGATATTCCCATGCCGTCTGTCCTGAAAAAACAGGGGCTCCAGGCGCTCGCACTTTCCGGCGGAGAAGATTACCAGTTCCTTTTCACGTTCCCCCGGAACAAAGCCTCTGACGTAGAAAAGATCCGCAAAAAAGGCCTTGCAATATCCGTCATCGGGGAGGTAGTAAAACAACGGGGCGTCAGGCTCTTCGACAAAAACGGGCAGCTCACGCTCAGCGCAAAAGGATACGAACATTTCGGAACCCCACAATGAACAAAGAAACCTTTGTCAAAGATATTACCCTGGGCCACGAGAGGATCAATGATTATTTCATCGTCATCAAAAAGGGTACCTACTCCACCAGGAACAACAAGAAATTTATCGGCCTGAGCTTACGGGACAGGACCGGCTCGATCGAAGGAAAGATCTGGGAAGAAAAAGTTGACCGCTTAAAGGCCCGCTTCGAGGAAAACGACCTCGTTTATGTTGAATCAAGGGTGGAGTCTTATCAGGGCAAACTACAGTTGATAGTGGAAAATGTAAAGAAAGAAGATGACTTGTTGCCCGAACATATGCGGGAGTTTTTCCCCGTCAGCGAGCATTCCGATGCTGATCTGCACAAAAATTATGAAGGCCTTATAAAAGAGATCCGTGATCCATACATACAATCCCTCTTCGGCGCGCTCAACAGCAGGGAGGATATAGTAAAAAAATTCTTTCTCTTTCCTGCTTCGATCGGTGTCCACCATACATACATCGGGGGGCTTATCGAACATTCTCTGTCGGTAGCGGGGATGGGCAAAAAGGTTGCCGGCTGCGTCGGGGGAGATGTGGACCTGATCATAGCGGGCTGCCTTCTCCACGATATCGGCAAGATCGAAGAGATGACGATCAGGGGCGGCTTTAAATATTCAGACAGGGGGAGGCTCCTCGGGCATATTACCCTCGGCGTCATGATGCTCGAGGAACTGGTCAAAGAAATTCCCGGTTTTCCCGATGCCACAGCCGACATACTCTCCCATATAATTATAAGTCATCACGGGGTTGAGGAATGGGGTTCGCCAAGGAAACCTATGTGCATCGAGGCCATTATGGTGCATTATCTCGATAACCTCGACGCGAAGGTCATGGGCGTCAGGGAGCATATGAAGGAAAGCATGGAAGATGAAAAATGGACAGCATACCACCGGCTTTATGAATCAAAGTTTTATAAAACAACAGGGAACGGATAATGGAGATCAGAAGAGTTTTTGTTGACAAACTGAAGATGAAAAGCGGCATGGCGCTCCTGACGGGGCCAATGCATAAATATATCGTCAGCGTCCTGCGAAAGGCAAGCGGCGACCGGATCGACCTCATCGATGGGAAGGGATACCTCTACAGGTGTTTGATCAGCAGCATAAAAAGCAAAGAGCTCTACCTTCAGGTGCTGGATGTCGTTCATCGCCCTGAGGACAAAAGGCCAAAAGTCACTCTCTGCGTCAGCCCCATTAAAGGGCCCAGGATGGACTGGCTTATCGAAAAGGCCACAGAGCTTGGTGTTGGGAGGATCCTCCCCACCATCTTTACAAGGACGATCGTCAGGTTCGATGACAAGGATAAGAGCAAGTGTGAGCGCTGGAAGAGGATTACCGTTGAAGCCTCCCGCCAGTCAGGCAGATTTACCGTCCCCGAAGTGATCGAGCCGACACCGCTGCGGGGCATTATGCCGTGGGTTCAGAACATCAAGGCCCGCTGGACCCTTTACGAAAAAGAGAAGCACACCATGATGAAAGACGTTCTCTCTTCCGGGGTGGGAGGGGAGATATGTGTGGTGATAGGCCCTGAAGGCGGTATTGATGAGCCCGAGGTAGCGTGGCTGAAAGAAAATGGTTTCGTAACCTGTACGCTCGGTGAAAACATCTTCAGGACCGAAACGACACCGCTGATCGTACTCTCTGTCATCCTCTATGAATACAGCAGGAAATGACGGGGGGACGGGGGAGGAATTATGGGAAAGCACGGTAGAATAGGATGCGGCTGCCTCATTTTTATATTGATTGTATGTATCGTAATTGCCGGAGTCTTTATACATCCGCTTTCGTTAAAGATGATAGGGAAGCAGTTCAGGTATGAGGACAAGATTGTCCAGGCAGATATTATATTCGTTCCGCGGTTCATTGAGGACAAGGGCGGGGAACTGTACGCGGAATCTTTCAGGGAGTACTGGGCAGGGAACGGCAAGACGATCTTTGTGGAAGAGGACAAGATGTTCGGCGTCAGCCTTACCGATCTTATACAGAAGATGGCAAAGGCAAGGGGGATCGGGGAGAACGTCTTGAAAGGTCTCGAAACAGACGGGGAAGAAGTTCTCAAGGCGGCAAAGACAAAGGAAAGGTTTGCCGGAATGGGATATAAAAAGGTTATTGTTGTCGTGCCGGAATATGCTTCACGGCGGTTCCATCTCCTTTATGGTTCGCCACAGGGAGATGCGAAGACCACATATATGATAAAACCCGTGGCCGTCACATTTTTTAATATGGACAGGTGGTGGAAAGAAAGCATCTCGAGGCTGATAGTGACAAGGGAGCTCTATAACATAGGGTTTTATTATTTTGCACGCTTTAAATACGGAGAGTCAAAACAGTAGGTCTCTGCACTCCGCACATTCCGCGGTGTATTATGGATGAACAAACTGCCTGTATAGCTCTTTCAAGGATCAAAGGCCTCAATAACTTCCAGAGGCGTGAGATAGCCGCTGCATGCGAAGAGATAGGCCCTCTCTTTGAAGGAAAAACAAAACATTACAATAACGACTTAATGGCGCCCATACTGTCTTTTCGAGACTGGGAAGGGATAGCGGGCGATCTGAAGGCGCTTGAAAAAACAGGGGCCAACGTGCTCACCATCAAAGACAAGGAGTACCCGCAGCTATTAAGGAACATCCCGGATGCCCCTGTAGTCCTCTACAGGAAAGGTTCTCTCCCCAAGGGAACAAATGCGCTGGCGATAGTAGGTTCAAGAAAGGCGAGCTTTGAAGGAATGAACCTTGCTGAAAAGATAGCGGAAACCCTGTCCGCCGCCGGCATTACTATCGTAAGCGGCCTCGCACGCGGCATTGATTCCGCGGCCCACAAAGGGGCCTTAAAGGGCGAAGGGAAAACGATCGGCGTTCTCGGTTGCGGCATTGACATATGTTATCCTGCGGAAAACAAAAAACTCTTCGAAAGGATGGGTGATGAGGCCGCGGTTCTCACAGAGTACATGCCCGGCGAGCGGCCGCTTCAGTTCCATTTTCCGGAACGGAACAGGATCATTGCGGGTCTCGCAAAGGGTGTCCTTGTCATCGAGGCCTCACAGAGAAGCGGCTCTTTGATCACGGCGCGGCTTGGCCTTGAATATGGCAGAGAAGTAATGGCAATCCCGGGAAGCGTCTTCAACGAGGAGTACCGCGGAGCGAACATGCTCATCAAAGAAGGGGCAAGGCTCGTTGACGGTATAGGGGATATTATAGCGACATGTTTCCCCGGGGTCGCTCTCGCCCGAAAAGAAAATGTTGAACTTGACGGCAATGAGAAGTATATATATGCTCTTGTTGGCTTCCAAAAGGTCCACATCGACGAGGTTATTGAAAAAAGCAAAATGGAAGCAAAACAGGTCATGGCGGTATTAACAAGGCTTGAAATGAAAGAGACTATCAGGCAATTGCCTGGAGGATTCTATATAAAAGCAGCTCATGGCTGATAGCTCATAGCTGATAGCAAAACCATAGCAGATAGTATAGAAAAATTCTTGTATTTGTATTTGCCATGAGCTATCGGCTATGAGCCATGAGCTACGTTGGGAGAGGTTGGATGGATAAATCATTATTGATTGTTGAGTCACCGACAAAGGTGAAGACACTTTCGAAATTTCTTGGAAAAGATTATGTCATCAAGGCGACTGTCGGTCATATCAAAGATCTGCCGAAAAGCAAGCTCGGCGTCGATACAGAAAAGGATTTTACGCCGCAATTCCTTGTCCTGAAAGGAAAATCGAAGATCGTTAACGAGATCAAAAAGCTGGGCAAAGAGGTCGACAGGATATATATCGGCTCTGATCCCGACAGGGAAGGCGAGGCCATCGCATTCCACGTGGCGGAGATCTTCGGCAAGAACAAAGAGGTTGAGAGGGTCCTCTTTCATGAGATCACAAAAAAGGGCGTCCTCGACGCTATGCAAAACCCCACCAGGCTTGACCAGGCAAAATATAATGCCCAGAAGGCAAGGCGTATCCTTGACAGGCTCGTCGGTTATAAAATAAGCCCGCTCCTGTGGGAAAAGGTCAGCTACGGACTCTCTGCGGGAAGGGTACAGTCTGTCGCGTTGAGGCTCGTCTGTGACAGGGAAGAAGAGGTTGATGCCTTTGTTAAAGAGGAATACTGGGTCATCGATGTGGAACTTGAACTGCCGTCGGGTGAACGATTTACCGCTACCCTCGAAAAAAAGAACGGCGAGAAGATAAGGATACCGTCCGAAGAAGAAGCAAAAAATATCAGCGATGTATTGCAGGGCAAGGAATTCGTTATAGATAATATCGAAGAAAAGGAAAAAAAGGTTTTTCCGCAGCCTTCCTTCATTACAAGCAGGATGCAGCAGGAGGCATCGGGGAAGCTGCGTTTCTCACCAAAAAAGACAATGATGCTGGCACAAAAACTTTATGAAGGGATCGATGTCGGCGAGGAAGGCCCGACGGGCCTTATCACATATATGAGGACAGATTCCGTACGGATCTCCAACGAAGCGGTATTTGCGGCAAGGCACTACATAGAAGGCAGCTTCGGCAAAACCTACCTGCCGGCAAAACCGCATTTTTTTAAAAATAAGAAGACCGCGCAGGACGCCCATGAAGCAATACGCCCTACCCTGGTCCACCTTACCCCCGACAGGGTAAAGCCGTACCTCGAAAAGGACCTTTTTTTGCTCTATGACCTCATATGGAAAAGGTTCGTCGCCTCGCAAATGGAACAAAAAATGGTGAAGACAAAGGCCATCGATATCAAGGCCGCTGATTTCACCTTAGTTGCCCGCGGCTCCGAGGTCCTCTTTGACGGGTTTACAAGGATCTACGAAGAGGAAGGCGACGATAACGGCGAGGACAAGGCAAGGCTTCCTGAGGTGATGGCAGGCCAGAGGCTCTCGCTTGTAAGCATACTGCCGGAACAGCGCTTCACAAGTCCGCCGCCGCGGTATACCGAGGCCTCTCTGATCCGGACCCTCGAAATGAAAGGGATCGGGCGCCCCTCGACATACGCGACGATCGTCACGACCGTCCAGGATAGAAGCTATGTCAGGAAAGAGAAGATGAAGCTCTTTCCCACTTCTCTGGGCAAAACGATCAACAAGCTTCTAAAGGAGTTTTTTCCCCTCGTCCTTGATATCGGCTTTACCGCAACGATGGAAGAGATACTCGACCTCATAGAAGACGGAAAAAAGGACTGGGTGAAACAGCTGCAAAGGTTCAATACTGCCTTTGAGAAAGAGCTCAATTCCGCAAAAGAGGGGATGGTAAGCCTTAAGAAAGAAGAACGTGAGACCGATATCGTCTGCGACAAATGCGGGAAGAAGATGCTTCTCAGGTGGAGCAAAAACGGGGAGTATCTCGTGTGCAGCGGAAAGCCTGAATGCAAGAACAAGAAGAATGTCCGGACAGAAGAGGATGGAACAATAGCGGTTGCCGAGGAAGAAGTGAAAGGAACGTGCAGCGAATGCGGCGGGAATCTTATTGAAAAAAAGGGGAAATTCGGAAGGTTCCTGGCATGCAGCAACTATCCGGCCTGCAAGCACACCGAGCCCTATTCCCTCGGGTTCGACTGTCCCGAGGAGGGCTGTACCGGAAAACTTGTAGAAAGGATTTCAAAGAAAAAGAAACGGTTTACAGCCTGTTCGCGCTACCCTGACTGTACTTTCGCGACCAACAGGGACCCTGCCGAGGGACCATGTCCCTCCTGCGGAGCTCCCACGCTCTTTACCTATAGAACCAGACCCCTTTGCCTCCGTAAGGGCTGCGGATGGAAATCAAAATAATCGGCGGTGGTTTAGCCGGCGCTGAAGCTGCCTACCAGATAGCGCACAGAGGCGGGGATGTCGTCCTCTACGAGATGAGGCCGTCGGCCTTTACTCCTGCCCATAAAACCTCCTATCTCTCGGAGCTCGTCTGCAGCAATTCCTTGAAATCGAAAGAACTTACCAATGCCCACGGGCTTCTGAAAGAGGAGCTGAGAAGGCTTGATTCCATCGTGATAGGCGTTGCCGATGAGACATCGATACCGGGCGGCAAGGCCCTTGTTGTCGATAGGGAAGTATTTGCCGGGAGGATAACCAGAGAGATCGAATCGAACCCCCGCATAACTGTCCTGAGAAAGGAGATGCTGGACATCCCTAAGGGAGTTGTGATCATTGCAACGGGGCCGCTCACGAGCAATGGTCTCACAGAGAGCATAAAGACGAGAACGGGCGTTCATAACCTCTATTTTTTTGACGCTATTTCTCCTATTATCGATGGCGATTCCATCGGCATGGACAAGGCGTTTTTTGGTTCGAGATACCTGAAAGACGACAATGACTACCTGAACTGCCCTCTCACGCAGGAAGAGTATGATACATTCTATGAAGCGCTGACACATGCCGGCAGAGTCGATCTCAAAGACTTTGAGGACGTTCCTTACTTCGAGGGTTGTTTGCCCATCGAGGTCATGGCAGAGAGGGGAAAAAAGACCCTTCTTTACGGACCGATGAAGCCTGTAGGACTCAATGACCAACGGGGCGGGGGCAACCCATACGCGGTGATCCAGTTGAGGCGGGAGAACGAAGAAGGTTCGATGTACAATATGGTCGGTTTCCAGACAAAGCTCAAGTATCAGGAACAGGAGAGGGTCTTTCGCCTCATCCCGGCGCTTCGGAATGCTGTATTTTTACGATACGGGAGCATCCACAGAAACACTTACATTAATGCCCCGGAGTTGTTAAACGAGAAGCTTCAGCTCAAAGATGACGAACGGGTCTTGTTCGCGGGGCAGATTACGGGAGTGGAAGGCTATGTAGAATCTGCTGCCACAGGTCTTGTTGCGGGGCTGTCCGCGCACGCGGCATTAACAGGTCGCCCATTTGTCCCTCCCCCTGATGACACATGTATCGGTTCGCTTTTGCGCTACCTGACGACAAAAACAGCCAATTTTCAACCAATGAATATCAACTTTGGCCTTCTTAAGGGTTATAATAAGAAGCATAAGGAAAAGGCGATAGCGCGGGCGCTGGAATCGATAGAGAAATGGGGAGAAGCAGTAAATCAGCTCATGGCTCATAGCTGAGGCGTCGATCATCGATAATCGGGTTTGCTATGAGCTAACAGCCCTGAACTAACTTGGAGGTTTTATGGATTCTGCGATCGAAAAACTGAAAAAGAAGGCTATTGACAAGAAGGGGATTAATGCAGCCGATGCAAAAAAGCTTTATGAGATCGGCACTGTCAAACCCTTCCTTCTCATGGCGCACGCGAATGAGATCCGGGAACATTTTAAAGGGAAGATGATCAACCTCTGCAGTATCATCAATGCAAAGTCCGGAGTATGCCCTGAAAACTGCAGGTTCTGTGCGCAATCGGCACATTACCACACGGATGCGCCAATATACCCCCTTATAGCCACAGGGGAGATCGTTGAACAGGCCCGTATGGCCCGGGAAGCCGGCGTCCACCTCTTTAGTATCGTAACAAGCGGAACGCGCATATCGGACAACAAGGAATGGCAGGTGATCTATGGGGCTGTCGAAGGCATCAACAACCTGGGGATCCGGTCATGTGCCTCGCTCGGGATGCTCGACGAAGGGATGGCAACCGGCCTTGCCAAGGCCGGTTTATTCAGGTACCACCATAACCTTGAGACAGCCCGGAGCTTTTTTGATAACATCTGTACAACACATGACTACGAGGAGGATATTCATACCTTGCGCATAGCAAAGCATGCAGGCCTCTCTGTCTGCTCGGGGGGCATTATGGGCCTCGGAGAGAATATGATGCACCGCATCGAGCTTGCAATAACGCTTAAGGAAGCCGGTGTGGATTCTGTACCTATCAATATCCTCAACCCCATAGTCGGAACCCCTCTCCAGAATGCCCCGGCGCTTACCCCGACCGAGATCCTCCTTACCGTTGCGATCTTCAGGTTTATCCTCCCCGATAAGGATATCAGGCTCTGCGGCGGCAAAGAGAAAAACCTGCGGCAGCTTCTGCCTCTCAGTATCATCGCGGGCTGCAATTCGCTGATGACCGGCAATTACCTCACTACCCTCGGCAGGGATACGATACAGGACATAGAGATGATCCGGGATATGGGACTCGAAGTGCTTGAACCCGTGAGGCGTGAATCGTAAGTCGTAAGGGGGAACTGCAGCTAAGAGCTGAAAACTGAGAGCAAAGAGCCCGGTGCACGATATACGATTACGATATACGGTTTTCTGTACGGTAGTAGTCCCCTTACGCCTTACGATTCACGCCTCACGACTTACGGGTTTTTGATCTTCTTAGCCTACTGCTGTTCCAAGTTTGAAGATCGGGAGGTACATGGCGACGACGAGCCCGCCGAGAATAACACCGAGAAAGGCCATGATCATCGGCTCCATAAGCGCCGTCATGTTTGTTACGAGGTTGTCCACGTCATCCTCATAGAAATCAGCGATCTTGTTCAGCATATTGTCCAGGGCGCCTGTCGATTCACCGACCTGGACCATTTGAACGACCATCGGCGGGAATATACCTGCCTGCTCCAAAGGTTCCGACATGCTCCTTCCTTCGCTGATTCGTTCTTTTGCGACCACCAGGGCCTCTTCCACGATCTTGTTGCCTGCAACCTTCGCAACGATATCGAGGCTTTCAAGGATAGCGACGCCGCTGGAGAGGAGCGTTGCCAGGGTTCGTGTGACCCTCGCGACGGATGCCTTTATTGTCAGAACACCGAAGATGGGTAATTTCAGGATTAACCTGTCAATGGTTTTTCTGCCGCCTTGAGACTGATAATACTTTTTGAAGGCGAAAAAGATACCCACTACAGCGACAATAATGTAGACTATCCCGCCCTTTACCGCCCTGCTCATATTAACAACGATCTGTGTCGGCATCGGGAGGGTTGCACCCATGTCCTTGAACATTGTCTCAAAAACAGGGATAACGAAGATCAAAAGGACGAAGACGACACCGACAGCAACAACGACGATGCTTATCGGGTATATCATGGCAGATTTAACCTTGGATTTGAGCTTTTCTGATTTTTCCATGTATACGGAGAGCCTCTGGAGAACACCGTCCAGCAGGCCGCCCTCTTCACCGGCCACGACAAGGTTGACAAAGAGCTGGTCAAAGCACTGGGGGTAATCCTTGAGGGCGTCGGCGAACCGCGAACCCCCTTCAATCTTCTCTTTAATCTCGCGGACGATCCCTCTCAGATTGGCATCTTCGATCTGTGCCCCTAATATCTCCAAGGATTGCACAAGGGGCAGGCCTGACGTGATCATCGTGGAAAGCTGCCTCGTGAAGATCACGATCTGGAGCATGGGCACCTTTCCCTTGGGGTTATATTTTTCCTTCTTCTCCTCTTTTTTCTCGGCGAATTTGGTGACGATAATACTGTCTCTTCTGAGGGTCGCGCGGAGGGCATCTTCGGACGAGGCCTTTGTTGACCCTTTCCTCGTCGTGCCGGAGATCGTTTTACCTTCCCATTCGTATAGCGGCATAAGTCAATAATACATGAAAAATAAATTTATGCAAAGAAAATTTATTTTTTACTCCCTTATCACGGTATAGAACGTCGTGTTGTCCCTCCTTATGAGCATAACCACGCCTTCTTTTATATTGACCCGTTTCATGGCCTCTCTGAAGTCGGCAAGATTCCGTATCGGCTTCCTGCCGATCTCCTTGATGATATCACCGGATCTGATGTCTCCGTCCTGGGCAGGACTGCCCGGCAATACATCTGTTACAATAACGCCTCTCTTGTCTTTCAGGTTAAGGTGCTTCGCGATCTCCGGGGTAATATCCTGGACTACGAGACCGAAGTCCTTCTCAACCTCGGGTTTTCTCGAAGCCTTCAGGCCTTCTTCCTGGAGCTCTGCAATGACTATTTCAACTTCGACCTGTTTTCCTTCACGTATCAAACCAACCTTGATCTTTTTGCCTATCTCTGTCGCGCCTACAAGCCGGGGAAGCTGGTCGTTGTCTTTAACCTTTTTGCCGTTGTAAGAAACAATTACGTCTCCCCTCTTGATCCCTGCCTTTTCTGCCGGGCTCTGCTCCATAACGTCTGCAACCAGCGCGCCTTCGGATTCGGCAAGGCCAAAATTCTTTGCAATATCAGGCGTCACCCTCTGGATAACAACGCCCATCCATCCTCTCGCCACCTTGCCTTTTGTCTTCAACTGCGGCAGCATATCTTTGGCAACATTTATCGGGATTGCAAATCCGATACCCTGTCCACCGGAGACGATAGCCGTGTTGAGCCCTACAACTTCGCCTTTCAGATTGAGGAGAGGCCCGCCGCTGTTGCCGGGGTTGATCGAGGCGTCTGTCTGGATAAAATCGTCGTACGGTCCGGCGCCTATCACCCTTCCCTTGGCGCTGACTATGCCGGCAGTGACAGTATGCTCCAAACCGAAGGGATTTCCTATGGCAACCACCCAGTCTCCCACTGCAAGTTTGTCGGAATCGCCAAATGTTGCCGCCGGCAGCGGTTGTTTCACGTTGATCTTGATGAGGGCTATATCGGTCTTCTGGTCTCTTCCAATAACAGTGGCATCGTATTCCTTTTCGTCCGATAGTTTTACCTTAATGGTCTGGGCCTTTTCTATAACGTGGTTATTGGTAAGGATATATCCTTCCCCGTCAATGATCAGGCCTGATCCAAGGCTTCTCTGCTTGTACTCCCGCCTCGGCGAATTTCCGAAAAATTTATCAAAAAACTCCTCGCCGAAGAAGTCCTTAAAGGGATTAACCTGTCCCGGCCCCATGAATTTGTCCTGCATGGTCGGGCCCTTAATGACGGTTGTCGTGCTTATATTGACTATCGATGGCTTTACGCGGTTTACAAGCTCGCTGAAGCTCGGCAGACCTTTATCGAACACTACTGTTTTGATGTTCGGCCTGCCGGCATCGAAGACGCCTTTCTCAGGAACAACCTGCCCCTTGACAAATACAAATATGGGAACGGCTGCGATGAGAAGAAGGACGATCAGTAACCAATTTTTCTTTTTCATCAATTTCCTCCGGTCTATATGGGCAATTTGATGGAGAACAGGCTGCCGTTGAAAGGTTGGCTCTGCACCTCTATGTTCCCGTTATGGGCCTCGGCGATCCACTTGCTGATAGAAAGGCCAAGACCGCTTCCGCTCTCGCGCTTCCTCGACCTGTCTGCCCTGTAAAACCTGTCAAATATATATTTTATATCTTCCTGGGAGATGCCGACCCCGTTATCCTTCACGTGTATCGCAACATAGCCGTTATTCATATGAGAAGATACTGCCACCAGACCACCTTTCTGGGTATATTTTATTCCATTTTCCAGGATATTCCAGAGCATCCTCCGCAGCTTCAACTCATCGCCTTTCACTTTTACATCCTCCAGTTCATTCACGATGAGCTGGATCCCTTTGTTCTCCGCGAAGATCCTCATGTCCACACAAACGTCCGCAACGAGGTCCCTTAGCGAGACGTCTTCAAGGTTCAGCTTTATATCATGAGCCTCTGCCTTCGACAGAAGAAGCAGGTCGTCGATGATCCTCGACATCCTGTCGATCTCTTCGAGGTTGCTCTCAAGAAGCTTCTTGTAGTCATCTGTATCTCTTTCTTTCCGCAGCGCGACCTCTGTTTCGCCTTTCAGGATCGTAAGGGGCGTCTTAAGCTCATGGGACACATCGATGCTGAACTGGTTGATCCTCTGAAAGGCATCCTTGAGCCTGCTGATCATCGCGTTGAACGTCTCTGCAAGCTTGCCCAGCTCATCCTTTCTTCCCCTGATATCGATCCGCTCATCGAGGTTGCTCGAAGATATCTTCACCGCTGCTTTTCTTATCTGGTCAACGGGCTTCAGCGTCTTTTTTGCCATGAAATACCCTATGGCGATGGTCACGCCGATCGACGTGGGAATGCTGATTATCATTATGATAAAGAGCTTTCTCATCGTCTCATCAAAATCTTCCAGCGACGTACCGATCTGGACGATGCTTGACACCTTCTGTTTCTCCACAATAGGGATTGTCACCAGCCTTAAGCGCGGGCGCGCCGTCTCGATCGTTTCGTAGACGACTTCGCCCTTGAGGGCCCGCTCCAGGGTGCTGAAGCTTGTGGGCACCGTCTCGGTCTCTATGTCGTTCATCTTTGCGCCGATCCTGCCGGAGGAGTCGATAATCTGGATGAACTTGCCTTTTGGCTTTCTGCCGAGCACGTTCTCGAGATACCGCTCGAAATTGCCGAAGACCGTCTGGTTGTGGGTTTCCGTCATAGAAGAGGACAGGACATCTCCGATGGATTTGATTTTCGCGTCAATGCTCCTCTCGAGGCTGTTCCTGAAATAGATATAGACCCCGCTTGAAAACACGACAAGGATCAGGGCGAGGATGCCGCCGTACCATATTGTCAGTTTCCATTTGATGGGGAGATTAATTTTTTTCATTTTCTTCTTTGAACGTATAACCGATGCCGCGCACAGTATGGATATATTTCTTTTGAGAGATGGATTCTATCTTTTTGCGCAAGAAGTTGACATAAACATCGACGATGTTCGACGAGTCGTCCTGATTTTGCCACACATATTCCGCTATCTCTTTTCTCGTTAACGGTTTTTCGCTGTTTTTCAAAAGATATTCCATGATCAGGAATTCCTTTTCCGTCAACTCCGCCTCTTTGGATGCTATATTCATCCTTCTCGTGTAAGGGTTCAGGGTAATGTCCTTATATTCAAGGAGAAGCTGCTCCGTCTTCCGGCTTCTCCGCAACAGGGCCCTTATGCGCGCCAGGAGTTCATCAAATGAAAAAGGTTTTGTCAGATAGTCGTCGCTACCGGTGTCGAGCCCCTTCACAACATCTTCTTTCGAGCTTTTTGCCGTGATGATGAGGACCGGCGAGTCTATGCCTGACGCCCGCATCCTTTTCAGGAGCTCAAGCCCGTCTATCTCAGGGATCATGAGGTCAAGAAGGACAATATCGTAGGCAGATGCGCTGACAAGATCGAGGCCTTTTTTGCCGTCCTGTGCGACATCAACATGATAGCCCTCTTCCTCCAGCCCCTTGCTGATAAAATGGGCAACCTTTGATTCGTCTTCAACGAGGAGAACTTTCATATCTGTCTAATATTATAAAACATTATTACAGAAAAATCCTTCTTTTTTCAATATTGGGTTTTTATGCTGTGTTTCATCCTTCGGCCATCAGCGATGGGCAGAAGTCGTGAGGCGTAAGGCGTCAGGCGTGAGGGGACTACTACCGCACAGAAAAGCGTATATCGTATATCGTGCACCAGGATCTTTGCTCTCTTCTCTTTGCTGCAGTTTCCCCTTACGACTTACGCCTTACGACTTACGGGTGTTCTGCTATGAGCTATTTTATCAACCGCCTGAAAAGGTTTGACAAAAAGTACGGTCTACTATATGTATATTGCGTTATTTTTAAGTATATTGCGTCATTCCTTAAGGAGGTACCTTAAAAACATGAGTCTATTAGAGGCATATATTATCATGTTCATTGCAAGTTTTTGCACCCTCGTCATCGAAATGGTCGCCGGCAGGATACTTGCTCCTTTCGTCGGCGTCTCCATCTACACCTGGACAAGCATCATCGGGGTCATCCTTGCCGGGATCAGCATCGGGGCATATATCGGCGGCAAGCTCGTCGATCGCTTCCCCACGAGGAAGACCCTCGGCTGGCTCCTCCTCATCTCAGGCATTACGGCGCTGTCCATCATCCCTCTGACGAGCCTTATTGCGTCGTACCGCTTTCCTGTATCCCTCATGCTCCGCATCTTTATCGTAACGTCGATCATATTTTTTATCCCCGGCTGTGTCCTCGGCACCATCTCGCCGGTCGTGGTAAGGCTGACGCTGAAGAACCTCGAGAACGCGGGAAACGTAATAGGAAAGATCTATGCCATGTCGACCCTGGGCGCCATTATCGGCACCTTTGCCACCGGTTTTTTCCTTATCTCATGGATGGGCACGCGGATGATAATCCTCTCCATGGGCATCATTTTGCTCATCGTTGCCCTATTTTCCGGGTCTCTCTTCAGATCAAAAAAGGCAATGGCGATCTTCCTTGTAATAACATTTCCGGCAATAGCGCTGATCCATAATTACCTTTACAGGATCCCCATGTCAGAGGCGACCTATCTGTACAGGGAAAGCGACTACTATACGATCAAGCTGAACCGGACTGTCAGTTCTGACCAGAAGACACCATTGCAGGCCATGGTCCTCGACAACCTTATCCATTCCTACGTCGCCCTTGAAGACCCCATGCACATCGAGTACGAATACGAGAGGATCTATGCCGATGTGCTGAAATGGAGGTTCAAAAAGGATGTGGGCTTCAAAAGCCTCACCATCGGCGGCGGGGGATATACCTTTCCGAGATACATGGAGATCTACTACCCGAAGGCCCATATCGATGTCGTTGAGATCGATCCGGAAGTGACGAAGATCGTCTATGATCACCTCAGGCTGCCGAAGGATACAAAGATCAGTTCATACAATACTGACGGACGCTGGTTCGTCATGAACTGCAAGGATAAATATGATGTTGTTTTTACCGACGCCTACAACGACCTTTCCATCCCCTACCACCTTACGACAAAGGAATTTGCGCAGCAGCTGAAAGATATCATGAACCCCAATGCGATCCTGATGTCCAACATCATCGACAATTTCCAGAGAGGGGCCTTCCTGCCTTCTTATATGAAGACGCTACGGGAGGTCTTCGGCGACAAGAACGTGCACCTTATCTCCGTAAGCCCTGATTTTCAGAATACCCGCATAAGCACCTTCATCGTCATAGCGAGCAACGGCGATCTTGACATGAAGGCCTTCAGGAGGTTTGTCGATAAAGAGCTCACGGTCCATGCCACATCTGCGGTGGTGCCGGAAAATCTCGTGGATGAGATCATAAACAAGCGGTACTCGATCACCATAAGGGACGACCATGCTCCCGTTGACAACCTGATCGCCCCCGTCTTCGAAGAGAGGTTCGGCTATAACAGAAAGCAGGGTTGAGTTAACGGTCCGTATATTAAGGTGTTGATTTAATCGTTCCATTCTATTACATTATATACATAGGGCGGGAATAACTCAGTTGGTAGAGTGCAAGCTTCCCAAGCTTGATGCCGCGGGTTCGAGCCCCGTTTCCCGCTCCATAAATCATACGCTATGGGGGACGCCCTCCACAGGGTCTATTTCTGTCAAGGGGTACTCGTTAACTATGTCCCTTTATAAAATTTTATAGTAAATCGGTGCCAATTCCCTTACACTAATGAGTCTTTTTCTGAAAATATCATTCGATAAAGGGGTTTTTAGTGTTTGCCATATGCGAGAACGAAGGGTACCGGAGGCTGACATACAAGGCGGCCATGGTCGTCGTCCCCGGACTTCTCGCGATCTTCCGCCCTGAATGGCTCGTCAGCTTCTTCACCTTTCCGATATTCTTTTTCCGCGTCTACCATGTCCTGTGGCTTATGGCAATCCTGATACTCTTCAAACGGTTCATCCCCCGGCTCAATCCCAAGATGTCCCTGGGAAAGATCTATGCAAGGAACTTTCTCAGCGCAGGTGAGGTTGCCCCACCCCGGGAGAAACGTTACCGCGAATCGAAGAGAAAGGCTGACAGCGGCGCCATGCGATCGGCCATCTACTGGATCCTCCTTGTCCTTACCATAGGCTTCTGGCGCAAGGCAGGCATGCTGAGCGACACCTGGATCTATATCATTGTCCTCTTCTTCGTCTTCATGGATCAGTTTTGCAGTACCCTATTCTGCCCCTTCATGTGGCTGGCACAGAGCAAGTGCTGCAATACCTGCAGGATCAATAACTGGGGATATATGATGGCCTTTTCTCCTATGATATACATACCGTCATTCTGGACCTATTCGATCCTCTTTATGTCGGCTGCCACGCTGATCCAGTGGGAGTTTCTCTACCTCAGACACCCGGAAAGGTTCTACGAACAATACAACGCAAACCTGATGTGCAGGAACTGTACAAGAAAATGTGAAAGAATGGCAAAAAAGGTTCATAGCTCATAGCTCATGGCGTGCAAGGGCTTGAAAAATCGTTTGAATATTCGGGTTGGATTGCATATTATTTAGCTCACATTTGATACATCAACGGGCATGCAGGATGGCGCAGGATCATCGTGAATATTGTATACTGTGTTTTCTGCCGCTATGAACTATGAGCCATGAGCTAAGGAAGCTATGAGCTAAACAGGAGGTTCCATTGTCCAAATCTCACGATGCGATCATAATCGGAGCAGGGCCTGCAGGTCTTACAGCGGGGATATATCTCATGAGGGCCGGCATCGAAACGCTGCTCCTTGAGAAGGCGCTTCCCGGAGGCATGCCGGTCAATACAGAGCGGGTGGAGAACTACCCCGGTTTCCCCGAGGGCATATCGGGCAGGGAATTGATGGACAGGTTCGCTGCCCACGCAAAGGCCTTTGGCCTTCCGGTCAAAGAATTCTCAGAGGTATCGGCCGTCGAGTATAAGGAAAGGATATTTACCGTTAAAACAACAGAAGGAGAATTCAGCGCTGCGGGGATCATCATTGCGGCCGGAACGGAGCCGGTAAAGATGGGCATCCCCGGCGAAGACGAGCTTCTCGGGAGGGGAATCTCTTATTGCGCCACCTGCGACGGGATGTTCTTCAGGAATTTGGACGTCGCCGTCATCGGCGGCGGGGACTCTGCGATCGAGGAGGGCCTATCGCTGGCGCATATAGTGAGGAAGGTCTATGTCGTACACCGGAGAGATGCATTGAGGGCCCAGAAGATAGTTCAGGACAGGGCCTTCAGGAACGAAAAGATGGAATTTCTCTGGAATAAGAAGCCGATCGAGATCGGCGGCAAGGGCCAGGTGGAATATATCATGCTGGAAGACACAAAGACCGGCGAACATTCCAGGATCGATGTAAGCGGCGTCTTTGTCTACGTGGGCTACAGGGCGAAGACCGGCTTTCTCGGCGACCTCGTAGAGAGGGACGGGTCAGGCTTTATCGTCACCGATGAAAACCTTGAAGCAAAGACAAAGGGGCTGTATGCGGCAGGTGACGTGAGGAAAAAGACGCTGCGGCAGATATCGACGGCAGTAGGTGACGGGGCGCTGGCTGCGGTCAATCTTGAAAAATACCTGCTGGAGATAAAACCCTGAGCAGAAATTGTATGTGGGACGCAGGAGGAAACTCTGTTCAACGTTCAATGTTCTACGTTCTACGTTCAAACTATGCAGAGCAAAAGAGCAAGGAATAAAAGAGGGATGTCTTACTATATACGATATACGAACTACGATATACGGTTTTGATATGGGGATATAAAGATGGATGTTATTGGCATCGGCGCTCTCAATCTCGACTTTATTTATGAGATCCAGGATATGGGCTACCTGAAGACGGCCGGTATCGACACCGAGGCAGGAAAGGAGATCGTCGGGGGCGATGATATATTGGAAGGTCTCCGCGATAAGCTCAACCGCTTCGGGACGTTGAAGAAGGTCGCACCCGGCGGTTCTGCATCGAACACATGCCACGTCCTGTCGCGAATGGGGTTTGGCGTGGGGCTCGTCGGCGTCCTCGGCGAAGACCGGGAAGGAGATTTCTACCTGAAGCAGTTGCCCTATGCGGACAAGAGTGCGATCGTCAGGAGGGGCAGATCGGGCATGGCCTATATCGTCAACACCCCTAAAAGGGACCGTTCGATCATCGTTATCCCCAACAGCAACAGCGACCTTACGGCTCAGGACGTCGGGAAATCAGACCTTTCGGGGCCGCGATGGGTCCATATGACCTCCTATGTCAAAGATCAGGCCATGGAGGCGCAGCTATATATAAAAAAACAGATATCAGGGAAGGTTCCTTTCAGCATAGACCCCGGAGAGATATACGCAGCAATGGGAGAAAAGATATATCCCCTCATTGACGGTGCGGAGATACTTTTTACAACAGAAAAGGAAATGCTGATGCTCTACGGCGATGATGTGAACAAGGCAATAGGGAAAGCGCTGGAAATGGTCAACATCGTTGTCGTAAAAAAGGGGAAGAAAGGCGCATCGCTTTGCACGAAGAACAACAGCGTAGACGCGCAGGCCGGAAAGGTACATGTTGTTGACAATACCGGCGCCGGTGATGTCCTCAACGGCGTTTTCCTTGGCCTTTATATACAGGGAAAGGACCCTGCCGGCGCGCTGGGGGCAGCCGTTAAGGCAGCGTCAATAAGCACCACCGGGTTCGGCAGGGATGCCTACCCCGACGCAAAAATGGTAGAGGAATTGCTGCACAGCAACGAAAAAGGAAATTGACCATAAAGAAACAACGGGGGATTGTATGAAGATATGCTGGTTCACGACAGGCAGGGATAAAGATGCCCTGACCTTGCTGCAAGACGTCAATGACGCTATTGAAAAGAAGGCGATTGACGGCGAGATAGCCCTTTTATTCATGAACAGGGACAAAGGGGAGTCGCCCATTTCTGACGAGATCGTTGCCTATGCGGAGGGAAAAAAGATCCCTGTTGAGCTTTTCAGCACAAAACGCTTTCTCGAAGGGCGCGGCCTGAAGCTCAGCGAAGGAAGAGAGCTCTTCGACAGCGAGGTGCGGTCGAGGATCGCGCACTATGATTTCGATATTATATTCCTTGCGGGGTATATGCTTATCGTTTCGCAGGTGCTCTTTGAGCCATACATCGTCATCAACCTCCACCCTTCCCTTCCCAATGCATACAAAGGCAAGTGGGAAGACGTCATCAGGAACACCATAGAAGACGGCGAGAGAACCTTTGGCGCGATGATCCATATGGTCGATGCATCCCTCGACGAGGGAGCGCCGGTAAGCTTCGTCAAGCTCGCCCTTGAGGGTTATGAGATAGATACGTTTTATGATAACGCCTTCAGGGGGGACGCGAGCTCAAAGGACAGGCTCTTCAAGATCATGAGGAGCCAGGAGTTCGCCATCGAAACCCCGCTCATCATCCATACGCTGTCATTGCTCTCAACAGGGGAACTTACAATAGGTGATAAAAAGGTTTACTACAAAGGCACTGAATTGAGAGGAGGCGTTGATATAACAGAGATAGTCTGCGCCGCATTTAAATGCGCGTGAACAAAAAAACATGGAGCAGAGAGCATATGTCGTACGATAAAAAGCCGGGAACACGGAGACGCATAATATGAAAAAAACGATATACATTACGGATTGTGAAGGGCCTGTGACCAGAAACGATAATGCCTATGAGATAGCCGATGCCTTCCTGCGGGAAGGCGGGCGGCTTTTCAGCCTCCTGAGCAAGTTTGACGACTATCTCGGCGACGTAGAAAAGGTTGAGGGATACCGGTACGGAAGTACCCTGCGGTTCATCCTCCCTTTCCTGAAAACGGCTGACGTTACCGATCGGG
Source organism: Deltaproteobacteria bacterium UBA6106 (assembly GCA_002428485.1). Taxonomy (GTDB): domain Bacteria; phylum Desulfobacterota; class Syntrophorhabdia; order Syntrophorhabdales; family Syntrophorhabdaceae; genus UBA5609. Next base: position 123,136 of record DIWM01000011.1, read on the forward strand.
AAATACAGGGGTTCTCGGGACAGCACATAACCGTTATGAGCGGCATCCGGGAGACCCTGCAGGCTATCGATGGGTTGGCGCCCGTCTACGTGGTGAGCACAAGCTATATCCATTATATAAAAGAGGTCTGCCAATACCTTGGCCTCAACATGGCAAACATGTTCTGTACAACGGTGTCTTTTGACGATTATGCCATGGATGAGGACGAGAAGAAGGTGATCGCGGGCTATCACGAGGAATTTCTCAGGCTTCCTCCCATCACGTGGGATAAAGACAACAAGGTGAACCCCGATTCGCAGGGCACTATAGATGTATTGAAAGAGTTTTTTTCTGACAGGCTGCCGTCTCTCCCTGTTTATCAGTGGATGAAGAATGTCAATCCGATTGGGGGCAGCGGAAAGGCGGAGGCGATACTTCAGATCTCGAAGCAGACAGGGGTCCCCCTGGGCGATGTTCTTTACGTCGGGGACAGCATCACCGACGTTGATGCCTTCCGGCTCGTTAAGGACGGTGGGGGGCTCTCGGTCAGTTTTAACGGAAACCGTTATGCGGTCCAGTCGGCCGAATATGTTGTTGTCAGCGAAGATACCGCTATTCTCCGGGATATAGCAACAGGCTTTTGCCAACACGGGAAGGACGCAATCCGGGAAGCAAAGGTAAGCGAAACCACCCGGATATTCAAAGAGGGGACCTGCAACATGAAAGACGTCATCGCCCTGAGCGAGAAAACAAGAAAAGAGGTCAGGGGACAGGCCATAGGCAGCCTTGGATGAAGTATTTTCTTCTTATTGTCATGTGCATCCTTTCGTTCTCATACTCCTATGCGGACGAGCATTTCGTTATCTACCGCATGGGAGAAAAAGATCAGGCCGCGTGGAACATGTTCAGAAAATATTTTAGTGCAAAGGGCTACGACATGAGTTACTATGATGGCGCAGACAGCATTGATAAGCATATTGAGAATGCCAATAAGATTAACAGGTCGAATGGTACGGTCTTTCTTGCGATCGATCTGGTTTTTGGAGGAACAAACAATGTTCTCGTGGCTGCCACAAACGCCAGACGGGGGAAAGGGAATATTCCTGACATCGATGAGGTGCCGGCCATCCATATTAACAATTCCATGGAGCTGGCTACCATGATAGCTGCCCCCTTCAACAAAAAGATAAAAAAGATGCCCCTCTTTATGGTATTGGGCATCGATATGCCCGGCATATTCCTGAGGCTGGAGTCGCCAAGGGATAAGGCGGGAGAGATCTTTGATCGATTGCACGAAGGTCTTCAGAAATACGTAAAACGAGGTAAGAATGAGAGATAACGGAAGATCAAACGACAAGATACGCGACATAAGGATTGAAAAAAGTTTTTTACGGTATCCCGAGGGATCGGTCCTCGTAGAGATGGGGGCCACAAAGGTGATTTGCGGTGTAAGCGTTGAAGAGAAGGTGCCCCAGTTTTTAAAAAACAGCGGCAAGGGGTGGCTTACCGCTGAGTATTCAATGCTGCCGCGCTCAACGCACACGCGGTCGGTAAGGGAGGCCGTTACGGGCAGGGTTGGCGGCAGAACGCATGAAATCCAGAGGCTTATCGGAAGGGCGCTCCGCGCCGTTATGAACCTCGATATCATCGGCGAGAGGACGATCTGGGTCGATTGCGATGTAATCCAGGCCGATGGCGGGACAAGGACGGCAAGCATAACGGGCGGTTATGTAGCCCTTGTCGAAGCCCTGTGGAATATGAAAAAAAGAGGGATGATTGAAAAGATCCCGCTTCGTGATTCTGTTGCCGCTGTCAGCGTGGGCATCGTCAACGGACTGGTGGTCACAGACCTTACATATGAAGAGGACTCAAGGGCAGATGTAGATATGAATTTCGTAATGACCGGCAGGGGACTCCTCATTGAGGTCCAGGGGACCGCTGAAAAGACCCCTTTCACAAAGGAACAGCTTGACCTCATGTATCAGTACGCATATAAAGGCATCGGAGAGATCACTCGGAGCCAGAAGATAACATTGGGTGGTCATTTCCCGGTATGAGAGAAGTCATTATCGCAACGGAGAACATGGGCAAGTTCCATGAGATCAAAGCGCTCCTCGGCAGCGAGTTTGATGCCTTCCGATCCCTGAGGGATTTCAACGAAAAGGTGGCCGTGAGCGAGGACAGCGCCCTTTATATAGAAAATGCTATGAAAAAGGCGCGGAAGGTTGGCGACCAATTCGGACTGCATACCGTCGCTGATGATTCCGGCCTTGAGGTCGACGCACTTGACGGAAGACCGGGTGTCTATTCGTCGCGATACGGCAATGACGACGCTGACCGGATCACAAAACTGCTTGGCGAACTGGAAGGCGTACCATGGGAAAAAAGGCAGGCTGCCTTCAAGGCGTACCTTGCCCTTTATATGCCCGACAAGGAGAGGTGTTACGTCTTTTATGGGGACATCCACGGCAGGATCGGCTTTGAACGGCACGGGGATGGCGGCTTCGGATTCGACCCTGTTTTTTATATACCGGCAATAGGAAAATACGCCGCAGAATTAAATGTGGAAGAAAAAAATATGTTAAGCCACAGGGGGAAGGCGGTTTTAGCCCTGAAGACCTTTCTCAATATGGATTTTTTTAAGAACTCCAGAGTTTTAAGCCTGTAATCTCGTCAAAGCGCCTCTCAAGCCCTTGACCTTCAAGGGCAATCCCGAATAACTCCGAAGCAAAGATCACTGTACCTTCAAGAAGGTGGCCGCCTTTTGCGGTGCCGTCCTGCAATCCCAGTGTAATGTGCGCATGGACAGACATGCCGCCGTCAACTTCCGAGATATTTCCGGTGCAGGAAAGAATCTCCGCAGGCTCATCAATGATAAAATCAGTGTATGTCTTTGCTGCCTGGTCATAAAAGGCTACATGAGCAGTTTTTACTGCACCTATAGCAGTAAAAAAACCCATCTGAATGCCGCTTTCCTTAAAGACATTTTTTATTGACAGGAGGAGGTCGCCGTCATGAGGAAGGCGTACAAGAAACATTTTATCAGGTTTATAGAACCATGGATTCATCTGGTCTATCTGGTCCATTTAGTCCATTTAGTCTATTTAGTCTGTTTGATCTGTTTTATTCTTTAACATTGAATAGATCTTGCCATGAGCTATCAGCCATGAGCTGTATTTGCCGTTTGTTTGGTGGTCCCAACGAGGTTCGAACTCGTGTTTCCGGCGTGAGAGGCCAGCGTCCTTGGCCACTAGACGATGGGACCGACGAGAAAGTATAGTATCAGAAAAGATCGGTATTTTCCAGCAAAATATCTCATTACGAAAGGCGGCTCATAGTTCATGGCTCATGGCAAAAGACAAGCACGAATATCTAAGCACCAAATCCTAAACAATATCAAAATTCAAATATCAAATGTTCCAAACAAGGTTTTTAAACACGTTTTGAATTTTGAACATTCGAATTACGTAGAAAATAGCCTATCCCGGGCATATAATGAGAGCATTGCTCCGGGATATCCCGGAGCAAACCGTCGTGAGGCGAGGAAGCTCGGTCTTTTGCGAAGCAAAAGTTCCGAAGCCGAACGGGAGCGAACATATACCAGCCCACACCGTGGGCGAGAAGGGGAGGCTCTTCGGGCTTATGCCCGAAGAGGGGGCGACGTGAGCCTCTGGAATAGCAGTCCCGACGCCATGCTCATCCTTGATACATCATTTTCATTCTTCGAGGGTGCCGCGCACGGCGCGGCATGGGTAATTGTTCAGGATTTAGATATTCGGATTTAGGATTTGTCAAGAAAGGTATTTTTCCGCCGAACGCATCTGTGTTCACGCATTTCATTGATTGACTATTGTCCGCAAAGGGTGGTAATGTAAGCTAATAGCTCATAGCTGATGGCTCATGGCAGACCAGAAAACCCTGATAAGCTCTCTGAAGGTCAGCCCTTCAGGCCAGAATGGGCTGTGGTCTTCAGCAAAGGAGGTTGGCTATGTTTGGTCTTGGCATGCCGGAACTTATTGTCATACTCGTCATAGTCCTGATCATCTTCGGCGCCGGCAGGATCTCTGAGATCGGAGGCGCAATCGGCAAGGGTATAAAGAGTTTCAAAAAATCGGTGAACGAGCCCGATTCTATCGATGTGACGCCGAAGGACGAGAAGGACAAGGAAGAACCGAAACAACAGTAACCATCCTTCCCACATATTCCGAATAGTCTTGATATTGCAGCGGAACATACATAGAATTGTCACATGGAAATTTTAAACGGCGATGAACCGGCATCGATCGACAAAGCCCTTACAATATTGAGAAGGGGGGATATTGTCGCCTTTCCCACCGAGACGGTATATGGACTCGGGGCAGATGCCCTTAATCCTTATGCGGTAGCGAAGATCTTTGAGGTGAAGAAGAGGCCGAGGTTTGACCCGCTTATCGTCCATATATGCGAAAGGCACTGGCTGTCCGCCTTTGCCGGACATGTGCCTGCTGAGATTATACGATTGACAGACAGGTTCTGGCCTGGCCCTCTTACCGTGATCCTGCCTAAAAAACCGATCATCCCTGACATTGTCACCGCAGGACTCACAACGGTCGGGATCAGGATGCCGTCACATCCCGTTGCTTTAAACCTGATAAAGTCATTGCGAAACCCTATCGCCGCACCCAGCGCAAACCCTTTTGGCTACATGAGCCCAACGAAGGCCGGCCACGTAGCAAAGATGCTGAAGGATCGACTACCCCTGATCCTCGATGGCGGGGACAGCGTCTTTGGTATAGAGTCGACCATCGTCTCGTACCGGGACAACCGGGTCTATCTCCACCGGCACGGTGCGATAACCGTTGAGGAATTGGAGGAAGTTGTCGGCACAGTCCTGGAAAAAAAGGATGACGGCGTCTGCGAATCCCCCGGCGAACTGCCGTTTCATTACGCACCGGCCAGGCCCCTGAAGATCATCACTTCAGCAGATGAGATCAGGAACACAAATGCCTCGTTCCTTGCGTTCCGGAAACCGGCAGGAGGGCCTGCCGCCAGACACATCAGGGTCCTTTCCCCGGGCGGTGATCTCAGGGAGGCGGCCGCGAATTTTTTTTCATACCTTATCGAGCTGGACCGTCATGATGTCGATGTGATCTACGCGGAAAAAATCCCTGAACAGGGTATCGGCAAAGCCATGATGGAAAGGCTCCGCAAGGCATCGAAAAAATACCCTTCGTGAGGCAGCATATAACCCGTTGATAATTTTAATAATCCATGATAATGTAATGACCATGAGAAAAACAATCCTAATGCCGCACCTGCTTCGAAAAGTATTTGAAATAATTGAGGAAAATTGTTGCCGAGAGACTGCGCAAACTAATATTATGGCTAATAAAATCAAGGAGATGAAAGTGTCTTTTTACAACTTTTACACACGTTTTCCACAAATATTGTGGAAAACCACAATGCTTGTCATAATCGTTGCCCTTCTTGCTTCATGTACAATATTCAAAAGCTCCAAGGAGAAGACCCAGACCCCCATGGAAAATGCGATGATCTCCATGACGGAGGAGGAGGTTCGCAAAAAGCTCGGTGAACCGAATATAGTGAGCGTTACGCCGGAGAACAAGATAATCTGGACGTACCGGCCTTCCTGGAAGATCATGCCTGACAATAAAGATACCGTTTATGTCGAGTTTGAGAACGGCAAGGTCGTAAAAATCATAAAGGTAAGGTGAGCGCCATGTTATGTGAAAAATGCGCAGGCGAAACCGAAAGCATAACCTGCACCCATTGCAGTAAAGAGATCGCCAAACTCGGGCCATATTGCTACCTCTGCGGCAACAAATTAACGGATAGCGCCGACCATCAGGAGCAGGAGCAGGATGATTTCTCCGACAGGATCCTTTGCAGCGACGGCTCATGCATAGGCGTTATTGATGAAAAAGGGTTTTGCAGGGTATGCGGTAAGCCATATACGCCGGAATCGTAATCACCAGCCTCATCTGAAAGATAGCCCATGGGAATATTTGAGAAGATAAAGAACGGCCTTGCAAAAACGAGGGACCAGCTCGTCACGCAGATAGAATGGGTCATGTCCGGAAAACCCATAGACGAAAGCGTCTTTGATGAGATAGAAGAGGCGGTCATTCTCTCTGATGCGGGACTTGAGACCACGGAACTGCTCATGGCCTCACTGAAGGAGAAGTGGAAAAGAGGACAGGTAAAGACCTCGGAAGATGTAAAAAAGGTCATGAGCGAAGAGATAGAAAAGATGCTCTCAGGCATCGAGGTTCCTGTCATAACGAACGGCAGCAAGCCTTTTGTGATCCTCTGCATCGGCGTGAACGGGGTCGGTAAGACCACCACAATAGCGAAGATCGCAAATATATACATCTCGTCAGGGAAGACAGTGCTGCTTGGCGCCTGCGATACATTCAGGGCTGCGGCGATCGAGCAGCTCCAGGTCTGGGCAGACAGGCTGCACATAGATGTCGTAAAGCATGCCGAAGGGTCAGACCCTGCAGCGGTGGCCTTTGATGCCACAAAGGCAGCCAAGGCGCGGGATATCGATATACTGATCCTTGACACGGCCGGGAGGCTCCATACAAAGGCAAACCTCATGGAAGAGATGAAAAAGGTTAAGCGGGTTGTCAATAAGGAACTCGAAGGGGCGCCCCATGAGACCCTGCTCGTCGTCGATGCCACGAACGGACAGAATGCCATTGCCCAGGCAAAAACCTTCAACGAAGCCCTTTCGATCACAGGCATTGCGATAACGAAGCTTGACGGAACAGCAAAAGGCGGCTTCCTGCTTCCCATCGCCCATTCCTTGAAAATACCGGTGCGGTATGTCGGGGTTGGCGAAAAGATCGACGACCTGATCCCCTTCAGCGCAAAAGACTTCTCAAAAGCCCTCTTTGAATAAAACCCGAAACACCCGTGAGTCGTAAGTCGTGAGGCGTGAGTGGAAACTGCAGCAAAGAACAGAAAGCAGGGAGTGACCGCTGGATACTCCTCGCTCTCTGCTCTCAGCTCTCAGCTTTCTTCAGGACAAATCCCCTCCAGGAGTTTTTCTTCTCCATTCTCACCAGCGTTAAAGATGGGAAAAAAGAAAGGGCACGCTTCGCGTCTTTTCCCAGAATGCCGGAGATGATGACGGTGCCGCCGCGCTTCAATCGTTTCGCGATATGCTGCGCGTGATCTGAAAATGTCCTGATGTCGAGGTTTGCAAGAACGATATCGTATCTGCCTTTAACATTTTCCAGCCCTGCGCAGGTAAAGCGGATGTTCGTTATATTGTTAAGCGACAGGTTCTTTCTCGCTGATTCTATTGCGTCTTTGTCATTGTCTACGGCGGTAACCCTTTTCGCGCCTTTGAGAGCCGCATAGAAGGAGAGTATCGCCGAGCCGCATCCGAGGTCAAGGACATCCTTTCCGCTTATGTCAGTATCCTTTATCAGCCTTATCATGATCCTTGTTGATTCATGCCTCCCTGTCCCAAAGGCCATGCCCGGCTCAATGATGATCGTCATTTTCTTCCCTCTGCGCTTGTTCCATGGCGCAGCAACGGTGATGTCCTCTATCCCGATAGGTTGAAAATATCTTTTTGTTAATTCTGCATAATCCTGTTCCTTCTCCTGCACAATCCTTATCCCCTGTATTGTAATGCCTGATCTTCTGAGGAGATCCTGGAAGGCACCCGCATCTTCCGGGTAGGCCTTGATGACGGTCTTGCCCTTTTCTTCCTCGATCCAGAGACCGCCCGAAAGACACGCGCCGTAGATCTCTTCGGGAAGCACTTCTTCAGACCCCTTCTTAACAGATACCTCTATGCGCTGTCTGTATTGCCGGCCCTTAGATTGCATTTGATTATTTCACGCGTGGGGATAGAGGATGCCGCCTGTGTTGCTTACATCATAGCCTGTGAAATCGCTTATACTGCTCACAAGGCGCTGCTGCTCAAAAAAGGAGAGAAAGGACTTCACCTGAACGCTGTGAAAATGGTCTTCAGGGATGACCATGTCAAATCGTTCGTTAAAAAGGGGAATGAAATCGAGATCAAGGATATTGGCGATGTAGCGTATGCCCGGCGCGCAGTCTCCATCGCCCCCGAGGACCCGCAGCCCGGCCTCGATGTGCGAGCCGACCTCCTGAGTATACCCCTTGATGCGATCCGGCACGATCTTTTCTTCTCCGATAAGGAAATCAAAGAGCAGCCTTGTTCCTGAACCCTGGTTCCTGTTTATAAACGCTACGTCATTGCCGGCGATATCCTTCAGCGAGCTTATCCCTTTGGGGTTGTTTTTCTTTACAAAAAGCCCCTGCTCCCTGAAGAAAAGCTGAACTATCACATAGCCCTCTGCAGAGAGATAGCGGTCCATGTACGAAAGGGTGTAGGCCCTTTTTTCGACATCGAGGATATGTACGCAGGACATGGTCGCGGCATTTCTTTTGAGCATCCTCAGCCCGTTGATGCTGCCTACAGGGGCGTAGAATATGACCCCCGTCTTTTCGTTGTTATAGATGTCGATCATCTTTCGAAGGAGCGGGTCGTCGCTGCCGGCTATGAGGATCACCTTTTCCCTTTCGGTGTTTTCAAGGATCCACCGGTCTATCAACTCCTTTGTGAATGCGATCTTGCCGCCGATCTTCAGGTGAGGTATCTTCGATTCCTGTGCCAGCTTATAGATCTTTTTCTCGTTGATCCTAAGATAGCCTGCCAGGTCCCTTGCTGAAAGAATCTCCATATTATATTCTCAGTATATAGAAAAGGTGAAGGATTTTCAAATCCTGTTTATTCCTGTAATTTTTAGGTCGCCCTTTTTCCAGTTATCGGTTGATGGGCCTCAGTCGGTGGCAATGATAACGTTCGAAGCCTTTATGAGTGCATAAACCTCTTTACCGGGGGCAAGCTGTAAATTTTCAACCGAGGTTTTTGTGATAATCGAAGTGATCTCCAGGCCACCCGGGAGTTCAATAATAATCTCTGAATTAACAACGCCAGGCGTTATGCCTTTCACCTTTCCCTTGAGTACGTTGCGGGCACTTACCTTCATTATATAACCCTCCTTTCTTTAGTATTACTTCTTATATTATACATTATATCATAAGTTATAAACGCACAACCTTGCCTATAAAGCAATCAGTTTGTCGGACAGATCCTTTAGCCTAATAAATGAGGAGAATAATAATCTTAATAAATAACCTAATATGACTGATAAGTACTTATTATAACTTAAAATTATTGACTCTATCACATCGCCATGATAGGATTGAGAAAATGTTGTTGGGCAAATATGCAACATGTTGCGAGAACTTGTAGTGTCTTGCGTCGTAAGCCCTATAAAACAAATTGAGGAGGTTTTACAATGAAAAGAATAAAAAATATGAAACTGCTGGTCCTTTTAGCCATTTTTGTTTTGCTGTGGTCCGCCGGTCAGTGCCTTGCCGAGCCTCAGGGAAAGCTCGTCATGTTTCACGCCGGAAGCCTTTCCGTTCCTTTTGAAGCTATGGAAAAGGCCTTTGAGGCTAAATACCCGAAGGTGGATTTGCAGAGAGAGGCCGGCGGAAGCCAGGCCTGTGCACGGAAGATCACGGATCTGAAAAAACCCTGCGATATCATGGCGTCGGCAGATTACAAAGTAATCGACAAACTGCTTATTCCGAACAACGCAGACTGGAATATCCGCTTTGCCACCAACCAGCTTGTCCTGTGCTACACGGATAAAAGCAAATTTGCAGGGGAAGTGAACGCAAAAAACTGGTATGAGGTCCTGCAGAAGAAGGGCGTGGTCTGGGGCCATTCCGATCCGAACCTTGACCCCTGCGGATACCGCTCCCTCATGGTCTTGCAGCTCGCTGAAAAATATTATAAGATACCCGGCCTCTACGACAAAATGATCGCAAACCGTCCCAAGGAAAATGTCAGGCCCAAGTCGGTTGAGCTGGTTTCACTTTTGCAGACCGGGAATATGGACTATGCCTGGGAATACCTCTCTGTGGCCGTCCAGCACGGGCTAAAATACATCATCCTTCCCGATGAGATCAACCTCGGGAACTACAAATACGATCATCTTTATGGGCAGGCTGTCGTGAAGGTAACGGGCAGTAAGCCGGGGACGTTCATGGACATGAAGGGAGATTCGGTGACCTACGGGATCACAATGCTCAAGGATGCCCCGAACAAAGAGGCGGCCATTGCTTTCCTTAAGTATATGCTTGACCCGCAGGGAGGTCTCAAGATCCTGAAAGACCAGGGTCAGCCACCCTTTGCTCCCTGCCGGGTTCCGACAGACAAAATGAAGTCTCTGATACCAAGGGAACTTCAGGGTCTGGTAGAAGTGAAGGATTAACAATAAAGAAATGACGAGGCGGGAGCCGTTTTATTGGATCATGGTCTGGTGTGGCCTTGTGGTCATGGCTTTTATCGCGCTTCCTTTGTTCGAGCTGATGACGGCCCCTTCCCTCTCCGGACTTCGTGAGGCCCTCCGCGATAAAGAGGTAATGCGGTCGATCTGGCTGAGCATCTATACCGCAGGGTGGGCCGCATTGATCTCATTCGTCCTGGGGACTCCCCTTGCCTATCTGCTGGCCCGGCGGGACTTTAAGGGCAAGCGGCTGGTCGAGGGGATCATCGATCTTCCTATAATCATCCCCCATCCGGTAGTGGGAATAGCGATCCTTAGCGTGGTAGGAAAAAACCATTGGATCGGGAGGATGCTTGCCGAGCTCGGAATAAGGGTCATGGGGAGCGTAACCGGGATCATCGCCGTGTTGATCTTTGTAGGGTTGCCCTTTTATCTCCATGCTGCAAGAGAAGGTTTTGAAAATATCTCCCCCAGGCTGGAAAGCGTATCAAGGAGCCTGGGGGCGTCTATGGTGAGTACCTTTTTTCGTATTACCTTTCCTCTGGCGTGGCGCAGCATGCTCGTTGGCATCATCATGTGTGCCGCCCGTGCCATCAGCGAATTCGGAGCAGTGGTAGTTGTTGCCTATCATCCTATGATCGCCCCTGTCCTTATCTATGAACGGTTTGAGGGATACGGCTTGAAGTATTCCCAGCCCGTCGCCGTATGGCTGGTCCTGATTTGCCTCAGCTTGTTTTTTGTCCTGCGCTTCCTGACCCTCCCGAAAAAGAAGAAGACATGATCAGAATAGAGAATCTCGAAACCCGCCTGAGCGGATTTAACCTGCACGAGATTAACCTCTCGATAGAGGAGGGAGAATTTTTTGTTCTGATGGGACCAACCGGCGCCGGCAAGACGGTCCTTCTCGAAGCCATAGCAGGCCTCGTTCCGGTAAAGAGAGGAAAGATCATAATCAACGGACGGGACATCACCAACCTGCCGCCTGAGAAACGTTTCGTGGGTATCGTATATCAGGATTATACCCTTTTCCCCCATCTGACGGTACAGCAGAACATCACCTATGGCTACCGGTACCAAAAAACCTACAATGATGATCTGGAGAAGCGTCTGTACCATCTCGTGGAGACCCTTGATCTCACTCACCTTCTGCACCGGCTGCCCGTCAACCTGAGTGGAGGGGAACTGCAAAGGACGGCGCTTGCGCGGGCCCTGATGGTCAACCCCGGGGTCCTCCTCCTCGACGAACCCCTTTCTGCACTGGATCCTGGTTTTCGGGAGGAGATACGAAACATGTTGAAGGCCCTCCACGCCTCGTCTCAAACAACGTTTCTGATGGTAACCCACGATTTTGCCGAGGCCTTATCCCTGGCAAACCGTGCCGCCGTGATGAGTCGGGGCAAGATCGAGCAGGTCGGTCATGTCAATGAGATATTTCAAAGACCTGTCTCCCGATTTGTAGCTGATTTTGTAGGGATGAAAAACTTATTCCCCGTGAGCTTTGCCGATACAAAGGCCTTTGCGAACGCCGTGGAGGTGGAGTTGGGCAGGAAATCTCTCTTTGATACCGGATACATAGCGTTGAGGCCGGAAGACATTGTGATAAGCAGGAAAGCGCCGGTCTCCTCCAGCATGAGGAACTGTTACAGGGGAACCGTCGTGGGCATTATCGATCAAGGGTTCTATTACGAGATTCATGCATCTGTCGGTGATCTCATCTTCAAATCCCTGATCACAAAGCGTTCGCTCTTCGAACTGGATATTCAAGAAGGAGCCGCGATCTTTCTCGCCTTCAAAGCTGCAGCCGTTCATATTTTTTAAACAGCCCGGTTACCTGTTTCTTTAAAGTCATCCTTATTAAATAGTTGTTATAAGTTATTATTTGTTACTATAATGGTAATATACTCTTGAATATCATAATTGATTAGTCTATTTTTATTGAGGATATTACGTTTTTATAAGGAGGATTGTCATGAAGTTTATGAAATACTGGATTTGCATCGTCTTGTTAGCCGTATCATTAACAAGCCCCGGGTTGTGCCCGGCTGAGGATGGCAAGTTTATCTTGCTGTCGAGCACAATAGGCCCTATAGATTCCGGCATTGTGGGCCTCCTGGAGGACCGGTTCGAAAAGGAGACCGGGATACGGGTACGGCATGTTGGTGCAGGGACAGGAGCGGCAATGAACATTGCGCGGAAGGGCAACATTGATCTTGTTATGGTCCATGCTAAATCCCTGGAGGAAAAGTTCGTTAACGAGGGGTTTGGCACAGAGAGGATCGACCTGATGTATAACGATTTTGTTATCGTCGGCCCCGCCAATGACCCTGCCGGCATCAAGGGAATGAAAGATGCTGCGGCTGCGCTGCAGACGATTTCCGGGAAAGGGTCGCCCTTTGTGACAAGGGGAGACAAATCGGGAACCCATGTCGCGGAGATGACCCTGTGGGAGAAGGCAGGTATAAAGCCCTCCGGCAACTGGTATGTTGTGTATGAAAAAGGTTTTGAAGGGAACGTGCCTACCCTTCGCTATACCGACCAGCGAGGCGCCTATACCGTTATCGACAGGGCAACCTACCTCGGGCTGAAAAATGAGATCAAGCTCGCCATACTGGTGGAAGGGGATAAGGCATTGCTGAATTACATCACCCTCATACCGGTAAACCCCAAAAAATTCAGCAAGGCAAATTACGAAGGCGCAATGGCATTTGTAAAGTGGCTTACCGCGCCGGACAAGGGGCAGGCAATTATAAGAAATTTTGGCACGGACAAGTACGGAAGTCCGCTCTTTTTCCCTAACTCAAAGGAGTGGAGAAGATCTCAGGGCATGAAGTAGAAAAATAGAAAAGGAGGCCATTATGAAAAAAACAGCACATACACTGATAGCCATTATTGCGTTGGTTTTCTTGTCATCAATTCTGGTTGTGCCATCCGTTGATGCGCAGCAGAAAAATATCATCCTGGCGACGACAACAAGCACGCAGGACTCGGGGCTTCTCGATGTCCTGATCCCCATCTTCGAGAAAAAGACCGGCTATTTCATGAAGACCATTGCCGTTGGCTCAGGGCAGGCCATGGCAATGGGCCAGAAGGGCGAGGCCGATGTCTTGCTCGTGCATTCCCCCGAGGCAGAAAAGAAATTTGTGACAGATGGTTATGGTATCAACAGGCGCCTTATCATGCATAACGATTTTATCGTCGTCGGATCGTCAACAGACCCCGCAAAGATCAAGGGGATAAAATCCACGACAGAGGTCTTTAAGAAGATTGCCGCAACGCAGACCCTTTTTATGTCGAGAGGAGATAATTCCGGTACCCATGCAAAGGAGAAGGCCATATGGAAGGCAGCCGCGGTCAAATACGAAGGCGAGAAGTGGTATCAGCAGACCGGGCTCGGCATGGGACAGACCCTCAATGTTGCCTCTGAGAAAAGGGCCTACACGCTTGCCGACCGGGGTACATACCTTGCCCTGAAGAAGAACCTTGCCCTCGATATTCTGGCGGAGGGCGACGCGATCCTCCTCAACATCTATCACGTGATCGAGGTGAATCCCACAAAATTCCCCAAGGTCAACGCCCCCGGCGGAAAGGCCTTTGCAGACTTCATGGTGTCCAAGGAGGCGCAGGATATCGTCAAAACCTTTGGAGTGGACAAGTTCGGTTCACCGCTCTTCTTCCCCGACGCCGGGAAGAAAGTGGAGGATCTGGGAAAATAAGGCGGCTCATAGCTGATAGCTCATGGCAAACTCGATAATCGATGATCGATTATCGACGCTGACGGCTGAATATGTGAGGTATTACGATGGACTTGATCCTTGAAGGGATAAAGAAGGCATTCCTGCTTCTTGTGACCCTTGACCGCGAGGTCCTGGATATTACCTTCCTGTCTCTCAAGGTATCCGGCCTTGCAACCATTATCAGCGTTTTTATCGGTGTTTCGATCGGGACAGTGATCGCGCTCAACGAATTCCCCGGCAAAAGGGCCGCAGTAAGCCTCGTGAATACCGGCATGGGACTCCCTCCTGTTGTTGTCGGACTTTTCGTGACCATCTTTCTCTGGCGCAACGGCCCCTTCGGATTTCTCGGCATCCTCTATACGCCCCTGGCCATCATTATCGCCCAGTCTATCATTGCAACACCGATCGTAATGGGGATTACCGTTGCGGCGATGCAGCAGCTTCCCAAAAAGCTTCGCCTTCAGATACTTGCCCTCGGCGCAACACGCCTGCAGATGGTCTGGATGCTCATAAAAGAGGCGCGGCTTTCCCTGCTTGCGGCAATTATGGCAGGGTTCGGAGGGGTTATATCGGAGATCGGCGCATCCATCATGGTCGGCGGCAACATCAAGGGATACTCGCGGGTGCTCACAACAGCCACCGTCATGGAGACAAGCAGGGGGAATTTCGATGTCGCTATCGCGTTGAGCATCATCCTGCTCTTGCTTGCATATTTTATAAATCTTGTTCTCACACACATTCAACAGAGGGAGAGGAAACAATAGCCCATAGTTGATAGCTCATGGTTGATAGCGACAAGACAATGGATCAGAAGATACCCATACTGGAGGTCAGAGATATCAAGGTCGATCGGGGCACAAGGAACCTCCTTGATGTCCCTCATCTATCAATCGATCAAGGCGAGGTGCTTTCTCTGATAGGACCTAACGGGGCAGGGAAGACAACGCTCCTCGTCACCCTCTGTCACCTCTTCAAATATTTCTCGGGCACTATCGTGTTCAAGGGCAAACAGGTGGGCAATGAACTTCCTGTCAGCCAATACCGGAGAAAGGTTGCCATGGTTTTCCAGGAACCCCTTTTATTTAATGCTACTGTTTTCGAAAATGTCGCCGCTGGATTAAGATTCCGCAAGTTGGAAAGACAGGAGGTTAAAAGGTCCGTGAAGGAGAGTCTCGAAAGGTTCGGGATCGGCCATCTCAGTGACCGGTCTGCGAGGACACTCTCAGGAGGAGAGGCGCAGAGGACAAGCCTTGCCAGGGCATTCGCGGTAAGGCCTGACATGCTTTTCCTCGATGAGCCTTTCTCCGCCCTCGACCCGCCTACCCGTGAATCGCTGATCGAAGACCTTGAAAGAATCTTGGAGGACTCCGGGACCACCGCGATATTTGCCACCCATGACAGGATCGAGGCGCTCCGCCTCTCGGACAGGATCGCCGTGATGAACCAGGGGAGGATACTCCAGATAGGCGCGCCCGACGATGTGATGAACCACCCTGCTGACGAATTTGTTGCCTCTTTTGTAGGAGTGGAAACCATCCTGAAAGGAAAGGTTACAGGGAAGAAGATGGGCATCGCGACGGTCTCCGTATCGGGCCGGGAGGTGGCGGTCATCGGGGACTATGGCATCGGCGAGAACCTTATCCTCTGCATCCGCCCCGAGAACGTTACCCTCTCGATAAACCCTTCGGCTACCCTCACCAGCGCACGGAACACATTCCCCGGCACGATCGGGAGGATTGTCCCCATGGGGCTTTTCCATAAAGTGGAGCTCGATTGCGGCTTTCCCCTTGTTGCCTATATAACCCAGGACGCTGTCGATGCGCTGTCGCTCTGTGAAGGATCGGATGTCGCAGCCTCCCTCAAGGCCACAGCAATCCATGTGGTGAAAAAATAACGCCAAATAGCTCATGAAAAAATAAGCACTAATTTCTAAGCACCAAATCCTAAACAATATCAAAATCCAAATATCAAACGTTCCAAACAAATACCCTCTAACACGTTTTGAATTTTGAACATTTGAATTTGTTTAGGATTTCGATATTAGGATTTAGAATTTTATTTTGCTGTGAGCTATGAGCCGCCTTTCGTCTTATTCATTTGTCTTTGCCGCTCTTGTCCTGTTAGAATAGTGCGATGAAAAGTACGACGAAGATACTTGTCGTTGAGGACAACGTGCGCATCCTGAAAGACGTTGCCGGTCTCCTCAGATCGTCCGGCTACGAGGTGAGAGAGGCAGCAACGGGTAACGAATGTCTGCAGATAATCGCCGGGGATAAGCCGGACATCGTTCTCCTCGACGTCTATCTCCCCGATACGTTCGGGTACGATGTGTGCAGGCAGATCAAATCAACACAAGGCTTTGAGGATGTGTGCGTAATCTACCTTTCGTCATCTCCAGCCACAGATGAAATGAAGATAACGGGTTTTGACGTCGGCGCTGACGATTATATTATCAGGCCAGTAAGCGACAAAGAGCTCCTCGCCCGCATCAGGTCAATGGAACGGATACACAAAACAGAAAAGAAGCTCAGGGAGTCGGAAGAGCGGTACCGGATCGCCATTGAATGTTCCAATGACGGCGTTGCCATCATCAAAAATGATCGGTACCGCTACGTCAATCAGCGTTTTGTAAAGATGTTCGGTTTCACAGATATCAAGGAGGCTGTAGGGAGCCACGTCAATTGCATCGCCCATCCTGACGACAGGGAAAGACTTGCCGAAGAGATAGGGGACTGGGAAAGGGCGCTTCAGGACCCTCGCCTGTATGAATTCAAGGGCGTACGCAAAGACGGGACCGGGCTTTATATAGAGGCCTCCATAACCCATATGACCTACGACGGCGAGCTCGTTGTGCTCGCGCTGCTCCGCGATGTCACCGAACGTAAACAGGCAGAGGAGACGATACGGGAGCTTGCCTACTACGACGCACTGACAGGATTGCCGAACAGGATACTCCTCCATGACCGTCTCACAATGACCCTGGCGCAGGCACAACGGACAGGCAGAAGCTCAGCTGTCATGATGCTTGACCTCGATAAGTTCAAGGAGGTCAACGACACCCTGGGGCATGCCGCGGGAGATATCTTGTTGAAGGCTGTGGCGGACAGGCTCACCGGCGCTTTACGCAAACACGATACCGTATCCCGCCTTGGCGGGGATGAGTTCATAGTCGTCATTCCCGAGGTTATAAACAAAGACGATCTGTCAATGCTCGCCCGGAAGATACTCGATGTCGTGCGGGCGCCCCTTGCGATAGATGAGCACAATGTCGCTGTCGGCTCAAGCATTGGGATCGCCCTCTACCCCGATGACGGCACCGATATCGAAACATTGATGCAACACGCCGATGCTGCAATGTACAGGGCCAAGCAGTCAGGCCGGAACCAATACCGTTATTTCATGGAAGATCTCTCCTGAGCCCTACCCTCCATTACTCACACTATTTTTCATACCCTTCCGGCACCTGACGGGGGAATGGAAAAAAAGGTGGGACATGACGGAAAACAAAGTCTGTTCGAAGTCCAAGGTTAAACGTACAAGGTTAAAGCTTTCCGGCGGTGGAAAGTTATTTACTTCAGGTAAAAGCCTTAATCAATGGGCTGAAGAGGTTTTAAATAAAGCCGCCCACGTTTAATGGCTTGACAACTTCCTGTAATGAAGTTTTAGAACCTACGTCCGACGTAATCGGTAATCAACGCCACAAAGAAAAGGTTATTCATCGGAGTTAATGTCATCAAGTTAGAAAAATTTGAAAGACCGCTTAAATTTGCCAATTATTGATTGAATAGTTTTGTTAAAATTGATAATAGCAATAAAACTATGTCATTATATAGACCCAGTCTGGGTTATTCATATGAAAAATATCTATGAAGTTTATTATGATGCTCGTTCTTGACGCATCCGCGGTGTTGCTATCGTGGCTCGGTCGGCAAAATACACGCGCAGTCGCAGCGCTTGTTGTCATTGGTATCGCCATCCCGCCTATCGGCGCCCTACTTAAACCGTTTGTCACCGAGGCAGTCTTTGTGCTCTTGTGTATTGCCTTCCTTCGCGTGGACACCGGAGCGTTTGTTGCCTGTATGAGACACCCTGCTATAGTGCTTGCAGCAACAGCGTGGACATCCCTGGTGATCCCAATTTTGTTTGGCGTGTGTTGTCTCATCCTCGGTCTCAAAGATAGGTCCCCCGAACTCTTTCTAGCATTCATGCTGCAAGGGATTGCCTCGCCAATGATGGCAGCCCCTGCATTGGCCGCGTTGATGGGTTTAGATGCCACGCTCGTGCTTGTCACACTGATAACCAGCACGGCGCTGATTCCCTTTACGGCACCCTTATTTGCCCACGCCATCGTCGGACCTGTGCTCACAATTGCCCCATTGACACTCGGGACCAAGTTGTTTGCGATTCTCGCAGGTTCCGCTCTTGTCGGTTTAACCGTGCGCCGGATTACCGGCCTTGCTGCTATTGAGCGGCAGAAGGAGAGGATCGACGGCCTCAACATTCTTGTCCTTTTCGTCTTTGTGGCGGCCATCATGGAAAGTGTCGCCGCTCGCTTTCTCGCTGCGCCGATGATCACAATCGGCCTCGCTGCGTTTGCCTTCGTGGTCTTCTTCGCAGTGTTTTGCCTAACTACTCTCCTTTTCGTATTTGCGGGCCGGGAGCGCGCGTTTACGCTCGGATTCATGGCTTCACAACGCAACATGGGGCTGATGCTGGCGGCGACTGGTGGGGCTTTGCCCGACCTCACTTGGCTGTATTTCGCGCTTTCCCAGTTCCCCATCTATCTGTCGCCAAACCTGCTTCAACTGCTGGTGCGGCGGGTACTCTCTCGGCCACAGATTGTTAAAGGACTACGGAGACGTAAATGAAATATGAACATTTGGATAATACCGGAAGCACCTGCATCGTGGGGCAGCGGGGACGCTCTTAACATGTTGACATATTATTCCATTTCATCCCGCAATCTACAACTTTCCATTACTTGCCCCATTCAAGATTGGTAGGTGACAATTCACACCTGCAACTTCATGTCCAGCCCAGATGGCCCTTCGTAACTATCTGTTTCTATCATATACTATATATCCCCAAAGGCCCGGCATGAAGGGAGGTATATATGAACGCAAGAGAAGCAATTTCATTATTTAGACATTACCAGCAGTAGAACCATAGAAAAGGACTGCAGCAAGCTACAGATCTTTGTTACAGCGCTTCGAACACTCTATGCCGATCGTAATCTCGATTCCATAAAGCCGGATGAAATCTACCATTTCCTGGAGCATATGACGGGGAACTCTGCTAAATCCACCAGAAGGTTACGCTATGCCCAACTGAAGGCCTTTTTCAACTTCATCATCGAAAAATGCTACCCTGACCTTAAGAACCCCTGCAATGCTCCCCTGCTTTCCAAGACATTCAGGTTGCCGAGGCAGACACCGAAGACGATCCTTGAGAAAGAACTCGTCGATGAGATGGTCTACGACACAAAGAATCAGAGAAACAGGCTGATGCTCGAACTTATGGCGCGCTGCGGGTTGAGGATCGGCGAACTGCTCAATATTAGAGCATCGGACGTCTCAGAAAGAAAGCTTACGATTAAAGGTCCGAAGTCGGGGAACGAATCGGAGGTAGCCTTCATGCCGGAACAGGTCGCGAGACGGCTCAGCGAATATATATCACGCAATAATGTTCCGTCTGGTATGCGTGTATTCCCCCATCTGCTGCTCTACGGCAAGGACCCTCATAAAGAAGCTCGGTAAAAAGCTGCATATGAGTATCTCCCCCCACGACCTCCGGAGGTATTCTGCAACCTATGCGAGCCGGAACGGAATACCGTTAGAAATCGTGTCAAAGGTTATACTGCGGCATCAGGACTTAAAAACAACACAGGTCTATCTGGGTAAGGTCAGTGACCAGGAGGCTATACGCTGGATAGCTATTCTCCACGGGAAATAGTGCAGATTACCGGTTGAAACAGTATGGTCTTTGGGGACTGTCTTTTTTCTTCATGAACAGATTCTGCGGCTGACCGGTTGTGTTGTTTTATATGTTACGGGGCGTAATCTTATACCAGCAACCTAAGTACCGCCTTGCTCCTTTCAACCGGTAATCCTCATAAAATCACCAATGACCTTGCATTGTATATGAAAAACTTACTTGACAAAGGTTAACATCCAAGTTAACATTGTTTAGTGAAAAGAGCTGTTACGTTCTATACGACGGTTAGCGGAAACCGCCCGATAAAGGAGTTTCTTGATTCGTTACCGGCAAAAGCTGCACAGAAAGTAACATGGGTTTTGAGTCTGTTGGAGGATTTGGATATTGTCCCTTCTTCATATTTCAAAAAACTTGTCGGCACTGAAGAAATATGGGGGTGTAGAATTCAATCCGGTTCAAACACATATCGCATATTCTGTTTTTTTCTCGGTAACTCCGTAGTCGTTCTGACACATGGACTGGTAAAAAAAACTCAGAAAACACCGAAACAGGAGATAGAAAAGGCAGAAACATATAGGAAAGATTTTTTAAAGAGGAGGATGAAACCATGAGCGATCTTAAAAAATATATTGATAAGAGAAAAAAAATAGATAAGGAATTTGCTGAAGGATACAAAAAAGGCTATGAACAGTTTAAAATCGGGGTAATGCTTCGTCAGGCTCGTGAGTCAGCAGGTTTAACGCAGGAAGAGTTGGCCCTCAGGCTCAACACCCGAAAAACCGCAATTTCGAGAATCGAGAACCACGCAGAAGACATCAAACTGTCAACCCTGGAGCGTTTTGCAGCAGCACTCGGGAAGCAATTACGTTTACAGATTTCTTAACACAAAGGTTCGATTTGTCGCTTCATAAAGTCTTCCTGAACTAAACAACCATGAAATCTAATTATTTATCTGCGCTTTCAAGCGGTAATCATTATTGACTGTAATTTTGTTTTTGTTGTTTTCTCTTGATATACAGCACTTCAAATAGTACTGGTCAATACCAAATGATTTTATTGACATTTATTTAGTAAAATATCAAAATATAAAAAATATTGCATAAAGAAGGGGAAAGATAGAGGTATTATTTTAATTCGTTAAGGATATTCCCACGCTTAAGAGGAATTTATGGATAAACCTTTGTGCGTGTTGGTTGTTGAAGATTCAGAAGATGATGTCGCCCCAATGCTACACACCCTGCGCCGTGAAGGCTATGAGGTCCGCTACACAGTAGTGGATACTCCGGTTGCCATGCGCACTGCATTAGAAAGCCAGGATTGGGATGTGATCACTGCTGACCACGCCATGCCGCACTTCAGCGCCCCGGAGGCCTTGGCACTTTCTAGGAAATTACGCCCAGACGTGCCGTTCATCATCGTATCCGGAGAAATTGATCTCAATTTGGCTGTTTCTCTGATGAGAGATGGTGCACAGGATTACATACAAAAACGTGAATTGCCCCGCTTGGTTCCGGCGATTGAACGTGAATTGCGCGAGGCAGAGGTGCGCCGAGAGCGCCAACGGATGCAGGATGCGTTGGAAATTTCAGAAACTCGTTACCGGCGTCTCTTCGAAACGGCCCAGGATGGGATATTGATTCTCGATGCAGACACAGGTCAGATATTAGACGTGAACCCATTCCTGATGGAAATGCTGGGCTATTCTAAGGAAGCTTTTTTAGGAAAGAAGCTGTGGGAAATCGGTGCCATCCAAGACAAGGAGGCATCCAAGACTGCTTTCGGAGAATTACAGAGCAAAGGCTATATCCGTTATGAAGACATGCCGCTTGAAACAAGCGTTGGACAACTCGTTTCTGTTGAGTTTGTCAGCAACATCTATGCTATCGATCATACAAAAGTTGCGCAATGCAACATCCGCAATATCACCGATCGTAAGCAGGTTGAGGAGGAACGGGAGAAGCTTATCCTTGAACTCAGGGAAGCGCTTTCTCGAGTCAAGGCGTTAAGTGGGTTGCTCCCCACGTGCGCTTACTGTAAAAAAATACGCAATGACAAAGGGGAATGGGAACAGATAGAAGTCTACATAAAAGAACATTCGGAAGCGCATTTTACCCATGGTATCTGCCCGGAGTGTAAAGCAAAATTGTATTCTGAAGAAAGTAAATGAATATTTATGTTCTTTGCTGAGTTCATCCAATAATCCGCAACCTTAATTTTAATGTCTTATGCAACATTGTAGGTGAAAAGGTATCCTGTGCCGATTCGGATTCGTTTAGAGAGCGAGGCGACGAGTCGGAGGGAACCGGAAGCGTATTCGCTAATACGTTGAGGATTCGCGACGACGCGGGCAACGAAGCTACACTGGACTAAGCCGGATTGGCACCATGACCACTTCCACTATATGCTCAACACGATCATCAACAAGATATATGGCATTGTCGTGTTGCTTGACACCATCGACGGTCACACCCGCTTCGCTTTCGCCGGAGGGTGTTTGCCGGACAGTGACATGGTAGATAGTCTCCCGGTACCGGTAATGCACCTTGAATATCTCCCAATCCGCAGGGAGGCATGGCTCAAAACGGAGTTTGTCTACCTCAAGCCGGAGCCCCAGGAGCGATTCCACGATCAGCCGGTACATCCATCCGGCCGATCCCGTGTACCATGTCCATCCTCCGCGGCCACTGTGCGGCGAGACCGCATACACGTCGGCTGCGACGACATAGGGTTCTGCTTTGTATTTTTCAATCTCCTCGCTGGACCTCCCATGGTTCACCGGGTTGATCATTGCCAGCAGTTCCCAGGCATGCTGTCCGTCGCCCAATGCAGCAAATGCCATCGCTGCCCAGATCGCCCCATGGGTGTACTGCCCGCCGTTTTCCCGAACCCCGGGGACGTATCCCTTAATATAGCCGGGGTTTAAACTGGACTTGTCGAAGGGCGGGTCCAGCNNCGGCCTCCATGGCCATGCGCGAGCGCTCGGCATCCCCGGCACCGGAGAGAACCGACCAGCTTTGCGCAATGGAATCAATCCGGCATTCGGCATTGCTCGCAGAACCAAGTGGTGAGCCATCATCGAAGTACGCGCGGAGGTACCACTCACCGTCCCAGCCAT
>DIWM01000001.1 GCA_002428485.1 Deltaproteobacteria bacterium UBA6106
TTGATTATTGTTAAACAGTTTATGGCGCCTACTCCCCACTGCCTACTTCACCTTTGCTGTCTTTATGTGCCTACTGCTTACTGCCTACTATTTTTTGCTTTTGCTACGGGCTATGAGCCGTGAGCTAAATACTGGTATCTATCTCGTACTTCTTCACCCTGTACCACATGCTCCGCTCTGATATGCCGAGGAGCTTGGCGGCCTTTGCCTGTGAGCCCTGGCATTTTTTGAGGGCGTCTGCGATCATGTTTCTTTCAAGCTCCGAGATCGCCTCATCCAGCGTTATGTCCGAATAGGGCCGGCCTGCCAGTTGAAGTCCACTCTTCAGGTAAAGGGGCAGGTCGTCGGAGGTAATGATATCGCCGTCGCACATGACAACGGCCCTGTGGATCACGCTTATCAATTCCCTTACGTTTCCGGGCCAGCTATACTGGATGAGCATCCCGTATGCGTCTTCATCGATATTAACGATCCTGCCCGATTCATTTTCATACCTGAGCAGCACGTGCTCGACCAGGGCATTGATATCCTCTCTTCTTTCGCGTAAAGGCGGGACATAGACGTGTATCTGGGACAGGCGGAAAAAAAGGTCCTCCCTGAATTTACCCTCTTTTGTGCTGCTTTCCAGGTTGCGGTTCGTGGTAGAGACGACCCTCACATCAACCACATTCGTCTTGTTTGAGCCAAGGTGTTCGATCTCCTTCTTTTCGACTGCCCGCAATATCTTTGCCTGAAGGTAAGGCGTCATCTCCCCTATTTCGTCAAGCACGATCGTCCCGTTGTGGGCAACCTCGAACTTTCCCTTTTTCTGCTGATATGCGCCGGTAAAGGCTCCCTTCTCATAGCCGAAAAGCTCGCTTTCGAGGAGGTTGTCAGGTATGGAAGCACAGTTCACTACAACAAAATCGCCTTTTCTCAGGGAAAGCACATGGATGAGCTTCGCCACTTCTTCCTTGCCGACCCCCGTCTCGCCCGTGATGAGAACGGTCAGTTCCGAAGCCGCGATCTTTTCCACATCTCTGAAGATGTCCCTCATCTGCTGCGATCTGCCGATGACGCCATGAAATGTGTATTGTTCGAGTTCCTTTTCTCGCAACAGCTCCATCTCTTTCTTTAATTTCCTCGTGCCGAGAACCCTTTTCACCATTATCTTCAGCTCGTCGAGAAGGATGGGCTTCACAAAGAAATCCGTCGCGCCCCGCTTGATGGCATCGAGGGCGTTCTTCTTTGTCCCGTATGCCGTAATGATAAGGATCGGAACATTTATGTTCTTCTTGATCTCCGAGGTAGCGGTAAGCCCGTCCATGCCCGGCAGGCTGATATCCATTATCACAAGGTCTGTCTCGTTGTCGATCGCGCCGGCAGCGTCCTCGTATGCGATAAAAGACAGGACGGAATACCCTTCATTTTTTAATGCCTCTTCAAGAAAGAACCGCACGCCAGAGTCATCTTCAATGATTACGATCTTATTAGTATTCACTGTTAAACCCGTATATCGTATGTCGTATGTCGAGAGAAAAGCAGCTCATAGTTAATAGCTCATGGCTCATAGCAGAACACCCGTAAGGCGTAAGTCGTGAGGCGAGGAAACCTGTTCTGCTGAAGGTATCGAGAGAAATGCGTTGCTGGATACTAGATGCTTGATCTCGTTCATACCTTTACTCTTTTCTTTGTTGTTGCTATGAGCCATGAACTATGAGCTATGAGCTAGCCTGTTCACAGCATCTTCTCTCAACTCTACTATCGGTAGTACTATCGTGAAGGTTGTTCCTTCATTGCTGCTCTTCACTTCAATAGTGCCTTCGTGGAGGCGCATATTCCTCATGCTGATAAAGAGACCCAGCCCCCGGCCGCCCTTTTTTCGCGAAAAAAAGGGCTTGAACATGGACTCAAGATCTTCCTGCGCAATCGAGGAGTGCCTGTTGTATATGGAGACGCGGAAGGCAGAGCCGCTCTTTTGCGGGGATATGAGGATGAAGCCGCCGGCCTTCTCATGCTCCGCTGCATTCCTCAGGATGTTGGTGAACACCTGAAAGATCTTTGTCTTGTCGGCAAAGCACATGAGGGGGCCTTTTCGTTCAAACCGGCATTCAATGCCCTCCAGTTCCGGCGCAAGGCCGCTCATTGTCTCTTCCATAACATCGTTTATGTCGAACTCTTCCCTGACAAGCTCGTTGTCGGTGAAATCGAGCAGGTCATGGGTAAATTTATCTATCTTCTTTGCCGCGTCGAGCAGCGCGTTAAGATATGCCCTCTGCGATTCATCCATCGACCTCTGCCGTAAAAGCTCGCTCATCCCTGTTATCGTATTAAGAGGGTTTCTTACCTCGTGGGCAACCATAAGGGACATGTACCCGAGGGGAATGATGTAGTCGAGTTTTTCCATGTTCTCCATCAGCGTACCTTCCTCACCCGCATCAGCCCTCGTTTTCACATATTCCATGAGGTGCTCTATAAGGTTGTACACCTCGATCATCTGCCCCCGCTCTTTCCGCAGCTCCTCGAACTTTACAAATTTCTCCGCCTGCTTCACAAGGTCGCTGATGGGCTGGATCATGGCCCTGACCACGATGAACGCACACAACGAGGAGAAAAGGCAGACAACGACCACCCACATCCATGCCCCATGTGTCCGCGCAGAGGTGAGGACATTCGCGCCTATGACAACAGAGAGGAGGCTTGTAAGGAATACCACAAGCGGGACGATCGTATTGAGGCTGTATTTAAGGTTGTTGGGGTCCTTGAAAAAACCTTTCAACCGCCCCCCTTCATTGCGCTCATCATGTCCCACCAGGGCATGAAGATGGCAAGCGCGAGAAACAGGACCATAACGGAAAGCCCCGCTGTCAGGATAGGCTCTACCCATGCCGACAGCCTGCTGACAGAGTATGAGACCTCCCTGTCGTAGTGGGTGGAGACCTCTTTCAGCATCTCCTCAAGGGCGCCTGTCTCCTCGCCCGTGGAGATAAGGTGTATCACAAGGGGAGGGAATATCCCGGCTTCTTTCAGTGGCTTTGAGATGCCCCGTCCTTTCTCTATGTTCTGCCCGATCTCAATAACCTTCTGCGCGATGTAGTGATTGCCTACGGTCCTGGAGACGATCTCCAGGGTCTTCACAATGGGGATGCCTGCCCTCACGAGGTTCTCAAGGGTAAAGGCAAACCTTCCCATGGATATCTTTAAGATTATCTGGCCGATAAGGGGTATCTGGAGCTTGATCCTGTCGATGGCCATCGCGCCGTTGGCTGTCCTTTTATAAAGTATGAAAAGCACAATGATCAGCACTATAGTTCCGACGGTAAAGATCGTATATTTCTCGGCAAGGTCATTGATGATGAGCAATATCTGCGTAGGGAGGGGGAGGGCGATCTTCGCTGTCTTGAACATGGGAACGAACTTCGGAACTACCATCTTTATGAGCACGACAAAGGCGATGATAAGGGTGCCGACGACAAACATGGGATAGCGCATGGCAGATTTGAGCATCTCCTTCGTCTTCATCTGAAACTCGATGATGCCTGCAAGCCTCTCGAGGATCTCCTCTAAGCCGCCTCCTGCCTCGCCTGCCCTCACCATGCTGACATAAAGCTCCGGGAAGATGCCCCTGTGCTGCCCGAGGGCGTCTGAAAGGCTCTGCCCCCTGTCTATGTCCTGCGCAATCGTCTTGATCGCCGCCTTCAGCTTCGGGCTCGTGGTCTGCTCTTCCAGCGCCCTCAAGCCGGTAACCACCGGTATGCCCGCCCTGATGATTGTCTGGAGCTGCCTCGTGAAGAATATCAGGTCATCGCTTTTGACCCTCTGGAACCGCAGCAGGAAGTCATCGATACTGGCTGAGCCGGCGGTCTTTGTCTCCTTCGCTGCAATGGGGAAAAGCCCCTTGGCATCGAGTTCGGCATAGACATCCCGCTGATTGAGTGCCTCCATGCTCCCCGTTATGAGCAATCCTTTTTCGTCACGCGCCCTGTATGTAAATGTACCCATCGTTTACTCTTCCTGCACCACGTTGAGGGCCTCTTCGAGCGTCGTGAGGCCGAAGAGGACCTTCATGATCGCGTCGTCCCGCATGACACGCATCCCCTTTTCGTGCGCCCTCTTCTTGATGACCTCGCTCGTCGCCTTTGCGATGACCATCTCTCTCAATTCATCATCCATGACGAGGACCTCATACACTCCCGTCCTGCCTTTATACCCTTTGTATTTACATGAAGGGCAGCCCTTGCCCCTGTAAAGCAGGGTGTCCTCTTTTATCTGGAAGGTCTTGTGGACCGAAGGTGCAGGATAATAGGATTCCTTGCAGTCGGGGCATATCCTCCGGAGAAGCCTCTGCGCTATCACGCATGAGATCGACGATGTCACGAGGAAGGGCTCAACGCCCATGTCAACAAGCCTCATGATGGCGCTCGCGGCATCATTCGTGTGCAGCGTCGACAGCACAAGGTGCCCCGTAAGGGCGGAATGGATCGCCATGTTCGCCGTCTCGCCGTCGCGGATCTCGCCGACCATGATGACATCAGGGTCCTGCCTCAGGATAGAACGCAGGCCGGTGTCAAAGGTCATGCCCGCCTTCACGTTTACCTGCGCCTGTGAGAGGCCATCGAGGGTATACTCAACAGGGTCCTCGATGGTGATGATGTTCTTCTCCGGCGAGTTTATGTGGGTCAGGATCGCGTAAAGCGTCGTCGATTTTCCGCTGCCCGTCGGGCCCGTGGAGAGGATGAACCCGTAAGGCCTTCTCAGGACATTCTTGATCTTTTCTTTATCATCGAGGAGCAGCCCCAGGTTGTCGATCCCGTAGAGGGCCGTGCTCTTGTCGAGAAGCCTGAGGACGACCTTCTCGCCGTGGATCGTGGGGAACGTGGAGACCCGGACGCCGACCTCTTTTGTCGATTCACGGATATTGAACCTCCCGTCCTGGGGCGTCCTTGTCCTCGCGATATCGATGCCCGCGAGGATCTTGATCCTTGACACGATGGGAAGGAAGAGCTTTTTTTCCGGGGTGGGCAAATCGCGAAGCTTTCCGTCTACCCTCATCCTGACCCTCATCTGCTTCTTTGCAGGCTCCACGTGGATATCGCTTGCGCCGTCTGCAAGAGCCTGCGCAAGGAGGCTGTTGACAAATCTCACTACAGGCTCATCTTCGATGAGGTCAACGGATATCCGCTCGTCGAGGTCTTCTTCCTCCTCCTCCTTGAGCAGCATGACCTCGTCGTGTTCCTTCATCTTTTCCAGGGTCTCTTCGACAAGCGTCTTCAACCCGTAGTATTTCTCAAGGGCGCGCTTCAGCTCGCCTTCAGTGACAATAACAGGATCGATCTCCATGTTGGCAAGCCGCGAGACATCGTCCATCGCGTCTATATCAAGAGGGTCTACCATGGCAAGCTTCAGGACATTGAAAACCCTGTCCACCGGGATGATCATGGAATTTTTTGCCATATCCGGCGTGATAAGCCTTGCAAGGTCTTCGGGTATTTCGATCTCATCAAGATTGACAATAGGGATGCCAAGCTGCCTGCTGACGGTATCGATGATCTCTTTTTCCGAGAGGAGGCCAAGCTTGATAATAACCTTCCCGAGCTTATCCCCGTATTTCTTCTGCTCCGCAAGGGCCTTCAGAAGGTCCTTGTCAGTTAACTTCCCCGCCTCCAGAAGAAGCTCACCGAGACGCTTACGAACTCTTTGAACCAATTTACACTCCTTTTAGCTCATGGCTCATAGCTCATAGCTCATGGCAAAACCTTTTTTTACAACAACTCATAGCTACATGTTCATAGCTCACAGTTCAACTTCCTTTATTCTTAATAGATTTTATCAAAGATGAGAGCATTTTTCCAATCTGATTACCAAAAGAAATTGCATCCTCTAAATCACTATCATTTATCCATTTACGTTTATGAAATATTATCAACAGCGTAATTGATTCATATAAAGACCCACGGGCTATATACAAAAATTGAACAAATTCTTTTTTTGAGTACCGTCCCTTTCCTTCCGCAATATTCATTGCGATGGAGGCTGACGATGCCTCTATCTGTTCCAGTAAACGAAAATGTTTACGGTCTGCTCTTATTTTCTCAACAAGAGAGATAACCTTGTCGGTAAAATCGATTGCTTTCTGCCAGACTTCTAAATCCTCAAAACTAAATTTCACTTTTGTCATCTGTTCCTTCATACAGCCATGAGCTATGAGCTTACTTTATACTCCTTTTGCTCTTCCCATGAGCTATGAGCCATGAGCTATGAGCTTACTTTACTCCTTTTGCTCTTCCCATGAGCCATGAGCCATGAGCTATGAGCTTACTTTACTCCTTTTGCTCTTCCCATGAGCTATGAGCCATGAGCTATGAGCTTACTTTATACTCCTTTTGCTCTTCCCATGAGCTATGAGCTATGAGCTTACTTTATATATTCTCCTACATTTGCGTTCATCAGCGCATCTTCACGGGTTATGACGCCTTTTTTCAAAAGCTCGCTCAGGCTCTGCTCTATCGTATGCATGCCATATTCTTTGCCCAGCTCGATCTGTCCGTAAAGCTGGTAGCCTTTTGCCTCCCGTATCAGGTTCCGGAGCGCCGGCGTTGCTATGAGGACCTCCGTTGCCGGCACCCTCCCTTTTGTGTTGGCACGCCTCAAAAGCTTCTGCGTGATCACGGCCTGAAGGGTGATCGAGAGCTGGGACCGTATCTGCGCCTGCTGATGGGGCGGGAAGACATCAATGATCCTGTCGATGGTCTGAGAAGAGCTTGTCGTATGGAGCGTGGAAAAGACAAGGTGGCCCGTTTCTGCGGCGGTTATGGCAGCCTGCATTGTCTCCAGATCCCGCATCTCGCCGATGAGGATCACATCGGGGTCCTGCCTCAATACGTGCCGGAGAGCCAGGGAGAAGGATTTGGTATCGTCGCCTACCTCCCTCTGGGAAATGACCGACCTCTTCGCGCTATATACATATTCGATCGGGTCTTCCACGGTAATAATATGGAGCGGCCTTTCTTCGTTAATAAGGTCAATCATCGCCGCGAGCGTTGTTGATTTGCCGCTGCCCGTAGGGCCTGTCACCAGGACCAGGCCATTCGGTTTTCTGGTAAGCTCCTTCAGCATAACAGGCAGATTGAGGTCTTCCAGTTTCGGAATAGTGATCGACACGTGCCGGACCGAAAAGGCTATGGTGCCTTTCTGGTGGTAGACATTGATCCTGAAGCGCCCGACGTTTTCAAGCTCATAGGAAAAATCAAGCTCCTGGTCCCTGCGGAAACGCTCTTTTTTCCCCTGGTCGACAACGATCTCATCAAAAAACTCCCTCATGTCCTTGTGATATACAGCATCCCTTTTCAGATAGGTCAGCTCTCCGTTGATCCGTATGGTGGGAGGGATGCCATCGATAAGATGCAGGTCGGATGCGTCCTGTTCAACCATTGCATATAACATCTTTACAATACTCAATAGGGCACCTCACAAAAAAAAGATATTATCAAAGGAGACCTCCTTTATATCCCCGTCGAACAGGAGCATATAGAACTTCACGGTCCTGTTTGTGTGCTTCTGCGGGATCTGTATTGTTATTGTATGCCAGTTGCCGTCCTTAATCAAATCAAGCGGCTTTTCGGTCAGCTCGTAATCATTTTTGCTGTCCTCAAAGACCCTGACCTTAAAGGCATAGGCAGGTTTCTCGATCTTTGTCTCCAGTATCTTGTAGGAGATATTTAAGAAGGATTTGAGCCTGAAAGGTTCTTTCTTTCCGTTGAGGATCGTGTAGTCGGCGGCAAAATGATAGGGGCCTTTCAGTGCTCCCGTATCCCTGAAAAGGAAACCGACGGGCGTGCTGAAAAGTCTTCCCGAGGCGTCGAAGGAGCTTAAGTTCGTAACGCTCAGGTCCGCCTGGTAGACTGCAAGGTCTTTTTCCAGGGCCATGATGCCCTTCGTCGTGGATATGCCGTCTTTTGTCGGCTTCACCTCGGCAATATCCTCGATAAATTTGCTGCTCCTCGATGAATGGGCAATCGCCTGGGCGACATCGATCACGCCTTGCTTGCTGAGCATCCGCAATGACTCATCGAGGGATGTCATCCCTTCGCTTTTTGCGGTATCGAGGATCGTGACGATCTGGTGGATCTTATCCTCCCTGATGAGGCTTTTGATCGCCGGGTTGACCTTCATAACCTCGCAGGCGCAGACGCAGCATGCTGAATCGGCTCTCATCAACAGCCTTTGCGATACCACGGCCTTCAGGACGTTTGCGACCTGTGCTCTCGCCGTATTCTTTTCGTGGTCCGGAAAAAAATCTATTATCCTGTTTATCGTTTGCGCAACATTCAGGGTATGCAGGGTTGAGAATACGAGCGCCCCTGTTTCGGCGATCTCCAGCGCCGCCTTCATGGACTCCCTCTCCCTGATCTCCCCGACAAAAATTACGTCGGCGTCCTCGCGGACTATCCTCTTCAAGGCTCCGAGGAACGATTTCGTGTCTCTGCCGATCTCCCTCTGGCTGAAGATGGACCGCTTCGGAGTGAAAATAAATTCTATCGGGTCTTCAACGGTAACGATATGGCACAGCCTCTCCCTGTTGATCAGCTCAACGAGCGCCGCAACAGTCGTTGATTTGCCGCTCGCCGACGGGCCCGTCACCAGTATCAGCCCGTTGCGGTATTGTGCAAATTCTTTCAGGGAATCCGGCAGGCCGAGATCATCAAAAGAAGGCAGGGCGTCGGAGACCGGCCGGACGACTATTCCGAGCGAGCCGCGCCTCACGAACGCGCACATCCTGAACCTTCCGAAACCGCCCATCTCGTATGTATAGTCGAGCTCGTTGTCCTGGGTAAAACGCTGAAGCTGCATCTCCGTAGTTGTGCCTTGCAGCAGTTCGAGAATATCGCTGTTTGTTAAAGGCTCTTTGCTCAGGCGGGTGATGCCGCCATTACTGCCAAGGGGAGGAAATCCTTCAAAGAAAAAAACGCTCTGTACTCCCTGATGGACCCCTCTTTTAACGACGTTCAGGATTCCGGTTCTCTTCAAGGAGCCTTAACCTCTCTATGACTTCCTTTCTCGCTTCAGAGGATTTGACGGTGCTGAGGTATTGTCTGTAGTATCTTACCGCGTCTTCGGTCTTTCCCGCCGTGTCCTGGATGATGGCATAGGACAGGAAGAGGGCCGGGCTTCTCACCTTCTTCTGTATGGGGATCTCAAGGAGCCTGGAGGCCTCGTCCAATCTTCCATCTCTCCTTAAAAGTGCCGACAGGTTGAGATAGGGTTCTATGCTGTCGGGCTCCATAACGATCGCCTTCCGGAAATACTCCTCTGCAAGCCCCTTGTCTCCCTCGCCCATCATCAGGAGGCCGATGTTGTTGTATGCCTTCGGATAGGACTTCTGGAACTCGAGGATCTTTTTGAAATAAAAGAGCGCTCCTTTGGAATTCCCTTCCTGGATGGCGATCACTCCCAGATTGTTCAGCGCTTCGACATGATCGGGTTTTACGGAGAGGATGGAGAGATAGATCCTTTTCGCCTCACCTATGCGCCCTGCCTGGAGCGCGGTTTGTGCCTCGTTGTATAATATATCGATCTTTTCGCTATCTGTTGCCCTTGTAACGGTCCTCTCGTCTTCTTTTGTCTCGTCGGTCTTCCTGGCAGGCGCCTGGATCTTTTTGGCGGGCTGCACAGCAACTGCCATTTTCACCGGCATCGCCTTTGCGGGGATCTTCTTAACGTGCTCCTGTTTTGCTACTGATACCTTTTCTTGTTTTGGCGCCTCTTTTATTGGTACCGGCTCTTTCTTTGCAACCTCTGCGACCTTTGCGACTGTTGCAACAGGCTTTTGAGGCGGCGCTTCCACCTTCGCGGCCTGCTGTTTCGGAGGAACCGGCGCGGCAACAGGCACTGCAAACTGTTTGGGCTTGTGGAATGCCGGGATAAGAAGATAGCCAAGCACAACAAGAACACATAGGAGCAGGATGCCATAAACAAGCATCCTCGGTTTCTTCTTTGGACCGGGCAGGTTGAAGGGGACATCCGGTGCGGTCTTCTTTCGCTGCTGCTGAGCCTTTTTCAGCGCGTCGAGGATTATGCTCATTTAGCTCCCTTATCGTATACGATCCGCGGCGTGAGGAACACGATGAGTTCGGTGCTCTTCGTCTGCTCCGCGCTCGACCTGAAGAGGTAGCCTAACAAGGGGATGGAGCCGAAAAGTGGTATCTTCTTGTCATCCTGGTATTTTGTCTCGTATAAGAGGCCGGCGATAATGACCGTCTCACCGTCCTTTACCCGCACGATAGAATCCGTCTCCCGTGTAGATATAACAGGAACTGTACCGGCAGACAGGGGATTAGGAGAACGTACAGAGCCATCTTTTGTCGAATAGATGGGGTGGAGGCTGAGGATAATGTTGCCTTCATTATCGATCTGCGGGATTACGTCGAGGACCACCCCTACGTTCATGAACCGCGGGCTGTAGGTTGCGACAGTGGCAGCCCCTCCTGTCGAAGATTGCTGTTCCTCGAAGTAGACCTCCTGCGTCGTCGATTTGATGACCGCCCTTTGATTGTTGAGTGTCGCGATCTTCGGGGTCGCAAGCACTTTTGTTTCACCCTGTGCCTTTAAAAGCTCGATAAAGGTGTTGGTAATGTTCAGCTCTCCCGAAGCCTCCGATCCGACATAGAACTTAAAATATTCGGTATAATCTCCTGCGAACGTTGCGGGCGCAGGGAAGTTTTGCCGTGCGCTTATCCTCGCCAGGCTCCCGATCCTCGACGCGATTATCTCCCAGTTCACGCCTGCCCTGTAACCCTCGGATAATCTCACCTCGACGATCTTTGCCTCGATCATGATCTGCCTGTGCATGGTGCCTTCAAGGCTCTCGAGAAACATGGATACGCGCTGCAGGTTCTTCGGATAGTCGGTCACCATGATCGTGAAGGTCTGCTTGTTGATGACGAGCTTACCATCGGCAGAGATTATAGCCTTCAGGTTATCCTCGAGGCTTTTCCACAGGTCCGATTCTGTCTCGCTTTTTACTTCAAGGATCTTCGTCTCCGAGCTGGTTGTGCCTCCTGTGCCCGATGTGCTGGAAGTGCCGCCGCTTTTCCACTCGACCGTGCTCGTGCCGATCTTCTTCAAGGCAAGATAATTGATCGTAAATATTTTTGTTTCTACTTTCGGCTTCGAGGCATAGATGGTACGCCCCTCGATCTTATACGCAAAGCCCAGCGGCTCGAGGATATATTCCAGAGCCTTCTCAAGGGTCACGTTCTTCAGGTCGACGGTCGTCATCCCCTTCACGTCCGGTGTTGTCACCACATTATAGTTTGTCTGTTTCGCGATTGCCCTGAGGATGTCCTTTACGTCCGCCTCTCTCAGCGAGAAGGAGAAGTAGTCCTGGGGCCTGGCGCTTTCGGTCGCTTTTGACTTTTCCATCTGGAAGGACACCGGGCTCGGGATATCAACCGGTTTTGCTGCCGCCCTGGTCTCTTCAGGCTTTTTCTCTTTCGCCTGGTCGGTATGCGCGCAGGATGCCAGGACAAACAATATTACAATAAAAATAAGTCCTTTTTTCATTTCGGCCTCTCCGTACCTTTTGTTTTCGGCGCTTCTTCCTGGGTCACCATGTCCTCTATCTTTACCAGGTTGAGTACCCTCTTTGCACCGCTCCGGACGAGTATCACCTTGTCTTTTTGTATCTCCTGTACCGTTTCACCGCCTATGATATCACCCTTCTTCACAACCTCATGGTCTATGATCGCGATCCTTTCGTTCCCTTTTTCCATGATGGCGACGAGCTTAAAGGTGATCTCCTGTGCCTGCGACTGTCCCAGCCTTTTTTCCTCTTTTGGTTTTGGCAGGAGGAAGGGGTCCCGGGTCCATGCAACACCGAGCTTGTCAAGCTGCTCCTTGTCAAATTTCTGCGGCGCTGCTGCTTGGCCGGCGCTTGCGGGTATGCCCGGCACCGGTGCCCCGGGTTTCGCAGGTGCCCCCGCGGGCGCTGCCTGAGCGGGCGCCTTGACTGCGGGCGCTGCTGCCGGAGCTGCCGGCACAGGCGTCGGCGCCTTCTTCTTGCCGGTAAAAAAATGTATGTACCCCGCAAGGAGTATTCCAATGATCCCTACAATAACAACCGGTTTACTTACCTTCAAATATCTTCCCCTTTAATGCCTTGAACTCGATCGTATATTTGCCTGCCAACAGAGGGTACTGTTTCTCGTTATAGGAGATGCGCGCCTTCTGAACGCCCTTGAAGGCGACCCTGTTCGACAGCTCCTCAAAGAACCTTCCCGTCTCAAGGAACCCTCCTTTCAGGTCAAACTCAAAGACAGGGTTGACGACGTAAGACTTTTTTTCCGTATCGATCGTGGAATGGATGCTCACCACATTATCTGTCATGACCCCCCGGTTACGGGCTGATCTCGATACCTCCCTGATGAAATCGGGCATCTTTTCGAGCATGGGCGCCTGCGCCTTGAACTCGTTGAGGGATTCTTTCCACCTCTCGTCAGATTTCGTCTGCCGGGATAGCGTTACAATCGATGCCTCTACCTCTTTCCTCTCCTGCTTGACGGATTCGAGGGATTTTTCTCTGTTCCTGATCTGGGAGGAAAACGGCAGATATAAGGCCAATACCCAGATTATGATCAGGGCAATCGGTATTCCGCACCATACGTAGATCGACTTAAAGTTCATATCTCGCGCACCGTGATGTAATGGTAAATTCCATGACCTGTTTGCCTTTCAGCGTTTTCATCTCCTTTTTCGCAAGCTCAACATTCTGCACAAAACCCGATTTTTTCAAGGTAAGCATGAGGTTAAATAATGTCAATTCAAGGCCGTCATGCTCTCCCATGATATAGCCCCTTAATACCAGCGGGTAGTCCGGTATCTTCGCCGCTGCCTGCGCCGGAGATCCCGGGGCGGCCTTTGGGACGGGAACGCCCTGCCCTACAGGGATAGGCGGCGGGAGGACCTGCGCAGGCGCCTGGGCCGCCGCCGCAGGGGCATCGTCGCCGAATTCGATTGAACTGAGATAGACGTCCCGCGGCATCTGCGAAGCAAGGAACTTCAGAAGCGTCACAAACGTGAGGTCCTTTTTCTGGATCTCGTTTTTGACCATCAGGATCTCATTATTGCTGACTGCGGCCTGGGCAGGGGCAGATAGTTTTTTGACCCCTTCCTTCAGCCTGTCGAGGTTGCCCTTTTCAAGATTGAACTTCAGATTGGCGTTGCTCAACATGCCCCACATCATGAAGGACAGCAAAAGAAGGATGACAACAACGCCGATCGACCCCATCATTATCAGATTTTTGTATGATCTCTCCTTGCCCTTTTGGAGCAACCGCTCGGGCAAAAGGTTGGGGAGCCCTGCCCTGCTCACTGCCAGCGTATACGCCGGTATATACTCAGCTTCAATATCGGGCACGCCCTCAAAAGATGCTACCTCTTCAACGAGGGACTCTTTCATCTTCTCGAGAAATTTCGGGATCTTCGATCCCCGTCCTGCGATAAATACCTTCGAGACCGGTTTGTCGGGGTACCGCTGGTTATAAACGCTTAAGGTCCTGAGTATCTCTCCTTCGAGCCTTTCAAAGGGCAGGCGCAGTACTTCCGCGAGCTCCTCGTCGAAACCCCTCTCACGCTTATATTGCTCTGCCTGGTCATAAGAAAGCCCCGGTCCGCTCATCAGCGCATCGGAAAAACTCTCCGAGGCCGTGAGGATCTCCCGCGCGAACATGAGCCTTTTTGCATTCGCTATATAGAGGCCCGTCCGCCGTCCGCCGACATCGACTATTGCCGTCGATGTGTCGCCGGTCTCGCCCATGGCATTGATGTACGCAAATGCGATATCGGTGA
Source organism: Deltaproteobacteria bacterium UBA6106 (assembly GCA_002428485.1). Lineage (GTDB taxonomy): Bacteria > Desulfobacterota > Syntrophorhabdia > Syntrophorhabdales > Syntrophorhabdaceae > UBA5609. The sequence goes on from DIWM01000001.1 coordinate 13,825, forward strand.
TGATGCTGATGTCGTTGAAGCCAACGTTCTCAAAGACGGAAAGGAGGCTGTTGATATAATGCTTTGGCGCCCCCACAAAGAGGACCTCGTCTTTATTGACCCCTTTCTCGTCAATCGCGCCAAGCATTATGTGTTCGTATATCATGTCGTCAAGGGACGTGGTCAGGATCTTGGTGGTAGACCAGTTGAGGACGTCTTTTTGTTCTTTTTTCGGAAGGATCGGGATGGTAAAGGTCTTCTTGGTGATCTCCTGGGAGCTGATGCCCATGACAACTTCTACATCGTTCCCTTCTTTGACCCTGATGTCGCCGAGTATCATCTCGAGGTCATCAAAGCCGCCTTTATAGGAATACACCCCTGACGAGACTGCGGTCCCGTCCCTTACCTTTACATACTTTACGCTGACAGTCCCTATGTCTACGCCGAGTATATCCACATTGCCTTCCTAAAAGCATTGATTATAACATAGCTTTTGATCAAATTGGCAATTTCTGAGCGCCAGATCCTAAACAAATTCAAAATTTGAATATTCCACCCCTCCTGCCTGCTTTTTTTAACTGTTTTCTCATTACATTATCAATGTTTGCATAGTTTCCTGAGATATGTCAACAAGAAAATGCTGTATCATATCAATTTTCATAGAGAAATTTGACTGCGACAGATCGCTCGTATGAGGAATATCATATAAAATAAATATCATCTCATCAGCATCTCAACGTCCATTGACAGGAACTCATTAAGCGGGATGCCCCCTGTGCCGACAAGGAGTTTCTTTTTCACTGGGAACGTCCGGGCAAAAAACTCCAATCCCGGCAAAGCTGTTCTCATCCTCCCGCTTTTAACCTCTATTGCGACGATATCATTCCCTCTCGCAAGGATGAAATCTACCTCGCGGTTCCGTTCAACCCAGTAATATAGCTGCATATCCTTACCAATTATATTGTTTGCAAGCATGTTCCCGACAACGGTCTCCACTAACCTGCCCCAGAACTCGCTGTTCTGTCTTGCCTCATCATAACTCAGATGTGACATTGCGGTCATAAGGGCATTATTCAAGACAAGGAGCTTTGGACTTGACGCCCTCTGTCGGACTGCCTGGCCTGCATACTTCGGGAGACCCGTGATTAACCCTGAGCCTTTAAGGAGATCAAGGTAATGGGCGAGAGTAGTTGTATTCCCCGCATCCTGAAGCTGGCCAATCATTTTTTGATATGAAAGTATCTGACCGGAGTATAGACATCCCAGCTCGAAAAGGCGTCGAAGCAAGGCCGGCTTGTCGATGCGCACCATCAACAGAACATCCCTGGAGACAGTCGTCTCGATCAGGGAATCAAAGATATATCTCCTCCATCTTTTCTGATCGTTGATCAGCGAGGCTGATCCGGGGTAACCGCCATAATAAAGGAACTGTTCAAGCTCCCACCCGAACGCGTCTTTCATCTCAGAATATGACCAGTGTCTCACGGGGATTATCTCAAATCGACCTGCAAGGCTTTCTGTAAGCCCTTTTTGAATAAGCATCGGGGAAGAACCGAGAATGATCACATGAAGATTGACATTCTTTACAGTATCGCCATCCCACAAACGTTTTACCGTTTCCGACCAGCCGGAGACCTTTTGAATTTCGTCCAGTATCAGTAACCCTTTCCTTCGTGGTTTTTTAAGGGTTTTTATCCGTGCGGTTTCCCATTGCTGTTCTATCCACAAACGACTCTTTAGGGCCGGCTCGTCGGCAGATGCATAGTACCCTGTTCCTTTTTCCTCCATTAATTGGCGCACAAGGGTCGTCTTGCCTGTCTGGCGTGGACCGGTAACCACCTGGATAAACCTGCGCGGCTCCGCAACCCGTCGCGATAATACGCGGAAGATTGGCCTTTTATATGTGATAGTTTGCGTCATTTACAATTTACTCATTATATTGAGTAATTTTACTCAATACTCTGAGCAATTGTCAAGCAGCTTTTTTGGGGTCAGCCCTTGACATTTGACAAATCAGTTTTTATCTTCTCGTACTTTTTCCGCAGCTCCTTATCGGCATTCAATTCCCCTTCAAAACGTTCAACAATCTTGCTGACGGCGGAGTAGCTCAGCTCTCCAAAAAACTGGCCAATCTCACTGTTCGTGTATGAGGTCTGCTTCTTCAAGATGGTGATCACAAAGGAGCGAATACGATTATGTTTTCCATGGATCTCTTTGGCCGAGATGTGGAGCATTGAACATATCAGATGAACAACCTCCTCCAGAGAGAGCGAAGCATGTAATTGTCTGCGCGCCGATACGTCTTTTTTGTGGAGCGTTTCCGGCGCAAGCTTTTTCAGTGAATCCTGAATGAACTGTTTTGTGCCAAGGATCATACCGCCATACACTTTTGAGAAAGGGTTCTTTATTTCTTCCGTGAGTCCTTGTTCTACGAATGCCCTGTAAAGAGAAGGGGCTTTCTTTTTCTCGGTTGAGATCATGGAGAGGATAAGATCTCGCGCAACAATTGCATCAGATTCGGACGCAACATATGAACGGTAACTGCTGAACGGATACTCTTCGGGTCTTTCCGCCATATTTGCCTTTACCGGATTAAGATGAATATACCGTGATAGCTCCAGGAGATAACTGTCCTTCTCGATAAGAATCGCTTTATACCGCCCCTGGAAGAGATGGCCTGACCGTTGCCTTTTTTTGTTGAAATACGTAGAGTAGGAACTAATGATGGTATGAATAACTCTGCTCAGGTTCCCTTCCGGCGTCTCGATAAGAAGATGTATGTGGTTGGACATAAGGACATACGCATGGAGGATGAATCGATGTTTCTCCTGAGAATGTTTGACGTATTCTCTGAACTTATTGTAATCAGTCGTGTTGAGGAAGATTTTTTTTCGCTCATTTCCCCTGGCGGTAACGTGGTAAAAAGCCCCTCTGTACTGGATGCGCAATGGTCGCGCCATACAAACCTCCTTGGTCACCGGCTCAGCCGGCAGGCGGATTCAGCCAATCAGAATACGGTAGAACAGATCATAGCAGAGTATGGCTGATGATTTGTCAAATGTCAAGGGCTGACCCCAATTGGTTTTTTTTGGTTACAGGTTAAATTTGATAGTGCTGGTAAAAGGAGTGCCACCAATTGTACCTGAAAAAGTCAATGTATAGTTCCCTCGCAGATTGCCCCATGACTCCGAAAATCCTATAGCCCACCAACTTGAAGCATCCGTATTGTGAGAAGAAGATGAAGTCAAGGTGATAGTGTTTGGTATAGTAACAGTGGGCCCTGAATAAAGATTATCCCAACCCCAACCCCACCAATGCAATGCCCAATTCCAAACCTCTTCCAAGTGTACTGTTCCTGTACCGCTTCGGTTTAATGACATACCTGTGATTGTAAGACTCTGGGAACCATTGTTGATGAACGAGATATATATGTAGTTAGAATTGTAATAAGGTGAGGTGCCTGGATAAATAGTTATTTTAGAAGTTTGACTAACGAATTGATGTCTGAATTCATTAATCCTGATTTCCCTAACCGCACCTAGGTAATTGCCTTTTGATGTTAGTCTATCTTGGGCAGTATTGTATGTCACCGTGAATTGACCGATCCCTCCCACCCCTGTCAATGTTACTGTAGTATCGGTAGTAGGATATGGGCCATAATCGTATATGATATACCTTGTAGCCCACTCCACACCGGTATTGGCGAGGTTAAGGGCGTTATACGAATTTACCTGAAACGGTAACCCTTTGTGCTTTGCTCCCATCAAAGAGGCGATGCTTGCCCCGATGAGGCCTGTTATCGTCATTATGATAACAAGCGCAATAAGGGCGAATCCTTTTTTATTGAATAATAAAATCTTCATAGTATCCTTTATACAAAGTGGCTTGATTTTTGAGGCAGACCCTCGTTCCGTATGATTGCGCGGGTATGCCCTGGGAAGGTATGGCGTTCGTTGTCAATGCAACCGTGCAACAATTGCTGGCACAGATCCCGCTAAAGCTCGCGATATTCTTTCCCATGACCCGGCTCCCGGAGGTGGATATTCTATTGAGCTGAGACCCTGAGAGCGCGTATGTGATCGAAGTCGAGCTGCTGTCTTGAAGGGTTGCATGAGACAGGGTCAACGCAAGCGTCGATGCGCCCCAAGAGGCGCTTTGAGAATCGCGTAATTCCCGTGTAATCCGCTCCAATATATATGCTGCCTCTCCATGCAATGCCTGGGAGTATTTTGCCATCTGGTAGGTCTTTACGCTATTTATCAGAAAGGAGAATGTAAAGACGCTGACGATGCTCAGGACAACAACGACCGTCACAACTTCTATGAGGGTGAATCCTGCGTTTCTTTTGAATACCTTCCCCATTATCCCCTTCTCGACACAATCGTTTGAACTGTATGCGTATATCCTGTCCCTGCCGGCGGGGTCACCGTTACGGTAAGCATGATGTAATCTGATGGGCCAGATGTAACAAAAGTCCCTGCACTGTATTGGACATAATCACGCCTCCATGTACAGGAATACCCTGCGGGTATGCTTGCCCCTATATCTGAACAGCTAGTTGTTGTGTCAATTGCAAGCTGGTTAAAACCTCTTTGTACTGCATTTTCCATCGTCTCCTCTGCAACAAACCTTGCCCTGAGAGTCCCTTCGGGATACGCCGCCTTGCCCATTGATGCCGTAAATGCCATATAGGTAAGAGGCACGAAGATGCCGGCGATAATAATAAATATAATAAGCTCTATGAGAGTGAGGCCCTTACGATTCATGGCCGGCAAGCTCATTGTGCACTCCCTGTAATGGCGGTTATTGTGATCGGACTCCCCGCCGAGAGGGTGATCGAACGGTTCGTGGTCCCGATGTTAGGTTCACCTAAAGAATTGAAAGAAAGCGTATTACCAAAAGTTGTTGACACTATAGTGATCTTACCAGGTAGATTTTTTTGCTCAATAACGTTATTGCTTGCGTCACGTATGCTATATGTGCCCGAGCCATTAGTAAAAAGAATATTCTGCGAGCTCCCCAACCCCATCGCGCGCATCTGGACGTACCGGATATCGGCGATCAACTGGTCCGCTGCTATCGTACTGTAGTCTCCGGTCGTAAAAGGATTTCTAAAGACAAAAGATACTGTGAGCATGCCCAGCACCAGCATTACTATGATGAGCTCGACGGAGGTGAAGCCCTTATTAAACCGGCTCATAGTTCTTGGCTCATGGCTCATGGCAGAATACCCGTAATTCGTAATTCTTAAACAGCAATCCGTTCAATGTTCTACGTTCAACGTTACGGCAGAAAAGACTGAACGAACCGGAGGAGCGGAGAGCGGAGAGCTGAGAGCAGAGAGCAGAAACCCTTTTAGATTGGCTCATGGCAAGTCCGATATTCGATGATCGATCATCGACATTCGAAGGTGACGACTGATCGATGAAAGCCGGCAACGTACATGCGATCTCATAAGTAATCACTGAGAACCATTATCTGGATCTCTTTTACCTTTTTCAGCTTCTTATCGTTTGTAAGAAAGACATCAGCTCTTACATGAATCGCGGCGGCAATTTGAAGCGCATCTATAGTTTTCAGTGCCGGATATTTCCCTCTTAGCTTCCCTGCCTTGTCGGCAATGTCCTCTGATATCTCAACCAGCTTGATATTGCCTCCGAATTTGAGAAAGTCTGCCAATTTTCCGGCAAGCTTCAAGTCTCCAGCCTCAATCGGTTTAGGCAGGACCCCGGTGAGTGTTATCACGGAAGAAAAGGCTATCAGCCTTCCTGTTTGAAAATCCTTTACGACCTCTTTCACGAGGGGACCGAATTGCGGGTGTGCTTCTATGTAATAGATAATCGGCGCCGTGTCGATAAAAATGGAATGTACATTTTTGATCTCTCGTGAGAGGCTCACGCCCTATCCTCTCTCGAACGGCTTACATATTTTTGAGCATCTTCTTTCCATAGTCCCTTGCCGAGTCCGTAGAGCTTTCCCCAGTCGAGTTCCTTTTTAGTTGTTAATACGGTCCTTCTCAACTGCCGTGTTAACTTCTCGACCAGTCTCAACTGTTCTTTCAGGGTTAAGCTTTCTATGGCTCTCTCAATGTTCTCAATGGCAGTCTGTTTCCTCATTTCAAACCTCTTTATTGTCTCAATATTATAACGCCACTTTGAAAATCTTCAATATAAATCAAAAAAACAGTCACGTAAAACCGGCTAAGGCGATACACCCGTAATTCGTGAGGCGCGTGGAAACAGCTCATCGTCGTCCCTTCTTCAAATCCCTGTAAAAGTTTTCATGAATGCCCAGGGCGAGGAGATACAGGGTATTGCCGTCATGCTCGTATGCCGGCAGGTAAAGCTGGTCCTGAATGCGGAACTTATGAACGCGGACGCCCGCGAGGTCGCCTTTTTTCTCTTCCCCGCAGGACGGCTCTGACGCAATACGTTTTACCGCCGCATTAACTGCCGTCAACTGGTGGGAGTGTAATTTATTGTAGCTCCTGCGGAAATACGGGGACTGTACGATGGTCATTTTTTCTTGCTGAACTCGAAGGGTTCGAACTCTCCCCGCTGTCTGGCAACCAGCACATCCCGTATGAACTCTATGGGCAGATCCGGGTTGTCGAGGGCGGCCTTTCCGATCTTTGCCCAGTAAGCAACCTGCAATGGGGCGGTCCTGCATTCCGCCTTTGCGCTCTGCTTGGCCTGTTCGTACAGATCGTCATCTATGCGTATGGCAATACCCATAAACACCTCCTGCTACAATTGTAGCATATCGTAACAAAAAGGACAAGCCTATGCTCAGTACCTGTCACATCCTGTCAATAAGCTTATGCGTTCCCACAAAGTACAGCTTATAGGTATTGCCTTCCCTTTTAAAGATACACCGATAGCCCCTATCGACGTAGAACTCCCAGAAGTCCGCGCCCTCTGTCTGGTGGATCTGTATTCAATAACCAAACAAAACCTCTCCGGCATGATCTCCCGTTTGGGTATTCGGTCATTGGTTATTGGATGTTAATTGGTGATTGATGTTTGGTTATTGGTGATTCAGCTTCTGCCATGAGCCATGAGCTATGAACTATGAGCTGTTCTATCTGAACACGTTGTACTTCACTATCGTGAAGAAGGCCTTGATGCCGTCGCGCCAGGTTATCTTCTTTCCTTCCTCGTAGCTCCTGCCGTAGTAGGATATGGGGATCTCGAAGACCCTGAAATGTCCCTTCGCTATCTTCGCGGTGATCTCGGGCTCGAAGCCGAACCTGTTGGACTCTATTTTGATGTCCTTCAACACTTCTCTTTTAAAGACCTTGTACCCGGTCTCCATATCGGTGAGGTTGAGGTTGGTGAACATATTGGACAGCAGCGTCACTCCCATGTTGCCTATGTAGTGCCAGAAATAGAGCACCCTGTGAGGCCCGCCGAGGAACCTTGACCCGTAGACGACATCGGCCTTTCCTTCGAGGATGGGCTCCAGCAGCTTCGGATAGTCCCGCGGGTCGTACTCGAGGTCCGCGTCCTGTATGATGATGATATCGCCCTTCGCGCGCGCAAAACCCTCCCGCAGGGCGGCTCCCTTGCCCTGGTTTACCTCCTTGAGGACAACCGTGATGTTCGGGTCTTTCAAGCCCTTAAGGATATCCCTGGTGCCGTCAACAGACCCGTCGTCGACGATGATGATCTCCTTCTCGTAAGGCGTCTCCTGCACCCTCTTTATCGCATCGTTTATAAAATTGACTTCGTTATAGGCCGGAATAATTATGGATAATAACATGTTCACCCGATCATGTAATCTATAAAACCCGTAAGTCGTGAGTCGTAAGGGGTGAGGGGTTTAATCCACTGACGCCTTACGCCTGACGGCTTTCTTTTGTTTCAATTATACTTACCTGTGACTTCAATGCAAGGAAATTGTAATGAACACCGTGAAAGGTGAAAGGTAAAAGGTAAAAGGTTTTAAACATTTCACATTTCACCTTTTACTTTTCACAATATCGTTTGATATTTATTCTCAAAATTATTTGAAATAATACGGGCAAGTGTGTCATAGTTGTATTTATGGAAATACCTTATCTCGAATATTTTGGTTTTTCTGAAAAACCGTTCGGGATGTCTCCTGACCCTGCCTTCTATTACGAGTCGAATGAACACAAAAAGGCCGTCGATTACCTGACCTTTTTCCTCTCTCAGAAAGAGGGTTTCGCGCTGATATACGGCGACGTAGGCTCCGGCAAGACAACGGTTTCCCGCATCTTCATAAATTCCCTCCCCCGCGAGACTTACAACACGGCGCTCATCCTCAACCCTGTTACCGACGACACGGAGTTTATGAAGGAGCTCCTCAGGGAATTCTACGTTCAGGATATTCCCTCCACAAATAAGGAGCTTTACGACACGCTGCGGCTTTTCCTCCTTGAAGAATTCAAGAACGGGAAGGAGAACGTGCTTGTCATCGACGAGGCGCAGCTTCTTTCCTACGAGCTCCTCGAATTCATACGCCTCTTGTCCAACATCGAGACGGACAAGCAGAAGATCCTCCACACTATCTTCTTTGCCCAGCCTGAATTTATCGAAAAGCTCAAGGCGCAGAACATGAGGCACCTCGCCCAGAGGATCACCGTCACTTACGGCATAGAGCCGCTCACGCTGAACGAAGTAAAATCGTACATCAATTACCGCCTCTACAAGGCAGGTTCGAAGGGGCCGCTGGAGTTCCAGGACCGGGCGGTCAGGCTGATACATATTTCATCGAAGGGGTTCCCCCGGCTCATCAATTACATCTGCGACAGGTGCCTTCTCGCCATCTATGCCCAGTCATCTCACACGGTGGACGGCCACGTCGTGTCAAAGGTGCTTCTCGAGGAGAGCATCTCCCTCGGGTCTGTTAAAAAACAAAACGACATAAGTGGGCTCCGGTCAAATTACATGGCCCCTGCCATTGTTATTATTTTCGTTTTGATCCTTGGCGCCATCGGGTACTATCTTGTCTCTACGGGAACCATGGACCGCTTCTTTGTAAAAAAGACCCTATCGGCCCAGAAGGAAACCGCCGTCGCGCAAGCGGAGCCTGCGGCGAAGGCAGAAACGACCTTGAAAACCGAAGCGCCTATAAAGGCCGAGACGCCTATAAAGACCGAGGCACCCCCAAAGGTAGCACCTCCGTCAACAGCAAAGGCGCCCGTCAAACAAGAGGCCGCACCGGCGCCGCCTGCAAAGAAAGCGGAGCCGAAAACGATTCCTGAAAAATCTAAGGCGGAAAGCGTTGCACAGAAAACAGCGCCGTCAACCAGGCAAGCGGTTGTCATAAAGGACGCCGCAAATGTACGGATAGCCCCAGGCCTGGAATCCCTCCGGATCGGCATGATATTCAAAGGGGCAACCTTGAGGGTCGTGGGGGAACAACCCGATAATAATAACGCCAAATGGTACAAGGTCATCCTTTACGAGAACAAGGAAGGCTGGATATCGGAAAGCGTAGTATCAGTAAAATAGCCGCCGGCTATTTTGGCTCATGGCTCATAGCTGATAGCTCATAGCAAACCAAACAAATAAAAACAGGAAGACCAAGGAAACATTTGATGTGCGTGTATACTGCTTACTCGGGCCTTGCTGTTGCCATGAGCTATCAGCTATGAGCCATGAACAGGTCTTTCATGAAAAGGTTTTGCCATGAGCTATGAGCCATGAACAGGTCTTTCATTAAAAGGTTTTGCCATGAGCTATGAGCTATGAGCTATGAGCCATGAGCTATGAGCCATGAACAGGTCTTTCATGAAAAGGTTTTGCCATGAGCTATCAGCTATGAGCCATGAGCTAATTACACGTACCACATCTCCATCTCGAACGTCTCTGACGGGACCTTGATGGAAATGTATCCCCTCTTTGGTATCCTGTCCATGAACATGTCGTTCATTTTGAGGGAAAACCAGGCATCGATCTTTTCATTCTTCTCAACCCCGAGTGCGCTGAAGGGGATCTCCACTTCGAGGATGTCGGCGAACATCGCTGAAACAGGCAGGGCGGAGTCGAGCCTGCTGTCTTTGATGGAATAGACGATCTTGGCATTTTCCTTTGCCATCAGGTTGATCTCAAATGAAACGTCGGCGACATCCGCTATAAAGGCGTGATCGATATCGACCCTCAGGAAAAGAGATGCCTCGTTGAATCCGTAATAGCACCCCTTGATCAGGGTAACGGCCTCATGCATGGCTACCCCGTGGCCTTTTCCCGCGAAATACCCTGACCCCATCCATTCAAAGTAATTTGTTATCTTTCCGTCGATAATCGGCTTGATGAAGTCCACCGGCTCCCTGGCCGGCTTTGCCTCCCGGTCTTCGAGGATGATGGGGATGCTCAGGATCTCCGGCGGGTCCTTCCCGAGAAACCGGTATACATTCGCCAGGTTCTCGCGGAAAAGCAGATCAAAGATCTCGTCGTTTTCCGAGGAATGTTCATCACCGTACCACCAGAACCAGTCGCTCCCTTCGGCGATATAGATGGACTCCCAGGCATCCTTGTTCTGTTTACCCGGGTCTTCAGACTCCAGGAAATCCCTTGTTTCGGCAAGCAGCGACCAGCCCGCGTTGTCCTCTACGTGGCCGATCCATATGGAAAAGTTGTGCCCGATCCACGAACCCGCAAAACAGTGGGAGAGGCTCCCCATATCCTCTGCGTCCTTGAGATATTCCGATATGGTGACAGGGACGATATCCTTTTCCCTTAGGATCCCTTCGTAGAGGTAATTAAAAAAATCCCTCCCATCGTTCTTATAATTTTCCCAGGCGTTCTCGCCGTCCATGGCTATTGTGACAAGGGGTTTCTTGATCCTGCCTTTTGCCGAATCCCCTATCCTCTTTATTCTCCTGAGGCAGTCGTTCGCCGCATCCTTGGCATCCATCCGCGAGTAGTGAAAGGATATGAGGTCTGAGAGGGACTGGTCCCTGAATATCATGTCGATGTGTCCGCCGTTATGCTCGTACCGGTAAGGCTTGTAGAGCAGTTCCGGATTGGACAAGAATCCGCTTCCATCCCTTCTCGCGTCCCATTTGAGGCTCTGGAAAAGTATATCCTCGTCGGTGGCGAGCCACTGTATGCCGTGTTCTATATACAAGCGGAGGGCATCATCGCTGACAGACCCTTCAGGGGGCCACATGCCTCTCGGCGCATCCCGGAAGAGCTCCCGGAAAAGCCGGATGGCTTCGTCCATCTGGGATGAGGCGTCTTCCGGCTTTGCAAAGAGCTTTTCAGGGAGCGCTGCGGTGGGGATCGATTCCCTGGCAACCCTGCTGTCAATAAGGAGCGGTATGATCGGGTGGTAAAAGGGGGAGGTGGATAATTCGATGATGCCGGCTGATGCGAGCTCTCTGTAAAGCGGTATGATGCCCTGGAGGATCTTTTTCTGTACATCCTCCAGGATGCATTTATCGTCCTCGGAAAAGGCCCTTCCTTTTTTCTTAAGATACTGCAGGCTGTCATATTGGTCGTAAAAGGACGGGTCTATCCAGGCAAGGAAGAACAGGACCTGGATGTCCCGGAAGTCTTCGTCGTTAAAATAATCCTTGATCTTTTCAACGGCATCCCTGGGATAATAAAAACCTCGCCTGTTCAGCAGTTCATAGAACCGGGGGTGGGGTTTGATCATGTTGTCCCAGTTCGCGTTGAAAAAATTCGTGAGGATAAAGACCTTTTCGTCTGCCGTCAGGTCTTTCGGGGGCTTTTTGAATACCTGAAGATATGAGTCCTTCGCCTCCAGGTTTTGATAATCAATGAGCTGGAGGAGGAGAGAGGGGACGACGTTGAAATTCTGCTTCAGCCCGTCAAAATCCTTCAGCATTGCGGCCATATCAAGATAATCTTTGGTGCCATGAAGCAGTACCCATGGAAGGAGGTACTCCCCTGTGTAAAGGTTCTTGTAGTAAGGCTGATGCATGTGCCAGAGGAAGGAAAGATAGACGGAGTCCATGTTAAGAGCACCTCATACCTTCAGTATTATCGGTCATGGCGGATAATTCATAAATAAGCAAGAAACTTATCCGGCATATCTTTATACCTCAATATGCCGGAAGGTTATTTCCCCGCTTTTATCTATCTCAATCATTCCCACGGTGCCTTTATGCGAATAGGAGCCCCTGTAGCTGCCGGGGTTGAACATGATCACCCCTCCCCTTTTTTTATTCGCCGGGGCGTGGGAGTGTCCGAATATGATGATATCGACATCCCTGAACTCTCCAAAGACAACATCCTCGATGGTATGGGGCGATCCCCTGCCGTGGATTATTCCGATCTTCTTCCCCATTATCAGCTCAACGCGTTTCACGGGGAGGAGCGAGCCCAGGTCATGATCATCCATGTTGCCCCTGACCGCCTTAAGGTCCCAGTTGGAGAGGTAATCGTACACAGCGACGGACGTCATGTCGCCCCCGTGGATTATCATATCCACGTCGCTGAATTGCCCTTTCAGCATCTTTTTGAAGTCTTCCGTGACGCTTATAAGATGGGTATCGGAAAGCACGCCTATTTTCATTGCACCGATGCTTAATGTATAGAAAAAAAACAGCTATGTCAATGAAAGCAGCGCTATAAATAGCACTTGCCGAAATTGCCTGAAAATATTATATTATTTGCAGGAGGTTGCAATGTCGTACATTTCTCTATGGTGGAGGGCTTCCCGTCCCTTTACCTTTACGATGAGCGTGCTCCCCCCGATCATAGGGGTGATCGCGGTAAAGATAGAACACCCCGGATTCGGCCTTAACTGGCTCAACCTTATCCTGACCATGGTCGGCTGCGTCCTCGCCCATGCCGGCGCCAACCTGGTCGGCGATTATTTTGATTTCAAGAACAGGGTCGACCGCGAAGGGACGTTCGGGTCAAGCGGCGTCCTTACGGGAAAACTCGCCGAACCAAAGACGATCCTGGCCGGGGCGATCGTCGTTTATATAGTCGCCTCACTTATCGGCATCTATCTTGCCTTTTCAATCCTGAACGGCAAGGTCCTTCTCTGGCTCATCCTCATCGGCGCGGTGCTGGGATTTTTCTATACGGTGAAACCCTTTGCCTTCAAGTACCGCGCGCTCGGCGATATCGCCGTGTTCATCTCCTTCGGGCCGGCCATGACCCTCGGCACATACTATGTCCAGATCCAGCAATTCTCCTGGGGGCCCATCCTGTATGCCATCCCTTTTGCCTTTCTGGTGGATGCCGTTCTCCACGGTAATAATTTGAGGGATATCAAAAATGATTCTGTGGTGAACATCAAAACCGTCGCGATCCTCATCGGCGAAAGGAATGCGAAATTTATGTACTACGGCCTCGTCCTCAGTTCATACCTTTCCGTCATCGTCCTCATCCTTGCGAACCAGCTTCCTTTAATCTCCCTTGCGACGCTCCTGTCGCTTCCGCTGGCGATAAAGCTCATCAGGATCGTCCATTCGAAAGAGAGGCAGCCGGAGCAGCAGTTCATGATGATCGATGCCGCCACCGCACAGCTTCACTCGGCGTTCGGCGGGCTGTTCCTTCTCTCCCTTCTCGCGCAGTACCTGATGCAGTAGCGTTATGACATTGACCGGCAGATACGCCTGGTGGGTTGTTGCGCTCAGCATCCTCCTTGCCTTTTTCCTCTGGTACGCAACATTCATCGTCAGGCCTTTTAATTTCTGGCTTACAATGACATTCAACACCGTGCTCCTCAGCGTCATCTCCTTTGCCTCCGGAAAAATTCCCTGGCAGAAAAGAGAGTGGAGCCTGCGGAACACCGGCATCGGCATCCTTGCTGCGATAGCGCTCTACGGGATCTTCTGGCTTGGCCACGAAATGCTCGTTCTCGCGGGCGCTTATGCAGGCCTGCTTCCCCGGAGGGCAGAGAACCTGAACGCTATATACGCAAGCCGCGCGGAGCTGCCTCAGTACCTTATCGCTGTCCTGCTTTTCTTTCCCATCGGTTTTGGAGAGGAGATATACTGGCGGGGCTTTATCCAGAGGTTTTTCCTGACGAGGTGGGGTAAAGGCGCTGCATTCCTCCTCACGGTCGTTCTTTACACGGGCGTGCACCTGTCCACGTGGAACCCCGTTCTTATTCTTGCCTCCTTTATCTGCGGGGTGTACTGGAGCGGGCTTTACTGGTATACGGGGAGCCTCGTGCCTGTCCTCATATCACACATGCTCTGGGACCCTTTTATCTTTGTCATCGCACCTATAAAATAGACTACTATCGGCAAAAACAATAAATTTTACTTGACAAAGACAGAAATGATTCTTATTTTATAATAATTCTAATTTAGGAATATTTTAAAAAAGTAAAATTCGGGCGGTGATAAGAATATGAAGATGACCCCACAGAGGATGGCAATACTTAAGTATCTTGACGGCAACAGGGCCCATCCGTCTGCTGCTGATGTCCATAGGGCAGTCGCGGACGGGTTTCCTACCATGTCCCTTGCCACGGTCTACAACACCATGGAGACATTGAAAGAAAAAGGCATGGTCGTAGAACTCGCCATCGACCCCGACAAGAAGCGTTTCGATCCCAACCCTGAACCCCATCATCACCTCATATGCGTTCATTGTAAAGAGATCGTAGACGTCCACAGCAACTTCTCCCTGGATCTCTCTGAAAAGGAAAGAAGCAACTTCGATATCATAGGGAACCACGTTGATTTCTACGGGGTATGCCCGAAATGCAGAAAGAAAAACAAGAACGGTTTGCACACAAAATCATATTAGGAGGTACGGTATGGTCTATACATGTTCGGTATGCGGTTATCAGTACGACGAAAAAAGCGAGAAGGTTCCTTTCGACAAACTGCCTGACGACTGGCACTGCCCGATCTGCAACGCGCCGAAGAGCGCCTTCGAGAAAACATCGTGATCAGAAATTGATCTTGAATTTGACGCGCCACCCGTTGTCCTGGGCTTCAAAGGAGGCGTTCTCTTTGCGGTCCAGCTTCACTCCGCGGCCGAGCAGGACCTCGCCGAAAGGCGTCACCTTGTAACCGAGCATTACCTCTGCCTTATACTCTTTCTCGGCTGTCCTTTTGACACCGGTGACGTCAAGGCTTTCTATCTTGGCAAGGTTTATATATATACTGTCTTCAGACCCGTTTTCAGGCCTGACAAGGTACGGGGTTGCCTTTTCCGTGAATTCAACGGCATAGGCCGTGTTTAACCCCTTCGCAAGGTCTTTCCCGGATATCAGCTTCAACTTAACGTACCCTGCCTCTTCGAGTTTTCTGTATTTGTCTACTGTCTTTTCGTCGGAGCCTATATAATAAAAGTTCGGATATTTCTGATAACGCTCAAGGGATTCGAGCTTGCCTTCCTGTTTAACGACGCCCCGAATAAGCTTTTTTGCCTCTTCCTCCGTAAGTTCTTCTGCGCGAATGCCCGCGGTCAATCCACTGAACAATAGAATGGCGCTCAAGACCACGAATACCATTTTTTTCAATAACATCTTATGGCGACCTGTCATCTGCATTCTTTGTTATGCGCTCTTTTCATTATAAACATGTAGAGAGGCCGCCGTCAATCTCCTAATACATTTGGAACCTTCGGAGCAGCTCTTCAAATGTCAATTGTTTGCCTCCGGCACCCCCTCTCCCTGGCCCTCTCCCGCCAGGGGAGAGGGAACAGTGTCACCCCGCAGCAAGCTGTGGGGAATCATCCGGGTCCAAAACGAGGACAAGTATGCATTTGTTTAGAACATTTAATATTCGAATTTTGATATTGTTTAGTGCTTCGAGCTTAGGATTTCGTGCTTGATCTTGCTATGAGCTATGAGCTATGAGCTATGAGCCGTGTCGCGTCTTACGGATCAGCGCCCACAAACCCCCTTCCGAAAGGATCTCAACGCTGCCTTTGATGCCGCTGGATTCTATGTCTTTTAACAACCTCTTTTCGTCCGTTTCGGTCTTCCCGAGAAACATATTGAGCTCTTTTGACCGTTCGCCGATCTTCCTTATGACAGCTCCCGGGGTCGATCTTCCGAATCCTCCGCCAACAACGGCCAGCCCGTCCTCCCTGAGCACCCTGTAGACCGCACGAAAATCTGTCTGGAAGATATCCGGGAAAAATAACGCCCCCCGGAACACGATAAGATCAAAGCTGTCGTCGCCGAGGCCTGTCAGGGCGGGATCGGTCGCTATCACCGCGACCTTGCCGTCGAGGCCAAGCCTTTTCACCTCCTGCCGGAAGAATTGATCTATTCCTTGCGGGAAGGTCCCGATTGAAAAAGATTCTCCTGTCCTGTCCCTGCACAATTCAAATATAGTGCCGCAGAAAGGGCCCATCTCAAGGACATTGCCATCGGCACGCCCATACAATTTACCTATATCTCTCGCGAGGTGCGGGTAAACAGAATCCCAGAGGTGGTAGAGTTCTATGAAATGCCGCAAGTCCATGTGATCTCCAGTAAAAAATAGCTCATAGCTCTTGGCTCATGGCTCATAGAAAACCAAATAAACCAGCTAACAATCATAGCGTATCAGAAGAACCGAACAAACTCAAGGAGCTAGAACTAAAAAAAAACCAGAGAAACTGGGTTAATTGCTGATGGCTGATCGGCTGATAGCTGTATAAATAAATGTCATCGCGAGGGTTGACCTTGCGGCGTTCAGGTCTTATTTATTATATATAACTGTTGGATGTATCATGTAAAATCTTACGATAAAAACAAGGAGGGCTCAGTGAAGATCCATAAAGCCTTTAATGTTCGGGCATGCAGAATGTTTTCGATCATCTTTTTAAGCATCATCTTCGTTTTTCCGCATGTTCATCACTCTCAGGCCGCAGAAAAAAGGTCTCTTCCCACGGATTTCAGCAACGCCATCATCCAGGTTGCGAAGAAGAACATACCATCAGTCGTCCATATCGAAGTTACGGCACGCCAGGAGCAGGTACGCCCTGCGCTCCCCTTTGAGGACGACCCCTTTTTCCGTTATTTTTTTGGCGTTCCCAATGCGCCGAGAAAATTCGATCGCGATGTCAAAGGCGTAGGTACGGGGATCATTATTGATGCAGGAGGCCACATTCTGACAAATTACCATGTCGCCGGTGGGGCAACAAAGCTCGATGTCCTCCTTTCCGATGGAAGAAAATTTGAAGCCAAGCTCATCGGGGGCGACCCGAAGACCGACCTCGCTGTGATCAGGATCGCCGCAAAGGAACAGTTGCCTTACGTAACGTTTGGAGATTCGGACAGGGCAGAGGTGGGCGAATGGGTCGTCGCTATCGGCCATCCGCGAGGATTAACCCAGACCGTCACGCACGGGATCATCAGCGCCAAACACCGCCGCGGCATCACAGACCCGAGCAGCTATCAGGACTTCATCCAGACCGATGCAGCCATCAACCCCGGCAACAGCGGCGGGCCCCTCCTCAATCTCCACGGCGAAGTGATCGGGATCAACACCGTCATCGTCTCCTCGTCAGGCGGTTTTGAGGGGATAGGGCTTTCCATACCGAGCAACATTGCCACGCATATCGCAAAAACGATCATCAGCCACGGCAAGGTTGAACGCGGCTGGCTCGGAATAGGCACACAGGACCTTACACCCGAGCTTTCGAAACAACCGGGGGCCCAGGCCTCTAAAGGGGCCTACGTAGCAGATGTGGCAAAGGGAGGGCCTGCAGAGCGGGCCGGGATAAAGAAGGGCGACGTGATCGTCGAATATAACGGCAAAAACATACCTGATTCGAACACGATACGCAACGAAGTAGCTATTACGCCTATCGGCAAAGAGGTCAGGATCGTCGTGCTCCGGGACGGCAAAAAGCAGAACCTGACTGCCCGGATCGGTAGTCTCCAGGAGGCAACCAAGGCGCTTTCAGGCTCTGTTAAAGACCGCCTTGGCGTGGAAGTAAGGGCGCTCCAGCAAAAAGAGACAGGTAAATTTAAATCAAGCGCCAGGGGGGTCATGATCACCAAGGTAGAACCGAACGGTCCCCTCGCTAAGGTAGGTTTTGAAGCAGGCGACATGATCCTTGAGCTGAATGGCCAGGCTATCACGGGGTTGGATAATTTTATCGAGCTCGTTGCCGCCATGAGGCCGAACCAGCAGATCACTTTGCTTGCTGTCGACCGCAAGACCGGCAGAGCGGGGTATGTCCGGGCTGTAACACGGTAGGAGTCAATAAGGATCATCAATGCATCCACAGCAGATAACTGACAGCATATACCGAGTCGGTGGACCCGACCTCACGGATGCACGGGATGGCCTTGCCTATCTTTTAGACTTCGGTGAATTGGCGCTCATCGATTGCGGCTCGGGGTTCGGGTTCAAACGTATGATACAGAATATTGAGCGCCTCGGCTTTGATCCTGGCACGATCAAAACAGTCATCCTAACGCACTGCCACGTAGACCACATCGGCGGCGCCCATCTCTTCCAGTCGCATTTCGGCTCACAACTCATTATGCACGACCTCGACGCAGCAATCGTCGGACGGGCCGACACGAGGCTTACAGCCGCATTTTGCTTCAACGTCGACCTTCAGCCCCTCCGCGTTGACACAAAGCTCTCCGGCGATGAAGGCCACCTGCTTATCGGCTCCCAGGAACTCCGCTGGATACATACACCGGGCCACACGCCCGGGTCTATCTCGGTCTACTTCGACAATAGCGGCAGCAGAACGCTCTTTGCCCAGGATATTGCCGCGCCGCTTCTCAAAGAGTTCGATTGTGATCCCGACGCCTGGATGGAATCGGTCCAGAGCTTGTCCGCCCTGGAGGCAGATATGCTCTGCGACGGCCATTCAGGCGCCTACACACCAAAAAGCGCTGTCATGAAATACCTCGAATACTGCGTCGCATCCCAGTACCAGCAAGGATATATAAAACTGTGAAAGGATAAAAACCGTATATAGTATATAGTAATTCGTATATCGAGGAACTAAACTGACTTTATTGTAAAACCGTATATAGTTATATCGTAGATAGTACAGGCCGTAGGTCGACATACTATATACGACATACGATATACTATATACTGTATACTTCTTTCCCTATGGTGTGGACCCAGTTTTGCTGCAGGACCTTCTGGGCTTCTTCAGTCCGGTCAACACCGAGGATGACAATGGCGTTATTGCTGACGCGCCCGAGGTGAGGATAGAGGTAGTGGACATTGATCCCCGCCTGCTTCAGGGGCCTCAGGACCGCGAGCAAACCGCCGGGATGGTCCGGGGTCTCGACTGCAATCACATCGGTCTCTTTCGGCGAGTAACCGTTCGCCTTGAGGATATTCTTCGCCTTCTCAGGATCATCGACAACAAACCGCACGGTGCTTATATCCGACGTATCGGCAACGGAGACCGCCCTGATATTTACGCCCTCTCTTCCCAGGATCTCGCTGACGCTGTGAAGGGCTCCGGGGACGTTTTCCAGACTGACTGATATCTGTTTTATTACCATCTGCGCTACTCCTTTACGAATGTATAGCCTGCCTCAAGGGCCTGTCTGTTGAGCTTTATCATCTTCGCCTTTCCTTCGCCGAGGATCTCCTGGAGGTTGTTGAGCATAAAATCGAAGGCGACTATATTGCTCGCCTTTAAAAATGCGCCGAGCATTATCATGTTCGCAACCTTTATCGTCCCCATCTTCTCGGCCAGATCGCTTGTAGGGACAGCGAGCACCTCTATATCCCCCCTTGCCGATGTTGTGTTCACGATGGAGGAATTGACGCATATGAGCCCTCCTGAGGTAAGCACGCTCTGGAACCTCGCAAAAGAAGGCTGGTTCATGGCGACTACAAATTCAGGCTCTGATGCAACCGGTGAGGCGATCTCTTCGTCGGAGACAACGACGGTACAGTTCGCCGTCCCTCCCCTGACCTCGACGCCGTAGGACGGGAGATAGGTCACATACTTCCCTTCAAGCATGGCCGCGTTGGCAAGCGTAAAACCCATAGAGAGAACGCCCTGTCCGCCGAACCCGGAAAAGATCGTTTTTATGGTCATGTTACGTCCTTGACGACACCGAGAGGGAATTGTTTTGCCATCACGTCATCGATCCACCGGCATGACTCTATCGGGCTCATCTTCCAGTTTGTCGGGCATGGTGAAAGTATCTCTACGAGGGAAAACCCTTTCCCGGTCAACTGGGTCCTGAAGGCCTTTACGATCGCCTTTTTCGCTTTGACGATCGCCGCGGGCTTGTTGACCGCCACCCGTTCCAGATATGTTGTGCCGTCGAGGACCGCGAATACCTCGCATATCCTTACGGGGTGGCCTGCCACTTTCGTGTTCCTTCCGGAGGGCGTAGTTGTCGTCACCTGTTCGGAAAGCGTTGTAGGGGCCATCTGTCCGCCTGTCATCCCGTACACGCCGTTGTTGACAAAGATGATCGTGATGGGTTCACCGCGGTTCGCCGCGTGGAAGCCCTCTGCCGTACCTATTGCCGCAAGGTCGCCGTCGCCCTGGTATGAGAAGACAAGGTTTTCGGGCCTCACGCGCTTAATCCCCGTTGCCACTGCGGCACCTCTGCCGTGAGCGGATTCCAGGGCATCGATATCGAAATAATTATAAACGAGCATACCGCAGCCCGCAGGCGCCACGCAGATCGCCTTTTCCCTGAGGTCCATCTCGTCGATGACCTCCGCTATCAGGCGCCCGATGATGCCGTGGCCGCAGCCCGGGCAATAATGGAAATGGGCCGGCTTCAAAGATCTGGGACGGGAATATACCTGTTTCAATTGAAACCACCTCGTAAAATTCTAATGTGAGGCAATAGAAACCAGCTCATAGCTGATAGCTCATAGCTGATAGCAAAAACGGACCGGCGTTGTGCTGTTGCCATGAGCCATGAGCTATGAACTATGAGCCGACTTTCATTACGATTCATTTCTTCCCTCTTCTGGATTGATAATAGTGTCTTGATATTGCCCGGAACAGCTCGATCGGCGTAGGGATAACGCCGCCCGGCCTGCCGTAAAAATGGATGTGCCCTTTTCCTTCGAGGGCAAGCCTCACATCTTCCACCATCTGCCCCGCGCTCATCTCGAAGACAAAAAATTCAGCGCCGTTTTGCGCGGTCTCCTTCATTATCTTTGCAGGAAAGGGCCACAACGTAATGGGGCGTATCATCCCTACCTTCAGGTTTTCCTGACGCAGCCTTTTGATAGCGCCTTTCGCGATCCGCGCCCCGGTGCCGTAAGCGACCACGACCATCTCCGCGTCGTCGAGAAGAAATGTCTCATAGCGGACCTCGTTCCGCTCCATCCGCTGATATTTTCTGAAGAGCTTCCAGTTGTGCTCTTCCTCCTCTTTTGTGTCAAAGAGAAGCGAGCGTACCATCCGTGAGGGCCTGTCCTTTGCGCCTGTCAGGATATAATCTTTCTGATATTTTTTTGGCGGCTTGATATTTTCGAAGCTCACAGGCTCCATCATCTGTCCCAGCATCCCGTCGCCGAGGATGATGACGGGGTTTCTGTACTCATCGGCAAGGTCAAAGGCAAGGGGAACGACCTCTGTCAGTTCCTGCACCGATCCGGGAGCAAGCACGATCGTCTTGTAGTCGCCGTGGCCGCCACCGCGCGTTGCCTGGAAATAATCAGACTGTGCCGGGGAGATATTTCCCATGCCGGGCCCGCCTCGCACCATGTCCACGACCACCGCCGGGAGCTCATCTGCCGCGAGGTACGAGATGCCTTCCTGCTTGAGGCTCATCCCGGGACTGCTTGATGAGGTCATCGCGCGCGCGCCGGCGACGCTTGCGCCAAGGACCATATTGATGGCAGCGATCTCGCTTTCAGACTGGATAAAGACACCGCCGGTTTCAGGCACCCGTTTTGCCATATATTCCGTCAGCTCGTTCTGCGGCGTTATGGGGTATCCGAAATAGCAGGTACAGCCGGCGAGTATCGCCGCTTCGCCCAGTGCCGCATTTCCGCTCATCAACCTCTTCAATTCTTAAACACCTCGATCGCGACCTCCGGGCACATGACCGCGCAGGTAGCGCATCCAGTGCATTCGCTGCCTTCTTCGAAGGAAGCGACAAAATATCCCTTTAAGTTCAACGTACCGGAGAGGGAGATCGCCTTCTTCGGGCAGAACTCTATGCAGAGCGCGCAACCCTTGCATCTCTCCTGGTCTATCCTGATCGTGCCCTTCATCGTTTGCCTCGGTTTGTAAAAAACCAGACCTACAAAACGCTTTTAGCGTAGCCCACAGAGATAGTTCTTGTCAAATATTTTGTGAACTGGCTCATGGTAGACCGTATTTCGTCATTCGTATATCGTATATCGGGACTACAAAGAAACCGTTCGGAGTCGGGGTACCCGCTTGCTGGTCTCCAGCGTTCGTCGATTTTACCCCCTCACGCTTTACGCCTTACGCCTCACGGAAATTTCTCTGTCATTTTTTATTGCATTAGCGGCATTTATATCTTATTTTTAGCGATGGACTTGAGACATATCGAAACATTTGCGAGGATAGCAGAACTAAAGAGCTTTACGAAGGCGGCCGAGGAGCTCTACCTCACCCAGCCGACGGTGAGCAAACAGATCGTCGACCTCGAGCGCTATTTCGGCGTAAGGCTTATTGACAGGACAAAGCGGACGGTAACGCTCACAAAGGCAGGAGAGCTCCTCCTCCGGTACGTGAAGAATTTCCTGGAACTTAAAAAGGAGACCATAGACGCGATCGCCGCCTTCAAGGGCCTGCAAAAGGGAGACATCACCGTTGGCGCAAGCAACATCCCCGGGGTTTATATCCTGCCCGGACTGCTCCATATCTTCAAACAACAGTATGACGGCATCCGTTTCAGGCTCGTCATCGTTGATTCGAAGGCAGTTATCCGGAAGATGGAGGAAGGCGAGATCGATGTCGGCTTCGTGGGGGCGAAATACGAGACAAAAAAGATAGAATATAAAAAATTCCTTGAAGACACGATCGTCGTGATCGCTCCGTCCTCCTTTCCCGATACGATCCATATCAAGCACTTAAAAGATTACCCCTTCATCATAAGGGAGCAGGGGTCGGGCACGCGCAATCATTTCGAATCATCACTGAAAAGATTGAAGGTCGACATGCTCCCTGAACTGCAGGTCATCGCCGAACTAACAGATACGGAGGCGATAAAGGAGGCGGTTAAAAGCGGCATGGGCATTTCGTACGTCTCAAAGATGGCAATCGTTCATGAACTTGCAAATAAAAACCTGAAATGTTTAAATATTGAAGGATTGCCGAATATTGCGAGGTCCTTCTATATCGTGACAAAAAAGGGGAAGACAATATCGCCGCAGGTAAAGGCGCTTCTCGACATAACAGACAAATGGAGAAGGCATGAAAAAAGGTAAATGGATCATCTTCACCCTCTGTGCGCTTTTCACGGCAGGCATGTTCATGGCAGACGCTGCCGGGGCGCGGGTATATCTCGATATTTATGGAAAAAGTTTTAAAAAAATAACCGTCGCCGTACCGTACTTCAAGAGCGAAAAGGCAGACAGGCTCCAGACAGACATGAGCGACCTTCTGAACAAAGACCTTGACCTGTCAGGATTTTTCATCGTTGCCCCCCAATCGCTCCTCGACAAGGAATTCATCAATGAAGGGGTGGAAAAACAGGAGATCAACTTCGGAAGCTGGCGCTCGGTGGGGATCGAGCTTCTTTGCAAAGGAAGGCTCCAGTTCAAGGACGGAGAGGTCATCCTCGAGGCCTTTCTCTACGACACCCTCGACGGCTCCATGATGCTGGCAAAACGGTACCGCTCCCGCCAGGAAGACTGGAGGAGGCTCGTACACAGGTTTGCCGATGATATCCTGCTCACCGTCACCGGCGAAAAGGGGATCATGAGCTCACGGATAGTCTTTGTCGGCGGGAAAAGGAACCTTAAAGAAATATACATTACGGACATTGATGGATTTAACCTGAGAAAGGTCACCAATTATAATAATATTTCTGTCGCTCCCGCAGTATCGCCAACCGGGAGATACATCGCCTACACCTCATACAAAGGAGGGAGCCCGAACCTGTACGCAAAGGACATGGAGGGGAACAGGGAGATCGCTGTGGACAGAAGCGACGGCATGAAGATCTGCTCGTCGTGGCTGAACAATTCGACCCTTGTATATTCCCACACGGTCGGCAAGAATTCAACCGTCTATACCTACAACGTGGAAACCCAGGAGAGGAGGACGATAGTGCAGAGGGAAGGGATCGTCACATCGGCGTCATTCTCGCCGAACGGCTCAAAGTTGCTCTTCGTCTCCGACATGTACGGAAGCCCCCAGATATTCATCAGAGACAGCGCATCTGGAGAGATCAAAAGGCTCACATATTACGGAAATTACAACAGCGCTCCCTCATTCTCGCCAAAAGGCGATCTCATTACATTCGTGTCGAAGATTGAAGGCGCTTTTGAAATATCGGTCATGAACGCCGACGGCTCGAACCAGAGAGTCCTGACGAACGGCGGGGCCCTCAACGATTCACCGCAATTCTCTCCCTGCGGGCGGTACATACTCTTCTCCTCGCTGGTAGGAGGGAGGTACAGCCTGCACACGATGCTACACAACGGAGAGAACAAAAGGTTATTGAAATTTACCGACACCAACGAAGAACAGCCAAAATTTGCACCTTAAGATTAATAGGAGGTAACATGAAATATTTTCTGGTATTATCGATTGTGTGTGCCCTTATGTTTGCCGGATGCGCTCCGAAAGTAGTTCAACCAACGCACAAAACAACGCCTGACCAGGGCACCGCCGCAACAAAAGACGACAGCGGCAAAGACAGAAGCGGCGGCGTCACGGCCGAAGAGCTGGCGAGGGCGGAGAGGGACAGGCTGAGAATGCTTGAGGAGCAGATGAGGTCATCCCTTTCGCAGCAGGACATCTACTTCGAATTCGACAGCTACGCAGTCCAGGGGTCGGAGCTTCCCAAGCTCCAGGCAGTCGGCAACTGGCTTAAACAATCAAGGACAACGAAGATCGTCGTGGAAGGGCACTGCGATGAGAGGGGTACTGTGGAATACAACTTCGCTCTCGGTCAAAAGCGCGCAGAAGCGGTAAAAGACCACCTCGTCAAGATGGGCATCGAGGGGGCAAGGATCAAGACAATCTCCTACGGCAAGGAAACGCCTGCCACCACCGGCCATTCGGAAGATGCCTGGGCAAAAAACAGGCGCGCCCATTTTACAATCGACCAGAAGGGGTAAGCTATGTATAAATACGCCGTCATTATCATCGGTCTCATTATTACACTGGCAGCCGGCTGCACAACGGATGAGCAGGCGGTTCAAATGCAGAGCAGCTTGTCGTTCCTGCAGAACGATCTTTACAGCTTCAAGCAGGAAACGAACGCAAAGCTGGCACAGCTGACAAAAGACAATGAAAATGTCGGCAAGCAGGTTGTCAACGTCTATGCTGCTGTCGAGAGCAGGGACGAAAAGATAAAGAGCATTATGGGCAAGCTCGATGAGCTGGAATACCAGCTAAGGACTTACTGGAGCGAGACAAAGGCCATGATGGGCACCCAGAGAAAACCCGATGCGGCGCCCGGGCCTGTGACACAACCCGGTTCACCGGGAATGGATGCGAGGTATGAAAGCACCTATAAAGAAGCCTTTGACGCCTATCAGAAAGGGGCATACGATGAGGCGATCATCAAATTCACAAAGTTCATCGAATCCTACAGCGGGACGCCACTCGTACCGAACGCCTTCTACTGGACGGGCGAAAGCTATATGAATCTGAAGAACTATGAAAAGGCGATCGTCTCTTTCCAGGAGATCATCGACAAATATCCAAAAAGCGAGAAGGCCCCACGGGCGCTCCTTTCCCAGGCAGAGGCATTCAGCCAGACCAAAGACAGGAAGAGCTCTACAACCCTCCTGAAGAGGATCATAGAGCTCTATCCGAAAAGCGAGGAAGCGATTATCGCTGAACGAAAATTAAGAAACCTTAATATCTGACGGTTCCAGGCGGTTTTCCTCTGCACCGCCGATAGGATTCATGTCGTAGTTTCTGTATTTCACAAAACCGGTTCCTGCAGGGATGATCCTTCCCATGATGACGTTTTCCTTCAATCCCTTCAGGTAATCGATCCGTCCCTCTATGGAAGCCTGCGTGAGGACCTTCGTCGTATCCTGGAAGCTGGCCGCTGAAATAAAACTATCGGTGATCAGGGAAGCTTTTGTTATTCCCAGGAACAGCGACTCGGCCTCGGCGCGCTTTCCACCCTTGCTCTGGACGCGTTCGTTCTCTTCTTCAAAGATCCACTTCTCAACAAAATCATCGATGATAAAGTTCGTGTCGCCTACGCTTTTGATCTTGACCCGCTTCAGCATCTGCCTGACGATGGCCTCGATGTGTTTATCGTTTATCTTCACTCCCTGCAGCTGGTACACTTCCTGTATCTCATCGACAAGATAACGGGCAAGCTCCTGTATGCCGAGGATGCGCAGCACGTCATGGGGATTCCTGGGCCCGTCCATCAATGCCTCGCCGGCCTTCACGTAATCGCCTTCATGGACAATGATGTGTTTCCCTCTCGGAATGGTGTACTTCCTCGGTTCGACATGCTCCGAACCGGGGTTGACGATGATCTCCCTCTTCCCTTTCGTCATCTTCCCGAATGAGACCATGCCGTCGATCTCGCTCACTATCGCGCTCTCTTTCGGCTTTCTCGCCTCAAAGAGCTCGGCAACCCTTGGCAGACCGCCGGTGATGTCTTTTGTCTTTGTTGTCTCCCTTGGTATCTTTGAAACAACATCGCCCGCATGGAGCATATCGCCTTCGTTGACCATTATGTGCGCGCCGATGGGCAGCATGTATCGTGCCGGGCTCGTCGAGTTCGGTATGGTGATGGTCTTGCCCTTGTCGTCCTTGATCGATATCCTCGGACGGAAATCGGGGTTCTTCGGCTCGATGATGACCTTGTAGGAAAGGCCGGTCACCTCGTCCTTGCTCTCCTGCATCGTGTCTCCCTCGAAGATGTCGCCAAATTTGACCTTACCGGTTACTTCTGAAAGGATCGGGATAGTATAGGGATCCCATTCTGCAAGCTTCTGTTTCATAATATTCTCGGTGGGGTCCTTTGTCAGCTTCGTCTTATCCTTTTCATTGACAAGCAGCCTTGCCCCGTAAGGAACATTAAATTTCTCCCTTTCCCTTCCCGTTTCGTCCACGATAGCGATCTCACCGTTTCTGTTCATCACTACGGGGATGCCATCCTTATTCTTGATGACCTTCACGTTCATCAGCTTTATGTACCCTTCATTCCGGGTCTCTATTGTGGATTGCTCGACCCTCCTCGAAGCCGCTCCTCCAATGTGGAACGTCCTCATTGTAAGCTGTGTTCCAGGTTCCCCTATAGATTGGGCCGCGATGATCCCCACGGCCTCGCCTATGCTTACCAGTCGTCCGCGCGCGAGGTCGCGCCCGTAGCAGAGCACACAGACACCCCTCTTGGAACGGCAGGTGAGCACTGAACGTATCTTCACCTTTTCATACACCTCTTCGATGGCCTTCAGGTGTTGTTCCCTGATCTCTTCGTTCTTCCTCACGATGATCCCGCCATCGGGATCTTTCAGGTCTTCGTGAGCAACCCTGCCGAGTATCCTTGCCTCGAGCCGTTCAATGATCTCGCCGCCCTCGATCAGCGCCCCCACTTCAATATAATCGATCGTTCCGCAGTCATACTCATTCACCACAACATCCTGGGCCACATCGACGAGCCTTCTTGTAAGGTATCCGGAGTTCGCTGTTTTCAGCGCTGTATCGGCGAGGCCCTTCCGCGCCCCGTGGGTCGATATAAAATACTGCAGCACGTCGAGCCCTTCCCTGAAATTGCTCTTGATCGGCGTCTCAATGATCTCGCCGGAAGGCTTGGCCATAAGGCCCCTCATGCCCGCAAGCTGCCTGATCTGCTGTGCGTTCCCTCTTGCCCCCGAATTAGCCATGATGAATATGGGGTTTCTGCTGTTCTGAAGTTCGGGTTTTCCATTAGGTCCTATAACAGGATTTCCCTCAGGGTCGAGGACCGCTTCTGAGCCAAGCTCATCCATCAGCTCCTTTGCAATCTCTTCGGTGACGTTAGCCCAGATATCGATGACCTTGTTGTATCGCTCGCCATCGGTAATAAGCCCTTCCGAATGCTGTTTCTGTACGATAAGGACGTCTTTGTTGGCACGCTCTATAAGATCCTTCTTTTTTGCGGGAACCTTCATGTCGTCGATAGAGATCGATATGCCTCCAAGCGTAGCATAATAATAGCCGAGGTCTTTCAGCCTGTCCGAGAGAATAACGGTACATTTCTCGCCGGCCTCCCTGTAACATTTATCAACGAGCTGGCCGATGTTCTTTTTGTCCATCGGCGCATTCTTTATTAAAGCAAAAAGCTCTTTCATTACTGACTGTCTTTTTTCTTCTTCCAGCTCCATCAGGGCATTTTCGATGACATCCCGCAAAATAACCCTTCCTACCGTCGTCTCTTCCAGAACTCCATCGAGCCTGACCTTTATCCGCGCGTGGAGATCGATCTCGCCGGAATCATACGCTATTCTTACTTCCTGGGGATCGCTGAAAATAAACCTCTTCCGCAACCCCGGGCAGGTCTGCGGATAGACCCTGTGCAACAGCAAACGGTTCAGCTCTATGATCTTCCGCTGCTGATCGGGGTTCAAGTCCTTAAACTTTTTGCTTCGCATCTCCCTTGTTGCGGTAACAAGTTTCTTTGTATGAGGGGTTATGTCTATAGATTCTTTCTTCTTTAAACAGGCATCATATAATTTCGGCGTCCGCAGAATCTCGTTGAGGCGTTCCACGGTATTGTCAAGCGACTTGAGCTCCAGTGCATATTTGTCCTGCTTGATCTCCGCGCACAACCTTTCCACCGCGGCGGTACCTGTGAATTCATCAAGGCTAAACTCATAGGTGTCTTTGCTCTGTCCCGGCTTGTACTTTCTTTCGATCGTCAGATAATAAATGCCGAGGACGATATCCTGCGTCGGCACGATGATCGGCCTGCCGTTTGCAGGGGACAGTATGTTGTTCGTTGACATCATGAGCACCCGCGCCTCTGTTTGGGCCTCTACTGAAAGGGGCACGTGGACCGCCATCTGGTCGCCGTCAAAGTCCGCATTATAGGCAGGACAGACGAGGGGATGAAGCTGTATCGCTTTCCCGTCAATGAGCTGCGGTTCGAACGCCTGTATCCCCAGGCGGTGGAGGGTCGGCGCCCTGTTCAAAAGGACCGGATGCTCTTTGATGACCTCTTCGAGCACATCCCACACCTCCGACCTTTCCTTTTCTACTATCTTCTTCGCGTTCTTGATCGTCGTGGCGTATCCCTTTTTTATAAGCCGGTTATAGACAAAGGGTTTGAAGAGCTCAAGCGCCATGGTCTTCGGAAGGCCGCATTGATGCAGCCTCAGCTCAGGGCCTACCACAATGACCGACCTCCCCGAGTAGTCTACCCTCTTGCCGAGAAGATTCTGGCGGAACCTGCCTTGTTTCCCGCGGAGCATGTCGCTTAAGGATTTAAGGGGCCTTTTGCTTGCGCCGGTAACGATCCTTCCCCTCTTGGAGTTATCAAAAAGCGCGTCGACCGCCTCCTGGAGCATCCTCTTTTCGTTTCTGATGATTATCTCCGGCGCGTTAAGCTCCATCAGCCTTTTCAGTCTGTTATTCCTGTTGATGACCCTTCTGTAAAGATCATTCAGGTCAGAGGTGGCAAACCGTCCGCCGTCCAACGGCACAAGCGGCCTCAGTTCAGGCGGAAGCACGGGAATAATGTCGAGGATCATCCATTCAGGCCTGACGCCCGAGATCCGGAAAGCGTCCACGACCTTTAATCTTCTGGCGAGCTTCTTTTTCTTTGCGTCGCTTGTCGTCTCTCTCATTTCGACCCTGATCGTTTTGCCAAGGTCGTCGATGCCGATCTTCCTCAGGCATTCCCTGATAGCCTCTGCCCCTATTCCTGCCATAAAGGTTTCGCCAAATTTTTCTTTCGCTTCAATATATTTTTCTTCTGTTATGATCTCGCAGAACTTATAGGGTGAGGTGCCCTGTTCTATAACGATGTAATTCTCGAAATAGAGGACGCGCTCCACCTCTTTTATCGACAGCTCAAGGAGGGTGCCGATCTTGCTGGGCATACTCTTCAGGAACCAGATATGGGCAACGGGACAGGCGAGGCTGATGTGGCCCATCCTCTCCCTCCTCACCTTCGACTGTATTACTTCCACCCCACATTTTTCGCAGACGATCCCTCTGTGTTTCATCCTTTTGTATTTTCCGCAGATACACTCGTAATCCTTCACGGGACCAAAGATCTTCGCGCAGAAAAGGCCGTCTCTCTCGGGCTTGAATGTCCTGTAATTGATCGTCTCCGGCTTCTTGACCTCTCCGAAAGACCATTTTTCAATCAATTCAGGCGATGCCAGTGATATTTTGATCGCTGTATAGCTCAAAGGGTCTTTTTGTTTATCGGATTTAAAATACTCTTCCAATTTGCCCCTCCTTATTCTTCTTTCATAAGGTCTACATTGATGCATAGGCCCTGTAATTCTTTCACGAGCACATTAAAAGACTCAGGCAGGTTAGGCTCAAGAACTTCCTCGCCTTTTACGATCGCCTCATATGCGCGTATCCTCCCGTTCACGTCGTCGGACTTGATCGTGAGAAATTCCTGGAGCGAAAAGGCAGCGCCGTATCCTTCGAGCGCCCATACCTCCATCTCTCCCAGCCTCTGGCCTCCAAACTGTGCCTTGCCGCCAAGCGGCTGCTGGGTCACAAGGGAATAGGGGCCGATCGACCGCGCGTGTATCTTATCGTCAACGAGATGGTGCAGTTTCAGAAAGTACATATTGCCGATGGTGATCTTGTGATGGAAGGGGTCGCCGGTCCTCCCGTCGCACAGCGTTGCCTGCCTGTTATCGGACATCCCGGCCATCCTGAACAACTCGCTTATCTCTTCTTCCTTTGCTCCATCAAAAACAGGAACGGCGGTGTGGATCCCGTCCCGCATCTGCTCGGCAAGCATCATGATCTCGTCATCGTTCAATCTCTCGATAAAACCTTTCAACTCACCGCTCGCAAAGATCTTCTTGAGCTGTCTTTTAATAACATCAGGGGAACAACAATTCTTGTAATAGTTGTCGACCATCTCCCCTACCTTTTTCCCAAGCTCTTTTGCAGCCCAGCCGAGATGGGTCTCAAGTATCTGGCCTGCATTCATCCTTGACGGGACGCCGAGGGGATTGAGGACGATATCGATGGGCGTACCGTCTTCCATAAAAGGCATATCCTCTTCGGGAAGAATGATGGAGACGATCCCTTTGTTGCCGTGACGGCCCGATATCTTATCGCCCACTGCTACTTTTCTTTTCATCGCCACATATACCTTGATCGTCTTGATAACGCCCGGAGGCAGCTCATCGCCTTTCTTGATCTTGTTGATCTTGTCTTCGTAGATAAGCCTGATAAGCTCCACCTGGTTCTCTTTGCTGTCGACGACCTTTGCTATCCTCGCTTCCAGTTCCTCATTGCCAAAATCCAAATGCTGGACCTTTTCAAAGCTGATGAGGTTTATCTTTTCTTTCGTCAGGGATTCGCCCTTCTTGAAAAGCATCTTTCCTTTGTCGTCCTTGATATCTGAAGGGGCATTCTTGCCGGTAAGGAGCTCAGCTATCTTTAAGCGCTTGCTGTCAATAATGATCTTTATCTGATCCTCCTGGTCCTTCAGGATATTGGATATTTCTTTATCCTCGATGTCCCTGCTCCTGTCATCCTTATCTATTCCCCGCCTCGAGAGCACCTTGACATCCGTTACAATGCCTTCTATTCCGTGCGGAACGCGCAGGCTCGTGTCCTTGACGTCCCCTGCCTTTTCGCCAAAAATGGCCCGCAGAAGCTTTTCCTCGGGGGTAAGCTGCGTCTCGCCTTTTGGCGTCACCTTGCCGACAAGTATATCGCCGGGCCTTACCGTGGCCCCTATCCTCACGATACCGCTTTCGTCGAGGTCCTTCAGCGCCTCATCGCCGACATTGGGAATGTCTCTCGTAACCTCTTCTTTGCCGAGTTTTGTATCCCTTACCACGCATTCGAGCTCTTCAATGTGGATCGATGTGAAGGTATCTTCCTTGACAAGCCTCTCGTTCACAAGGACCGAGTCCTCGTAGTTGTACCCTCTCCAGGGCATAAAGGCGACGAGGACGTTCTTGCCGAGCGCCAGTTCCCCCCTGTCCGTCGAAGGCCCATCCGCAAGGACATCGCCTTTCTTTACATAATCGCCTTCCAGGACGATCACCCTCTGGTTGATGCAGGTATCCTGGTTCGATCTCCTGAATTTCAGGAGCTTGTATACATCTATCTTTGTCGTGGTTTCTTCGTGCCCCTTCTTCTCTTCATACTTGAGAATGATACGGCTTGCATCGACGCTTTCGATGATCCCGTCGTGCTTCGCCATAACGGTAACCCTTGAATCTCTTCCTACGATCCTTTCCATTCCCGTTCCTATCAGCGGCGCTTCAGGCACAAGGAGGGGAACGGCCTGCCTTTGCATGTTGGAACCCATCAGCGCCCTGTTCGCGTCGTCGTGTTCAAGAAAGGGGATAAGCGCAGCAGAAACACTTACAAGCTGCTTCGGCGAAACATCCATTAAATGGATCTCTTCAGCGCTTACCATATAGAATCCTCCGCCCTTCTGCGCCGGGATGAGGTCGCCGGCAAGCCTGTTGTCCCTTTCTACGGGCGCGTTCGCCTGGGCAATATAATACTGCTCTTCTTCAAGGGCGCTCATGTATTGCACCTTTTCTGTGACCTTCCCGTTTGTTACTTCCCGGTAAGGGGCTTCAATGAAGCCGAATTCATTTACCTTGGCATAGGTTGAAAGCGACGCGATGAGCCCGATGTTGGGGCCTTCCGGGGTCTCAATAGGGCATATCCTTCCGTAGTGCGTAGGATGGACGTCACGGACTTCGAATCCTGCCCTCTCTCTTGTGAGCCCTCCTGGTCCCAGCGCGCTCAACCTCCTCTTGTGGGTGATCTCGCTTAAGGGGTTTGTCTGGTCCATAAACTGCGACAGCTGGCTGCTCGCGAAGAAATCTTTTACGGCCGTCGCAACCGGTTTCGGATTCACAAGGTCATGAGGCATCAGCGTTTCCATCTCAGGGAACGTAAGCCTTTCCTTGATCGCCCTCTCCATTCTTACGAGGCCCATCCTGAACTGGTTCTCCAGGAGTTCTCCCACCGTCCTTACCCTCCGGTTGCCGAGGTGGTCAATATCGTCCCCGGCTCCCCTGGAGTCTTTCAGCTTCAGGAGGTGTTTCACCACTTCAATGATGTCTTCTTTGCGGAGTATCGTCACGTCAAGCTTTGTGTCTACTCCGATCCTGTGGTTTACCTTAAGCCTGCCCACCTTTGACAGGTCATATCTCTCGGGACTGAAGAACATGCTCTGTATGAGATTTTCCGCAAACTCTATCGTAGGCGGGTCTCCGGGCCGCAGTTTTTTGTATATCTCGATAAGGGCATCGTCCTTGGCGCTTGCCTTGTCGGCAATAAGGGTATTTCTCAGAGAAGGGCTGACATTAAGATTGTCGATGAACAGTATATCAAAGCTCTTTATCTTTTTCTCTGCGATCTTCTCCAGGTCTTCCTTCGTAACATCCTTGTTGATGGGTATCAGGACCTCTTTTGTCTTTGGGTCGATGATATCGGAGGCCGTCACCTTTCCGATGATGTCCTCTTCATCTACCGGTATTTCCTTGATATTGGCCTGTTCCATCTTTTTGATGATGGCCTTTGTGATCTTTTTATGTTTCTTGACAAGGACTTCATCCGTCTTTTCGTTGACAATATCCGATGTGGCCTTCTGCCCTATAAGCAAGGCCGGTGAGGTCTGTTTATAAAATTTCTTATCTTTAGAAATAATCTTTTCTTTCTCGTAGAAGTAGTCCAGAATTTCATTTTCATTATAACCCAGCGCTTTCAGCAACAACGTAACGTGGATCTTCTTTTTCTTGTCGATCCTCACGTATATCAGTTCTTTATGATCGAACTCAAAGTCCAGCCAGGAGCCTCTGTATGGTATTATCCTCGCCGTATACGAAAGGGTGCCGCTTAAGGGCGTTTTAGTGTCGCAATCAAAGTAGACGCCGGGCGACCTGTGCAACTGGCTGACGATAACTCTTTCTGTGCCGTTTATAATAAAGGTCCCCCGCTCGGTCATGAGAGGTATCTCTCCAAAGTAGACATCCTGTTCTTTTACTGCCTTGATATCTCTCGTCTTCGTCTCAGGGTCAACATTCCAGACAACAAGCCTGATGGTCACCTTCATTGGCGCCGCGTAGGTAATCCCCCTGAAAATGCATTCCTCTTCAGCATTTTTAGGGCCGCCTATCTCATATTTGACGAATTCAAGCGTTGTTGTGTCGTGAGAATCCCGTATCGGGAATACGCTGTTAAAAACCGCCTGCAAGCCTACGTTAGCCTTCTTTTCCGCCTTAACATCCTGCTGCAGGAATTTCTCATAGGAGTCAAGTTGAATTTCAATAAGATTGGGGATATCGAGAATCTCTTTTATTTTGCCATAATTCTTCCTAAAGATTTTATTACGGAATGTTTCCCTCATAATGTTGTTCACCTCTTTAAAAAGGGAGTTTTTGACGGGGCGACGGGGATCCGCAGAAGGCTGATCCCCGGTCCCTGCTTCCTTTTTTATTCAACCTTGACCTGTCCGCTCACTTCTTCAAGCTGCTTTTTGATATTTGCTGCCTCGTCCTTTGAAACGCTTTCCTTTACAGGCTTCGGTACGCCCTCGACAAGGTCTTTCGCCTCTTTCAGCCCAAGGCCGGTGATTGCCCTTACAACCTTGATGACCTGTATCTTCTTTTCCGCTTCATACCCTGCAAGTATTACGTTGAACTCTGTCTTCTCTTCTGCTGCTTCCGCTGCCGGGGCTGCCGCGCCGCCTGCTGCCGGGGCTGCCGCCATCATCGGCATTGCTGCCTGGACACCGAACTTGTCTTCTAATGCCTTCACGAACTCTGAAAGTTCGAGGACTGTCATGTTCTCGATGTACTGTATGACATCTTCCCTTGTAACTGCCATTGAATACCTCCTTTATGCTTGTTCTTTTTGCGTTTTAATTGCATTTAATACCAACATGAGCTTGTTGAGATTCCCCGACAGGACATAGACGAGCCTCTGCGGCTGTCCTTTCAGCAGACCGAGAAGCTTGCTGATCAATACATCCCTTGGCGGCAATGTGGCAAGCCTGAGGATCTCTTCCGGCGTTATGATCTTGTCGCCGAGAAAGCCTGCTTTCAGCTTGAGATTGGGAATCTCTTTTATAAGACCGGCGATCACCCGTGCCGCATTTATAGGATCTTTATAAATGCAGACGATCGCGTTGGGACCATCATACTTGTCTTTCAACGCTTCAGCCTTTGTTCCCTGTGCGGCAATTTTCATGAGGCTGTTCTTAACGACACTAAACTCCGTGTCAACGTTGCGCAGCTCTCTCCTGAGCTTTGTGATCTGGGCAACGCTCATGCCGCTGTAATCAGTGAGGAACATATAATTCAAGGCTTTAAGCCTGGTCCCTAATTCCTCAACAACTTTTTCTTTCTTCGACCGTTCCAATGGTTTCCATCCCTCCTTTCTCTGAAATATGTATGGAAAGTCAGGAAGAGACATCTTTAAAAGTCTCGGCAGGCCGCAACCGTTTAAAGGCACCCGAAGACGCCGTACCTGCTTTCTCTGACCCTTTCCCTATTTTGATAAAACCCTTGCATAGCCGGGATCAATCTTTATCCCTGGACTCATTGATGTTGAAATGGCAATACCTTTTACGTATGTCCCTTTACTTGAGGATGGTTTTAATCGGGTCACTGCATCGATGAGAGAATTGAGATTGTCCATAAGTTTTTCTTTGCCGAAGCTGATCTTGCCCACGGGAACGTGCAGGTTACCGGCTTTGTCCACTCGAAACTCTACCCTTCCGGCCTTCAGCTCCTTAACGGTTTTTGCGACATCAAAAGTGACGGTGCCGACTTTCGGGTTTGGCATAAGCCCTCTGGGGCCCAATATCTTGCCAAGTTTGCTCACCTGCCCCATCATGTCGGGAGTGGCGATCGTCTTGTCAAAGTCTGTCCATCCCTTCTGGATCTTTTCGATCATGTCTTCCGCGCCGACAAAGTCTGCGCCTGCGTCCTGGGCTTCCTTCTCTTTCTGGCCCTTCGCAAAAACGAGAACCCGGACCTTCTTGCCAAGACCATGAGGGAGCGCAACGCTTCCCCTCACCATCTGATCGGCATGCCTCGGATCAACACCGAGCCTCATTGCCACTTCCACTGTCTCATCAAATTTTGCAAAACAAACCTGCGGCAGGAGGTTAAGCGCTTCTTCCATATCATACCGTTTTTCTCTATCTATCTTATTTCTTGCTTCTGTGTATTTTTTTCCTGCGCTTGCCATATGCTTTACTCCTTAGTAAAATGTATACCTTCAACTCTATGCAATGGCTCCGGCTCTCTGCAAAGAGCCATGAGCTATGAGCCGTTTCATTATCCTTCTACTACTTCCAACCCCATGCTTCTCACAGAGCCTTCGATGATCCTTATGGCCCCCTCCAGGTTTTTTGCGTTAAGATCAACCATCTTAAGCTGTGCGATCTCTTTGATGGAAGATTTCGTTATGCTCCCCGCCACTTCCTTCTTGGGTGTATGCGCACCCTTTGCCAGCTTTGCAGCCCTTTTGATGAGAAAGGTCGCCGGCGGGGTTTTTGTAACAAAGCTGAACGTTCTGTCCGAGTAAATAGTTATCATTGCAGGGATAATGGTCCCTTCCTGGCTTTTCGTCTTTTCATTAAAGGCCTTGCAAAACTCCATGATATTGACGCCATGCTGACCAAGCGCCGGTCCTACAGGCGGTGATGGTGTTGCCTGCCCGGCCTGCAACTGCAACTTAACCAACGCAACAACTTTTTTTGCCATCGCTTAACTCCTTCAAGTTTTTTCTATCTGAATAAAATCCAATTCTACCGGCGTCGTCCTGCCAAAGATATTCAGGAGCACCTTCACTTTACCTTTTTCAGGTTTTATCTCCTCTACGTTACCCGTAAAGTTTGTAAAGGGTCCCTCGGTTACCTTGATGCCGTCGCCTTTCTCGAAGCGTATCTTGGGCTTGATCTTCCCTTTCCCCTCCTGGATAGCATTGATGATCTCGTCCACTTCCTTATCGGGCAGCGGAGGGGGATTCATTTTGTCGTACCCGACAAAACCGGTTACCTTGGGGGTGTTCCTCACAAAATGCCACGTCGTGTCGTTCATGAACATGTTTACTATTATATAACCAGGGAAAACGGTCCTCTGCGACTTTTTTACCTGCCCCTTGACCTTTTCCATGATGACCTCTGAAGGCACAATGATCTCTCCGAAATACTCCTCCATCTTGTTGATCCGGATGTTTTCTTCCAGGAGTTCCCTGACCTTCTGCTCATAACCGGAGTAAGTGTGCACTACGTACCATTTTTTTTCCATAGGTTTATCCGCGAAGCAGCGTCTGTATTATTTTTGCCAGCCCGATATCAACTACGCCAAGGAACAGCGCCGTGATAAATACCGTTATGAGCACAATATAGGTGCCTTTCATTGCATCTTTTTTTGAAGGCCAGGTAACGCGCTTTGCCTCCAGATACACTTCACGAAAGTACTCCTTTAACTGATCGTATTTTTCTCTAAACTCCATGTATTCTCCACAATATTTCAGGCCAGGAGGGATTCGAACCCCCAACACCCGGATTTGGAGTCCGGTGCTCTATCCGTTAGAGCTACTGGCCTTTTTATTTTGTCTCCTTATGGTTGGTATGTTTTCTGCAATACTTGCAGTATTTCTTCATCTCCAGCCTGTCAGGTGTCTTCTGCTTATTTTTTGTGGTGACATAATTTCTGTTTTTGCATTCTGAACATGCCATCGTTACTAATTGTCTCATCCCTCCCCCTTTACTCGCTGATCTCGGTGACGACCCCTGCGCCTA
>DIWM01000030.1 GCA_002428485.1 Deltaproteobacteria bacterium UBA6106
CGTTCGGCTTCGGAACTTTTGCTTCGCAAAAGACCGAGCTTCCTCGCCTCACGACGGTTTGCTATAGGAACGGTTTCATTGCGAGGTTAGTCTCGAGCAACAAGCCTGACACTGTGCTAATGACTTATCCGGGTTTAAAACATTAGTGCTTCGTAATTAGGATTTAGGATTTCCTCATTAGAACGTTATAACGGTCTTCGGCGCGGACAGGATCCGGTCGGCTGCTTTTTTCTGTTTTTCAAGCCCTGCCTTTCCCATGATGGCCTTTGTATATATCTTGCCGAGCTCTACGCCGGGCTGGTCGAAGGGGTTGATCTTGTACAGATGGCCGAGATAGGCGATCGCCATTTCGTAGAGGAAGAAGAGGGCGCCGAGGCTGTAGGCGTTTATGTCGTTCAGGAGGATCGTGAAGCTTGGCGTCCCAGCCTCTGTAAGGGAAAGGCCAGTTCCTAGAAACTCTGCATAAAATAATTCGTTGAGGTCTTTTTTCGCGAGGTAGCCGAGGCTGTCTATGTAAGGGAAGGTGTTCGGGATCGGCCTCCTCTCGCGGGCGCTGTAAAAAAGCATGATGCATTTGTCCCTTGGCCCGTCGACGTAAAGCTGAAGCTGGGAATGCTGATCGGTAACGCCCATCGCTTTTGTCGGCGTCGGGCCGAAGGAGTTTTTTCCGAGGCTTTCAGCCTCAAGCTGCCTGAACCAGTCGGCAAATCCTGACAGCCTCTCGCAATAGGGCATGATGACGTGGATATTCCTGCCGCTTTTGTCCATAAGGTAAAGGATGCTCGCGAGCGCAATTGCCATATTGTCCGTGTATTTTGTTTTTCTTATGTGGTTCGACATATCGAGGGCGCCCTGTGCGATATCGTCGATGTCGACGCCCATCAATGCAGACGGAAAGAGTCCGACAGGCGTGAGGACGGAGAACCTTCCACCTACGCCCTCAGGGACGTTCAGGACGTCGTAGCCCTCTTTGTCTGCGATCTGTTTCAGGATGCCCTTCTTTTGATCGGTAATGAGGATGATCCTTTCCCTGAAGCCCTTGCCTTTTTCCATAAGCTTTTTGAATATCATGAACTGAGAGATCGTTTCCGGCGTTTCTCCCGATTTGCTTATGACCACAAGGAGGGTCTGCTCAAGGTCTTTGCTGACCATATCAAAGATCCTGTTGATTGTGTGGGGGTCGATGTTGTCGAGGATGAAATATTGCGGCAGGCCCTTCCTGATGTCGCTGCCGTAATTGTGGAAGGGGTGGAGCAGGGCATCAAAGATCGTTTCCGTGCCGAGCGATGATCCGCCTATGCCGAGGAGAACGAGATTTTTGATCCTGCCTCTTTTGCACCTGCCGGCAAGTTTTTTTATTGTCCCGAACTGGAACCTTTTCTCCGGAAGCTCCATAAAGCCGTAAGGGTTTTTCCAGAGTGATTTATTGTACCGCCCAAGTTCCGAAGCAGTTTTGCTGACGGCCTTTTTCTCGAGGCCTCCTCTGCTGCGGCTGCTTTTAAGGCTGTTTGTAATATCGAGCGTTATCGTGCTCATCTCTTCTCCTCGAATACACCCATCTTGCGAAATTTATCGTACCGCATTGCCTTGAGTTCCCCGGGTTCATGCTTCAGAAGAGTGTCCATATTTTTTGTCAGCGCGGCCCTTGTATTTTGAAAAGACTCCTTCCAATCCCTGTGAGCCCCGCCAAAGGGCTCTTTTACGATCTCATCTATTACGTTAAGCTTAAGGAGGTCGTAGGATGTCGGCTTCAGCGCATCTGCAGCAAGAGGGCCTTTTGAGCCGTCCCGCCACAGTATGGCCGCGCACCCTTCGGGCGAGATGACGGAGTAGGTGGCATTTTCCAGCATAAGTATCCTGTTGCCAACTCCTATCCCGAGCGCACCGCCGCTCCCGCCCTCACCTATCACTATTGTGACGACAGGGACGCTGAGTGAAAACATGAAATAGATGCTGGATGCTATTGCCTCGGCCTGTCCTCTCTCTTCCGCTCCTACGCCCGGAAAGGCGCCCGGCGTATCAATAAATGTGATGATGGGCTTTTGCCACCTGTCGGCCATATCCATGATTCTCATAGCCTTCCTGTAACCGTCAGGATGGGCCATACCGAAATTCCTGTGAGCCATCTCGCGGACATCTTTTCCTTTTTGATGGCCGATAACCGCTACTTTTACACCCTCATAATTTGCGAACCCTGCAACAACCGCAGGGTCGTCTTTATATTTGCGGTCCCCGTGAAGCTCCACGAAATCGCTGAAGATGTTATGGATGTAGTCGAGGGTATGAGGACGGTTAAGGTGTCTGGAAAGCTGGGAGCGCTGCCAGTTTGTGAGGTCCCCGTAGATCTCCTTTTCGACCTTTGATATCTTTTTTTGCAGGTACTGAACCTCTTTCGAATAATGTGGATCGTTGGTGTCGTAGAAGCGTTCAATTTCGTTTATCCTTCTTTCCAAAGGCTCGAGTTTTTTCTCAAAATCAAGATAATATCTCATCGAATACCTCTATATCGATACCGGAAGCAAAATGTTTCAGGAGTATGTCCTTTTTATCGGGGTCAATTGTTATGTGCGGGACGTCCATGGCCCTGCTTTCTCCATTCAGCACGAATTCGAGAAAAACCCTGGAGGGCCCCTTAACGCTGAGAAGAGCATCCTTGAGCTTCCGCAGCTCTGTTTTTTGAAAGGCTTCGCAGTTGATTGTTATCCTTACCGCCTTTTTGAAATTTTTTATGGAATCTTCGAGCAGCGCGATCTGTTTTGCTTTCACCTTGATATTTTTGTCATCAGACCTGTCGGGCGTGCCCGTTACAACAAGCGGCTTTCCGCTTTGGATGAGGAAAAGATTTTTTGAGAACAGATCGGGGAATACGATAACCTCCACGACCCCCTTTGTATCTTCCAGGGAGATATAGGCCATCTTGTCTCCCCTTTTTGTTATAATCTCCTTGCTGGCGCTGACTACGCCGACGATCCTTGTATCCTCCGTCGTTTCGATCTCTTTGAGGTTCTGGCTGTCCACCGGCGTGAGCCTTTTGATGATATCTTCATATGGCTTTAAGGGGTGCTGGCTGAAGTAGAAACCCATTGATTCCTTCTCGCCGCTTAAGATTTCATCGTGGGAGAGTTCGTCCATCTCGGGTATCTTGAAAAAGGTATCAGGGTCTGTTGCAGCGCCGAAGATATCCATCTGAACGTAAGAATTATTTGTTCCCTTCCTGGAGAGGGAGCCGGTCTTCTCGTTCACAAGGT
This sequence comes from Deltaproteobacteria bacterium UBA6106, assembly GCA_002428485.1. Taxonomy (GTDB): domain Bacteria; phylum Desulfobacterota; class Syntrophorhabdia; order Syntrophorhabdales; family Syntrophorhabdaceae; genus UBA5609. Next base: position 3,249 of record DIWM01000030.1, read on the forward strand.
AGAGCAACTGTGACCTTTTCAGACCAAGGCTGTCGAAGCATCCTGCCTTTGCGAAGCTCTCCATTACCTTCTTGTTTGCCTTGCGTGAGTCGACAATGCTGCAGAAATGCGCGAAGGAATTGAATTCTCCAACCTGGTCTCTGACCTGCAGGATGTTGTCTATCGCTGCATCGCCGACGTTCTTGACGCCGGAGAGCCCGAAGCGTATCTTATTTTCCACGATCTGGAAGGCCTTGCCGCTTTTATTGATATCGGGAGGAAGGACCTCGATCCCGGACTCGCGGCACTCGGTGATATATTTGATCAATTTATCGGTATCGTTGATCTCGTTCGTGAGCATTGCCGCGAAATAATGGATAGGATAATGAGCCTTCAGGTAGGCTGTCTGGTATGCGATGAGCCCGTAAGCAGTGCTGTGCGATTTGTTGAAGCCGTATTCGCCGAACCGAAGGATGATATCATAGATCTTTTCCGCTACCTTTGACGAAACATTGTTCGATATCGCCCCCTGGATAAACTGTTCTTTATATTTTTCGAGCGCCTCGGGAATCTTTTTGCTGATCGCCTTCCTCAGGGCATCTGAGTCCTTGAGGGAAAAGCCGGCCAGCTTTGAGGCTATCTTCATGATCTGTTCCTGGTATATGATGACACCGTGCGTATCGTGGAGGATATCTTCCAGCTCGGGGGTTTCATATTTTATATGTGCCGGGTTGTTCTTTCTCCTGATGAATTCATCGACCATGCCGCTTTTCAAGGGGCCCGGCCTGTAAAGGGCGATGAGCGGCATGATGTCATCGAATTTTGTGGGTTTCAATTTTACAAGAAGGTCCCTCATTCCCCTGCTTTCGAGCTGGAATACCCCGGCAGTGTTCCCCGACGAGAGAAGTTTATAGGTTTCCAGGTCATCGAGAGGGATAGTATTGATGTCGATGTCGATGCTCTCGGCGTGGAGGAGTTTGATGACGCTGTCGATGAGTGTTAAGGTCTCGAGGCCGAGAAAATCGATCTTTATGAGGCCTATCTTTTCTATGATCCTCATATCATACTGTGTCACGGTCTCTTCGTGCTGGCCTCGATAAAGGGGAAGATATTCCGTCAGATGCTTGTTCGATATGACGATACCTGCCGCGTGCGTCGAGGCATGGCGGGCGAGGCCCTCAAGGACCATGGCATTATCGAGCAGCTCTTTTATGCGGTCATCTTTTGAATAGAGCTCTTTGATCTGCGGTTCTTCCTCGATCGCCTTCTCGATCCCCCTTTCGGTCGATACGATGAGCTTGGCGATCTTGTCGACCTCAGCGTACGGCATTCCCAGAGCCCTTCCCACGTCCCTCACCGCTGCCTTTGACTGCATGGTTCCAAAGGTGATGATCTGGGCAACGTTATCTTTTCCGTATTTTTCCGAGACGTACCTGATGACCTCGTCCCTTCTTTTTTTGCAAAAGTCAACGTCGATGTCGGGCATGCTTATCCTTTCGGGGTTTAAGAACCGTTCAAAGATAAGGTCATATTTTATCGGGTCGATGTCGGTGATGCCGAGGCAGTATGCCACGAGGCTGCCCGCTGCCGAACCTCTTCCGGGACCGACGGGGATGCCATGCTCCTTCGCGTAATTGATGAAGTCGGCGACGATCAGGAAATAGCCGGCAAACCCGGTATTTTTGATCACCTCAAGTTCGTAGAGGAGGCGCTCCTTGTATTTTTCCGAACAAGAATACCCCATCTTTTTATTAAATCCCTCGTTGCTGAGCTTTTCGAAATATTCGTTTAACCCCAGGGAACCGGGGGGAGTGAATTCAGGGAAATGGTAGGTGCCTGTTTCGATGTCCAGGTTGCACATCTCGGCGATCCTGACGGTATTCGCAAGGGCTTCGGGATATGCGGAGAATGCCCGCTCGACCTCTTCGATGGGCTTGAAATAGAACTGGTCTGTCTTGAAGCTCATCCTCGTCGAGTCGTTCATCGTCTTGCCTGTCTGTATGCATAGGAGGAGTTCGTGAGCCTTTGCCTCTTCTCTTTTGAGGTAATGACAGTCGTTGGTTGCCACAATAGGGATGCCGTAATGGTTTGAAAGGCTGATAAGCCGCTCGTTGACCTTTTTCTGCTCCTTAAGCCCGTTGTCCTGCAGCTCGAAGAACAGCCTGTCGCCGAACAGCGCGCGGTACTCTTCGATGGTATCCGTTAAAGTCTTTTCGTCGTCCTTCAGGATAAGGTTGGGTATCTCTCCTTTTATGCATGCCGTAAGACAGATGAGCCCGGAGTTGTATGATCGTAAAAGCTCCTTGTCTATCCTTGGGACATAATAAAAGCCTTCGAGATGGCCGAAGCTTGTGAGCTTCAGCAGGTTCCTGTAGCCCTCCTGGTTCATCGCAAGGAGTACTATATGGTACGCGTTGTCTTCGCCTTTTATCCTTTTCTGGTCAAAACGGGATTTCGGCGCGATGTATGCCTCGCAGCCTATGATAGGTTTTATTCCTGCTTCCCGGGCGGTGAAATAAAAATCCACGGCGCCGAACATGTTGCCGTGGTCAGTTATTGCGCAGGCGCCCATCCTGTATTGTTTTGCCAGATCGAAGAGCCGGTCAAAGCGGATCGCCCCGTCTAAGAGACTGTACTGGGTGTGCAGGTGAAGGTGGACAAAGTCTGTCATTTATTCCCACTCAATAGTGCTCGGCGGCTTTGAAGAGATATCGTAGACTACCCTGTTGACCCCGGGCACTTCGTTGATGATCCGTCTTGCCGTGATATCGAGCGTTTCAGGAGGGATCCTTGCCCAGTCTGCCGTCATGGCGTCCTCGCTCTCCACTATCCTCAAGGCAATGACATTGGCGTATGTCCTCTCGTCGCCCATAACCCCCACTGTCTTGACGGGGATCAGGATGGCGAAGGATTGCCAGATGTGCCTGAACCTGTCGTTCCTCTCTACTTCGTCCCTTATAATGCTGTCGGCTTCCTTCAGCACGCTGAGCCTTTCCCTCGTTATGTCCCCGATGATCCTTATTGCCAGTCCGGGGCCGGGGAAGGGTTGCCGGTAGACGATATTGTCAGGCAATCCCAGTTCTTTGCCTACGATCCTTACCTCGTCCTTGAAGAGTTCCCTGAGAGGTTCAAGGAGTTTTAGTTTCATCTTTTTTGGAAGCCCGCCTACATTGTGATGGCTCTTTATCGTCGCAGAGGGGCCTTTGAAGGAGACACTTTCAATGACATCAGGATAGAGCGTGCCCTGGGCGAGATACCTCGCGTTGCCTATGCTTTTTGCCTCATCCTCAAAGATCCTGATAAAAAGGTTTCCGATGATCTTTCGTTTTCTTTCAGGGTCTTTGACGCCTTTCAGCGCCTCCAGGAAGCGGTCCTCGGCATCTACATATTTTAAATTCATACGGAGTTTGCCCTTGAAGGCCCTGAGCACCTCGCGCTCTTCGTTCTTTCTCAGCACGCCGTTGTTCACGAAGACGCTGTGGAGCCTGTTCCCTATTGCCTTGTGGATCAGCATGGCAACAACAGAAGAATCGACGCCGCCGCTTAATGCACAGACAACATGCTCTTCCCCAACTTCATCCCTGATCTTTTCCGTTGCCAGCTCCACGAACGAGCGCGGTGAAAAGAGCCCCTTCACCCTGCATATCTTATAGAGAAAGTTCTTCAGTATGCGCTTGCCTTTCCGCGTATGGTGAACCTCGGGATGGAACTGCACGCCGAAGATCTTTCCATCCTTGTCCCTGATCACGGCGTAGGGTGAATTGTCGGTGTGGGCGAGGGCGATAAACCCTTTCGGCATCTTCAATATCTTATCCTGGTGGCTCATCCATACAATGTCCCCGTCGCGTATGCCATCAAGAAGCTTGTCATTTTTATCGACGGCGATGTGCGCCTTCCCGTATTCCCGCTTTGGAGACTTGTCTACCCGGCCGGAATAGACGCTTGCAATAAGCTGCAGGCCGTAACAGATCCCCAGGATCGGCACGTCAAGCCCGAAGATGGCCCGGTCGCAAAGAGGCGCATCTTTCTCCGTGACGCTTCGCGGACCGCCGGAAAGGATAATGCCTTTTGGACCAAGGGACCGTATCTTTTCTATTTCCAGGTTGTGAGGATATATCTCGCAGTACACGCCCAGTTCCCTTACCTTCCTTGCTATAAGCTGGGTATACTGCGATCCGAAATCGAGTATTACGATTAATTCCTTATGGTAGTCCACTGTTGTCTCACTCTATCCTGTAATTCGGGGCTTCTTTTGTGATGATGACGTCGTGGACGTGGCTTTCCCGCAAGCCCGCTGCGCTGATGCGGATAAAGCAGCCTTTTGCCTGCAACTCTTTCAGGGTGCGGCTGCCTACATAACCCATTCCCGCCTTCAGCCCTCCTATGAGCTGATGGATGCATATGGATAGCGAACCCCTGTAAGGGACCCTGCCTTCAATGCCCTCGGGCACTATTTTTGCTTCTATCTCGTCCTCGGGGATGCTGTACCTGTCCCGGGATTTTCCTTCTTTCATGGCCTCGAGGGAACCCATGCCCCTGTAGACCTTGTATGTGCGCCCCTGGTACAGTACCATTTCACCGGGCGTTTCATCTGTCCCTGCGAAGAGGTTCCCGATCATAACTGTGTGCGCCCCTGCCGCGATGGCCTTTGTTACATCGCCGGAGAATTTGATCCCGCCGTCGGCGATGATCGGTATATCATATCTGGCAGCGGCCTTTGCAGCCTCCTTGATGGCCGAGATCTGCGGTACGCCGATCCCTGCTATGATCCTTGTGGTACAGATGGAGCCAGGTCCGACTCCTATCTTGACAGCGTCGCAGCCGGCCTTGATAAGCGCTACGCACCCTTCTTTGGTCGCCACGTTTCCGGCTATGATCTGTAGGTCTTTGAAGGTGCTTTTCAATACCCTGATCGTTTCAATGACGTTTTTTGAGTGGCCATGGGCAGTATCGACGACAATCACATCACATCCCGCCTTCAGGAGGGCGTCAACGCGTTGTTCCCGGTCGTTGCTGACACCGACAGCCGCTCCAACGCGCAATCTCCCGAGGTGGTCTTTGCATGAATGGGGATATTTCCTCATCTTCTCGATATCCTTGATGGTGATCAGCCCTCTCAGGTTGAATTCCTTATCGACGACGAGAAGCTTTTCTATCTTATGCTTGTGGAGGATCTTTTTTGATTCTTCGAGGGTTATGCCTTCCTTTACTGTTACGAGGTTGTCCTTTGTCATTACATTCTGGACCTTCTCCTCAAGGTTTGTCTCGAACCTCAGGTCCCTGTTGGTGATGATGCCCACAAGCCTTTTGCCTTTTGTGACGGGGATGCCTGATATCCTGTATTTCGACATGAGGTCCAGGGTGTCTTTTATCTTCTGCTCAGGTGCGATAGTAATGGGGTCAACGATCATGCCGCTTTCTGATTTTTTTACCTTCTCCACTTCCTGGGCCTGTTCAGCGACGCCCATGTTCCGGTGAATAATGCCTATCCCGCCCTCCTGGGCCAGGCAAATGGCAGTTTTCGATTCTGTAACGGTATCCATGGCAGCGCTTAATATGGGTATGTTAAGCCTGATCGATTGTGTAAGATGTGTGGAAACATCGACGTCAGAGGGCAAAATATTGCTCTCCGACGGCACAAGCATGACATCATCGAATGTGAGCCCCTCCCGGAGCGCTTTATCATTTTTTTGCGGCATCGTGCACCTCGCTTTTGTTCCGTAATAGGTATTCGATCTGCAATAAGTCTAACTGCAATGCGTCTGCGCCTGTAAATCCGCATACAAAAGGCTTGCCATTTTGTTTTGGATTAGTATAATGCATAAGGTTCAAATAAGCAAAAAGATTTTATACTGCTATGCAATTGTTAGACGTCACAGATCTGAACACATCTTTTTTTATAGACGGGAAGGTCATACACGCCGTTGACCGGGTCAGCTTCTCGGTCTCAAAGGGGGAGATCTTTGGCCTCGTGGGCGAAAGCGGCTGCGGGAAGACCATGACCGCCCTGTCGGTTATGAGACTCGTTCAGCCTCCCGGCAGGATAGTAAAAGGGCAAGTTGTCTTTGAAGGCAGGGACCTTCTCCGGTTATCGGATCGGGAGATGGAGGGGGTCAGGGGCGACAGGATCGGCATGATATTCCAGGAGCCGATGAGCGCTCTTAACCCGGTGTTCCGCGTCGGCGAGCAGGTCAGCGAGGCGATCATTATACATAAAAAAGTCGGAAAAAAAGAGGCTAAGGGCGCGACGATGGAACTTCTGAGGCAGGTCGGTTTTGAAGACCCCGAAAAGAGATATGCACAATACCCGCACCAGTTGAGCGGCGGACAAAGGCAGAGGATCCTTATCGGGATCGCCATATCCTGCGGGCCATCCCTTGTTATCGCCGACGAGCCCACAACTGCGCTGGATGTGGCAACGGAGTCGCAGATCATCAACCTCCTTCAGGGCCTGGTCGATAATTCTGCCATGTCAATGATATTTATTACCCACAATCTCAACATCATGAGGAAATTCGGCCAGAGGATAGGGATCATGTATGCGGGCAGGATGCTTGAGCAGAGTTCTGTCGATGTCTTTTTCAAAGAGCCGCTGCACCCTTACAGCAAAGGGCTGCTTTCATCTATTTATGGTCTTATGGGTAATCAAAAGCGCCTTACGGCTATACCGGGTTTTGTTCCCAGGCTTGCCGAGCTGCCGCGGGGCTGCACGTTTCATCCGCGGTGCCCTTACGTGATGCCCGTTTGCAGGGAAGAGGAGCCGGTCATGAAAGAGATAGGAAAGGGACAATGGGTCAGGTGCTGGCTGTATTAGACCTGCAGAGGGTCTACGAGGTAAAGAGATCTGTTTTTTCCGTTAAAAAGGATATCATTCACGCCTTGAGCGGGGTATCTCTTGATCTCGACCAGGGAAAGACCATAGGTATCGTCGGCGAGAGCGGTTCCGGCAAAAGCACTCTTGCGCGGTGCATCCTGCTTCTCGAAAGGCCTGATGGAGGGACGATCTCTTTTATGGGAAAGGACCTGCTGGGCCTGCCGAAAGGAGAGCTTAAGTCCCTGCGGAAAAAGATGCAGATTATCTTCCAGGACCCTTATTCCTCGCTGAATCCCCGGAAAAAGGTTTTCGATACTATCGCAGAGCCGTTACTTTTCCATGAGATTGTTGACAGAAAGGGCGTAAAGGGTAAGGTCATGGAGATCCTGAAGAATGTCGGTCTTGACGAGGGGTTTGTAAACAAGTATCCCCATGAAATGAGCGGCGGTCAGCGTCAGAGGGTTGCCATCGGGAGATCACTTACGACAGACCCTGCCCTGATCATAGCCGATGAGCCCGTTTCATCGCTTGATGTGTCGATCCAGTCGCAGATCGTCAACCTCTTCCTCGATATAAAGGACAGAACGGATATTGCCATGTTGTTCGTGTCCCACGACCTCAATGTCGTAAGGTTTGTCTCCGACGAAATTATGGTTATGTACAAGGGCAGGGTGGTTGAGACAGGGACAAAAGACGAGGTCTTCTTGAACCCTCTTCATCCCTACACAAAGATGCTCATCAATGCGGCAAAAGGAGAATTTTCCAGAAGGGAGGAGGACGCCGCCTTTGATGAGAGTAAGGGATGTGCGTATTATCCGAGATGTGAACAGAGAAAGGCGCACTGTCGCGATTCAATACCCCGCCTTACCGGCAGCAAAGAACACAAGATCGCCTGCTTCCCGGAGAGTGGAGGAAAATCGGCTCATAGTTCATAGCTGATAGCTGATTGCAACAGCAAGAACCCCGCAAGAAGCAAACAATATGTGAGAAGATCTTCAGCTGTCTACTTGCTGCTGTTTACAAGGTTTTGTTTTCGCCATCAGCTATGAGCCATGAGCTGGTTTTCATTCTTTTTCCCGGTATTGTTTCAGCATCTCCAGTATATCCGGGTGGACCGCGTGGCCAAGGGCGACAGCCTTATCGATATGAGCTATTGCAAGGTCATATTGTTTTGCGTAGAGATAAATGGTGCCGAGATTATTGTGGGCAGCGCCGATATCGGGGTTTAACGCAAGGGCCTTTTTGTAGGACATCAGGGCTTCCTTTTGCCTGTTCGTTGCAAGGTAGATGTTTCCCAGATTGTTGTATGCATCTGCAAAGTCCGGGTCAATCTCGATGGCCTTCAGGCAGGCATTCCCTGCGTTTTTGTAATCCTGCATGGACAGATAGGTTGTGCAGAGATTATACCAGGCGCGCTCGTTTCCGGGTCTTGCCTCAATAGACTTTTTGTAGAGAGATAGGGCCTTGTCTTTATCAGTAGCATGGAACATATTGCCCAGAAGGATGTAGACGTTGTCCATCCGCGGATTTATCTGAATCGCCTTCAAGCAGAAGGGGAGAGCCTTCTTCTCATCGCTCGTTGTTATGTAGGCGCGGCAGAGATTGGCATTTGCCTGGTCATAGTTCGGGCTTACCGTTATTGCACTGGTAAAATCTTTTATCGCCTGATCGTATTGTTTATTGAAAAAATATGCTGCGCCCCTGTTGTTGTATGCTATGGAGCTGAAAGGATAGCTCTTGATCACGTTATCCCAGAGAGAAAGACCGTCCTTCCAGACATGTATCCTGTTCCAGGCAATGAGGCCACTTGTGAATAGTGCGAAAAGAAGCATTATGGTCAATGCAATGCTCAGGGGCCTGGCAAAGCGCCATTTTTTTTCGGAAAAATACAAAAAACCGGCTGCGATAATATAAAAAATGCCTATAAGAGGAACGTACGTGTACCGGTCGGCGGCAAATGCATGGCCAACCGGTATGAGCTGAAGCACGGGCAATAAAGTGAAGAGGTAAAACAGGCTCCCGAATATTACTTTACGGGTATATTTTGCAGAATAGACAGCGCATGCGCACAAGGCAGCTACAATGAACGGAGAAAGATAAAAATTCGTCTGCATGATCTCAAAATGCCTGTTCGAATACATGTAAAGGCACGACAGGTCAACGGGAAAGAGCATCTTTTGCATATAGAAAACGATGCCGTGCGACGCAACAACAATATTTTTCAGTATGGAATCGCCGGTATAATCTTGCCTTATAGCATCTTGCTGCGATAAGAGGGCAAAAATACCGAACAGCAATGATAATCCAAAAAAAGGAATTTTATCTTTGAGAATGCCCCAGTATATTTTCTTGCCGGAAAGGTAATCGAGCAATAACAGAACGAGCGGAAGCGATACAGCCATTGACTTGGAGAGGAGCGAAAAGAGAAAGAGCAGCAGGCTCAAACCGTAATATATCTTTTCCCGTTCCTTAAGGAAATGTGCATACCCGATAAGTGAGGCTAAAAAGAATAACGTGTACAGGACATCTTTTCTCCCTGAGATCCATGCCACCGATTCAACGTGAAGGGGGTGTATTCCGAAGAATAAGGCAACGATGCATGATGCAACGACGCTGCTGCTTAATGTATATATCAGCAGAAAGACAAGAACGCAGTTCATCAAATGAACGATTATGTTTGTTGCATGGTAAGCCGATGGGTTCAGACCAAAAAAATGATATTCCAGCGCAAACGACAGCAGCGTAAGCGGATGGTAGTTGCCGAAGAAGAATGTGGTGAACATTTTCTTGATGTTCAAGGGGGAAAGCTTCTGTACCATCCTGTTGGTTGTAATATAGTTTTCATCGTCCCAGGCAAAACCGTTTTGCAAGGCCGGCATATAAACAACAGATGTCGCAACAATAATGAGGGAGATCGCGAGCAAGATTGTATGTGTTTTTTTTATCTGCACTGGTCTTTGTTCACCGTTTTTCGGCCTTCATCAATATGACGGTCGCATATCGCAGCGGCGTAATTGCGGCGTCAAGCCGGGCAAGCAGCGCAAGAAACCTGTTTAACGATCTAAAGAAGGATATAAAAACAGGAGAAGAGGTAATCCCTGTGCGAACATTCCTTTGAGCAGGCTTCGTGAATTGGAAAACCATGGCCAAAAAGGTTGTGGGTATCATTATGATCTTCTCAAGCAGGCCCAATGCCTTGTCCACCTTCATGATTGTGAAACCGGAATCTTCTAAAATGACCTTCATCTCATTTAATTCATATCTGCGCAGATGATGGACAAAACGATCGTCGCATGAGAAATAGAGCTGACGGTGAGGGAAGGTAACGACCACGCTCCCGGCCGGCCTGAGCGTCCTGGCGATCTCAGCTACGGCCTTTCTGTCGTCTTCTATGTGCTCAAGAACTTCGGAACAGATAATGTTGTCGAAAGTGTCTTCCCGAAAAGGCAAATACGTGCTGTCGGCGACGACGAAAAGACCTTTGTTGTGTGCCTTTTTTAAGATCTTTAGCGCGAAGAACGATATGTCGCAATAGACGACATTCTCTGCAGGTGCGACGATCGGCGACATTCCGCTGCCTGTTTCAAGCGTGGCCGAGTTGCCGATCTGCACGGAACTCAATATCGCCTGCCTTCTTACAATGTAATTGTAGAGATGGTTCTTTAACGCAACGTAGCCTTGGTTCTGAAAAAAGTCCTCAAAACGGTTTGGGTGGAGGCTCACGCGAGGGGCCCTGGAAAAAGAGTGGCATTGAGGAGCTTCATCTTCGCAAGGCGGAACTTCAGCGCTGTAGAAAGGCACCCGAGGCCATATGCAACGCTTCGCCGGAAATTGATGGAAGACGCCTCTGTAAAATATTTTGTCGGACAGCTTATCTCCGCGATCGTATAGCCGAACCAAAGGATTTGAGCAAGAATTTGATTGTCGAAAACAAAATCATCAGAGTTTTTGTCCAAAGGCAACCTCTCGATGAGTTCCCTCGAAAAACCCCGATATCCGGTGTGATATTCCGACAATTTTGCCCCCATAAGAATGTTCTCTGCAAGCGTGAGGAACCTGTTTGAAATATACTTCCAAAGGGGCATACCCCCCTTCAGGGCGTACCCTCCGAGGATTCTGGAACCCAGAACACAGTGATAAAGGCCGCTGCCGATCGTTGAGGCCATTGCCGGTATGAGCTTCGGAGTATACTGGTAGTCCGGGTGGACCATGATAATAATGTCACCGCCTTCTTCAAGGGCCGTTTCGTAGCATCTTTTTTGGTTCGCCCCGTACCCCATATTCTTTTCGTTGACGTAGACCCTGGTGTGCGGCAGCGAGCGCGCTATCTTCGCTGTATCGTCGCAGCTTGCGTCGTCGACGAGGATAACGAGATCGACGATCTCCTGCTCCATGACCTCTTCATAGGTCTTTCTGAGCGTTTGCGCGGCATTGTAGGCCGGCATGACAACAATCACCTTTTTATCTTTGAACATGCTCTACCAACAGTATATTACAAAAATTTTCCCGTTTAGCAAAGTTTTGTTTTATGATTGCAATGCGCTTACCCTTGAATATTTACTGCGTAAATTGTTAGGCTATATCGACGACACTATTAACGGTGATGATGAACAGGCCATACAATATTTATATCGCATATGCGGGGTTGTTCTTTCTTTTTATCCTTTACCATCTTTTGCAATGGCCTATCACCGGAGCCGATACCGACCTGTGGTACCACCTCAATAGCGGGCGGTATATTTTAGAAAACGGGTCTGTTCCAAAGGACAGCTATTTTTCCTTTATCCAGCCTCCGAGAGAATGGGTGGACTATTTCTGGTTTTTTCAGGTCGTCGTCTACAAGATATACCAGTTGTTTGATTATTACGGCCTTGTTTATCTGAGGGCGATCATCTTTTCCTCCCTTGCCGTTTTTATTTTTCTTTTTTTCTTCAGCA
>DIWM01000041.1 GCA_002428485.1 Deltaproteobacteria bacterium UBA6106
AATAGAAGCTAGCGCTACAAAAGGTAGTATTGACCGTCACGGGCGAGCCGGAGAGACACTCGCGCTCTCGCAGGCTCGCCTGCACGTAGACGCGGTTTCAAAAAGTTCATAGAGCGATTATGGGCATGGTTTTACAGGGGCTTGTCTATATAGCAACAAATATGAGTAATAGGGAGGTCATAGTATGGCTGTTATAAGGAATATTGATACAAAGAAGCAATTTAAGGTAAGTCCGAGGTGGATAAGGATTCAGAGAATGAGAAAAAGGGTATTCGCATGGGCTAACGCTTTGTCAGAATACATGGAGGAGAGGGGTAAGACAATAAGGTTGGTTATGATAACCTTAACCTATGCATATAATGATGATTGGATGGCTAATCATATAAGCAAGTTCATGCGGGGTCTGGTCGATAGTTTAGGCTCTAAGCTACTTGGCTATGCATGGGTGGCAGAACTACAGGAAAGGGGTGCAATTCATTACATGGTTGAATTGCTGGTCAAAAGAGGGACAAAAATAAAGATGCCTGACAAGGAAGGTCTGTGGAATTATGGGTCAACAAGGATTGAAACCTGTAGAACGCCTTATTACATCTGTGAATATCTTGGAAAGGAGTATCAGAAATTAGGCGTGTATCCGAAAGGGGCAAGGATGTGCGGTACACATATACGGAAGGGGTTGCTGTCGTGGGATGATGCGATGAGGTACAAACTTGCCCTGCTTCCTAAATGGCTGTCTGACAGGTACTATCTATTGGATGGCGGTGAATTTGATACGTGGGTGGGCAGGGATGATCATGGACATTGGGTAATTGATGGTATTAGGCAGTTTACACCTTATGAACTGATTTCATTATATGGTGAGCCATATCAAGGAAGGTATAGGTTGTAGTAGACTTTATTCGTTCCTTGTTGAAAGAAAGTTTCTGTTACTTTACCTCCATGCGGAGAATTTTTGATGGCAATAATAAACATTATGGAGTAGCAGAGATATAGATTTTTATTGACACCATATGAGAGCGATAATAGAATGGGATAAATGTGTTTGATGGAGAGGGGGCTGCAGCTACTTGAAACATTCTCCAAAGAATCATATAGCTTATGCAGGGCAGATTGCAATTGTATGAGATTTCTTTACATAATTATGTTTATGTTATATACTGTAACTTATTAGATACCTAAGGAATATGGATCATAATTGAAGGGTGGAGAAAAGAAGGTTATAAAACAGATTTTTATGGGTATCGAAAATTATGGAACTTGTAGTGGAGTCAATCGAGGGGTAACCTCATGAAACCAAATTTAAAAATACCGGAAGGACATGTTAGCGGTTTCCGAACGCTGACAGAATTGTCAGAAGAAAAAGCAAACCAATTGTTGGACCAGTTGGCTAAATCTGTAGAATATAACTTCAAATCATTGGCTGAATCTATTTCATCTATATTACAGGTCGATGAAAAGCAGATTATCAGCGTTCTCGGAATGTTGGGTGATCTGCATAGAGTTAGAGCTAGCGTAGATGCCTCTATTGATGAATTCGTTGAAGGATTGGTAATAGCATGTAAAAAGCAAAAGGTGCGCGAGGAGGAGTATGATTGGAGCGGTTTGAAGAAGCTTCTTTCGAGTTACCTTAAGATGGATGTTACTGTTTTAACTGAAATTGGTAAGATCATCGGGGCAGCGATAGATCGAGACCGGGTGCTTACCTCGACGTCTATTGTAACTGATATCAGGCCTGTCGTCCTAGGTCATGATTTGCGTAGGTGCATAATTCTCCACACTCTAAAAATTGAATATGTCGAGAGCGGTACTCATAAGAGTTCATATTTTGCTCTGGATACTCGTGACTTGGAAAAACTGAGAAAGGGAATAGACGATGCTTTGAAGAAAGGCGTTGAGTTATCAGAGATTCTTAAGGATACCCCCTTATTGGTTGTTGAATATTTTGAAGATTAGTGAAGGAAAATGATTATTAGATCAATTAAAGAAAAGTCCCCAGTATATACGACTTCATACTATAAAGAAAAAGTCAAAGCCGACCCTTGGGGCGCAGCTTTTCCTGCGAAGTGGTCTAAGGGATCTGAATTAACGAGTATATTACATAATTGGGTTACAATCGGACAGTACGGTTTATTAGAAAGAGAGCTGCTTAAACTAGCATTTGGAAGATCCTCGGGTATCCCTGATGAATATATGGAACAATTTATTATCTTGTGCTCATCAGCAGAACATATAAAAAGTCTGTCAGTGAACTGGGATGATGAAGGAAGCCTTGGTTACAAGGAAGAAACAGTTGAAACGGCGAAAACGTTTTTATTATCATTTGTGCAGAAGGTTTATGAATCATACAATATTAGGTTGCCTATGCCGAGAATACTCCCCGGACCTGATTCCAGCATAGACATTCATTGGAAGGAAGATTCGTTTGAGTTGCTTCTGAATATTCCTGCTGATAGCGAGTATGCGGAGTTCTATGGAGATAATGTATCAGGGGAAGTTGTTAAGGGACGTATAAATATGAAGCTACCTCACCCTAATGTAGGCCTTATAATGTGGCTGGAAAATATCAGATAGAGAAGTTTTATCTCACGTATATGAATATTGAAGATATCCCTGACCCCGACAGGCTATATTATAGAATTCACAGGAGCTATTACCCAGAAGGTAAGTTAAATCTAAGTGTATTTCGGGATATTCAAGGTGGGATGTCCGTTGATTGGGAAAAGTATTCGACGCCAACCGAAACACGCAGTAGAGCTAATAACCCTGAAGCGAACGGTGTGATTAGTATGGTGGCGGTGGATGTTCGGTCTATTCCTCAGCAAGTCGAACATCGCCCTTCAAAAAGTAATGTATCCCATTCTGAGATAATTGGGCAAAAAAGTCCTGAGGTTAGGCTAAAGTTATCGAGGGTATATAGGTGGGAAATCGTGATTTGACCACATGACCAATTGGGGTCAGCCCTTGACATTTGACAAATTGTAACTTAACCCCTCAATAAACATGTCCGGCCTTGCCTTACCTATATAATCACCTAACAGTTTTATGACCCGGAGACTCAATAAGGACGCGGTATGAATGGCGGAGAGGGTGGGATTCGAACCCACGGTACGCTTATTAGACGTACAGCCGATTTCGAGTCGGCCCCGTTATGACCGCTTCGGTACCTCTCCATCTCGTTTCGATTGAAAAAATCTTTGCAGGATGGCCTGGCATTGCTCCTGCATAACACCGCCCTGCACTTCCAGCTTATGGTTGAGCGGAAGCGCGTTCACGTCTATGACAGAACCGAGGGCGCCCCGCTTCTCATCGTAGCACCCGAAGACAACGCGCCTGAGCCGTGCTTCAATGATCGCGCCGGCGCACATTACGCAGGGCTCCATTGAAACGTAGAGGGTGCAATCCGTGAGGCGGTAATTGTTCAGCATGTCAGCCGCCATTTGGATGGCCAGTATCTCCGCGTGCGAGGTAGGCCTGTTGGAGCGGATCGTCAGGTTGTGTGCCCTCGCTATAACCTTTTTCTGCGGAGATACAATAACGGCGCCTACGGGAACCTCCTCCTCGGTAAATGCCCTCTCGGCTTCTCTCAGACACATTGCCATGAAATGCAGATCATCCATGCCAACAATATACCTGCGATACGGAACAAAATCAATCGGAATTCCCACTTGCGCGAGAGGGAAAAAGAGTTTATAACGTTTGGGGAGAAGAGACAGAGATGTACAGAAAGTCAATGCCTCGCAACGCGATAGACCTCATCCCTTCAGAGCTCCGGGCAATTGAGGATCATAAGTATTACCTTTCTCAAAAAGAGGGCAGGGAGGTCTCGCTTGAGGAAGCCATCGTGGATTTTCTTGTCGATTACGAGGATGATTATCTGAAGCGAAAACAGACCGAAGACGTCGCGCAGCAGAACGAAGAGATCATGAAATATAAATGGATCGAATCAGAGCGGGAAGGCCACGACATCGGTGAAGAGACGGCGGCGATGGAATGGGTCGAAAGATACGGTTCTATCTGGCGGACAGAGAGGGAGTCCCTTGAGAAATACGGCTTCCTGGAGATGTTGCTGGCGGTGGAGGACAAGGCGGGGGTCGTTATCGACATGATGAAGCTGGCTGACATAGCTTACAGGAACAAGTGTGAGCTTTACATCCATAAAGAGAGGATGAAATATTATAATTTTACGTTATTTGGCAGAAAGGAATACCTGAACGTTAAATCGATCCTTTGCCCCAAATATTTTGAGGTGGCCAGAGGTGAGAGTATCGAATTCATCGCCACCGGTGAGGGTGCGCTAAGCGCGCTGCCGGAAGCGCGCCGTCTGATCAACGGCACAGTCCAGTGATCCATGATTTTTCACCCTATAAGATGACCATCAGTGCCGTGACATTTCCATTTTAAAGCGCCTCTCGCAGAGTACGCAGAGCACACAGAGGTTTTTTTACTTTTTCCCATGGATCGGAGACTTCCTGATCCATGGGAAATTCAATGTCTGATCGTGCCGATCCCTCTCACAATCAGACAGGAAAGAATAAAGACTTCTCTGCGGTCTCTGCGGGCTCGAGCGTAAGCGGGCGTGAGATAAAGATTTCTATAGTTTATGTCAGTTTGAAGCCTTGAAATGCAGGGTGGGAGGAGGATTCGATCTTCGCTTTCATCTCCATAACATAAAAGGGGCGCACCTCGTCTTTCCAACGGGGGTAGCCGCCTGCCCAGATATAGCCGAGAAGTTTATGGAATTGCTGATCGCTGAAACGGTATCCCCCGATCTCTGCAACGCTTGATGATGCATTAACGGACATCGGTATGGTCAACGGGCCAGAGTATCGCCGGATCACTGTTTCGACAACATCCCGTGTTTTGAAGCCTTCAGGATTTTGTTTGAAGCCTTCAGGCCTGTGGGGAAAAGGAAATTTGTTGTAAATATCGCCGATGAACCCCCACAGCTCAACCCCCGCTATGGCGCCCATGAGGTTGCCTATGACCTTGTGTTCCAGGATATACCCGTCAAGGGATACTGTTTTTTCGTCAGGCAAACCGGCGGAAATATCAACGATGCCCTGGCAGAAATCGCCGGCAAAGAAGAAATGATCTTCAAGAAGGAGCATATCGGTCTCGATATTGAAGAAGCCGAAGGCTACCTCGCCGTGGCTGAGTGAATCAAAGGCAAGCGGCATTCAGTGACTATAACAGAAGATGACCGAAATGACAAGCAGCGGAAAACCCGACAAACCCGTGAGGCGTAAGGCGTAAGGCGTAAGGCGTAAGGCGATAAAACCTGTACAATGCGCAGGAAGAGTGTTTTGTCATTGCGATCGAAGCGCTGCAATCTCATTCAACCCGGATAAATAGTTAGCACAATACGATTTGCTATACGGTCGTAATCCCCTCACGCCTTACGCCTCACGACTTACGGGTGTTTTGCTCTTGGCTCCATGCTGCATTATAGACCTTGATGAGGGCGTTGACTTCGTCTTCAGGTGTCGGCAATGTGAGCGCCTTGTTCCTTGCAGCCTCTGCCATGGACCTCCTGAGAGGTTCGTTGTCGATGAGCTTCAACGCCTGCCTGCAAAAATCGTCAGGGTTATGGGGGTCGTAGAGGAGGCCGCAGGGTGCGGCGCCGTTGTTGTCATGAATGAGCTGCCTGGTGCTGGGAATATCCGACGCGAGCAGAGGCTTTCCCGCTGAGATTGCCTCAAGGAGAACATTCGATAATCCTTCAGAAAAAGAACAGTTGAGGACGACGTCTGCCCCCTCATAGGCAGAACGCATCGCCGCAGGCGATATAGCCTCGATCCAGCGAACGAATGAGCTGCTGTCGCCGACCTCCTGTTCGAAAAGCCTGCCGTAATCAGCGTCGAGCACCTGACCTGAAAAGACGATCTTCGCTGCCGGGTTGGCATGATGTACCGTTTTAAACGCTGTGAGGCATTCGAGGTTTCCCTTGACCGGGCGTATCCCTGCGGGCAGGAAGAAAAGGACGTCCCCGGGAGCGCATCTACCATGACCGCGGAGGTCAAAGATATCATTGCCCGGCCAAGAAGGCGCCTTGGGTATATAGAAGATGCGGCTACCGAGATTTGAAAGGTTGTTTTTCAGATGGTCGATGATAACAATGCTTTGGGCGCCAATAGCGTGAGCGCTCCGGCATACTTTCATTATAATGTCCCGTTTTGCCTGCGTTGCGCTTTCAAGGTCCGCGTCTGTCCCGGGCAGGGAGACCACAATCGACGAGCCGTCGCAGGCGCGCGCTACGTGTGGGTCCAACAGTAAGACCCCGGAATGGAAAGCGTGATAAACATGGATAATATCCGGCTTGAAGCGTTCTATGTGGCACAGAAGACCTGCAACGTTGAGGTTGCGGGTGGCTGATACCTGCACAATATATCCATTCTTCACCAGGGATTGCCGCCAGCGTTCTGTTGTCGTGGCATTCCCCGTTATGGAAGGGGATACAGTAGGGGAGAGAATGAGTACGCGGGATCCTTTTTTCAACCTTTTATCTCCGGAAACGGGATAAGTATAACATCGATTCTCGATAAAGTGAGACGAAATTCTTCGCTCAGGAGGACATGCAGCTCCTTTTCCCTGTCCATTGTCGAGAACGACGAGAATGATCTTCCCTTGGGATGACCGGCAGATACACGACCGGGGTGTACCATGATCTCTGTCAACCCCGGCTTAAGTCCTTCGAGGATCTTTTGCATGCGCGGCAGCGAGGCCCTTCCTTTGAGGTAGAGGCCGCGGAAATGGTCGGCAGCTTTTAACCCTGCATCTTCGACGTAAAAGCGCGCATAGCCGGCAAGACTGCTGAAGATCTTTGATTCTTCAATGAGGCTGTCGGGGATGTCGTATTCGCTGAAAGCCGGCCCGGGTTCATCGGGGATGCGCATCCAGGGGATGTTGTGCCGCCGGGCGGCCGCGCATACCGCTTTTATCGCGGCGGGGAAGACGTGGACGTGATGATGGCCGTCTATGTGGGTGAGGTTAAGGCCTGCACCTTTCAACGCCTCTATCTGCATATCCAGCTCCCGGGCAATCTCTTCTTCAAAGGCTGCGCCGCCTCCGTTGATAAGTAATTGATGGGCGGCGGCCTTCTTCAGAAAACATCCGTCCGTGCCCGCGAGGACGCGGAGGCCGGCCGAAAGCGGTCTTCCCTCAGACAGGTTGCAATGGATGCCGAAGGAGACCTTTGAATGATCAAGCGAGCGGATACGTTGAAGCGCGTCCTCAAGCGCAGGACCATTGGCGAGGATGCTGACGCTTGTTACCGTTCCGGCGCGGACAGCTTCCAGGATGCCTTCATTGCGCGGCACGTCGGCTCCAAGATCGTCTGCGTTGATAATAACGCGTTTCATAGGGAACGTAATCCGCTTGCCCGGATAAGGAGGTTGCGGAATGTGCAGGTGACATTCCCGAGATCCCTGAAATCGGCGATGCCGGCATCGCGGAGCATGGAGAGATAAGCGAAGAGCCCTGGTTCCAATGCATTGTATTCGTCGCAGGTAAAGACGCGCTCCGTCTCATTTACTATCGAGACATCAAGAAATTTTTGACGAAGCTGCGAAAGCAATGTTGCCGTATCGGCGAGGGTTATCGCGAGAAGCCACAATCTGCCGCTCTTTGGTTCCAGGAATGGAGTGATGCCTTCTATGATCGCCATGAATTTGTCGATCCCGTGAGGCCCGCCGTATTTCGGGCCGAACATCTTCGGCCCCGGTGTCTGTGGGGGCGTTGCGATAATGACGTCAAATTGCCGGATTCCGTGCATCCTCAGTATGTGCTCTTCAAGGCCATCGTACCACGAGGAGGCAATAGTGACGACCTTTTCCTGCACGCTGTTTTTTGACGCATTGGCTCTTGTGGCGTCAAGGGCGTCAGGGTTCAGGTCTGTGGCCATAACCAGTCTTGCCCCGAGCTTTGCCGCTGCTATCGAGATGACGCCTGACCCGCAGCCGAGGTCAAGGACGCAGTCGCCCGGCCTGATGTCAATGTGGTTTGCAAGCTGGGCGCTGGAGGCGGTGGGTGCGTGAACGCCTTCCGGTGTTTCAAGCGTCACGGGGCCTGTCGAAAGCCGGACCGTTGTTGTCTGCCGTCCCGCTGCGCTGCTGTCTTTGCAGCGTTTCAACGCCGCCGTGAGTATCCGGTCAAGAAGCCCCGGGTAGTCGATCCCTGACCACTGCGCTGAAAGCGCCAGCGCCTCAAGCGGTTCAAGGCTTGGAGTGATATTTGCCTCCAGGAAATAGAAGGTCCCTCCCGGCGAAAGCCTTACATCGAAACGGGCATAATCCCGGAGGCCGAGCGTCCTGAAGGCAAGCCTGGCAAGGCCTGCGAGCTCGCTGTGGAGATCAGGGGGCAATTCAGCTTTGGCAGCATCGTTTAGCTCGCCAACCCGCTCTTTAAGCTTGAATGGCTCTGTAAGGATCGACCCCGTTGTGCCGGGCAGCCATTCAAGAGGAGGCAGGACCTCCAGTCCGTCGCTGCCATCCAGGACAGAAACGGCAAGCTCCCTTCCCGGTATATACATCTCTATCATGACAGGCTGGGAAAGGTCATGAAGCAGCCTGGCCACCGTATGCTTCAGGTCTTTTTCTGTCATTGCGCGGCAGAGGCCGCGGCTCATATGTTCAAATGCGGGTTTCACGATAAACGGGGGCTGCAGCCATTCAGGGATGGTAAAATCCAGGGAGGCAACCGTAATGCCCGGTGGTGTGGGGATGCCTGACCCGGAAAGCCGTGTCTTTGCAAGTGTTTTGTGGTCGGCAAGGAGGCACGCCTTTGAGCCTGAGCCTGCAAGCGGTACGCCATGTGTTTCGAGGATGAGGCGCACATAGGAACGGAAAAGCCCCCGCCCCCTGAACGTATCGGTGTGGTCGATGACGAGGCCGCATGTCTGCGAGATCTCGCGGGCGCGGGCTTCGATGCCATCGGCATTTAAAATCACAGGCTCATGACCGAGGGTTTTCAGCCCTCCTGCGATATACTCCGCGCAGCGGCAAGGCGAACCGACAGTATGGATAATCGCTATACGCATATGAAACCCGTGATCAGATATTGTAGCATAGCATGCTTTTCCCCGCAAACAAGCAATTAAACCAGCTCATGGCTCTTAGCTCATGGCTCATAGCTCATGGCTCATGGCAAAGATGAAACTTAATACACAGCAGAGAACAGGCAGTAAAACATATTCGTACATACTGTTTGCCGCATGCAGGGTTATTGCCTCTGCCATGAGCTATCTACTTATTCATTTACAAAACGGCATATCACTGTTATTATGAGCTTTAGGACGCAGAATGGTTATTCTTGGCATAGATCCGGGGCTTGCACATACGGGGTTTGGTGCGGTCAGGTTCAGCGGGAAGAAAAAGTCGCTTCTTGTCTGCGGGTATATAAAAACACCGCCCGGAGAGGCTGTGCCCAGAAGGCTTTTCCAGATCCATACAGACATGGGCAACCTTGTAAAAAAGATAAAACCGGATTTTGTTGCCATAGAAAATATATTTTCATTGGTGAGGTATCCGAAAGCTGGTATATTACTGGGAGGGGTGCTTGGCGTTCTTTATCTTACCGTGCAACAGAATAATATAGAGGTGGTGGAGATAACGCCGAAAGAGATAAAGAATTCGCTTGTAGGATACGGCAGCGCCGGGAAGGCCCAGGTAAAAAAGGCAGTGCAGGCATTGCTGGAAGTTGACGATATCCGCTCCTTTCACGCAGCCGATGCGCTTGCGGTTGCGCTTGCGGCATTTTACAGGAACACGGCGGGGGTGAAAAGATGATATCCTATCTTGAGGGGATACTGAAGAACATCTATGACGAGCGCGTTACATTGCTGGTAGGAGGTATCGGCTACGATGTGATGATCCCGTCTTACGTTATGAATGAGATACGGAAGACAAAGAAGCCCGACGATGAGCTGAGCCTCTATATCTCCTATCACCAGACGGAGCGGCAGCCCAAGCCTGTTCTTGTCGGCTTCGGGAGCGAGCTCGACAGGGAGTTCTTCGAGCGCTTCATATCTGTCGAGGACATAGGGCCGATGGCCGCGGTGAAGGCGCTGACCAAGCCGGTCCGGGAGATAGCGCGGGACATTGAAGATCGCGATATAAAGGCTCTGAAGCAACTGAAGGGGATCGGAGAGAGGAAGGCAGAGAAGATCGTCGCAACGCTGAAGGGGAAGGTTGCCAAATATGCCCTGATGCGTGAAGTCCACGTGCCCGTGAGGATCATGGAGGATTTCAGGAAAGAGGTGGAGAACGTACTGGTAACACAACTGGGGCATAAGTTTTTAGAGGCAAGGCAGTTGATAGAAGAGGCGCTCAAGAGGAATCCGCAGATCAACTCCGCCGAGGAGCTCTTTGAAGAGGTGTACAGAGGGCAGAAGGTATGATCCACGAAGAGGAAAACTTATCTGAGATACTGAAAAAAGAGAGCGTACTCGACGGCGAGCAGGCCGTGACGCTTCGTCCGAAAAGGCTTGACGAGTATATCGGGCAGGACAAGATCGTCGAGACCCTTAAAATAGCCATCGAGGCGGCGCTGCAAAGAGGCGAACCGCTGGAGCACATCCTTTTGAACGGACCTCCCGGCCTCGGGAAGACGACCCTCGCCCACATCATTGCCAATGAGATGGGGGCGCGGATCATTACATCCTCAGGGCCGGCGCTTGAAAAGGGCGGCGACCTGATGGGCCTTTTGACCAACATGGAGCGGGGCGATATCTTTTTCATCGACGAGATACACCGGATACCGAAGATCGTCGAGGAGTTCCTGTATCCTGCTATGGAGGATTTTGCCGTTGATTTCATCTTCGATAAAGGCGTCCATGCGCGGACCCACCGGTTCAGGCTGGAACAGTTCACCCTCATCGGCGCCACGACACGGGCGGGACTGCTTTCCTCGCCGCTCCGGGAACGTTTCGGCATAGTGAGGGACCTTGACTTCTACAACGAAGGAGACCTGGTGAAGATCATACGGCGCTCGGCGGCGATCCTCGAAGTGGATGTTGAGGAAGGCGGGGCATACGAAATGGCACAACGCGCCAGGGGCACCCCAAGGGTTGCGAACCGCCTGCTCAAACGCGTCCGTGATTATGCCCAGGTGAGGGCAAAAGGGATTATTACGCACGATGTGGCTGTCGAGGCCCTTAACCTTGAAGGCATCGACGAATGCGGGCTTGGAGAGGTCGACAGAAGGCTGCTCCAGACGATCATCCTTAACTACAAAGGCGGGCCTGTGGGCATCGAGGCGCTGGCCGCAACGCTGCAGCTTGAATCGGATGTCCTCATAGAGGTCGTTGAGCCCTACCTGCTGAAGATAGGCTTTGTCACGCGCACCTCGCAGGGGAGGAAGGCGTCGGAAAAGGCGTTCGCCCATCTCAACATCGACATGAAAGGCAAACCGGACACGCCGGGACTGTTTAGCTGACAGCAAAAGGTCCGTAAGTCGTAAGGCGTGAGGCGTAAGGGGAAAGAAAAAAACTGTTCAACGTTCTATGTTCAACGTTCAACGTTAAAACAAACCGGATGGCACAGCAGTATCATTGTTCCCGCTCCCCTTGCGGGAGAGGGTCTGATATTGTTTGGTGCTTCGTGTCATAAAATCTTCTTGACAAATTAAAACAGTTGTATTAAACAAATGATTAAAACAATGGTATGATATGAGATAGGTATGGCAATACGCGGACATAATTACGCAACGCAGGGCACAAAAGAGAGGATAATGGAGGCTGCCGGCGAGGTCTTTGTCGCGCACGGCTTTCAGAACGCCACTGTCCGCGAGATATGCGGGAAGGCCGGCGTCAATATCGCCGCGATCAATTACCATTTTCGCAACAAAGAGAACCTGTACCTGGCTACCCTGCGGTACTGCAGGGAGATTTCTTTTAAAAAATATCCTGTATACCCCGATATGCGGGAATCGGAGCAGCCGGAAGAAAGGCTGAGGTCGTTCATTCATTCCTTCGTGTTCCGCGTCCTTGAGGAAGGCAAGGCCTCCCGGTTCGCGAAGCTTGTAGCCAAAGAATACGTACAGCCGACGAAGGCGCTGGACGTCCTCGTGAAGGAGACGATGCGCCCGGCCTTTACGCGGCTTTTCGGTATCGTCAGGCAGCTTGCAGGAAAAGGCCCAGACGATGAAACGGTGAGGTATTGCTGTATGAGCATCGTCGGCCAGTTCCTCTTTTTCCTCTATGCGCGGCCGGTACTGAAAAGGCTTTTCGGAAAGGCCTCCTTCAAGGAGGAAGAGATAGCGGCGATCGCAGAACATATAACGCTTTTCTCCTTGCACGCCATCAGGGGCCTGCAAGGGTGAAAGAGGAGAATGAACATGAAATTGCACATCAGGCCCAACGCTGTTCTCATAATTTTCATTATCCTCGGATGTGTTCTGATCTCTCCTGCTGCACGGGCAGGCAACCCAGGCCAAACGGAAAGATACACCCTTGCGGATATTATCGATTATGCCGTAAAGAACAATCCGAGGCTTCGTATCTCCGATAAGGACATCGTTTCTGAAACTTACAGCATTGACACGGCAAAGGCAGAGAGGATGCCCAGGATCGACTTCGGCAGCGGCGCTACCAGATATCGTTATGCCGCGCCGCTGACGCCGATAGTGATAAACCCGCCCATTGGCCCGGGGACAGATTTTCCCGACTTCGAGAGGAACATCTATGACGTAGGCGGATATTTCAGGTTTCCCATCTTCAAAGGCGGCAGGCTTGTCCGGGGCGTGCAGGTTGCAGAGATGAAGAGATCCGTTGCACAGGATAATTATTCGACGACCAGGCAGGAGCTTGTCTATAACCTCACAAGCGTCTTTTATAAGATCTCACAGCTCGAAAAATTGCTCCAGGCAAACGATGCAACGGTGAAGCAGCTCGAGGCGCATAAACGGAATGTCGGGATCTATTTTAAGACGGGGACTGTGCCGAAGCTCGATCTTTTGAAGACCGACGTTGAACTGTCGCATGCGCAGGAGAGAAGGCTGTTTGTGAAGAACAACCTGGAAAGCACCTATGAGCTCCTTAAAACACTTATGGGCATTGACGATATGTCGTCCAACATCAGGATAGAGCCTGAGCCTCAGCGAAAAGAGGCCGTTGCGGCCCCGGCGCTTGATGAAAGCATACAAAAGGCCTTTTTGCAGAGGCCCGAATATACCGCGGTCACGAAGAAGAAAAAGATCTCCGAGGAAAAGGTAAAGATCGCCTGGGGCAAGCGATTGCCCGATATCTACGCAGCAGGGGAGTACAGCGGAAAATCCGGGGACAGCCTCGCCTTTAAAGAGAACTGGAGCTTCGGGCTGAAGATGATACTGCCGGTTTTTGACGGGGGGCTTATCCGGTCGGAGATCGATAAAGAGAGGAACGAGCTGGAGAAGGTTAAAGAGGAGGAGCGTTTTTTGAAGATCGCCATCACCAGGGAGGTGCGGGACGCTTATCTGGGTATTGCGAACGCGGAGGAGAGGATCGAGGTCACCGAAAAGGCCATTGCAAGCGCGAAGGAGTCTCTCCGGGTCGAACTTCTCAAATATGATACCGGTGCGGGCACAAGCACGGATGTCATCGATGCCCAGACGGCCCTCCTGAGGGCAGAAACGGATTTTTGCCAGGCGCTGTACGATAAAGAGGTAGCTTTGGCGCTGATGAGAAAGGCAACAGGGGAAGGCAGAGGAGATCTGTAATGAAAAAGAGAATATTTCTTATCATTGGAATCCTGGCCGTGGTGATAGCCGCGGTGGTAGTCGTCAATTATCTCAGGAATAAAAAGGACGACAACGTGATGACGCTCTCCGGCAACGTCGAGGTTACAGAAGCCAACATAGGCTTCAAGATACCGGGGAGGCTCATGGAACGTCTCGTAGATGAAGGGCACAGGGTGAAAAAGGGAGACCTGCTGGCAAAGATCGACAGCGCAGAACCGGAGAGCATTGTAAAGCAGAACAGGGCTGCCCTGCAGGAGGCGGAGACAAAGCTCTCGGAATTGAAGGCCGGTTCACGTAAGCAGGAGATAGGGCAGGCAGAGGCAAATGTGAACGCCCAGGAGGCGGAATTGCTAAGGATCAGGAAGGATTATGAGCGCGCAGAGGTCCTCTATAAGAACGGCGCCATATCCGCTGCCCAGTATGACGCGGCGAAGGGCTCTTACGACAACCGCATAGCGCTCCTGAAAAACGCCAGGGAGGCACTGAGCCTCGCAAGGGAAGGGCCGAGAAAGGAGGACATAAAAATGGCCGAACATCGGGTGGCGCAATTGAAGGCAGCCCTTGTGACCTCGGAGGAGAAACTTAAGGATACTGTCCTGTATGCACCCTTCGCGGGAATAATCCTGCGGAAGAACGTGGAGCTTGGCGAGACTGTAGCCCAGGGGACGCCTGTTTTTACGCTGGGTGACCTCGATAACCCCTGGATCAAGGTCTATGTGAAAGAAGACAGGCTGGGGCTTGTCAAGCCGGCCCAGAAGGCACAGGTAACGACCGATACTTTCAAGGGCAAAACGTACGAGGGGGAGGTTTCGTATATTTCGTCAGAAGCGGAGTTCACACCGAAGACGGTGCAGACGCAGGAAGAGAGGGTCAAACTTGTCTTCGGCGTGAAGGTGAGCGTGAGGAACGATAACTGGGACCTGAAGCCCGGCATGCCGGCGGATGTACGGATAGACGTGAAAAGGCCCTGATGCCCGACGCCGGTGTCATAACAATAACAGGCCTTACGAAATCTTTCGGCGACAATATCGCCGTCGATGATCTCCACCTCGAGGTCCGGCGGGGGGAGCTTTTCGGACTTGTAGGGCCCGACGGCGCAGGGAAGACAACGATCATGCGGCTCCTTGCCGCCATCATGTCCCCCGATTCGGGAGAGGCATGGATCGCAGGCAGTTCGATACTGCACGAAGGGGAACGGATCAAGGAGAAGATAGGGTATATGTCCCAGCGGTTCGGGCTTTACGAAGACCTCACGGTCATGGAGAATATCATCTTTTATGCCGACCTGTATGAGGTTTCGAAAAAGGAAAGGCCTGCCCGGATCGAAAGGCTCCTCGGATTCAGCAACCTCACGCCCTTCAAGGGACGCCTCGCAGGAAAACTTTCAGGCGGCATGAAGCAGAAGCTCGGGCTTGCCTGCGCGCTTATCCATACGCCCGAAGTGCTCTTTCTCGACGAACCGACGAATGGTGTTGACCCTGTGTCGCGGAGGGACTTCTGGAGGATACTCTATGACTTGCTGAAAGAGCAGGTGACGATCTTTGTCTCAACGGCGTACCTCGATGAGGCAGAGCGATGCACGAGGATCGGGCTTATCCATAAAGGAAGGCTGATCACGACAGACACCCCGGCAAAGGTCAGGAAGTCCATTCCCCTTTCGATGGTGGAGATTTGGGCGCCCGATGCGAGGAAGGCGGCAGAGGCGGCAAAGGGAATGGCCGGTGTAAAAGACGTGAGCGTCTATGGAAACAGATTCCACGTTGCCCTTGCAGAAGTGGGATTGACGGATAGGATCATTGAACAATTGAAAGAGAAGGGGATAGCGGTGATTGATCACAGGCAGGTCCTGCCCTCCCTCGAGGATGTCTTTATTCATATAGTCCGGAGTTCGGAGTTATGAGCATCGCGGTTCACATTGAAGAACTGACGCGCACCTTCGGAGACTTCGTCGCGGTGGACCATGTAAACCTCAGCGTGAAAAAAGGCGAGATATTCGGCTTCCTCGGCCCGAACGGCGCAGGGAAATCAACGACGATAAAGATGCTCTGCGGCCTCCTCATGCCGAGCAGCGGCAAAGGATCGGTCGGCGGCTACGACATCATAAAGCAGTCGGAGGAGATCAAAAAGACGATCGGCTACATGTCTCAGAGATTTTCCCTCTACGATGATCTTACCGTTGAGGAGAATATCGATTTTTTCAGCGGGATCTATGGCGTGCCTGTTGAAAAAAAGCGTGACCGCAAGGAATGGGTGCTGAAGATGGCGGAGCTGGGGCTAAGGAGGACAGACCTTACAAGGACACTGCCGGGCGGCGTCAAACAGAGGCTTGCCCTCGGGTGCGCGATCCTCCATGAACCCCCGATCATCTTTCTCGACGAGCCTACATCCGGCGTTGATCCTGTATCGAGGAGGAATTTCTGGGACCTGATCTACGGGATGTCAATGGCCGGCACAACTACCTTTGTTACGACGCATTATATGGACGAGGCGGAGTACTGCGACAGGCTTGGCCTCATATACAGGGGGCGCCTTATCGCACAGGGCGCTCCCGCTGAGTTAAAGGCCGATTACATGAAGCGCGATGTCCTCGAAATAGAGGCGGACAGGATTATCGAAGCAATGGATGTCCTGCGTGCGCATGATATCGAGACGGCGATCTTCGGGAGTTCGCTCCATGCAACGCTTGAAGACGGGGACAAGGGAATACCCCTTATCAGAGACATCCTTGGGGAGGCCCGCATTGAGGTGAACAGCATCGGGAAGATAGCCCCTTCGCTGGAAGACGTCTTCGTGACGTTGATCGAGGAGGCGTGATGGGCCAAGGAGCGGCAGGGGACCTTGCATGAAGCTCGTGCGGATCAAGGCCATCGCGAAAAAAGAGAGCATTCAGATCATCCGCGACCCTTACAGCCTTGCCATGGCGTTTCTCATGCCCGTTATGCTCCTTTTTATCTTCGGGTATGCGATCACGCTCGACGTGGATAACCTGCCGACGGTTATTTATGACCGGGATAAAAGCAGCATGAGCCGTGATCTCGTCGCGCAGTTCAGGGAGTCGCATTATTTTACGATCGTAGCCTATGCAGACGATCAGGCCGATATCGACAAATATATCGACGCGGGCAAGGCGAGGGTGGCCATATCCATACCTGAAGATTTTTCTAAGAATGTGGCAACAGGAAGCGATGCCCCGATCCAGGTTGCAGTTGACGGGAGCGACTCGAATACGGCAACGATCGCTCTGGGGTATATTGCCGCGATCTCGGATCAGTATTCCCGGAGGGTCGGCAAGTCCCTCGCGGTCCCTGCTATAGACCCGCGCGTACGTATCTGGTATAACCCGGAACTGAAATCGAGGAATTTCATCGTGCCGGGCCTCATAGCGGTGATCATGGCGATCATCGCCGCCCTGCTCAGCTCCCTCACTATTTCGAGGGAATGGGAAAGGGGCACCATGGAACAGCTCATATCGACGCCGGTGAAGCCGCCTGAATTGATAATCGGGAAGCTCTCCGCCTATTTTGTGATCGGCTTCATCGATGTTTTAATGGCAGCGCTCATCGGCATTTACCTCTTCGATGTCCCCCTTAAGGGCAGCCCCCTCCTGCTCATGATGTTTTCGAGCCTGTTCCTCTTTGGGGGCCTTGGCCTCGGTGTGTTTATATCGGCATCGGCAAAGTCGCAGCTTCTGGCGAGCCAGGTCTCTCTGATCACTTCTTATTTGCCTGCGCTTTTGCTCTCCGGCTTCATGTTCTCCATACCGAATATGCCCGCACCGCTCCAGCTTATCACGCACATCGTCCCGGCAAGGTATTTTGTCACCATGCTGAAGTCGGTTTACCTTAAGGGAGGCACCCTGAAGCTGCTCATCTTCGAGACGGCGGCCCTCGCGATCTACGGCGTTATCACCTTCGCGCTGGCAAACAAAAGGTTCCGAAAAAGGATCGAATGATGTTTGAACGGATAAAACAGATGATGATAAAGGAGTTCCATCAGATCTTCAGGGACAAGAGGATGAGGCCGATCATCTTTTTGACGCCCGTCCTTCAACTGATCATCTTCGGCTATGCCGTCACCACGGACGTCAATAATGTCAGCCTGGCGGTATATGACCTGGACAGGTCTTATGAGAGCCGGGAGCTTACAAGGAGGTTTGAGGCATCGGGATATTTCCAGGTCTTTTGCTCCATTGAAAGGCCGGAAGAGGTTCAGGATCTGCTCGATCGGGGAAAGGTGCTTGCCGTACTCCAGATAGACCGCGGTTTTTCAGCAGACATAAAAAAGGGAAAACAGGCAGAGGTACAGGTCCTGTTCGACGGGACCGACTCGAATACTGCGCTCGTTGCAATGAGCTATGCCAACGCGATCATTACCGGGTACGCGAAAAGCCTCGGCGGGCCGCATGTGAGGGCATCGGCAGCAAGGCTTGATGTACGGGCCAGGGCCTGGTACAACCCGGCCCTGAGGAGCAAGAACTACAACGTGCCGGGCGTTATCGCCATCATGATCATGCTTATCTGCCTTCTCCTTACCTCCATGGCCGTTGTGCGCGAACGCGAGATCGGGACAATGGAACAGCTTATGGTCACGCCGCTTAAGCCGGCCGAGATGATACTCGGCAAGACGATACCCTTTGCCATAATAGGCTTCTTCGATATGTTCCTTGTTACCATCGTCGGCGTCTTCTGGTTCTCTATTCCCATACAGGGCTCGCTCCCGCTGCTTGTGCTCTGCACCGCAATCTATCTTCTGTCGGTGCTGGGCATCGGTCTTTTTATCTCCACCATATCGAAGACGCAGCAGCAGGCCATGATGGGGACGTTCCTCTTTTTTGCGCCCGCCATCCTTCTCTCCGGCCTTATGTTCCCGATAGAAAATATGCCCGTCGCAGTTCAGTATGGAACGTATCTGAACCCGCTCAGGTATTTTCTCGTCATCATACGGGGCATTTTCCTGAAGGGGAACGGAATACCCATCCTCTGGCCCCAGATGCTTTCACTCTTCATTCTTGGTGCAGCAGTGATGACGATAAGCGCGCTGAGGTTCAGGAAAAGGCTTGTTTGAAGACCAGCTCATGGCTCATAGCTGATAGCTCATAGCAACTTCAAAACTCTAAATCCTAATATCGAAGCACTAAACAAATTCAAATGTTCAAATATCAAAACGTAGGCTGCGTGCATTTGTTTAGAACATTTGATATTTGGATTTTGACATTGTTTAGAAATTGGTGCTGAGAATTTTGTGTTTGCTTCTGCCATCAGCCATGAACTATGAGCTATGAGCCGCTCCTCTATTCTTCTTGATTTTAATCGATGGGTATATTAAGTTGTTTTTCGGTGCGTACAAAAGAACAGAGGAGATGAGACATGGCAAATGTAGGGGTTGTCGGACTCCAGTGGGGCGATGAGGGGAAAGGGAAGGTCATTGATTACCTGAGCGATTACGCGGATGTGATCGTACGGTTCCAGGGCGGTCCCAACGCAGGTCATACTATTGTAGCCAACGGACAAAAGGTCATACTCCATCTTATCCCATCAGGCATACTCCGTGAAAATAAATACTGCGTCATCGGGAACGGCGTGGTGCTTGACCCGGTAGTGCTCGAACAGGAGATCACGGAGCTCAAAAAGCTCGGGTTCATCAAAGACGACAAGAAGTTCCTCATAAGCGGCCTTGCCCATGTCATCATGCCCTATCACAAGAAGCTCGATGCCCTGAAGGAATCGAAAGGCACAAAGAAGATCGGGACAACCGGAAGGGGGATAGGACCAGCGTACGAAGACAAATCCAGCAGGCTGGGGATCAGGGTCATCGATATGCTTGACAGGAAGGTCTTTACGGAGAAGGTCAAACAGAACCTGGAGATCAAGAATTACGTCATAAAAAAATATTATAAGGATGAAGGCTTTAAGCCGAGGCAGGTCATCAAGGATTACAGTCAGTACGTAAAGCTGCTGCGGAAATATACGGTAGACAGCGTCTCGTTCCTCCATAAGTGCCTGGACAGAAAGAAGGCCATACTCTTTGAAGGCGCCCAGGGGACATACCTGGATATCGATCACGGAACGTACCCCTATGTGACATCATCGAATACGATGTCCGGGAACATGTCCTGCGGTTCAGGGCTGCCTCCTACAAGCATAGACCGAATCGTTGGGATCACCAAGGCTTATACGACGAGGGTAGGCGAGGGGCCCTTCCCGACAGAATTGGCAGGCCCTGAAGGCGAACTGATGCGAAAGATAGGCGATGAATACGGCGCAACGACCGGGAGGCCCAGGAGATGCGGATGGTTTGACGCGGTGATCGTCAAGAGGGCAGTGAAGCTGAACGGCGTCACAGGGTTGGCCCTGATGAAGCTCGATGTCCTTGATACCTTGGAAAAGATCAATGTCTGCGTTGCATACAAGATCGGCAAACGTTTTTATTCCCAGCCGCCTATGGATATCCAGGACTACTACCGATGCGAACCCCAGTATGAACAGCTTGACGGGTGGAACCAGTCTATCCGAGGCGTCAAACAGTATGAAGACCTTCCCGCGAACGCGAAGAAATACCTCGTGAGGATCGAAGAACTGACCGGTGCGCACATCGACATCATATCAACAGGCCCCGAAAGAGAAAACACGATCATCCTGAAAAATCCCTTCGCAGACTAATACGTGAAAGGTGAAATGTGAAAGGTTTTAATCATTTCACCTTTCACCTTTCACATTTCACCTTTTTCAATGTGTCATTTTACCGACACTTTTACCGTCCTGCCCGGCTCATCGTGCAGGCGATCAGCGCTATTCATTGTAAAATACAGGTGATTCTAATACTGGCACAGATGTTGCAAAAATAATATTTAATGGCGTCCTATTTAGACCTTGTCAATTCCATCATCGTATCGCAGAGAATGCGTACCGTCGAGAGTGGCGGACGGTTGACGGTGTTGAACAGGACAGGCAATCTTCATTTCAACGAACTTCTGCGCAAGTCCTTAGAACGAAAAGAGGAGAAGTCACTGCAAGGGATCCCTTTCAGGAGAGAGACGGCCGGTGCATCCGGCTTAATGCCTGCAGATGAGAACCAGAGATTCGAGGACTGCCTCAAATTTGTCCTCGCAAAGGAAGGCAGCAGCTACGTGCATGAGGACGGGGGAAAAGAATCATCGAGATACGGGATACTGCAATCCACGGCCCGGGAGCTCGGGTACAAGGGTGATGTAAGGAATATCACTAAGGCGGAGGTTGAGATGATCTATCGCAAGATATGGGACAAATCAGGGGCAAAAGACCTGCCCTTTCCGCTCTGCATGGTACATTTTGACACCTATGTCAATAGCCCCGCTATGGCAAAGAAGATCCTCGGGCAATCAGGAGGGGATGTGGATACATACCTGAAGCTGAGAGAACAGAGGTATGTGAGGCTTGCCACCCTGAGGCCCGGGGTATTCGGAAAGTATCTCAAAGGCTGGAAGAACAGGGTCAACAGCCTAAGGGTCATGGTCGCCGAATACAAAGGCGCAAGCAATACGCTTCGCGGTTGACGGTTCAGCTATCAGCCATCAGCAATCAACGATCAACATAAAGTCTATTTTTAGCTGACGGCTGTGTGCTGACAGCCTCTTCAGTCATCGGTAAAGCCTTTTTTGTTTTAGCTGAAAGCTGGTTGCCGGTTTTTTTGAGAATCGACAGGAGCCCCGGGAGAAAAGCAGCGGAGAGCTGAGAGTAAAATACCAGCGAGTGCGGCTCGCGAGAGGGGGAGTTTCTGCGGGCTTTGCCCGAAGAGGGGGCGACGTGAGCCCCGGTAATGTGATAAATTTATTGACTTAGGGGCGGTGTTTGGGTTTAAATTAGTGGTTTAATTAAAGTAAATAAGGCGGAGTTTTGCATAAGGAGGGAGGGGAAAATGAATGACAGCAGTTATCGTAAGAGACGGCGAATCCTTTGAAAGCGCTTTAAAAAGGTTTAAAAAGCAGTGTGAAAAGACGGGGATACTCTCTGAGATCAAAAAGAGAGAGCATTTCGAAAAACCAAGCGTCAAGAGAAAAAAGAAGATACTGGCGGCCAAGAAACGGGCCCTGAAGAAGATGAAAAGATCGATGGACAAGGGCCTCTATTAATAATTGAGATGGAACACAGATCGAAAATAGAGGAAGGACTTAAAGGGGCATTAAAACAAAAAGACAGCGTAAGAGTGTCCGTTCTGCGGATGCTCTTGGCTGCCATGAAAAATAAAGAAGTAGAAAAGATCAGGGCCTTAACGGAAGACGAGTTCTTCGCGATCGTCAAGACATCTATCAAACAGCATTTTGATTCCATTGAAGGATTTAAAAAAGGTCAAAGGTTTGACCTTGTTGAAAAGGAAGAGAAGGAGCTGCAGATCCTCAAGGAGTTCCTGCCTGCTCAGCTTACTGAAGAGGAGATGGCGGCCGGAATAGATGAAGCTGTCAATGTGGTTGAAGCGAAAGGCCAGAAAGACATGGGGAAGGTCATAAAGTTCCTTATGGAAAAACATCCAGGGAGGATTGACGGAAAAGTGCTTAGCGCCATGGTGCTTAAAAGACTATCTTCACAGTAGGTAGTCGAAGCCATCGATGGTTGACAAAACTCTACTATACCTCGATTTTTTAAAACTCCTTAATATTATTGTCCAATATTCTTCAACACCTTTTAATACAGATCCTATTGCCGGCATAAGGCCGTTGAGAACATGTGCAGAGATAACCGAAAGGCAGGAAAAGATCGATGCCCTCCTCGAGGTGATCAAATGGGACGGCAGGGTGCCCTTTTCAGAGATCCCCGATATTGGGGATATCATAAAAAGGGTCTTTATCAGAGACTCTGTCCTGGAGGCTCAGGAACTACTTTTAACGGCAGGGTTTATCAGGGCCTGCGATGACATTCTTTCCTTTTTAAAGAGAACACACAACAAGAAACCTTTTATAATGGAAGCCCTCGGAGGGATAAAGCGCCTGACAGCGCTCCATACGAAGATATCCAGGGCGATCAATGTCGAGGGATACATCGAAGACAGCGCGTCCTACGAATTGTCGAGGATACGGGCAGACCTCTTCGTACTCCGCGAAAGGATGCGGAAACACCTCGAGAAGATCATGGAGAAAGAACATGTGCGCCCGATTATACAGGATTTCTATATATCCCTTCGGAACAACAGGTACGTGATCCCCCTGAAGCCGAATTTCAATGAGGTTTTAAAGGGGATAGTGCACGACTACTCCCATTCTCTGAAGACCTCTTTTGTCGAGCCTGTTGAGTGTGTGGAGATGAACAACAGCATCAATGTACTCATTGAGGAAGAAAGGGAAGAGGAGAAGAGGATACTGAGAGGCCTTACGGAGTCTGTCAGGGAATCTGCCGGAGAACTGAAAGAAAACCTTGCCGCGATACAGGAATTGGATTTTTATCATTCGATCGCGCTTTTTTCCATCGAGTACGGCTGTACACGGCCCGAGGTGACGGAAAAGATGGGCGGCATGGACATCAAAAACGCCCTGAACCCTTTTATCGTCATGTCGAAAAGGAACCAGACCGTACCTGTCGATATAACGATGGGGAGCGAAAAGCAGGTGATGATCATCAGCGGGCCGAACGCAGGAGGGAAGACGGCTGCCCTCAAGACGATAGGGCTTTTGTCGGTTATGGCAAAGAGCGGCCTTTATATACCGGCGTCGGGCACTCCTGTGGTCCCTTTATTTTCGAATATCTTTGCGCTCATCGGCGACGAGCAGGACATTGCCATGGAGTTGAGCAGCTTTACGGCGCACATGTATGCCATCAAAGACCTTTACAACTATGCCGACGGGAATGAGCTGGTCCTCATCGACGAGATCGGCGGGGCCACGGAACCGCAGGAGGCATCTGCCATAGCGATGGGCGTCATAGATGCATTGACGGAGAAGGGATGCAGGGTGGTCGTGACCACCCACCTTAATCTTTTGAAGGCCTATGGATACACGCGTGACTTTGCGATCAATGTAGCCACTGCCTTTGATATGGATAACTCGAAGCCGCTCTATAAACTGCTTTATGGGAAAGCCGGATACAGCAATGCGATCCATGTGGCGAAAAACATCGATGTCCCCTCAAAGATCATCGAGAAAAGCTACGAATATCTGGGCAAACAGGAATTCATGCTGAACAGCCTTATTAGCTCGCTTGAGACTGAAAGAAAGAACATCGTCGAGGAAAGAAAGAGGCTAACGGATCTGAAAGAGGAATTCAGGAAGAGGCTCTCTCTGTTGAAGGACAAGAGAGAGGAGTACATGAAAAAAGTAGAGGAAAAGTGCCGGAACCTGCTCTCGGAGATGGAGATCGGGATAGAAGAGATCAAAAAAGAGGTTGCAAAAAAAGAAAGAGCAGCTATAACAAGAAGTAAGGGGAAATTGAAAAACCTTAGAAAAAGATTTCTAAGGGAAGAGATTCCTGAAGAAGAAAAGATAGCCGTAGGGGACTTTGTAAAAGTCAAAACCCTTGGAAGCAGCGGATATGTCATCGATGAAGACAGGGAAGGCGAATCCTGCGAGGTAGTGATAGGCAATGTCAGGACAAAGATAAAGAAGGTCTACCTCCATAAGATAGCCGCCGAAGGCAGACCTCCCCAGAAAAATCCAATCAGCGTAGATGTCCAGAAGATAGAAGCCCCTCAACTGAACATAATGGGCATGAGGGTCGAAGAGGCCTTAAGGGAACTGGACACCTTTATCGACCGGGCGGTCGTCCAGGGTATGCCGTCGGTAAAGATCGTCCATGGCATAGGAACAGGCAGACTGATGCAGGCCGTAAGAAGCCACCTCTCTGACTCAGGGTATAGCGCGAAGGTGCATGGTGATGAAAAAAACGCAGGCGTTACGATAGTAGAGCTGATATGAAAAGCACACTTGAAGAATTACTGGCGAGAATCAATATCCTTGATGTCGTCTCACAGTATGTAAAATTAAGGAAAGCTGGTAAAGATTACATGGGATTATGTCCATTTCATAAAGAAAAAACTCCTTCATTTACTGTAAGTACTGAGAAGCAAATATATTATTGCTTTGGTTGTCGTGAGGGAGGGAACGCGGTCAACTTCGTGATGAAATATGAAAATCTGACTTTCAAGGAGGCCCTTGAAAGCCTCGCGAAGGAATACGGCGTAGAGATGCGAAGCGGAGGCGACCCCCGAAGGGCAAGCCATTTCGATGCCCTTGCGAGGCTGTCTGAATATTACTTCGACGCCCTGAAGAATGCCAGTGCAACGCTCCAATACCTGAACAGGAGGGGCATCGACGAAGAGACGATAGAGGAGTTCAGGATCGGTTACAGCGACCCCTCGGGCAACAGATTGAAGGCCTTTCTCAAGGGTTCCGGCATACCCAACGATGTCTATCTGGGCACTGGTATTGTGAGGATGAAGGACAGGGACCTCTACGACATGTTCAGGGGACGGGTGGTAATCCCGATCCTGGATGTGAATAAAAAGGTTATCGGGTTCGGCGGCAGGACCCTCGAGAAAGATGGCGTGCCCAAGTATATAAATTCGCCGGAATCGTCCGTTTTTTCGAAAAGGACAGCGTTGTTCGGAATCGATAAAACGAGGAAGCATATTGCCGAGCAGAATGAGGTCTTTATCGTGGAAGGGTATTTTGATTTTATCTCCCTCTATCGGCATGGTTTCCGGAATATCGTTGCCACGCTCGGTACTTCGGTGACAGAGCAGCAGGTCTCGAAGTTGAGGAATTATACAAATAATGTCAGCCTCATGCTTGACGGCGACGAAGCCGGGATAAAAAGCGCCTTGAGGCTCATCGGGATGTTCGCGGAGATGGACCTTAACGGCGCCATGGTCCTGCTTCCCGGGGGGCACGACCCTGATAGTTTAGTCCGGAAGGAGGGCGTTGAGGCGGTGAGGGATGTTGTCAGGACAAAGAAGCCGATACTCGATTATTATTTTGACTACCACATGAAAAAGGAGGGGATAAAGACGCTCGAGGGAAAACAGTCGCTGATCAAGGCTGTTATGCCCTATATAGAAATGATCAACGACGGCGTGAAGAAAAGACTCTATATTAAGAGGCTGTCAGAGTTGACAGGCGTTGAGGAGGCCTTTTTTACCCGTTATGACCAGGAGAGGGAAATCGGAGCCCCGCAGGGAGGGACTGATCCGGTGAACATCATCGGCAAAAAGGTTGTCAGCGCCTTTATACACAATCCCGATCTGCTGGAATTTTTTAAGGGAAAGGAGGTGATGGAGTACGTCCGGGATGAGGACGTAAAAGAGATACTGGTAAAGATGCTTGATAGTTATACCGAGACGAAGCAGCTGGAGATGAAAAGTTTTATCGAGATCCTTGAGAAGGAGAATCTGAAGGAGTTTGTTCTCAGCGCGGCATTTGACGAGGCTGAGCTTGGTGACGACGAACCGGAAAGGGTATTGATCGATTATTTCAAACATCTTAAAAAACAGTTCATCAGAGGCGAGTCCAAAAAGATCACGGAACAACTGTCAGAAGCAGAAAAAAGGGGAGATGAGGGGGCTATTATGGAATTACTCGAAAAGAAGAGGCAGGTTCTAACAGTTATAAAAAATAATTTTTTATAGTGAGGTGACCATGCCTGAGAAAGTGAGGAGGTTGTTTCCTTATGATGAGCAGCAGGAGAGCAAGGAGCTTTATGTATTAATCTCGAGCAGCGACAAGACGGAGAACCTGCTGGATGATATTGAATTGTTCGACATCGAAGGTGAGGGCGCTATCAGCGCCATTGAAGGAAGCGGCGTTGACGAGGTGTTGGGCGAAGAAATTGACGACACCTACGGCGAGGAACTGGTCAATCCCATACGGCACTATATCAAAGAGATGGGGGGTATGTCGCTGCTGACGCGGGAAGGAGAAAAAGAGATCGCCAGGAAGATGGAAGAATCGAAGGAGAAGATCAAGCAGATCATCCTTTCTTTTCCCGGGACGGTAAAAGAACTCCTGAATGCCCTTGTAGCGCTTAAAACTTCAAAAACAACGGTAAAAGACATTACCCTGGAAGTGGATGATGAAGAGGATGTGGACACCGAGCTGGAGTTTCAGAAAGAGAGGGTCATGGCGCTCCTGGAGAAACTAAAAGATGCCCATGCCAGATCCGCGCAAGGCAGCCCAAGGGTGAGAGAAAAATACCGGCAGGAAGTCCAGGATATCATCACAGAGATAAACCTGAGCAGAAAGATCATCGATAAGATCATACAGAGAATGAAGCGCTATCTCGAGAGGATGGAAAAGATAGAGCAAGAGATCGAGAAGTACAAAAAGCTCAAGGGACGGGAAAGGCAGAAAGGCCTGACGCTGATGAACACGCGACAGGAGAAGCTTGAACAGGAGATGGGTGTTACCGCGCGGGAACTGAGGGGCAACATAAAACATATAGGAGCTGCTGAACTGGGTTTTGCAGGCGCGAAAAATGAACTTGTAAAGGCGAATTTACGGCTTGTCGTAAGCATCGCCAAGAGGTATGTCAACAGGGGGCTTTCCCTCCTTGACCTGATCCAGGAAGGGAACATCGGCCTCATGAAGGCAGTGGACAGATTCGAATACAGGAGAGGCTATAAGTTCAGCACCTACGCCACGTGGTGGATACGGCAGTCCATTACGAGGGCGATTGCGGATCAGGCCCGGACAATACGAATCCCGGTTCACATGATAGAAACGATCAACAAGATCATCAGGGTTTCGAGGGGGCTTGTACAGGAACTGGGGAGAGAGCCGTTCCCCGACGAGATAGCCGAGCGCATCGGTTTTTCGGCAGACAAGGTAAGAAAGGTTTTAAGGATCACCAAAGAGCCTATTTCACTGGAAACCCCTATCAATGATGACGAGGATACTCATCTTGCCGATTTCATTGAAGACAAGGGAACGCTGACGCCGCAGGATTCGGCAATATTCGACGATATGATGGAGCATCTGAACACGATACTCGCTACGCTGTCGCCGAGGGAAGAGAGGGTGGTGAGGATGCGCTTTGGCCTTGGCGAAAAATACGACCACACGCTTGAAGAGGTAGGCCAGGTCTTTGATGTAACACGGGAAAGGATCAGACAGATAGAGGCAAAGGCGCTGAAAAAGCTGCGTCACCCAACGAGGTCGAAGCAGCTCAGGTGTTTTGTAGAGATATAACGACCGGGACACCCGCAAGAGGATATTCGGCTTGCGAACCCGCCATAAAAAATACAGGTCCAATAAGTCCTGTATGACCTATATTCGTCTCTTGGATATTCTTTCCGATTTTCATGAGAAATTTGTCTTTTTAAGAGGTTTCAAAATCATTGGCGTTATTCTGAAGAGTGCGAGATTAAAAGGTGAAATATTTTCTTGACAAAAATTGACCATTCAAATATTGTATACAAAAATTTCTTTTAAACATTCTCCAAGGAGGAACAAAATATGGATTTCAGATTAACCGAGGAACAGGAATTTTTTAAGAAAACCGTAGCGGATACGATTGACAGAATGGTTGTTCCGAAGGCGCAGGAGATAGACGAGAAAGATGAGTTCCCCTGGGAGCTGTGGAAAGAGTTTACAAAGCTTGGCTACGTGGGCTTGCGGTACCCCGAAGAGATCGGCGGCTTGAACGCTGACAAGATAATGTGCATGACCTTTTACGAAGAGATCGCCAGGGGCTCTGTCGGTTTTGCGCAGAGCGTCATCATGAATATCCTCATGGGTACCTATTTCCTTTACAGGTTCGGCAGCAAGGAGATCAAGGAGCGCTGCTTGTATCCGGCGATCCGGGGGGAGAAGATCGCCACCATGTGCTTTACGGAGGACCAATCGGGTTCTGACCTTGGTGCAACGAGGACTACAGCGGTAAGGGATGGAGACGGGTGGAGGATCAACGGGACCAAGATGTGGATAACGAACGGCCCCATCTGTGATTTTGCAACTGTTCTTGCGACAACGGACCCTTCAAAGGGGTTAAAGGGTTTGAATTTTTTTCTCGTTGAAAAGGGGACGCCGGGTTTCGCCAGCGGCCAGATCATCCACAAGATTGGATGCAGGGGCACGGTAACAGGCGAGCTCGTGTTCGATAACGTATGGGTTCCCTATGAAAATTTTCTTGGCGCAGAGCTTGGAAAAGGTGTTTTCTACGTAAGCGATATACTTGACGAGGTGCGGTTAATGACGGGGGCAATGGCCCTCGGCATAGCAAAAGGAGCTTATAATGAGGGCATTGAATTTGCGCGAAAGAGGGTGGCCTTCGGCAAACCCATCGGCAGCTTCCAGCTGATCCGTGAAAAGTTCGCAGAGATGGATGCGCTGATGAATGCGGCGCGTCTCATGGTATATTATGGCGCGTGGCTTCTTGAAAGCGGCATGGATGCAAGGGTGTTGGCAGCGGAGGCAAAGATGTACGCAACGGAGGTGTGTGTGAAGGTTGTTGATGAGGTGACAAGGATCTATGGGGCAAATGCCTTTGCCTATGAATATACCCCCCAGAGGTATTTCAGAGATGCCAGGTTTCTTCTCTATGGCGGAGGTACTCAAGAGGTCCTGAGAGATTTTATTGGCAGAACGATCCTCGGAAAGTTATAATAGATCCATTCGCAGCATTAATATGATAGCAAGAAGGAGGTAGAACGTGAATATCCTGATCTTTATCAAACAGGTAGCCGATACAGAGGCGCGCATCATCATTAAGGGCGACCAAAAATCACTGGAGATAGAGAATAAATACAATATGAACTTTTTTGATGAATTTGCCGTTGAAGAGGCGATAAGGATCAAGGAAAAGAATAAGGATACGCAGATCACGGTATGCACGATCGGTTCCCAGAAGGCAGTCGAGGCATTAAGGACTGCCATCGCAATGGGCGCTGACCGGGCCTTTTTGCTCGACGGCAGCAAGGCGGCAGCGAATGATCCCCTGTCGATATCGAGGATACTTGCTGCGTTTGCCAAAAAGGAAGGGTTCGATATGATCCTTTGCGGAAGGCAGGCCATCGATGATGAGAGCGCGAATGTGGGGGTTATGGCATCCGAGCTTCTTGGGATACCTCATGTGAGCGCCATTCTCAAGATGGAGGTAGTTGACGGCAATACCGTGAAGGTTGAAAATGAGATTGAGGGCGGGCGCGGGATATTTGAGGTCAAGTTGCCTGCTTTATTCACAACCCAGAAAGGGTTGAACGAGCCCCGGGTGCCTTTGATAACCGGCGTCATGAAGGCGATGAAGGCTTCTATCCCCGTCATCGATCCTGCAACACTTGATATACCGCAAGAGACTCTTGCGGCGGGCGCCTCGAAGATAACGATCCTTTCTTACGAATCGCCGCAGGAAAGGCCGCCCGTAAAGATCGTTGAAGGTGAAACCCCCGAAGAAAAGGTAAAGAACCTTGTAAAGGCGTTGAAAGAAGACGCAAAGGTCCTGTAGGAAGGAGGGAAATGATGCCGAAAGATATTTTCGTATTTGTTGAATTAAAAGAAGGAACGGTCAGGAAGGTATCCCTTGAATTGCTGTCAAAGGGAAAGGAAATCGCCGGGCACTTTTCTTCTACACTTTATGCGGTCCTTATCGGCCATAACGTGAAAGGCATTGCCGAGACGATACAGCCTTATTCGGATAAGGTCATTGTCGTTGATAACGAAGGCCTGGCGGACTACCGTTGGGATACCTATACGGGTGTTTTTGAGGGCCTTCTCAAAAAGTACAACCCTTACGCTGTCCTTGGAGGTTCCACAGTAACGGGCAAGGATTTTTTTCCCAGGCTCGCGGCGCGATTCAGCGGTGCCATCATATCAGACGCCGTCGGCATAGATTTTCACGACAGCGGCGTTAAGATCAAAAAACCGCTCTTCGGCGGGAAGGTCATATCCTGGATCACATGCAGCGAGGATTCAGTTATCTTTATAACCTTCAGGCCTAATTCGTTCGGCGTCGAGAAAGGGTCGCTGAACGGGGAGATCATAGAGGAGCAGTTCGAGGCCGCAAAAGACCCGAAGATAAATATGGTAGGCGCAGAAAAGCACGTTTCCGAAAAAGTCGACCTGCAGGAGGCGGATTTTATCATATGCGGCGGCCGGGGCATGAAAGGCCCGGAACATTTTCAGATCCTCGAAGAGATCGCCGGCATTATGGGCGGCAGGGTAGGCGCATCGCGTGCCGTCGTTGATAGTAAATGGAGGGAATACGAAGACCAGGTCGGCAAGAGCGGCAAAACGGTGTCACCGAAGCTGTATATCGGCTGTGGGATATCGGGGGCGCTGCATCATACGATGGGTATGGACACTTCCAAGGTGATAGTGGCAATTAACAAGGACCCCAATGCGCCCATCTTTCACTATGCCGATTACGGGATCGTCGATGATGCCTTCGCCATACTCCCTGTTTTACAGGAAGCATTGAAAAAGACCAGGGAAGAGATCTGACATGGATAAGATCGACGTTGTTATCGCAGGCGGGGGCCTTGCAGGGCTCGCCTGTGCTTACAGGCTTGCAGATAAAGGGCTGCAGGTAATCGTTGTCGAACGGGGCGATTTCCCCGGGAGCAAGAACGTAACCGGCGGAAGGCTTTATCTTATGCCGGTCAGATCGCTGGCCGGCGATATGCTGGACGATGCCCCTTTCGAAAGAAAGGTGGTGAGGGAGCGCTGGAGCCTTCTGGGGAAAGGCAACTCCCTTAATATCGATTTTACGGGAGAGAGGTTCAGAGGCGAAGACCACAGCTACACGCTTCTCCGTGCCCGTTTCGACAGGTGGCTGTCGGAAAAGCTTATGAGCAAAGGCGTCTTCGTTATTCCCAAATACAGGGTTGACGACCTTCTCTGGGAGGGTGACAGCGTGGCCGGAATCAAGGCCGGAAGCGAAGAGATCGCCGCCCACGTTGTCGTTGCTGCTGATGGCGCCCTCTCTTTCATGGCGGAGAAGGCGGGGCTGAGGCCGAAGATGGCGCCGAAGAATTATGCTGTGGGTATGAAAGAGATTATTGAGCTGTCCGAAGAGAAGATCAATGACAGGTTCAATGTCGGCAGCGGCGAAGGCTGCGCCCAGCTCTTCCTCGGCGACGTGACGCAGGGCATATTCGGGGGAGGGTTTCTCTATACTAATCGCGACACCGTTTCGATCGGCATCGTCGCGGGCATACAGGGACTGATGAAAAGGGTCCCTCCCGTCGAGGCGCATGCCCTGATGGATGCCTTTAAAGAAAAATACGAGATCAAAAGGCTCCTCGACGGCGGAAATCTTGTCGAGTATTCCGCCCACATCATACCTGAAGGCGGCTACAACGGAATATCGAAGCTGTATGGCAATGGTATCGTTGTGGTAGGAGACGCGGCGGGGTTTGCCCTGAACATGGGGGTAACGGTGCGGGGAATGGAGTTCGCAATAGCGTCGGGGATCATAGCGGCAGAGACGATCATCGCAGCAAAAGAGGCGAACGATTTCACCGCAACGGCCCTTTCCGGTTATGAAAAGCGTTTACAGGAGACCTTTGTGCTGAAGGACCTTGCCGCCTGCCGGGAGATGCCGGAGTTCCTCGATAACGAGTCGTTCTTCAGCTACTATCCGGATAATTTCCCCGGTTTCCTTGAAAAGATCATGTGGTTCGGTGACGGGCCTAAAGAGAAGATCGGTGCGACCCTCTGGAAGGAACTGAAAGGGTCCGGCATGTTGAGCTTCAAGAGGCTTAAAGAACTATACAATATCAGGAAGATCTGAGGTGTATGCGATGAGGATCGACGAGAAACTTGCCCTTGATGCCTTTAAGACGGATAAAGATAGCCACATCATCATTCGTCACGAGATATGCAGGAAGCAATGCACAACGAAGCACTGCCTCTTCGTGTGCCCGGGCCATCTCTATTCATATAATGAAGAACTCGACGAGATCGTCGTGGAATTTGCCGGATGCCTTGAATGCGGCACCTGCATGGTGGCATGCCAGGAGGGCGCCATAGACTGGGTCTACCCGAAAGGAGAATACGGCGTTCAGTACAGGTACGGATAAACCCGGATATTCCATCAGGACGGGACGAGCGTCGGCTCGGAATATCCCCGCAAACACGCTCATACGCTCCAGCGGCTTACATTCGCTCGCGTTCGGCTT
>DIWM01000038.1 GCA_002428485.1 Deltaproteobacteria bacterium UBA6106
CCCGTTTATTTCG
Organism: Deltaproteobacteria bacterium UBA6106; assembly: GCA_002428485.1. Taxonomy (GTDB): domain Bacteria; phylum Desulfobacterota; class Syntrophorhabdia; order Syntrophorhabdales; family Syntrophorhabdaceae; genus UBA5609. Next base: position 14 of record DIWM01000038.1, read on the forward strand.
TTGATCTCCGGCTGACCCCTGAAGGGTATCCCGATATTTACCGCCCGTTGAATAAGAGGTCTGGGCACCGGAGGGATGCCAAGCGATTCCTGCTTCTCCGCGATAAGATAGAAGGGGTGGTTGCCTGACGTGCAGTACTCTTCGCAGGCATAGCAGGTCGCACAGTCATGAAGCACGAAAGAGTCTTCTCCGCGGGCTATCTTCAGGATCTCTTTCCGTGCAGTCTCTTCATCAATCTCCATATACTGGCATCTGGTGAGACATGCCTGGGTTTGACAGTCCAGACATCTTTCCAAATTAAATTTCAATGTATGCAAAGCTGCCTCCTTGCATTATCGTCTCGTCCAATCAAACAAAATGTTATATTATATCCCCGGCTACTCTTCTGCAACAGAATAAACCGCGAGAAGAGACGGCGGAAAGTATGATGCCTGCGGCTGTATGTAGATTCCCACGGGCAAGCCCGAGGCACTATAAATACGCGCCTTACGGGAAAGACCGCATTCACCCATGTCTAAAGACACGGTACCCTTGCTGGCTCGTGTCGCTTAAGGTGAATCTACCCAGCGAGTTCACGAGCGAGAGGAGGAGGCCGGGTACCCACGAAGTGGGTGAGGCTTTGCCGGTGGAGCCTCTCCCTCATGCTCGTCACTATGTCTTCAGATCTTCCCTCGCCTCCTTAACGTATCAGGATCACTTAAGGATCTTACGGATATTTTGTGGCTCTTATATACGGATATGACCGGAAGACCCTCGAATAATCCCTGTATCGCCGATAATGCGCCTTCCGAAAGAGGCTGGACCGGGCACTTTCTTAAAGGGGTGTTCAGCTGGACTTCATCGGGACCGATATCCCTGACAATATGGGCCAACTCTGCCGCGCAGTTTTCATTCCCCTTTGTGAACATGAGCTGTAAGGCCAGTTTTCCCTTATATTCTTCTCTGAACTTTTTTATGCCTTCAAGAACCCCATCAAATCCAACAGACTTACAGGGGCGGTTGATCGCATCAAAGACTGCCTGTGTCGGCCCGTCGAGTTTGGCGATCACATAATCTGCCATGGCGAGCTCTTGCCTGACATCTTTACGATCTATTATCGATGAATTGGTGATAACGGCTATCGGTTCAGCGCGGGTCTTTTTCACAGCCTTTATTGCATTACCCAGGTTCGCTGCCAGGGTTGGCTCACCGCGCCCCGAAAAGGTCAAAAAGTCTATCCGGACATCAGGGGGCAGCATCTCCAGTTCCTTGACGATCTCTTCTTCGTTGACATATATCTCCCTCGAGAAAACAGCATTCTTCGTTTTCCCCAACTGGCAATAGACACAGTCAAAGCTGCATATCTTTTCTGTTTGTGAGAGCAGGTCTATGCCAAGGGAACTCCCTATTCTCCATGAAGGAACTGGGCCATAGATATAATGAAATCTTCTATTAACGGGCCCCAATCTATTTGCCTCCTGTTGATTCAACGAGGGGGGCGTCCTTGTCTCCACACCATTCTTCCATAGAACCATCATAGATTGAAACGTTTTTGTAGCCCAGGACCTCGCTCAACACAAACCACCATGAAGAAGCAAACTGTCCGTTACAGCACAGGACCACTATGCCCTTATCCTGGTCATTGCCGACGCTGTGCATAGCAATGTACTTGAGGGCATCAGGGTTTGTGAAGCTCCCGTCCCTGTGAAAAACAAGTGAGTAAGGGAGATTAATCGCTCCGGGGATGTGCCCTTTTCTTTTCAGCATGGGATCCGAGACCTCTCCTCTGTATAGCTTTTCCGGTCTCGTATCAACGATAGCCAATTCCTTGAAATGGGATGTGATATATTCTTTTGTCGCCAGCACACTTTTGTTCCATTTGCACTTATAGTAACTTTTTGGTCGTTTGACCCAGTCTTTTGTTACAGGATAGTTCTTCTCCAGCCACATTTTGTAACCCCCGTCGAGGATGGCGGGGCGCTTTACTCCTGCATATTTCAGTGTCCAGGCGACGCGGGTCGCGTTTACAAGTTGCCGGACCAGATCCGTGTTCCCTGCGATCACCACATACGTGTCTGCGTTGATGCCGGAAGAGCAGATAGTGTCAGAGAGCTCGTCCCTGTGAGGAAGCTGACAGTCCAGGCTTTCTCCCATCGTGCGCCATGCAGCGTAAGTAAGGCTCAGGGCGCCGGGGATATGCCCTTCCCTGTAATCCTCGATCTTCCTGATGTCAAGCACAAGCAGGTTCGGGCTCTTCAGGTTATCGTTGAGCCATGACGCCGACACTAACGCCGGCAACGTTTCCGAATAAAGAATTCCAGGCGAGCAAAACATTATCAGAAACAAGGCCAACACCAGGTGTTTTTTCATACCGGCCTCCTATGCTTTGTTTTTGTGTATGTACTTCTCGAAATAATCTATGATCGCCTTCTGAAGACCTGCTGCCCCCAGGGCCGAACAGTGGATCTTGAATTCAGGCAGCCCGTCGAGCGCGGCTATAATGTCATCTTCGGTAAGCATCATTGCATCGTCAAGATTTTTTCCTATTGTGAGTTCAGTCATGACGCTTGCGCATGCTATGGACGCAGGGCAGCCCCTTATCTGATATTTAACATCGGTGACAACATCCTTTTCGACTTTGATAAATACCCGCAAAAAATCACCGCAGTTGGGATCGCCGATCTCGCCCATCCCGTTTGCATCTTCGATAACGCCGACGTTTTTGGGGTCCTTAAAGTGCTGAATAACCTTATCGCTGTAAACATGCATAGCCGGTTCATACCTCCCCTTCGAGTATATTGCTCATATTATTATACCAGATATTCATCGGTTCGTATCATCGTTATCAGCTTTATTGCTCCTGTCCTCTTCAACTGCCTGAAATTGGCCCCCTCGCTTATATGCTTAAGCGCTACGTTATCATCTATAACCCTACTCCCAGAGATAATATCAACCCCGTGATCAAACAACACCGTGCTCATAGGGGTTGTCGGCCCAAGAAGCATCTTTACGCTTCTTTCGGGGCATAATCTGAGCAGTTCCGGCAGCGTGTGGTTTATAAGCGTCGTGCTCGAGATGGCTACTATGTCCGATTGGGGAAGGTATCGCTCTGCATCATCTTCCGGATAGTCGCCCGGCCTCTGCCTTTTTTCAATGACCCAGAGATGCTTCGCGATCTTCTTTAAAGCATCCGAAAAGGGGAAATGGCCGATGACGGAAACGTTCTTGCCGATCCCTTTCTTCAACAACAAATCTCCTGCATTGATCTCGACAATTCGTGACTCGTCGATATCCAGGAGGGAATTTATCGCTGCAAGCCCCAACGAAGCCTTCGATATGTCATCAGAGAGTGAGAGCCGGGCAACCTCGAGGGCGGTCATTTCCGTAAACGAAGCCGGGGCGCTTGCGTCCGCTGTTTCATCCGTGCAGTACTCCTTCAGCATGGTAGATGAAAGCCCGCAAAACCTGCTCACCACCGCGGTCCAGAAAACACCCTTCCTTACCTCTTTCACGGGGGCATCAATATTAATCCGGCTGATAATCTTTTCAAGAATTTCCATTATAAAACCCCTGTTCCTGCCTTAATATTTAATGCTCTTTTAAGGCCGGCTGGTGTGCGTTCCTCACGGACACAAGCTCTGCTGCGATGCTGATCGCTATCTCCTCAGGCGTCTCCGCGTTGATGGGAATCCCTATGGGCGAGCGTATTCTGCCAATGGCCTCCTCATCGAAACCGCTTTCTCTCATATGGTCAAGTATGATCTTTACCTTTCTTTTGCTTCCTATCATCCCCACGTATTTTGCGTCTCTTTTCATTGATTCTCTGAGGGCCTCCGCATCGTATTCGTGGCTTCTCGTGAGGATCACAATATACTCATTCCCGGTAAAATCCAGATAGTTGAAGGCATCCTGAAAATCTCCGACTATGATCGTATTGGCGTCGGGAAACCTTTCTTTGTTCGCAAACTCTTCCCTGTCATCCACAACGGTGATGTAAAAACCCGCAATCCTGGCTATCTTTGAAAGAGATTGTGCTATATGCCCGGCGCCAAAAATATAAAGAGGAAAAGATATCTGTATGGGATCGACAAATAATCCATCTAAAAGCACAGGCTGATTCCCATAGAATAAATCTTTATGCTTGTTGATGGTTTCATTGTCAAGCGGGTCTCCGATAACATTCAGCTCCTTGTCGATAAGGGTCTTGGCAAAGGCATCCCCGCTGAAATTTGTTACTACGACCCCCCTCTCTCTGTTTTTAAGACAATCCTCAATACACCTGTATACGTCGAGGTGCTTCACCGTTACCGGTTCCAGCAACACCTCAACATTTCCGCCGCAGAGCATATCCTTTTCTTCAACCCTTTGGGCGTCCATGCGTATGCTGAATACCTTTGTTATCCCTTTGTTCATTATTTCAAGGGCCTCTCTGTATCCATCTGACTCGATGCGACCGCCGCCGACAGTTCCGAAGGTCTTGCCGTCTTCCCCTATGAACATCTTTGCCCCGATGTCCCTCGGCGCGGACCCTGTCCTCCTGATCACGGTAGCCAGTATCCCGCCCTTTCCCCTTCCCAGGTATTCACAGATAAGTCCATATATATTCATTCTATATGACACCCCGTCGCTGTATTTGAAAAACTCCCGTTAAATGATCCATTTTCTATATAGATTTTTTAGACTAAAATAAAAAAGCGTAACGCAGAAAAAGGCAATGGCCAAAAAGTCAAGGCTAACGGGCATCATGTTCTTTCCCTGGATAGCACCATGAAGAATATCAACACCATAGGTCAACGGAAGCAGATAGGAAAGGGGACGAAGAAATACCGGGAGAACATCAACAGGGAAGAAGAGACCACAGAGAAAGATCATGGGAAAACGGAAGAAGTTTGAAAACGTCTGGGCTTCGAAGACCTCGCTTACCGATACTGCAACGAAAAGACCAAGGAACGTCGAGGCAATAGCGATCATCAGCACAGCAGGCACTGCGAGCGACCAGGCAATCTGCGAAAGGTCGGCAAGGAACAGCGCCAAAATAACCGGAACGAAGGCATTCGCCATACCGAACAGAATCGCTCCTGTTGTTTTGGCCAGCATGAGGAGCCCTACCGGAATAGGCGCAAGGAGCAAACGATCAAAGGAACGGCCTTTTTTTTCGAATGTCACCGTAACCGACAGCAAAGAGGTGGTCCCGAACAGGATAGAAATGGCAATCACGCCGGGAAGAAGGGAAAGAACGCTTTCCAGTCCGAGCCCTGACTTTATAAAAAACATCCCCGTCCACGCTAACGGAAAGATCAATCCCCAGCTTATGTTCGGTGGCTTAAGATAATAGGCCCTCATATCCTTAAGAAAGATATTCCAGAAGGCGATCCATTGTTTCATGCGCCTCCTCCCTTTTCCTTTTCTTTCTTCATAAGATCCACTTCGATGCCGGTGATCCGGACAAAAACATCTTCCAGCGACGGATGAAGATTCCGCGCTTCCAATGCCTCGATGCCCTGTTCCTCTAAAAACCGAACCAGCGGTCCGATGTGGATAGACTCTGTGGACTCAATGCGGAACTGTCCGTCAGAAAGGGCGCGAAACTCAAGAAGAGGAAAGGCCGCGGCAAGCTTCCCGAACAGGACCGCGTCTGAATGCGAGACTGAAAACAACATTACACGCTTTCCCTGGACCGGCCGCAACAGGTTGGCAACGGTGTCGACCCCGACAATCCGTCCTTTCACGATGAAGGCTATCCGGTCGCACAACCTTTCAGCTTCTTCAATATAGTGCGTGGTGAGGAAGATCGTGGTCCCGGCGCGGTGAAGGCCTTTAACAAGCTGCCGGATATTGCGGGCGCTGGCCACATCGATGCCGGTGGTTGGTTCGTCAAGAAACAAAACAGAAGGGCTGTGAATGATTCCGGCGGCAATCGTCAGCTTACGCTTCATGCCCTTTGAGTAACCGGCGAATTTTCTGTCCGCCGCCTCTGCCAGGCCAAAGGTCTCCAGCAATTCCCGCGCTTTCGTCCGGCGCACTTTCTTTGGCATACCGTAAAGCGCCGCGCAAAAACAAAGGTTATCAAAACCCGATAGTTCCGGATAAAGGTTGCTCTCGTCGGGAACAACCCCGATGAGGTGCTGTGCTGCCTTTGGATTCTTCGTACACTCAAAGCCTCCTATTCTGATGGTTCCCGAATCCGGCCTCGCGAGCCCTGTCAGCAGATTTATCGTGGTGGTCTTCCCCGCTCCGTTGGGACCGAGAAAACCGAAGAATTCTCCCTGATCCACCTCAAAGGACATTTTATCAACCGCAGTAATCTTATCGAACTTTTTCGTCAATTCAGAAGTTTCGATAAAAGGAGATTGATCTTTGGTCGGGGACATTTTCGATTCCTCAGTTCCACATACATTCTATTCTTATATCTGTTCTCCAAATATATACTGTGTTCCTGCAGTATTAAGGATAAACTGATAAGGCATCTTTTTTGCGAAGGATAAGATTGCCTCGAACCCGGTACAATGCGCGGGGATGATATGATCGGGGGCTATGGTCTGCATATCGTCCACTGTCTTGTCGATTATCTCCTGAGGGGCATTGATGAGGTGAAACCCCCCTATCACGACGTGAACCTTATCGACCCCCGTCATCTTCTGCGCGTGCCTCACCGTATTGATAATGCCCGCATGTGCGCATCCTGAGATAACAACAAGCCCTTTGCCTTTTACATGGCATATAATGGCCTGTTCCCCCGGAAAAATATCTTGTTCTATCTTGTCGGCACGCTTGACAAGCAGGCTCGGGGATCCCTTTTCATATTCCGTTATCCTCCCGATGTTCCCGGTCATATAACAGCCGGGTATTACCTCAACAGGCTCACGTACTTCTATTATTCCAGCGATACCCTGTTTTTCTATCGCCTCTTTCTCCAATTTTCCCAGATCTATCAGTTCATCGCTCCCCGCCCGAAAAGAGTATCTATGGGCAAAGGTTTCTTCTCCGACGTAAAGCGGCGTACCCGGAACACCTCGTTCCAGCACCTTCATCAGGCCGCTCCAGTGGTCAAAATGACCGTGGCTCAAGCCGAAGGCATTGACCTTGCCCACATCTATTCCGAGTATCTCTATGTTGTTGAGCACACCCGCGGGATCGAGGCCGTAATCGAACATAAAGAAATGCGACTTTCCGTTCACCACAGCCTCTATGTAATACGACAGGCCATGTTCCGCGTGGATGGAGATGCCGGGGGAGGACTTCCATCGCTTGCCTGATGGCGGGTTGACCCTTACCGAATCGTAGTAGTTGTCCGTTACGACAGTAACAACCAGCCTGTCAACATCCGATAAGTTAAAGACCCCATGCCTGGTTTGGTGTTCATCGATAGGCATACCCTTACCTCCGCATGCTCAGCTGTTTATGGGCTATGCGCCCGTTAATGGTCGCACGTATTTGCGCCTGTCTGAAGCGTCCCCTTCAGGTACTGTTCCACGACCTCCCTGGGGGATTCAGCTTGTGCGCCGGTAACGACCCTGACTCCCTGCTGGGCAAAAAGCTGCTGGGCGCGGCTGCCCATGCCGCCGGCTATGATACAGTTTACGCCCAGTTGTGAAAGCCATGCAGGCAACACTCCGGGCTCATGGGCAGGCGGGGTAACATAGTTTTCGTTCACTACCCTGCCTTCGCTGTCCGTATCGATGAGTGCGAACGCCTCACAGTGGCCAAAATGGGCGCATAATTTTCCCTGGTATGTAGGTATCGCGAACTTCATGGAAACCTCCTTGCTGTTATCCTGAACCTGCGGATGAGAATCCGCAGAGGACCCGCTTGCAACGTCTTTTTTGGCAACGTCAACGCCGGGCCTTTCGAAGCCCATTGTCTTGTCGACGATCTCGTCAAATCTCTGCGCTGTTTTCGTCTTTGAGTAAAAATACATGTAAGGCCGTTCTTCGTCGCCGCTTTTTACGATATCAGGGTCAAGCGGGATGGTGCCCAGAAATGGTACCCCGTAATTTTCTGCCAGCTTCCTGCCTCCGCCTGTAGAGAATATATCCACCTCTTTGCCGCAATGGGGGCAGACAAAACCGCTCATGTTCTCGATGATGCCTGCGATGGGGAGATTGAGCTGCCGGCAGAAGGTAATGCATTTTTCCACGTCGATCGTCGCAACCTGCTGAGGCGTCGTAACAATGACCGCGCTGCCTTTCCCACCCATGAGCTGTGCAACAGAAAGCGGCTCGTCGCCGGTTCCCGGGGGGCAGTCGACCACGAGGCAATCCAAGTCACCCCAGGCAACGTTCTGAACGAACTCCCGTATCACATTCGCTTTGAGCGGGCCTCTCCAGATAACAGCCTGTTCGTTCCCATCGAGCAGCAACCCCATAGAGACAACTTTTAAGTTCGCATGTAACTCGATCGGCATGATCTCTTCGTTATACACGCCGACCCTTTTACCGATAAGGCCAAGCAGCTTCGGCACGCTCGGACCGTGGATGTCCACGTCGAGTATTCCCGTTCTCATCCCCCTCAACGAAAGGCTCAGGGCAAGATTAACTGCCACTGTGCTTTTTCCCACGCCGCCCTTACCGGAAAGGACAATAAATATGCGCTGGATCCTGTCAAGCTTCTTTTGCAGTGCCATTTCATCATTTGGCTTCTCGTTACTCATAGTTCCTCCAGAATTGATTGTAATTTTGTATGTATTTCCCGTATCGCCCCGCTTGCAGCACAATGAGGGGCAAAATCAAGAATGGTTTTTGCTTCTTTTTGCGCCTCCGTGATCTTCGGTTCGTAGGGTATCTCGCCAAGATACACAAGACTGTTGTCCTTGCAGAACTGCTGTGCTTCCCTGACATAGGAGGCATTGATATCGCTTTTGTTTACCGCAACGGCAGTCCTGATCTGGAAATGATTCGTTAATTCCACAATGCGCTTCAGATCGTGCGCCCCTGTCGGCGTCGGCTCCGTCACTATCACGGCCAGATGCGTTCCCGTAAGAGAAGAGATGACAGGACAGCCTATCCCCGGCGGACCGTCGATCAGGATCAATTCATTCCCTGTCTTTTTCGCTTCTTCGCGGGCCTCGTTCCTGACCATGGCAACGAGTTTTCCTGAGTTTTCTTCTCCCGGGATCATTTCGGCAAAAACAAACCGGCCATTATCCCCAGTGCTGCAGATATAACAATGCCCCGAAAGCCTCTCATCGAAATCTACCGCCCCTGCCGGGCATAAAAAATGACAGGCCCCGCATCCTTCACAGGAAACAGTGTCGACTACAAAATCCTCAGATATCGCGTCGTACAGACAGACATCCCTGCATTTGCCGCAATCGGTACAGCGCTCCGGCGCTATCCTTGCCTTCTTTCCTCCTAAAAACTCCTTTGTGAGCAACACTTTATCAATGTTCAGGATCATGTGCAGGTTTGCGGCGTCCACGTCGCAATCTGCTATTACCTTATTCCGGAACAGAAAAGAAAGAGCCCCTGTAAGGGAAGTTTTCCCTGTTCCCCCTTTGCCGCTGACAACAACCATCTCTTTTATATTTATCATTTTATCACCTGCATTGTGCCTTCCCCAATAGCCTGCCAATATTAAAGACAAGCTCCATAAACTGTTCAGTATAAACGGGAAGGGATTTCAGGATAATGTCTCCTGTGGAGTAATGGCGCGCAATCTCTCTGTCTTCCGGCAGGGCCATGATCACAGGCAGGTCATTTTTTGACAGATACTCTTCGAGGGGGGGAAATTCGCCATTCTGACGGTTGATCACAATCCCGATCGGTTTTCCCAGATTTTTTGCCACCGATACGGCGATTTTCAAATCATGGAGGCCGAAGGGGGTTGGTTCCGTTACCATTACCACCACGTCGGCATCGAAGATCGTTTTTACCACCGGGCATGACGTCCCCGGCGGCGCATCGATGATCCTGATGTGGTTTTCTTTGTAATGACGTTTTACCTCATGGATGAGGGGACCGGCCATCGGCTCGCCCACATTAAGGATGCCGTGTACAAAATCGATGTCCTCGGTTGCGGTTCCCATCTCGATCAGTCCTATCTCCCGATCACCATCCCGGATTGCCCTCTCCGGACATATATGTATACAAAGACCGCAGCCATGACACAGCTCGGGAAACAGGAGCACGTTGTTCGGGAGCGTAACAAGGGCATTGAACTGGCAGTGGGAGCTACATTCGCCGCAGGAAGTGCATTTATCCTGATCGATCACCGGCACCAGAACATTTGCCGGAGTGCTTTTATCGATCTTTGGTTTCAGGAAGATATGTCCGTTCGGCTCCTCCACATCACAGTCCAGGTACTGCACATGCTGCCCGGAATGGGCAAGAAAATAGGCTAGATTTACCGCTATCGTCGTCTTTCCTGTTCCTCCTTTGCCGCTCGCAAAGGCGATGTTCATGTTTTGCATCATCTTCAGGCCCTTGTCATTGGTATATTGCACTTTGGACATTTCTGCTCATAACAGGGTATCCCCCGCTCATGGGGCACTTTCGCCCCGCACTGAGGACATACACACTCTCCTGTCGGTCCGAGCCCTTTTCCACCCATCCTTCCTCTTCCGCTTCCTCCTGCTCCGATTCCTCTACCTGCACCTGCACCGGTTCCTGCACCTGCACCGGTTCCTGCACCTGCGCCTCTACCTGCACCTGCACCGGTTCCTGCACCTGCGCCTCTTCCGCCTTTCCCTGTCATTGGTCCCTTCCCCATTGGTCCTGTTCCATCTCCTCTTGGCATAACACGTACCTCCTTTTACCAGTGCCCGTTTACATCGGGACCGGCCAATTTAGCAAGTTTCCCCTGCTCGTATGCCTGGATCACCTGGGCTACAGTCATATTGGATACAACATAGACTTCAACCCCCGCTGCCTGGAGCACGCGGAATGCATTTGGCCCAAGATGGCCGCTGACAACTACCTTTGCGCCCGCATTTACCACGTTCTGTGCGCTCTGGATCCCTGCTCCCTGCGCCGCACCCATATTAATAGCGTTATCGATTACGGTATGTTCTTTGCTCTCCTGGTCGTAGACGACAAGTTTCCGACTTCTGCCAAAACGCTCATCCACCATTCCTTCCAATGTTCCGTCAACACTTGTTATTGCGATCTTCATCGCTCCTCCTTGTTCTGTGAGTAATGCATCACCTTTTTTAGACACAGATTTTTCGTTCCATCCACGCTTCCACATCTGTTGCAAACCATAGGTTGGCACCTGTCCATTGTCAATTGTTACATTACCCCCTTCGATCCTAAGCGCCTTTCCATTCACGACAGCGTCTGCCATTTTCTCATGAGCAGCCAATATAAGGCGGTGAAAGGTTGGCTGCGATACATTCATCTGTTTTGCCGCCTCTTCCTGTTGTATCCCAAGGTGGTCTTTCAACCGGATCGCCTCCAGTTCGTCGTGCTGGATAATGACCTCATCCAGATCCCCCATCCTTATCCCGGCTGGTTTGAAATACGTTACATAGGGAAGAAATCCTATATTCCGAAAACATTTTGGTCTTGGCATTGAAACCTCTATTATGAATATATATTCATAACTATACCCTTGTCAAGGGGAATCAAAATAATTTCTTCTCCGTCTTTTTATCAAAACCCCCAACACGTATGAAATATGCCCTGGCCTCCTTTGTGAATCGCTTTAGCTCAACGCTTCTTTGTTGTATCCGAAATTGACAAGGTTCCACTCTCACTGCTATATATAGAATCACTAAGTAAAGATTTGTATAAGCGGAATTACATCACTCATGAGGCTCCATAAAATAAGAAGAAAATGTTTCGCTGTTTTCATCACAGTCTCAGCAATGGCGCCTCCTGTATTTTATCAACGTGCTCCTTCTGCGAAGGGACATTTTTTATATGAAGGCGTACTTATAAACATAAAGATGCCGTAGGGTTTTGTTCCGATGATGAATAACAAAATACCCCCGAGGGTCATGATCGCTGCGCCGGCCGGACGGTCCGGAAAGACCACGGTCTCCATCGGGCTGTGCAGCCTCTTCAGTGGTATGGGCCTCAAGGTGCAGCCCTTCAAGAAAGGGCCCGACTATATCGACCCTTCATGGCTTACCGCGGCATCGGGCAGTAGCTGCCGCAATCTCGACGCCTTTATGATGGGTGAAAAAAGGTTGATCGGGAGCTTCGAAACCGCTTCGCCTGCTTCTGATATCGCCATCATCGAAGGGAACATGGGGTTATACGACGGCATCGACAAAAACGGCAAGGGGAGTTCCGCACACCTTTCAAGGCTGCTCAAAACCCCTGTTATACTCGTTGTCAATACTGCCAGGATGAATAGAAGCATCGCCGCCCTTGTCAAGGGATATATGGATTTTGAACCTGACACAGAGATAGGGGGCGTGATCCTCAACAACGTCTCAGGCGAGAGGCACGCATCGAAACTGACCGATGCAGTTGAACGGTACTGTAAGATACCTGTTCTTGGTATAATATCAAAAAACGCTTATCCGAATATCAGCGAGAGGCATCTTGGCCTCGTGCCGTTCAAAGAAAGTGAATGTGCGGGCGAGATCATAAAGCGTATCTCCGATATAACTGCGCGATACCTTGATCTTGACGGGATCCTCTCTGTTGCCCGCAGTGCCGGAGAATATTTTGCGACACCAAAAAGGGCGGCTACGGGCAAAACAATTAAGGCCCGCATAGGTGTTGTCTATGACCGTGTTTTCAATTTCTATTACCCTGAAAACCTCGAAGCGCTCAGGACGGCAGGCGCCGAATTGGTGATGATGGATTCCCTTTATGACCAGGCGCTGCCGGCCATTGATGGTCTTTATATCGGCGGTGGGTTCCCCGAGCTCCACCTCCAGAGGCTGTCGGCCAACAAGGGACTGATGCGCTCCGTAGCGATGGCAATAGAAGATGGCCTTCCGGCCTACGCGGAATGCGCGGGCCTCATGTATCTCTGCAGCGGGATCCACATAAACGGAAAGTCTTACGAAATGGCGGGCGTTATTCCTTCGGAGGTTGTCCTTTCAAAAAGGCCCGAGGGGCACGGTTACGTTCATGCGGAGGTTGCATGTGATAATCCGTTCTTTGCTGCCGGAACGCAGATCAAAGGGCACGAATTCCATTATTCGAAACTCGCCCATCCGGCAGGACTTAATCTTGTTTTAAACATCACAAGAGGGCGCGGGGTAAACGGCTCTATGGACGGGATCGTATATAAAAACCTCTTCGCTTCGTACCTCCATATCCACGCGCTTGGTTCACCGGCATGGGCTGATCATTTTGTCACCCTTGCTTCGGGAAGGTAGGCAAACAATCCCTATTCTGTCATTCACAAAGAAAGGCCAGGACTAAACCAATCTTTTCTGACAAGCCTATTTCGTACTCTTGGGTTCTCTGCAAAACGATGCGCTCGGAGCCTGCTATCTAGTCTGCCCGTTCCCTCTACGGGGGGCATACGCGATTATTGCGATTGTTCATTCAGAACAGCCTTTTTGAACTCCTCGATGCCGATGCGCTCGATGAAGCGGGCCGTCCTTTCTCTTGGCTTGGCGTTGCTGCGATAATAGTCGAAGCACCTCTTTGCGAGCTCTATCACCTCTTCAGTGCTCAGGTCCTCTGCGATCACATCGCCTATCCTGGGCTTTCCGCCCGAATTCCCGCCGAACATAACGGTCCAGCCGGATTTTTTTCCAAAGGCGCCGAAGTCCCTCACATACCCCTCGCCACAGTTCATGGGGCACCCTGAAATTCCTATCTTCGCTTTGGCAGGCAGTTCCATGCCCACAAAGAGTTCTTCCAGTTTGCCGCCAAGTCCCAGCGAGTCCAGGATTCCGAATCTGCACACAGCAGTCCCCGGGCAGGCCTGTACGTAATGGACACAGATCTCTATTGCCGGCCCGATGCCCATACCAAGTTCTTTCCATATCTGCCCCACCGATTCCGGCTTAATTCCAACAAGGGCCATTCGCTGGGCAGAGGTTATCTTGATGATCGGGATCTCATGCCTGCGCGCAACTGCGGCAATGTTTTCCAGAACCTCCGGGGTTACAAGGCCCATCGGCGTTCTCGGCACGATGGCATACGTTTGCTTGTCCCGTTGAACAAAAGCTCCCTGCAATTCATCCGGCATATACGGCCTCCTTTGTTTAATATATTTATTATACCATATATCTCAATGAAGCGCTTGAAGCAAGGGATGGACCCCGTGAAAATGAACTACCCCGCAGCAAGCTGCGGGGAATCATCCGGATTGGAAGGTAAGATGTAAATGTTGAACCCTTCAGGATTTTTCTTTTGTTGCTTTTGCGTAGGCAAGGACCGCTTCCACATAGCTGTCGCAATGATTGTAGGCATATATCGCCTGACGCATTGCCTCAATCCTTCCGCTCTCCCAGCCATGCACCTTCAGGTAATTGGCGATGCTTGCGACAGCATCCCTGAAGTCGAAAAGGTCTACGACGCCATCCCCGTTTCCGTCGACTGCGAACCGCACATATGAAGAAGGGATGAACTGGCAGATGCCGAATGCGCCTGCCCACGAACCCTTCACCGAAAAAGGGTCCTTGTTCTGTTCCCTGCATATTCGCAGGAATTCTATCAGCTCCTTCTCTGCCCATGCCGAGCGGCGGTTCTCAACAAGCGCCATGGTGAGAAGGCTGTTGAATACGGGATATCTTCCTGTTGACCTCCCGAAGTCCGTCTCTATCCGGAGGATGGCCACGACCACCTCCTTTTCTACGCCAAACAATCGTTCGACCTCCTCAAGGGCGTCCCTGTGTTCGCCTAATATCCTCTGCCCGCGTTCGATGGAGCTTTTTGTAAGAAGGCCGAACCTCCGGCTCATATAATCAAGCCCCTTGCCGCTTCTCCCGACGATCTGCGGATAAATCTCCAGCCTGCTGTCTGAAAGGATCTTGCCGATCTCCTCCACCGCAAATCCCTCCAATTTCAGCCTTTCCGTCAGATGGTTCAGCCTGTCTTGATATTGCGGGTCGATATCGGCGTACAGGAACGAACGGGACAACATGACGATAAAAAGGACATTGATAATCAGTAAAAAACGGAAAGAATATTTTTTCAGCCCTGCAACCCCATTTCCTCTATCATAGCAACGCCTCAAATAAAATCAACAGGTTTTTGTTTACATCCGTTCCGATAAAATATCTCTTATAAAATATCTCTTATGGTAATTGTAATGGGTTATTGTGGAGGAGATACAATATTTCCTTGATTTCCTTTTGCTTAACTTAATATATTTATCCTGGGAAAACATGTTGGTACATTCATTCTATTTCAATAAAGATAATTGGAGGCGTGATACGATGAAAACAGTAAAATTGTTTATGGTCGGGATAATGGCAGGATTGATCTTCTGTCTGCTTCTCTCACAGAACGTAACGGCGGGAAACGTGGAGATCGAGAACAATTCTGATGAAACTATCTCCGTAGCCACCAGTGCGGGCGGCGACAGGCATATTATGTATGCCAAAAAAGGGGAGAAGGTAAAGGAGGTTCAATTCAGCATTCAGGCCATTACAAGGATCGTCGTGGCCAGGGAACCGAACGAACAAAAGCATACCCCTTTTACGCCTCTTAAGGTGTACGATGTCGCCAGGCCGAACATGATGAAAGATTACAAGGTCGTCATATCCCCTCCGGGTGCCGCTGAAAAAGATGTTCAGATAACAGAAATAAATAAATACAATATATTGTGAAGCGGTCGCTGAAAGGTCTTTCGGTACTGCCGGCATGAAAGGTCTTATAGGCGCCTTTGGAATTCTGCCCTTACATATTGTTGTGTTGGGAAGGTATATTGAATATAAAAACAAGAAGCAGATTTCACATAAAGGCGCTAATCATGGTTTGCCTTATTGCGTCTTTCCCTGTGGCAGCTTCCGGCCAGACCCTGAAGCCTTTTACACCGAACGATCCTTATTTTAAATATGACGGCACCGGAACACTGGCGAATTTTCCAGGACAGTGGCACCTCTTAAACCAAACACCTTCTGAAGGCATAAACGGCATCATCGGTACGGGCATCGATGCGAATCTGACAGGGGCCTGGAACCTGGGATACACCGGCAAGGGGGTGCTCATCGGGATCGTGGATGATGGCGTGGAGGGGACCCATGAAGATATAGCACCCAACTACAGGGCGGACCTGAGCCGCAACTTCAGCTCAGACGCCTCTATTGCAAACGCGCCCCAGGGACCAATCGATAAAGACGAGAACCACGGACAGGCCGTAGCAGGTGTAGCAGCCGCACGGGGAGGAAACGGCATAGGCGGCACAGGCGCTGCGCCGTATGCATCCATCGTCGGATTAAACCCATACCCTGGCAAGGAGATCAATGCAGCAGCCATCAGGGCCTTGTATGTACAGGCCTACTACTGGAAGAGCGGCGTAGACCCTCTTACGGGGAAGATCACGGCAACACCCACGATGAGCATAATGAACCATAGTTATGGTCAAAATAAACCATGGAACCTGAACGACGACCTTCACGGCCCTGACATCACAACTGCATTGAACAGGACCGCCGCCAACGGCATTATCCATGTATGGTCCGCGGGAAACGAACGGGGTCAGGCCAATGAAGATGCCAACAAGGATAATGTCCTTACCAACAGCAACGTTATTGTTGTCGCCGCCCTGGGCAGTGACGGAAAATACAGCAGTTACAGCAACTACGGCTACAATGTCTTTGTCACGGCGCCGTCATCGAGCGATACAGGCTTCGGCATTACCACTACCGACAGGACCGGTGCCAACCTGGGCTACAACCGATACTCTGCCGACAATCCGGACGGAGATCAAAACGACACGTTCCCTAATACAAAATACACCAGCACCTTCGGGGGCACATCCTCCGCCGCCCCGCTTCTATCCGGCATCCTGGCCCTTGGCATGGAGGCAAACAAGTACATGGACGTGCGCATGGCCAAACACGTGCTTGCTCAAACAAGCACCATGGTCGACCCCGGTAACGCAGGATGGGTCAAGAACGGGGCAGGCAACTGGTTCAACCCCAACTACGGCTTCGGCAATATCAATGCAGCCAGGTTTGTAGAAGGCCTGAAGACGGTGGAAGGTGTGACCACGCAGACCTCCTGCTCAAGCTCAACGCAGACGGTCAACAAACCGATCGAGTATATTGACAGCAATAACGCAGGAGGAACAAGCCGGCAATTCACCTTTACCACAACGGAATTGTCCCCCTCGCTGAGACAGCCCCTGGAGGGCGTTGAAGTGACCCTCAACTTTACTCATTCAGACCGGGGGAACCTGATGGCCGGTATCACCTCCCCTTACAACACAAAGAGCGGGCTGTTCAATTCAACAAAAGACCTTCCGTCCAAACAGCAGGATCATGCAAGCGTCACCAACTTCAACTGGACCTTCCTCGCAAATTCCTTCTGGGGGGAAGACCCGCTTGGAGGAACGGTTAAGACATCCGGCACATGGACTATCACCATGGGCGACAGGGTCAGCAAAACCAGCCTCGGGACGTGGAACAGCTACGACCTCACCCTCCTCATGGGACAACTTATATTAAATGACCCCGGCACGACCACCCAGACCCGCGATATTAAGGCAAGGGTCTTTGTACTAAAAGATTCCGCCGACCTTTTTGTCAACCCGGCAGGACTGAGCCTTGAGGCCAACGAAAAGATCGAGATATCGGGCGGGGAGGTAAATATCAACGGGACCGTGAAGATGGTACGGCCCGATGACGATGAAGACCCTGAAGATGGGTTTTTCGTCCTCGATGGCGGTGTTGTTTCAGGAGGCGGCATAATCGACGCGCCCTACGGCTTCTATCATATGGACGGCGCCATCAAGCCCGGCAACTCCATCGGCACCCTCACCATCAACGGCGATTATTATCAGGGCACCCAGGCAAAGCTCCTTGCCGAGGTCGCCTCCACAACAAGCAATGACCTCCTTGCCATAAACGGCGCGGCCGACTTGGATGGCATCCTTGAAACTTCGTGGACAGGCGGCTACATACCCGCCCCCAAGACAAAGTTCGGCGCTATCCTAACTGCTTCAGCAGGAGTAACAGGACAGTTCTCCTCGCTTCTTACCAATATCACCCCCACGGTGCTCTTTAAGCCTAAATACGATATCCCCAACCAGGTCTACCTCGTGGCAGAGAGAGACTATGCCAACCAGAACCTCCTTGTGCATCTTAACGCCAACCAGCGGGCAATAGCATCCATGCTCAACTCGGCAGGCAATACGGCAACCGGCGACCTGAATACTGTATTGGCCGCCCTCGATGCCCTCCCCGCTTACAGTCAGACAGCATCTGCATTAGATCAGTTTGCCCCGAAGGGGAGCGAGGCCCGGTCGGGCATGGGCATCAGCGGGGCCAACTTCCAGACGGGCAACCTCTCGGAACGTTTAAGCGATCTCAGGCATGGGATACGGGGCATAAGCCTCAACGGCCTTTACTTCAAGAACGGAGATGGAATGCCCGTGATGCTTGCCGGCATAAATCCCGATCTCGCCGGAATGCTCCCCTCAAGGGTGAACGAAAGATGGGGCTTTTTCATAAAGGGCAATGCCGGCTACGGAGACCAGAAGGACACCCCTGGCCGAACAGGCTATGACTTTACCAGCGCAGGGATTACCGTGGGCTCCGACTACCGCTTCACTAAAAACCTTATTGCCGGCCTCATGCTGGGGATGAACACCTCCAGGGCCAAGGTGGATGCTATGGGCAGCAAGGTGAAGATGGACGGCTACAACCTGGGCGCCTACGGCACCTGGTATAAAAAGAACTTTTACATAGACGGCAGCGTAAGCTACGGCCTGGCCGACTATGACAATACCCGCCGCATCGTGTTCCCCGGGCTTGACCGCACGGCAACCTCATCCCCTGACGGCAGCCAACTTACCGTCTTCGCAGGCACAGGCTACGATCTCCGCAAAAACAACTGGATCATCACCCCCAATATGTTTCTTCAGTATACACAACTCAATATCAACAGCTACACCGAATCGGGGGCGGGCGCCTTAAACCTTGATGCGGATAAACAGAGCACAGAATCGCTGCAGGGGAATATAGGCGCCAGGGCCTCCTATGCATGGCAGACCAATACGGCGCTCATCATGCCTCATGTCCGCGCCTCCTACGGGTATGAGTTCTTAAGAGACAGCCAGAACATTACGTCACGCCTTGCCCAGGGGAGTTCCCCCTTCAGCGTCCAGACCCTGTCTCCTGACAGGAGCTTCCTCTCCCTCGGTGCAGGCATTACCGCCTTTACCGTACGCAATATGTCTGCCCATATAAGCTACGATGTCCAGATCGGTGAAGCCAAATATGAGGCACACAGCGTGAATGCGGGATTCAGGGTGAGGTTCTGAATAATATCCAATAGCCAATGGCCAAATACACAAACGTGAACCGGCGGGATATTCCGGTACGGTGGGGATAAGAGGATAGAAGCGGAATGATCATGCCCCCTCACCCTGACCCTCTCCCGCCAGGGGAGAGGGAAACTGCGGGGACCCTCTCCCGCAAAGGGGAGAGGGAACTACTATTTACTGTTATGAATTGACACGCCTCGTGTGAGCCGCTACTATGTAAGAAAAGGGAAAGTGAACATGCTTGATCAAAATGCGCTTCTTGTTCTGAACAAGCGGTACCTCATAAAGGATGAGGAGAGCAATCCCGTGGAAACCCCCGACGAGATGTTCAGGAGGGTGGCGCGGGCTATTGCGGGCGCAGAGGAGAACTACAAGGGCGGGGACCCTAAAAGGGTGGAAGAAGAATTCTACCGCATGATGTCCAGCCTCGAATTCCTCCCTAACTCACCTGCCCTTATGAACGCCGGGAGAGAATTAGGCCAGCTCTCCGCCTGCTTTGTCTTGCCCGTTGAAGACTCCCTCGATTCTATCTTTGACAGCGTTAAAGAGACCGCAAGGATACACCAGACCGGCGGCGGCACCGGCTTCTCCTTTTCCCACCTGAGGCCGAAGGACGATATTGTAGCTTCAACAATGGGCGCTGCGAGCGGCCCTGTATCGTTCATCAGGGTCTTCAACGCGGCGACAGAGGTCATAAAACAGGGAGGGACCAGGAGGGGCGCCAACATGGGGATCCTGCGGATCGATCACCCCGACATAGAGGAATTCATAATAGTGAAAAAAGATCTCCGGGAGCTGAATAATTTCAATCTCTCTGTCGCTGTCACCGACGCATTCATGGAGGCATATGTCAAGGGCAAGGACTTCCCGCTTATCAATCCCCGGACTGGGAAAACAACGAAAACAGTGAAAGCTCAGAGGCTTTTCGCGCTTATCGCTGAATCCGCATGGGCATCAGGGGAACCGGGGATCCTTTTCATCGACACCATCAACAGGGCAAACCCGACGCCGGATATCGGAGAGATCGAAGCTGTAAATCCATGTGGCGAGCAGCCCCTTCTCCCCTACGAATCGTGCTGCCTTGGTTCCATCAACCTTGTCAAGATAACAAGAGATGGCTGCATCGACTGGGACCTTCTGAAACGCCTTACGCATCTTGCCGTGAGATTTCTCGATGATGTTATTGACGTGAGCAAGTACCCTCTCCCCGAGATAGCCGCCGTTACCAAGGGCAACAGGAAGATAGGGCTTGGGGTCATGGGGTTCGCCCACATGCTGATCGCCCTCGGCATCCCTTACGATTCTCCCGAGGCAGAACAAACGGGCGAAAAGGTAATCCGTTTCATCAAAAAGGAATCAAAAGCGGCGTCGCGCGTGCTCGCCGGTGAGCGCGGAGTCTTTCCGCATTACAAGGGCAGCATATGGGAAAAGAAGAACCTCCCGCAGAGGAACGCGACGACAACGACAATCGCGCCTACGGGCACTTTGAGCATCATCGCCGGGACATCGAGCGGCATCGAGCCCATATACGATGTGCACTATTCACGGATGCTCTTCGGGGGATTAAAGGTCGACGTTGTTGATCCTCTGTATGAACAGATGCGCAGCGATCCCAAGACACGGGCAACAATGAAGAGGCTTTTTAGGACAGCCCACCAGATAGCGCCTGACAGCCACCTCAGGATCCAAAAGGCCTTCCAGGACCACGTGGACAACGCCGTATCAAAGACGATCAATCTGCCGGAGGACATAAGCCCCGATGCGATACTCCATATCTACCTTGAAGCCTACCGGATGGGGCTGAAGGGAACAACGGTATTCAGGGACCAGAGCAGGGGATTCCAGGTGCTGTCCTGCGGCGCCTACCAGTTATGCTGATAACCCTATATTCTCCATCAGGACAACTATCGGTGCCGGAATATCCCCGCAAACATGCTCATTCCGCTCCTCTCGATGACATCGGGAAATCCTAATATCGAAGCACCAAATCCTAAACAATATCAAAATTTAAATATCAAATGTTCAAAACGGATACATGTTGGCTGTGTTTTGATATTTGAATATTGAAACATTTAAATTTGTTTAGGTTTAGAAATTCGTGCTTAGGATTTCGCTTTATTGATATACAAACTACGATATACGGTCTCTAAGCGATGTATCCGGATTTGTTTATTTCCACCCTATCGGCTCATACCCCTTGTCGCGGAGACATTTGTTGACAAAGCTCTTGTAGACCGGGTCCGGCTGGGACGCCTTCGACACGCCCCTGACAAGGCCGCCGGCTGCCCCGGCGACAGCACCGACCCCTGCCCCTCTTCCGATATCGCCGGTCACCGCCCCGACGGCAGTGCCTACCACGGCCCCGCCTGCGCCGCCGGCTGCCGTACTTTTTGCGACCTGGGCGCCCTCGTTGGACCTGACGTATTCGTCGGCCAGCCTCTTGCAGTCGGCAACATCCCGCTGCGCCTGCTCTTCGCCTACCTTTTTCAGATACGCGTTCGGATAGAGCACAGGCCCCTGCGATGCGCACCCTCCCAGGAATATCGCCGCCACGATCAATGGAATAGAAAAGGTTACCGTCTTGCCCATTCTCATAATGATACAATACCCTTTTCGATCCCTTTGTTCAATATTTCTCTTATCCCTTCCTCCCTCCCCCCCTCTCCCTGACCCTCTCCCGCAAGGGAGCGGGAATAATGATATGGAGGGACCTATTGATTGCAAACATCGCCAAGCTGCTCTATAATGAAAAAGGAGGCACACATGGGCGTACAACATGTTGACGGTGACAAGAAGGCAAACCTTATGCTCTACACGCTGAGCACCTGCATCTGGTGCAAGAGGATAAAGCTGTTCCTCCAGCAGCAGGGCATCGGCTATGATTACGTGGACGTGGACAGCCTTGCAGGCGACGAGCGAGAAAAGACCCTCGAAGAGATCAGGCGGTGGAACCCCAGGTGCTCTTTCCCTTCCCTCCTTGTCAACGGCGAGAAATGCGTCGTCGGCTTTGACGAAGGCAAGATCAGGGAGGCTATCGGGATATGAGCAGCGAGGACGCGATAGACCAGGAGGATATCGGCAGGCTTTTTGACAAGCTCGCCACGGAGGCAAAGGGTTCGGGCTACTTCCTCAACCCTGACACGGAGTTCGCAAAAGACCTCGTAAGAAGCCTTATCGTGAACCAGCTGCGGTACGGGTATCCGTCGTGTCCGTGCAGGCTGTCTTCGGGCGCTAAGGAAGATGACCTTGACATCATCTGCCCCTGCGATTACAGGGACCCCGACCTCGATGAATTTGGCGCCTGTTACTGCGCCCTCTATGTGTCAAAATCAGTGCTGGAAGGCAAGAAGCGCCTCACATCCGTCCCGGAAAGAAGACCTTCACCGGAAGAGAGGGAAGGGCAAAAAGCGCACTCCATGAAGGGCAACCTTACCAACCTCCCCTATCCCGTCTGGAGGTGCAAGGTCTGCGGCTACCTCTGCGCCAGGGAGCAACCCCCGGAGGCCTGTCCTGTCTGCAAGGCAACAAAGGATCGATTCGAAAGGTTCATGTAGCGTCCTGCGGGATTGGCCGGGTCATGATTGTCGCGCAGGGTTCGGCTTGATCCTCTTTACAAGGGTCCCCCGCACATCACCGAAGAGAAAGACATCCTCCATTATGCCCTCCACCGGGTAAAGTTCCTTCGCAAGCCACCCCTTGATGAGTCCCCGCTCGGAGCGCAGGACCTCAGGATCCATGGCAAGCTCTATACGGTACTCGCTGCCGTCCGGCACGGAACCGCGGTCCCTCAGATTTTCTTCCTCGGCCCTTGAGACCACCTTCACATCATAGGTGGTGACATCCTTTTTCGGGAAGACCGGCACACGGTACATCCTGCCCCTTTCCACATCGCCGTAGACCCCGTACCGGAAATTGTAGGAAGCAGTGAGGAAGTCATTGTAGTCCTTGTCTGCCGGAATGGCATGCTCCTCTTCGCTCGTGGCCCCGCTCATTCGCACATTCCGCTCGATCCATTTCCGGTTCGTGTGGTCAAAGGTGTGGATGCGCCTCCTCGATTGTTTTCCTATCCGCACCTCCTCCTCAAAGGAGAGTGACCTGAGGCGTCGACCGCCGTCGATCTCTTCCATGACCGCACGATACGTATCCGTGCGGTTGCGGGTAATGAGCCCCGTGAGCCCCACCGTCTGTCCTTGAAGCGAAGCGACGTACCTGCCCTTTCCTTCGCCGGGGGCAAAGGCCATCCTCACCACAGCGACCTTGTTGAGGAACCAGAAGGCGATGTCGTAGTGGAGCTCTTCGCCTGCAAATGTTTTGCCAACGGGTATTTTTACGGAAGTGTTGCCGTTCACCTGAGCCTGCGCCCGCACGACATGCAGGCCGAAGGGTGGTCCCGTCAAAAGAGGCAATCCGGCAAGCAGCCTCAGGAAGTATCTTCGCGTGATCATGTTTTCAAACAATGGTTTCTGCAAAGCTCCCCTTGCGGGAGAGGGCCAGGGCACAGGCAGCACAGCAGTATCATTATTCCCGCTCCCCTTGCGGGAGAGGGCCAGGGAGAGGGGGTATTACCTTGTTTGTGACGGCACCCACACCTTATGTGCTGGAACCCACTTTCCGCCGACCGATTGACCCGGGACAGTAACCCATTCTCCGGGAGATCTCTTTTGGCTGTATCTGGCAACAAACTCAGGGTCCGGATAGGCATAGGCCACATTTGGCCGTGGGGCATAATACACCCTTTGCGGTCGTGAACTGTAGGCGCTTTGAGCTATGATATTGCCGACAACTGCGCCGACGATCACCCCTCCCGCAATTGCCGCCCCGACACCCCAGCCGTTACAGCATCCGCCGCACCCACGGTAGTATCTGTAATGCCGGGAGTAGGATACAGAAGGAAGGATCAGCAAAAGAGATATGGCGAGAACAAATACAAGCGAAAGCCTTTTCTTCATAATATATATTATATCACAATTATAGTTTTTCTGCAGTCTTGGCCCGATCAGAACACCCGTAATTCGTGAATCGTAATTGGTAATTGGAGGAACCACACAAAACGTAAAAGGCGGAAGGCTTTTGCACCTTGTGCTTTTACCTTTAAGGTCTGACGAATTACGAATTACGATTGTTCTCACTTTTCACGATATCAGCCGAAAGCTGACTGCTGATAGCCGCTTATTTTAGCTTCTTTATCTTGCCTTCCTCCGGTTTCACCTCAACGGTCCTGGATAGGGAATTGTTTTTCGTATTCGCATCTTCTTTGCATTCGATCATCACATTTATCTTATTTCTGCCTTCCCGGCGCGGCGTCCATGAAAACCTGATATTCTCGGATGCGCGTGATTTTAAATCAAAACGCTGGCGGTCGGAAGAACCATCCTCTGCCTCAAAGCGCGCCGAACACCCCCGTACGTCCACAGTCGAATCATTCTTTGCTATTGCCTCTATGCTATGTTTTTGTCCTGCAATAAACGTCTGGGGCATCTTTATGTCAACCAGGGAGATATCCGCTTCCTCTTTCTCTTTGCCTTTTACGTCGATCGTCTCGCTGGCCTGGTTATTTGCAGTGTTCATATCCTCTTTATACTCCAGGGCAGCAGAGACCTTCTGCCTTCCATCCTTACGGGGCGTCCACTCGAAGCCCACCTTTTCCCTTCCCTGAGGACGCAGGGACACCTTTTCGCTCTTCATCGTTCCGTCTTCGCTGGAAAAGGTTATCCGGCAATCCTTTATCTCTATGCTTGAATTATTTCTTACACTGACCTCCACTTCAGTTCTCTGCCCTTGCGATATATTCGGGGCGACCCTCAGAGCTTCAATGAGCAGGTCAACCTGTTGTTCCTTCTTCGCCTCTTCCCTGACCGTTTCTCTGGATAGCTGCTTTTTTTCCTCTACTGTTCTTCGCGATGCATCAGCGCCGCTGCTTGCTGTCTGCGTCTGCCCGGCGGAGGATGGGGCCGTCTGCCCGGCGGAGGATGTCTGTGCCTGCCCTCCGGAAGAAGAACCCTCCTGGGTCTGCCCGCCTTGCTGCGCCGTTGTTTGAGATGTCTGGGCCTGGGATGCCGCCGGTATGCTGGCCGAATAGACCGGGCTTTTTCCCCCTGCCCTGTCGCCGTACGTTACATAGAGCTTCGTCGCATCGAGGTGGCCCGCGAGGTCGATCTGTTTATTGGTTTCAAACTGCATCCAGCCGGTCCAGTTCGTGCTGTCAAAAGACAGCGCCATCTGATTAATACCGATGGCCCAGTCGTTTGTGGCGGAAAATACCGCTGAGATATTATTGCCCTGCCGCCCGCTTATCGTTACGCTGCCGCGCGGCGCCGGTGCATTCGTGTAATAGGTATCCGTTATTGTCGGCGGGGGCAGGCTCCCTGCAACCTGCAGGCTTGCCGCCTGAAGCTGGATCGTACCGGTAAATACGCTGGATACATTTTCGCTTGCATCCTTCAATTGTACATATACGGTCTTCGTTCCCGACCCTTCCGAAAGCTGCCAGGTATAATCTTTGGATATGCTTGGCTGCGGGATGTCGTCCGCAAAGTTGACGCCGTTCCAGATACTCCAATTGGTACCGTCATTCGATACCCTGAACCTGTATATTCCTGATCCGCCGGAATTGTCCTGTCCGGTAATACGCAGCATCACCCCTCGTATATTCGTCGTGGCAGCCCCGCTGTTGATGCTGACGCTCCCCGTCGGGGCAGTGGTATCGTTGAGGGCAGAGGTCGACTGAACGGTTATGCCTTTCGTCACCTCCGCTGATCTGGAATTCTGGTCGATCGCCCTGAGGCGCATCGTGTAGTTCCCGGTATTCCTGTATATGTGGTGGAAATTGCCGGACCATGACGTCCTGCCGCTTAAAAGTCCCGGATCAAGGACGATATCCATGTCATTATCGCCGAAGGTCAAAAGGATATTCTGAAGGGGTGCGGAAGCCGTCACGTTGAACGAATAGCTCAACGGCAGGTTGACCGTACCGGTCGTATTGGGAACGGTCAGGGCAACCTCGGGAGGCGTAAATTCAACTACGTTAAAAGGCGCTTCTGTCCTGTCCGACCAGGTCTGTTGCCCGGCGTAGGTTTCCCGCACCTTATACCCTACCTTGTAATTCCCTTTCTCATTAAATGTCCTGGGGGTGCTGAGGGGCGGAGTGGACTCATGCGTTTCCTCCTGCCAGGCGGCGTTATCTTTTGAAAAACCTATTGTGTAGGCAGTTACCTGTCCCGACGGGTTCAACGGCGATATTGCGGGGTTTCCCAGGGACTGGGAGAGGTGGAACACAAATTCCCCGCCCTTCTCCACCGTCGGCGTCGCAACACCAAGGACGGCCTTGCTGTTCGTATATACCTTTACTGTGGCTGTCGGCTTTGCGGGCTGCGATACACGGGTGGTCGGCACAATGGTAATCTGAAATGTACCGGGACTGGACAGCTCATCGCTTGCGTTACCGGTAACGAGATATTTATCCAGCGCTATTGCCTTTATCGTCACCGTACCAAGCGTATTATAGGCTATGACATCTACGGTTGCCTTACCCTGGCTGTCGGTGGTTCCGTAGCCGCAGCCGGGCCTTCCCCCTTCTTTCGAGAATTTAATTGCCGCTGTCTGCGTCTTAGACACAACCTCAAATCTTACCGGGATGCCATTCATGGGATTTCCGCTCATATCCTTGACAATAGCCGCAAGCTGTACCCGCTCCTGCTGCCTGCCGTCATTGTAATTGATCCCGCCGGTCTCGATCGTCGCTGACGACGGCGCGATACTCACGGAATTCGCCCAAGAGGAGCTTACGGTAATGTCGAACTGTTTTTCCTGCCCCGGCTGGCTGCCGGTAAACTGGGCGGTGACCCTGTCGGGATTGAATATAAACCCTTGCGCGCTCAGGGTCAGTGTTTCGCTCGCCTGGCAGGGTATCTTGACGGTTCCGTCCTGACCGACCCCCACGCTGAACTCTCTCCCGTTTGCGCGTTGTATGTGAAGACCGGAAAGAGAGGTCTTGCCCGGTCCCTGGAAGACCAGTTTCATCGCGCCCGGTGGCATCTGTGATGTCGCCTGCAGATCGACGGCAGCCGCCGTCTCGTTTCCTGAAAACGTTTTCGTGACTACCGGTATATTGTACCCGCTTTTAAATGCCGAAAAGGTCGTTGCGCCTTCTTTCAGTATCTTGAAATAAAACCTGCCGTCAACGGCTGTCGCTACCCATACGTCGGTTGTGCCCTTTGTCGCATGTACCTCTGCCTCCCCGATGGGATTTCCCTGGGTATCGAGCACCCTCCCGGTTACGACGATCAACTGGTCCGGAGAGAGGTGCATACTTACCTTGTACCCTTCGGTATTATTAACAAATTTTGTTGTATAACGGCCCGCGGGATATCCTTCTTTTGAAGCGGTTATAACGGCCTCCGGGGCTATTCCCGTATCGTTGCCGACATAAAAATCACCATAAAATTTTCCGTCTGGGTGCGTGTACTCTGTCTTTTGGAATGATCTGTCCTTGGCATAAAGATCCACTTTTACCCCTTCTATGCCAAAAGCCGGGTCCGCATTGCTTACCACAACACCGTGAAAAGGCACATATGCCAGGATGCCTCCGGTAACCGTAAATGACGGCTTATCCTCGTCCCTTGCCTGGACATTATGCTCGTTGGGATAATACATACCGATACCTTCGGTGAGCTTGCCCGTCTTCAATTCAACAGGGATGTATGAAGCGCTTATGCCAAGCTCCACGTTGCCGGATTCCTTGTAGTGGTAAATCGCGTCTTTTACGCGGAGGGTTATGCTCTTTATCGGCGGGCAGTTCTCGGGGATCCTTATATGCAGTATATGGTCAACGCCTTCATTGTCAAAGGTGAAGGTGTCCTTATCAAGGCTTACGTTGTTCATGACCTGGCCGGTCATGTCCTTCGCCGTCAGCTCGAATTTTACGGTGACATACCTGTCACGGGTTGTCTGGGTCACCAGCACCCCGATCTTCATATTGTCGAATATCTTTTCCGCCAGGCTGTCTCCTGCCTCTTTTGCGGCAGCGCTCCCTGCCTTGGAGCCCAGCTTGGTGCTCACCTTTTCTACAAGCCCCATGACAAGCCCCGGTATATCGCTGACGTTCATCGTGTCGCTGTGTTCAACCTTTGAAGAACCCAGTTTGTCTCTGTCCTCCTCGTTGATCTCCATTCCCAGGTCCGTGATGTTGATCGACGCCACCTTGTTATGCCAGGTGCTTTTCCATTTGAGATCTATGCCCAGGTCCGCGCGCGCGCCGACCTCGCGTATATACCTTGATTTTGTAGTCTTCAGCTTCATCGCCCCGATAGGCACCAAGCCCGGTAAAAGCTGCTTGAGCTGGAGTAAGGAGTTATAGTGATCGAGTTCTTCTTTTGTAAAAGACCAGGTCATTTGTATATCCGATTCAAACCTGCTGTTCGCCTTTCCCGCAACAAGCCCTGGTATTCCCGGAGAGACAAAAAAGGTATCAAGCCCTATGCCGATCCCAATAGGGGCCACCGTCCCTGCATAGGGAACTGCGTATTGGTTCTTTATCCTATCCCGTTCAGACTGGATCACCGCGCTGGATACGCTTTGCTGGGGGGCTGAGCCTAAAGCCTGACCCGGGCTTACGCTGATGACAACCGGGGTCTGCTGTGTTGCAGCGGGCGCCATCGTTATAACACCCGTATTCGGATTTGTCGTTATTACAATATTCTGGCCTGTAGAGGGTTGAGTAACGGTGGGGCCGGATTGAGCACCCGCAGACGGCACCGGTGGCATTGTGCCCAAGCTGTCCATGAGCTGATTAATATACTGTGTGCTTATGCCGGTAATGATCCCCCCGACAAGGTCTGTGCTCAACCGGCTGTGATTTGTACCGTTGGAGGTCTTTATCTGGCCCTCAACGAAACGCAGCGTCTTTGTCGTGCCTGCAGCAGTTTCCTGTGCGACTGCCGCCGAAAAAACCATAAAAATAAACATTGCACACACCAATACCGATCTTCCGATCATTCGTGTATTCATTTATTGCCTTCCTGTTATCAGGCCGCGAAAGAAACGTTGACCCGATTTGATATTTGATATTAGTCTTTTTTCTTACAATCAGTGTAACGAGTGAGGTATTTACGTGTCAAGGACATTCAATCGCTTTTCCCAACCCGCCAGTCGCAATTCAATCCGGATGATTCCCCGCAGCAAGCTGCGAAGCAACACTGTTCCCTCTCCCCTCGCGGGAGAGGGCAGGGTGAGGGGGCATAATCATGCCGTTTCTATCCTCTGATACCCCGCTGCTTGCGGCGGGGCAGTTCATTGCCTCCGCGGTCTGGCCTTTGAATGGCAAGAATCATGTCTATCGGTTAAACCAAAAGCCCGGCTTCCGGAGGCCCACTAACGAAATGTGTTGTTTTGTCCCGGCGCGCTTTAACTTTAGCTTGACAGCCAATTGAAATAGAAAGAAAATGAAGATAAGAGGTGAAAGAATATAGGGATGGAGGGCTTACGATGCAAAATACATTTATAAAGAATGACAGGGGAAGGATTGCAATATGGCTCATATTGGCAATCGCCGCAGGCGCTTTATACGCAGGATACTATTATCTTCAAGGAACTCCGCGATTCGCGCTGATGCAGTTCAAAAGGGCCATCGTGTTCAAAGACGCGGAGATTGCGGAGAAATATCTGGATATGGACGGCTTTATCAATAAATTCCTTGGAGGGCTGACAGACGACGCCGAGAAACAAACCGTCAAAAAGCGCATCATCTATGAGATCAACTGGCCAAGCCAAAAAAGCACCTTTGCCGGCGTTAAAGACTGGAGCGTTTTTACTGTTCCGATACATATCGACGTTGATAATAATGGAGTCGCCACGGCAGAACCGGATGAGGGTACGGATGTAAGATTGGAAAGAAAGGGCAAGAGAGGATGGATAATAACGTCGATCAATTTTAATAAGGCCCAATAGGATAAAACAAACACAAAACTGCAATTACCGAAATCCTTAACGTTATTCCTTGTCAACCCGATCGTGGCGTATGATCAGCGATCAGGGTTCGCATGAAAGGAAGGGCGGCTCCGGGAAAGATCATGTTTAAAACAACATTCAGAATATCAAAGATGGATTGTCCTTCAGAAGAGCAGCTGATACGGGTGAGATTGAAGGGTATGGATAATATCCGCAGCCTGAAGTTTGATATACCGGGGCGCCTGCTGGAGGTGTATCATGCTGGTGGTTATAAGAGCGTTCTGGCGGCCATCGAAGACCTTCAACTCGATACGAAGTTCATCTCTTCTGAAGCGATAGAGCCGGTGGTTATGGAGGAAGATCACCACAGGCAGAGGCGTGTATTGTGGCAGGTCCTTGCCATCAATCTCTTCTTTTTTGCCCTCGAGATCCTGACAGGCTTTATAGCAGGTTCCATGGGGCTTGTCGCAGACAGCCTGGATATGCTGGCGGACAGCATAGTCTACGGGCTTGCGTTGTTCGCAATAGGCGGGACCGCCGCGCGTAAGAAGAGCATTGCCGGGACCGCGGGGTATTTCCAGGTGACGCTGGCAGTACTGGGTTTTGTGGAGGTCCTCCGCCGCTTCCTGGGCCATGGAGAGGCGCCGGACTTTTACATGATGATCGTCATATCGGCGCTCGCCCTTGCCGGGAATGCAAGCTGCCTCTACCTGCTTCAAAGATCAAAAAGCCAGGAGGCCCACATGCGGGCAAGCATGATCTTCACGTCCAACGACGTTATCGTCAATATCGGCGTTATCGCGGCAGGCATATTCGTGTACCTTACGGGATCGAAGATACCTGACCTGACAGCAGGGGCCATCGTGTTCATACTTGTGGGCAGAGGGGCATACAGGATCCTCCAACTGTCGAAATGATACTCCTTGATTCAGGAGGCGGGAGGTATGGTTCGTCAAGTTTTATGCTGTCCGGATAGGAGGTGCTGATGAAGACGCTCATAATTGGGATGGGGAATATCGGGATACTTCACGGCTGGGCCTTTTCGGGGGCAGGCATCGACGTGACCCACAAGGTGCGAAGAGGAAAGAAGGGTATCTATAGAGGTGGGGTTGCCCTGGACATCCTTGACATGCGCAAAGGATACCCCAAAACGAGGCAAGCGCTGTATGTGCCGAAGATCACCGATGAGGTAAATCCTTCCGACGGGTACGATCTTGTTATGGTGCCGACCAAGCACTATCAGGCCGCAGAGGCCGTGAAGGAAATAGCAGGTTCTGTGCCCGAAGGCAGGTTCCTCATGTTCTGCGCGAACTGGGAAGGGCCGGGCGAGATCGACGCGCTCCTGCCACGTTCCCGCTATATCTGGGGGTATGCGGCGGTGAACGGCGGGATTGTGGACGATGTATTATACGCCAACTTCCGCGATGATTACCGGATCGGCATGATAGACGGCTGCAGCCGTGAATTCCTCGATGCCGTCATTGATCTTTTTAGCAAAGCCGGGCTCAGGGCTGATTTTAAGGAGAACATGATCGAGTGGCTTTGGGTACACCACGGAACGAACGGGGCGCTGATCGGCAGCTCGCTTTACGCAGGGGGGTTGGCGGAGTTTGCGGAGAACCTTGAGAACGGCAGTATGGTCGGGCTCTTTGTAAATGCCAGCAAAGAAGCCCTGAAAGTTCTGGAGGCGCGGGGCGTCGATGTCCGGAGATACCCGGATACAAATATTTTCCTCAATCTGACGCCTGAAGAAATAGCAAAGATCTACATTGATATGTTCGAATCTCCCGCAGGCCGGAGAACCATTGCGGCAGGTCACTACAGGGGAAATATCGCCGAGATGAAGCGGTACTACACCGATGTCCTGCAGAAGGGGATCGAGCTTGGCATCGATATGCCTTATATGCTCTCCATGCGCGGCAAGATTGAGAAAATAAACTAATACATTCTTTTTGAACGGTAGTGGAAAAAAAGTACTATATCGGATAGAATCAAAGATAGATGATCTCTCCTGAAAAGACTAATTACAAAAGGTTTACCATTTACTCTTATGATCAGCCCGCAGAGGCGTCTGCAATCATAGAACAGATATCAAGAGGCGAGCTGATCAGGAATAAGGGGAGGGGGGGAATTAAAGTCTTATCCGTTAACAACAAAAAGATGGCGTGCAGGCAATATATCCACGGCGGCCTGTTCCGGGCGGTCACGCAGGACAGGTTCTTCTCTGAGAGGCGGGCGCTCGATGAGGCGGATATTCTTCGCTACCTTGCAGAGAATGGTTTTCCTGTTGTCCGTCCCTGCTTTGTTGTGGCAGAAAAAAGAGGTCTTACGCAGAGACTCTTCCTCATCACCGAATTTGTTCACGATGCATCAGACCTCCTCGATATCTGGAGAACGGCTTCAAGAATGAGAAGGTTCAGGATCATAAAGCGCCTTGCCGGCCTCATCAGGAGGCTTGAGCTGCTGGGGGTCTTTCACCCGGATCTCCACATAAACAATATCCTCGTCACGGGCAAGGGGGAACTCATCTTTCTCGATTTCGACAGGGCCTTTAAGAAAGCAGCTACCGTAAATGATATGAAGAGGATCTTCTGGAGGCTTGACCGGTACATGGAAAAGTATGCGGGAAAGGGGATGATCGCGATCAATATGAAGGAGAAGGCGTTTTTCCTGCGTGCTTATCAGAAGCTTGCCGGATATGATATACTTTCTTCTATGGAAGAGCAGCAAAAAACGAAAAGCGTCCGGAACAGGATAGGCTGGCGTATAGAATCATTTTTGTACGGAGGTAAACAATGAAGAAGTTGTGCGTTGTTGTTGCAATTTTTATTTTCATGACGGTGGCTTCCTGCGCAACACTGGAAGAGCATAAAGGCGCAACGTCAGGCGGTGTGATAGGGGCGGGACTTGGCGCATTGATCGGCTCCGCCGTTGCTCCCGGCGGACACGGGTTTGAAGGGGCGCTCATCGGCGGCATCGCCGGCGCTATCCTGGGAGGCACAGCCGGACACTATGGCTTTGACAAAAAAAAGACGCAGGCTGAGACGAACGATACCCACGCGTATAACGACGCCAATGTGAGCGTGAGGATCGAGACGGTCAACGTGCACCCAAAAAAGGTCAAGGCAGGTGAAAAGGTTGATCTTGACATGACGTACGCCGTGCTGACCACATCGGAAGGAATAGCGCGCGTAAGGGAGATACGGGAGATCTGGATAGGCGATCACCAGCTCGGCAACCCTGAAACAACTGTCGAACACAAAGGCGGGACATACCAGTCGAACATCCCTGTATTTCTGCCCAAAGATGCGAAGAAGGGCACCTACAAGGTCCTCTATAGTGTGCAGACAGCTTACTCGAAGGACACGCGCGAGGCGAGCTTTACCGTAAACTAAAAGACGGCTCATAGCTGATAGCTCATGGCTCATAGCAATTGAAAGGAGAATAACCAAGCTCCAATAACCAAGCTCCAATTAATCGCCAATACCCAATAACTAAGCAAAGAATTTCCACATGGTTTCCCGTTTGGGTATTCAGTTATTGAATATTGGGTATTAATTGGTGATTGGAATTTGGTTATTGGTGATTCAGTTTCTGCTATGAGCTATCAGCCATGAACTATGAGCCGCCTTTCTCTTTCCTTCCCCATCTCCTGTGGACCCAGAACCATTCATCGGGGTTTTTCAGGATGATGGATTCCAGGAATGCGTTCATCTTGCGGGTGTTCTCATAGACAAGCTCGTTGATATCGCCTTTTCTCTGAAAGTCAAGTGGGGCACCGCAGACGATGGTATACCGCATAAAACCCTCTCGCCGGGGATAGACGGGAAGGACCGGCGTGCCGGTTTTCATGCCTATGGTGGCCACCCCCCTGGTCGTCGGTACCTTTTCGCCGAAGAATTCCACGAAGACCCCGCGGGAACGTTTCTCACGCTGATCTCCGAGAATTGCGATGATCTTGTTTGCTTTGAGGTTCTTCATGACCTCCCGGCTGGTGTTTGCATTGAGGATGATTGTGAGACCTGTTGATTCCCTCAGGCTGTTAAGAAATTTATTGAGCATCGTGTGTTTCTTGAGGGGGCGGGCGAGCGCGATCACATCCCGCTGGAGTGTGTGGGAAGCCACCCCCATGATCTCCCAGTTTCCATAATGGAAGGTGAGGGCGATAATGCCTTTGTTGATCTTCAGGGCCTCATCGAAATAATGCCTGTTTTCAATGGTAAACCGTGTGCCGTATTCTTCTTTGGGAAGATAGGGCATAAGTATGAGCTCGACAAAGTTGGTACCCAGTTTCTCAAAGCAGCTCTTTGCCGTGGCGACAACCTTTGCGCCATCGTAGTCGCTGAACACCCTTTTGATATTGGCAATGGCGACCCTCCTCCTGCTTTTCAGGAAAAAAAATCCCAGTCTTCCGAAAAAGATGCCTGCTTTCCACTGAAGATTTTCAGGGAAAATGCGGAGCGTCTGCTGGAGGATTTTGAGAATTGCGACGAGGATCAGGTCTGTCAACACAACCGTTTACGTCGGCTTGACCGGTATTGCTTCATCTATGAGCATAATAGGTATGTCGTCTTTTATGGGATAGAGAAGCTTGCAGGCATTGCATATAAGCCCATCTTTTGATTCGTTCAGTTTTATGTCGCCCTTGCACTTAGGACAGCAGAGGATTTTGAGCAGTTCCTCGCTTACAGGCATGTTCCCTCCCTGTTAAGAAATATTCTCCGGATTATTAAGTTTCATGGCCGGCTCAAGGATATCGCCAAGCGTCGAGAATGCGCCTTCTCCCGAAGAAGAGGGTTCTGCGCTGTTTTTATCATCCTGTTTTTTGAGAAGCTTGGTGCTTAACCCGATCCTTTTTTCTCTTTCGTTAATATTCAGAATAATCGCTTTTATTTTATCGTCGATGGCAAAGACCTCGTTCAGTTGTTTTCCCTGTATGTCATCCATCTCGGAGAGGTGGATAAGCCCTTCGATGCCCTCTTCGATCTCGATGAAAGCGCCGAAATCGGTGATGCTTGTAATGTATCCCTCAACAATGTCCCCTACGTGATACCTCGCCCCAAGCCCTTTCCACGGATCTTCCTTCAGCCTTTTCAAGCTAAGAGAGAATTTTTTTTGTTCCTTGTCTATATTGAGTACAAGGGCATCTACAAACATCCCTTTTTTGAATGATTCAGGTATGGTTTTTTTACGCCGTGACCAGGAGATCTCTGAGACATGGACGAGACCGTCGATCCCGCTTCCGATCCCCAGGAACATGCCGAAATCAGTAAAGTTCTTTATCTTGCCTTTTACTATCGAACCCGGGACATATTGCGTGGTGAGTTCTTCCCACGGATCGGGAGCAAGCTGTTTCAACCCGAGGGATATCCTTTTTTTCTCAGGATCGATGTGAAGGACGACGAGTTCGAGCCAATCACCCTTGCTCACCAGTTTGCCGGGGTTTTTTATCTTCTTGTCCCAGCTCATTTCGCTGATGTGAAGCAAACCTTCTACGCCCTGTTCAAGCTCAACGAAGACACCGTAATCGACAACGCCGACAACCTTTCCCTTTACCTTGCTCTCCTCCGTGTACTTTTCCTCGATGTTTAACCACGGGTCCGGCTTGAGTTGCTTCATACCAAGCGCGATGCGCCCCTTTTCAGTGTCTATGCTCAATACCTTTACCTTCACCTCGTCGCCGATACGAAGATATTCTTTTGGGTGCGTGATCTTTCCCCAGGTAATGTCGTTCACATGGAGAAAACCGTCCACCCCGCCTATATCCACGAAAGCGCCATAATCAGTTATGTTTCTGATGAAACCATAAAGGACCTGACCATCTTTTGCATTTTTCCAGAACTCCTGTCTTTTCTTGTCACGCTCTTCTTCCAGGAGAAGCCTTCTCGAAATGATAACGTTCCCTTTTCTTTTGTTGACCTTGATTACTTTGAATTTCAGGTGTCTGCCTACAAAAGAGGAGGGATTTTTGACGGGCTTAATATCGACCTGCGATATAGGCAGGAATGCGTTTATCCCAATGTTGACGGAGAAACCGCCTTTCAGCTCAGAGGCGATGGTGCCTTCGACAGCGGTGCCCTCTTCGAGGGACTTATCGATCTTTTCCCATGTCCTGATCTCATCGACGTGCTGTTTTGAGAGCTGCAGAAGGCCCGATTCCCTGTCTCTTCCTACGATCATTACCTCTACCGTATCTCCCACGTTCACGCCGGTCTCACCAGGCTTCCCCGTAAATTCGCCCATAGGGAGCACTCCTTCCGATTTGAGACCAACGTCAACGATCACCTTATCCCCATTTATGTTGATTATCTTACCCTGTAAGATATTTCCGTCCTGCAGGCTCTTCATCGATGTTTCATAGAGCGCCCTCATCTCTTCTTGTGTTTTTTCTTTTTGAGCTGCTGTATCGCCGCTATCAACCATGCCTTCCCCCTAAAGATTTTTTACACGCCTCTCCACTGAATCTATGATAAGGTCCGGGGTTGAAGCCCCTGCCGTTATTCCTGTTTTATGTACGCCACGGAACCATTCCGGCTTGACATCGTCTGCGGTCTCGATCTGGTATACACGAGGTTGCACAGCGTGGACAACCTTATAGAGCTTTGACGTATTAGCGCTGTTCTTCCCCCCGACAACGAGCATCATATCAACCTTCCCTGCCAGGGCGACCGCCTCTTTCTGCCTGATCTCAGTGCTTTCGCAGATCGTGTTATAAATACGCAGTTCCTGTACATTTCCAGCCAGCTCCCTTACAATATTGACAAATGTACCCTTATCGAGCGTGGTCTGGCTAACCACCCCAACCTTTTTTGCTTCCATTACCGTTGGTTCCTGCAATACAATACCATCGTTGTCCAAATAACTCAAGACACTTTTCACTTCCGGATGGTTTTTATCCCCTATGATTACAACCTTATAGCCGTTTTTCTTAAGGTACATGGCGTGTTTTCTGACCCTCTTGACAAAGGGGCACGTGGTGTCAATCCACCTGAGGCCCTTCTGTTTGATATGTTCTTCCTCATCCTTTTTGATCCCATGCGTCCTGAAGACAACGACCCCGTCGTTTATCCCGAGAATGTCTTCAATTGGTGTAACCCCTTTTTCCTTCAAAATATTGACCATTTGAGGATTGTGGATGATGGGTCCTATGGTGTACACCTTTTGCCGGCCGTCCCCGGCCTCTTTCAGGACCATATTGATAGCCCTTTTTACGCCAAAACAGAAACCGATATTTTTTGCTTTCAGGACTTTCATTGCCTCTCCTTTTCCCTTACATGCCTTAAAAGAATCGCAAGGACCCCCTGTATGTCAACTCCGGTTGTATCTACGAACACCGCGCCCTCCGGTATGATGAGGGGCGCAATGCTTCTCTCGGAATCGTTTTTATCCCTTTTCAGCATATCATTTTTTACTTCTGTCAATCCCGTGTCCATACCCTTGGATTTGAACTCGAGATGTCTTCTTTGCGCCCGCTCTCCCGGATCGGCATCGAGATAGAATTTTATATCTGCGTAGGGGAAAACGACGCTTCCCGTATCCCTCCCTTCGAGCACGACGCCACCGTCCCTCCCTATCCCCCGCTGTATCTTTGTAAGGTACTGCCTCACAGAGCTTTTCTGTGAAAGGATTGAAGCCCGCGATGAGATGTCCGGCGTCCGGATTTCGCCGGAGATATCACTGTCCGCAAGGAAGACCTTCGTGTCCCCGGTAAAATCGAACCGGATGTCAAGATTGTCCAGAAATTCTTCGACAGGGGCTTCGGCATCCCTGTCTCCAAAGGCGTAGGCAATCCCCCGGTACATTGCGCCGGTATCGAGGTATACATAACCGAGGGTTTTTGACAGCATCCTTGCTAACGTGCTTTTACCCGCTCCGCTCGGGCCGTCAATAGTAATGATCAGTTTTTTTCCTGGGTTTTTTCCCATTGTTCCCCGTGTCTTTACAAAACCCGTTCAACGTTCAAGGTTCTATGTTCAAGGTTTAAAAAAACAGATACTCGATGCTGGAGACTCGATACCGGATACTGGTTGTATAGAACGAGTAACAAGGAGCGAGGGACAATGAACGGATTTTCTCTGTGTGCTGATTGCTGAAAGCTATCTGCTGAAGTTATATGGCCCTCCGCAGGGTCTCGATGAAACGCTTGTTCTCGTTCATTCTTCCGACAGAAACCCTGATAAAATCCGGCAGCCCGTAAGCGCCCATCCATCGGACGATAACCTTTTCGTCAAAAAGCCTTTTTGTTATTGCCTCGGCCTCCTTGCCGAGCTTCACGAGAAGGAAATTTGCCTCCGATGGAATAAATTCAACAGGCAGCTCTTTGAGCGCCTTGCTGAAAAAGAGCATGCCGTTTTTGTTGTTCCTGAGGACCTTTTTGAGATGTACGCTGTCAGAGAGGGCCGCCTGCGCTGCAATGAGGGCCATCATATTGACGCTGAAAGGTTGTTTGGTTCTCTCCAGAAAGGCGACCAGGGATTCTTCGCCTATGCCGTATCCTATACGCAGCCCTGCAAGGCCGTAGGCCTTGGAAAAGGTGCGCAGCACGAGGACAGGCCGTTCAGCGATACCTTTGATGGTATGGGGGAATTGTACGCTTTCGACGAACTCTGCGTATGCCTCATCGACAACTACGAGGACTTCAGGCGGCACGGTATTCAGAAAATTTTCAAACTCCTCCTGCACGAAGATCGTCCCAGTCGGGTTGAGGGGGTTGTTAAGAAAAACAACACGTGTGGCCTCATCGATCTGCCTGCTGATGAGGCCAAGGTCTACATGCATATCGACGAGGGGGACCTTGCGAACCTCATAGCCGTATATCTGTGCAGCAATGGCATAAAACGCAAAAGACGGATCAGATATGATGATCCTGTTTTTTTTCTCATGCTTCATGGCCTTGAGGGTCATCTCGATGAGCTCGTTGGAGCCGTTTCCGATAAGGACCTGCTCCGGCCTCGTACCGAATTTTTTTGCGATTGCACCCTTTAATTCAGGCTCTCCGCCGGGATATCTGTTGGTATAAAAGAGGGCATCGAGGATCCGTGAGAATACTTTCGGCGAAGGCGGGAAGGGGTTTTCGTTGGAAGAGAGCCTTACCCAGCCCTCATCAAAACCGTACATCATGGCTTTTGGATAATAGGGTATCTTTTTGACGTCCTCGTGTATCGTTAATTTCATGATTTCCTTTTCGTGATCCCTTTTACAAATTCCATGGCATCCTTCTGCATCGTATCGAAGTCCTGGAGCGAAAGGCCTGCCCCGAGCACGACCTTCTTCGCGTCCTCCCCGGAGATAAGGTCCGATGGGCTGTGCGAATCTGTGTTCAGCAACAGCCTTGCGCCGATCTTTTTCGCCAGGCGTGCCACATGACCGTTCGTCAGCGAGTGCCCCTTCCTTGATGTTATCTCCAGGAAAGTGCCGCCCTTTTTTGCCATTACAACATCTTCCTCGGTGATGAGGCCGGGATGCGCGAGGATGTCCGCCCTGGCCTCGATGGCCGCCCTGTTCGTCCCTTGCTCTACGGGCTCGACGATCGTTTCCCCATGGACGACAACGTAGGAGACGCCGAG
Source organism: Deltaproteobacteria bacterium UBA6106 (assembly GCA_002428485.1). Taxonomy (GTDB): domain Bacteria; phylum Desulfobacterota; class Syntrophorhabdia; order Syntrophorhabdales; family Syntrophorhabdaceae; genus UBA5609. The sequence continues at coordinate 39,850 of DIWM01000038.1, forward strand.
ACTCCGCGCAAAGGCTGTCAATTCCCCGATGAGGCCTTTGGGGCTGTGGGTTATCTCAACGCCGGGAACAACGATGATGCCCTTGTAGTGCTTCAGCTCTTTCTTTAATCTCAGCATCCCGGCGACGACCGTCTCGATGTTCGTGGAGTCTGCGTGGTCAGAGATGCCGATAACCTTGTATCCCTTTGCCTTTGCCCTCCGTACAAGCTCTGACGGCAGGAGTTCGCCGTCGCTGAAGAGGGTATGTGTGTGCAGGTCTATCATGGCTACATCTTATATTTGCTACATCTTATATTTGCCGAAGTCGTCCTGGGAGAGGTTCTCCAGTATCTCTTCCCATTCAGTCGTATCCGTAACGACCTTGTCGCCCTTCTGCGAGAGGTCTACCTTTGCCGATCTCTGGATAACGCTCTCTTCAACGAAGATGGATGCGCCTGTCCGCAGCGCAATCGCAAGGGCATCGCTTGGCCGTGCATCAATGGTGAGCCTCTTGTTGTTCACATCCATGTGGATCAGGGCATAGTAGGTATTGTCCTTCAGATCGTTCACCTCTATCTTGATCACCTTGATGCCGAGCTGATCGAGGATGTTTTTAAGGAGGTCATGGGTCATGGGCCTCGGGGTCTGAATATTCTCCAGGGCTGTCGCGATGCTCGAGGCCTCGAGAAGACCGATCCAGATAGGAAGGACATCCTTTTCCTCCAGGTCTTTCAAAAGTACGATCGGGGTATTTGTAAAGGGGTCAACGGTAATGCCCGCAATCTTCATCTCCTTCAACATACCTGTACCTCCTTTAATTTTGCCCCTTCACCTTTCAATGAATTGGCATAACCTTTTGCTATTGTAACATCGACGAACCTGTTCATCATGGTAAGCTGGCCGCGAAAATTTACGATCTTACTGGTCCTCGTTCTCCCTGTGAGCTCATCGTTTGAGTTTTTGCTTACACCTTCCGTCAGCACCTCGACGGTTTCGCCCTCCATTGCCTTGTTCTTCGAGAGCGTTATTTCCCTCTGGAGCTTTTGGAGATGGTGGAGCCTTTCAAGGGCTTTTGCCGGCGGCACCTTGCCCGGCATGGTTGAGGCAGCGGCAAGCTTCCTCGGGGAAAAGGCAAAAGAGAATATGCCGTCGAATTGAATGTTCTCTATGAGGTCCATGGTCTTCCTGAAGTCTTCTTCGTCTTCGCCGGGAAAACCGACGATGCAGTCCGCCGTGACGGCAATGTCGCTGCACCTGTCCCTCAGCGCTTCCACCTTTGCCATGTATTCGCCTGAACTGTAGCCCCGGTTCATGAGCTTGAGTATCCTGTCAGAGCCTGACTGAAAGGGGAGGTGGATATGCTCGCAGAGCTTCTCCAATCTTCCGAAGCAGCCGATCAGCTCCGGCGAAAGATCGCGCGGGTGCGACGTGACGAACCGGATCCTTTCTATGCCGTCGATGCCGTTGATTTCCTGCAGCAGTTCCGGGAAGGAGATATCTTCCCTTGTATTGTTGTAGGAATTGACATTCTGTCCAAGCAGCGTAATCTCTTTTATCCCCTTGTTGCCGAGCGCGGCGATCTCCTGAAGAATATCGCGGCTGTCCCTGCTTGATTCCCGTCCCCGCACATAGGGCACAACGCAGTAGCTGCAGAAATTGTTGCACCCTTTTATGATCGTTACGTAAGCCTTGACGCTGTCCTGGCCGTATCCCGGCCTTATGACGAGGGATTCATTGCACCCGTTCTCGGAGAAATCAAGGAGGGGTTCATCGTGCAGCGCCAGATCGATGGCCTTTTTGATCTTGTGGATGTTTGAAGGGCCAAGAGAGAAATCGATAAAGGGCAACCGCTGCAGTATGTCCTCTTTTTCCATCTGCGCTATACAGCCGGTGACCCCGACGATCGTGCCTTTTTTCTCTTTAGCGTCTCTCAGCCTGCCCATGAGGCTGTAAAATTTTTGTTCAGCCTTTTCCCGTATGCAGCAGGTGTTGACAATGACGACGTCGGCCTTTTTTGCATCCTCAACCCGCTGCATACCCTCGCCGGCAAGAAGTGATGCCATCTTTTCCATATCGTGCTCGTTCATCTGGCATCCAAAATTTTCAATACAGAATTTCATCGTAATGTCCATTACTATCAGCAACCGGCACAGCGACGATCATAAAAAGTTGAAAGCTGCCCGCTGATGGCTGATAGCTGCCTTTCATACGCTTTTCCCGAAATGTCCTTTATATCTTCTCATTGACCGCATGCTGCTCATGTCAAGGTCCATCGGAGTTATCGATATGTAACCTTTTTCAATTGCGTAAAAATCGGATCCCCTGATGTGTTCGTAGTTTTCCCCGTTGCCGCCGATCCAGTAATATTTACCGCCTCTCGGATCAAGCCTCTCAACAACTGCATCATTATATATCCTTTTGCCAAGCCTTGTCACCATAAAACCTTTTACCTGCTTCATCGGCAGGTTGGGAATGTTGATATTTAAAAAGGTGTTATCCGGTGTCCCGATGTCGCAGATATTCTTAATTATCCTTTCAACGATCCTTACCGCGTCATTGAAACGAAAATTGTCTCTTGCACAAAGGGATACTGCCAAAGAAGGTATCCGCATAAAGGCACCTTCCTTTGCAGCCGCTACGGTCCCCGAGTAATTCACGTCCTGACCCATATTGGGGCCTTTGTTGATCCCGGAGATGATGAGGTGTGGGGGTCGTTTCAGCACTACCTTGACACCGAGATATACACAATCGGCAGGGGTCCCGTTCGTTGAATAGATCCCGGCTGCAATTTCCGTTATCCTCAGCGGTTTGTGGAGGGTGATCGCGTGTGCGACACAGGTCCTTTCCCTCTCGGGAGATATGATGAATATGTCGTGTTTTTTTAGGAGATGATTCCTGAGGGTCAGGATACCCTCTGAATTCACGCCGTCGTCATTTGTTAAGAGGATTAGCAAGCGAACACCAGCCAAATTAAGAATCGGGGCGACGGGATTTGAACCTGCGGCCTCCTGCACCCCAAGCAGGTGCGCTAAACCATGCTGCGCTACGCCCCGATAGTATAAAACTATATAAGATTGCAGGTCAGAAGTCCATCATTATCTCACAAATGAAAGTGGCTCATGGCTCGCAATTCATTGCTCATAGCAGAAGCAAAAACCCTATATACTGCCATGATCAACAAAAGTTTTTAAAGCCAGCGACTCAATTCGAATGATACCCCGAAGCAGCGCTTCGGGGTATCATTGTTCCCGCTCCCCTTGCGGGAGAGGGTCAGGGCACGGGCAGCACAGCAGTATCATTGTTCCCGCTCCCCTTGCGGGAGAGAGTCAGGGAGAGGGGGGGGAATGATACGACCAAGTTCCTTGAAATGCATCTGGCCAGCATCCAGAATCAAGTACGGGTCATTCCCAGTGAAGAAGTTTTTTGACGATGTCTTCGATCTCCACCGCAAATCTTCCATAGGGGTGTTTCGCGATGACAGGTACCAGGTCGATAACGCTCTTCTCTATCTCTTCGTGGACTGCAATGTTTCCTAAAAATGTCACCTCTTTTGAAAGCCATTTTTTCGTAACATCCTGAACCTTCATCACAACGCTATGGATGTCGGCATCTTTCGGGACCTTGTTTACGATAAGGTAGGGGCGAAAATCCGAAATGGCCCTTGTGACCACAGAGAGGTCAAGCGGCCGGTGCTGCCTGATATTTCCTATAAGCTGTCCGATCGTTCTTGTCTTAGCGCCATCAGGAGACATTGTCGTCTCACGGATAAACCTCTCAAGATCGACATCCTTTTGATCCCTTAAATTTGACTCAGGGCCGAAGATCCTGTTCAATTTTCTGTAGAGGGCTGCCTTGATGAAATGGTAGGCGCTTATGTATGACGCGGAATCGCGGGTCGTTACCACAATCCCGTAATCGGCCTGAAGAAAAAAGTCTATGATGTTGTAAGATGTATCCCCGCCGAGATCGAGCACGACGTAATCCGCGTCAATATTTCGTATACTCTTTATCAAACGCAATTTTTTTGCAAATTCGATATTTGCGGCTCCCAGTTCAGAGCTGTTGCCGCCGATAAGCAGGGGGCCGTAATCGCTTTCAACCATGATCTCTTCCAGGGTGTCCACACGCTTCCCGAGGAAGTCGTTGATAGTGTGTTTTAAGAGCTTCCTCTTTCCGAGATAAAGGTGGATATTTGCCCCGCCGAGGTCGAGGTCGATGACAACCGTTTTAAATCCTCTCGACGCAAGAAGCACCCCGAGGTTGGCTGCGAAAACGCTCTTTCCCACCCCGCCTTTTGCACCTCCTACCGCAATAGCCACCTTCTTCCTGGCGCTCCTTTCCGCCGCGGGTTCCATCTTTTCAAGCAGACAGGAAGTAATGAGTTCATAGGCATCCTGTATCCTCATAAAATGGTCAGATGCTGCCCCTTTTGTCACCTGGGGATGCATGTCAGGATGATAGGCCTTCGCCTTTTTCCTGTATGCCTTCTTTACCGTCTCGATGCTGATATTCCCGAAGAAATCCTTATCCTTCAGCAGTTCAGCGGGGAACAGGTATGAACAGGCGATTCTCATTTCCCTTAATTGTTCGTCTCCCCATCCGGCAGAGCCCACCTGTTTAGCCTCCTAAATTTTATGTGCAATAAACGTACCAATGGATTATGATTGAAGAATGACCGGAAAATGATGTTAAATACTTAGAGACAGGTAAAATACAATAATACCTGAGGGAATAAAGTGATGCGACTCATATCATTAATACTTCATAAAAAAGGAGGTTTATATGGCAGGCGTAAAGATCAAAGATATTTTGGAGGCGGTTGATAACAGCCTGGAAGTTAAAGAAGGGGCGGTTCGGGTAAACAATCCTGCAAAGTTTCGTGAAAAGGTTCAAAAGCTCGCCGAGATATCGGCGCTTGAATCAGGGGAAAGGCAGAAGCTTGCACGATATCTCACGCGTGCGGCGGCTCTGGATCTGGGAATTATTCCCGCCTCGATCCACGATCTGTACATGGCCCGCGGCCGCGGCGAGGTGCCGCCGGTTTTCACGGTTCCGGCGATAAACCTGCGTGCCCTTTCTTTTGACGCGGCCCGCGTAATCTTTCACGTAGCAAAAAGCATGGATGCCTCGGCATTCATCTTTGAGATAGCTCGCTCCGAGATCGGATATACGAACCAGCACCCCACAGAATATACCACTTCTATCCTCGCTGCCGCCATAGCTGAGGATTATAAGGGGCCGGTCTTTATCCAGGGGGACCACTTTCAGATCTCTGCAAAGCGGTACGGGGCCAACCCCGACGCTGAGGTGCAGGCGGTGAAAGACCTGATAAAGGAATCCATTGCCGCAGGTTTTTTTAATATTGATGTAGATACCTCGACGATGGTAGACCTGAGCAAGCCCACGGTGCCTGAGCAACAGGATCTCAATACCGGGCTTTCCGCCGAACTGACCGCCTATATCCGCAAAGCAGAGCCCAGAGGGATAACCGTCTCGGTGGGCGGCGAGATCGGCGAGGTCGGCGGCAGGAATTCGACGGAAGAAGAGTTGCGCGCCTATATTGAAGGGTTCAGGAAGGCGCTGGACATGCGGGGCGCCGGCATGACGGGTTTGAGCAAGATCAGCATCCAGACGGGAACGTCCCATGGCGGCGTTGTGCTTCCGGACGGGTCTATTGCGAAGGTCAAGGTCGATTTTGACACATTGCACCGCTTAAGCCAGGTTGCCCGAAAGGATTATGGCATGGGAGGAGCTGTGCAGCACGGCGCTTCCACCTTGCCCGAGGACGCCTTCGGCAAGTTTGTGGAGATCGAGACGTGCGAGATCCACCTGGCGACAAATTTTATGAATATGTTCTTTGACCGCATCCCCGACAGCCTGCGCGGGGAAATGTATGCCTACCTGCGGGAAAAACATTCCTCGGAAAAGAAAAGCGACATGACCGATGAGCAATTCTACTATAAGGTACGTAAAAATGCCGTAGGCCCCTTCAAGGCGCAGTCATGGAATGTGCCGCCTTCCGTCAAAGAAAAGATCAAAAAGGACTGGGAGTCCCAGTTCAGAAAGCTCTTCGATCTGCTGGGCATGAAAAACACCCGTCAGTACGTTGAAAAATTTATAAAACCGGCTGTTATCCAGCCCAACCTTAAAGACTATCTCGGTGAGTCGGCCGGGGTCGAGAACGTGAGCGATCTCGCGGATTAAGACGGCTCATAGTTCATGGCTGATGGCTCATGGCAAGAACGAAACATAATAAACAGCAGGATGAAGGCAGTAAAAGATCTCTTACGCACTATTTGCTGCATGTCAGGTTCTTGCTGTTGCCATGAGCTATGAACTATGAACTGCTTTTGCGGCTATGGGTTGCGCAAAACTGCTGCTATCTCATCTACCAACGGTTTCGACCCCACGTATAACGCCGTTCTCTGGTGGTGTTTTTCGGGCTCGATATCGAGTATGGGGGCCCCTTTTTCGTCTACAGCATCCCCGCCGGCCTCGCGGCACATGAATGCCACAACCGCAGCTTCGTACATGAGCCGGAGCTTTCCGTCAGGGCGGTTCTTTTTCGGATTTGGATGGTTGACGATCGCGGGATACATGAACATGCCGCCGTTGGAGAGGATCCGATGGAAGTCCCCCGCCAGTGCGCCGAGATACCTGAAGGCATATTTTTGCTCGTTTGCCACTATCCATTTCTGTACCTTTTCGGAGTACGTGTTCCGGTTCGCTGAGTTGAATGACAGTTCCCAGCTTTTTTTATCCTCCGGAAGGGCCATCGGTATCGGCTTGACGTAGTTCATGGTTTCGTCGATGTGGAACCTCCAGGTCCCTGCATCTTTCAGTGCGATGGTAAAGGTGCCGGTGGGGATCACAAACATCCCTGCGGCGATATAATCCCTTCCTGCCCTCAGGTGATAGTCCTCGGGGCCTTCGAGATTGCGCTTTGCGATGCCGAAGAGAAAGCCGACGGGCAGGCCATGAGAGACGTTTGACGAGCCGTCGAGGGGATCAAAATATATAAAATACCTGCCGGTGTCTTCGTTGAGGCTTATTATTTCGTCCGCTTCTTCGCTGACCGCCCTTATCACCCTCTCCGTTGTCCTGAGATAATGTATGGCGATCTCGTGGGCTATCTGGTCCATTTGCATCACGTCCTCGCCCTGTACATTGATCAGGTTGGCATAACCGAGGTTTCCCTTCAGGGCGCCTGTCAGGTAATAGTGCTGGATGTGTTTTGCCGCGCTTATCAGCGCGTCCATAAGGATCAGGAAGTGGTAGCTCCTGTTGTATTTTTCCTGGTGGCGAAGAAGAAAATTAATAAAGGTCTGTTCAAATTCCATCATGCCCTCCGTGTATGTATTGACAGTACGATTTACTATAAGAAATCATCCGGTCTAAGTCAACTGGAATCATTCCCAAGGATTGCGAATGCGGGAGGCGCTGCAAAGTGTTCTGTGACTTGGTCCGAACAGCTTGCGGCAGATTATTGATTCTGGGGTTCGAGAATATATTTCAGGCGGTTGTTGGTCAGGGTGAGGAGTCCTTTTATGAACATCTCCTCAATGATCGCATCGATCTCGCCGGTACTTGCCTTATCCCGTAATAACGATTCAACATGTTTCTTCAGCGTTCCCCTTGTGCGCGGGCGCTTCTGGTTGTCTATCTTGTTGAGATTGGCGACGATGTAGTCGGTAAATTTTGATGAAGGAGGCAGCTTTTTGCTGTCGGACAGCTCGGCAAGGTTGGCGATCCTTTTTGTTTGTATGCCGGCATCGTTGATGTACTTTATCAGAGAATCGTAGCCGCTGTCCTTGGAAAGCACTATCAGCGCAATATCCTTTTGCGATCCTTCGCTTAAGCGCCCCAGCTCAAAGGCAATGTGGAAATCGAGGTTGTTCTTGCCGTCGCCCGCTATCTTCAGCCATTTGATCCGGTTCCCCATGGTCTGGGCCTTCTCGACAAGGTGGAAGGGTATCTTGTTCTGGGATTTGCCGACAAAGACCACGATATCCGTATCCGGTGTATCGATAGGCTCAAGGTCCAGTTTTTGTATGTTTTCAAAGTCTATCAATATGACCCGCTTCATAAAATGTTCCTCACGTGTTTATGATAACCGTTTTATAAAATTTACACAAGGAAAAGTGTTGGCAGGCAGCTCAGCTCCCTGCCCTGATGGTAAGGATGTCGCCGTCCCGGACAATGTATGTCTTCCCTTCAAGGCGCCAGAGGCCGGCCTTTTTGCAGCCCGCAAAGCCGTTGTGCTCGATAAACGCGTCATAAGCGACAGTTTCTGCGCGGATAAACTTGTCATAGAAATTGGTATGGATCGTGCCGGCGGCGTCCTGGGCGTTCATGCCTTCCTGTATTGGCCATGCGCGGCACTCATCTTCCCCGACGGTAAGAAAGGAGATGAGCCCGAGCGTCCTGGAGGAAAGCTGGATGATCCTGCTCCGGATCGTCTCGGCAATGGCGTACTCCGCCATGAGGCCGGAACGTTCGTCCGGTGTGACCAGGGCGAGTTCAGCCTCAAGCTTTGCGCACGCAGCCACGGCAGGGACGTTGTCGGGCAGCGCCAGCCTTATCGCTTCCATGACGCCCTCCATCTCACGGCCCCCTTCTTCGGCATGGTTTATTACAACCATCATCGGCTTCTCCGACAAAAACTGAAAGCTGCGGAGCATTTTGCCGGTTTCTCTGATCGTGGGGATGGTGCTGAGGGGTTTTCCTGTGTTGAGATGGGAAAGGCACTCTTCCAGCAGGGCCTTTTCCTGCTGTAAAAGGGGGTTGTCCTTTTTTCCGTTCTGGTTTTCGATCCGCTCAAGGCGTTTCTCTATCTGCGCCATGTCGGCAAGGATAAACTCGGTATTAAGCGCGTGATAATCTCCGACAGGGTCAACGGCATAGCCGTTGTCAAAGCAGCGCAGAACAAGGAGGAAGGCATCGCTGAATCGCAACTGGTGGAGCATTTTGGGGTTCATCGTTTCGTTTTTTGCATCGCCCTCCCGTATGGCAGCGGTGTCGGCTGCCTCTATCCGTGCATATACGGTTTTTTTTGGCCTGAATATCTTTGTAAGGGCGTCGAGCCGTTCGTCAGGGACGTCGATCGTTGTGATTGAGCCCGGGTTGGCAGCTCTCTGGCTGCTCATGTCTATGCCGCTGAGCGCCTGGAAGAGCGTTGTCTTCCCGCAGCCGGCATTGCCAATTATTGATATCAACATAACAGCTCCTTCTGGTAAAGGGAATGAAACGATTTGATATAATACAACTTTTTCCTGAAGATATCAAGCGATGGCCAGAAAATCATTGCAAAGCCTTTGAGATTGCGGGACAATAGAAAAACACGAAAGAGGGTGGACAAATGAAGCATGCCGATCCGAAAAGGCTGGCCCTGAAGGCAGTGTATATATTATTTTTTATTGTCTGCGCCGTATTGCCGTTGTCTGCCGTATGTGCTGAACCTGTGGCAACCGGCGCGCGGGAAAAGATCGGGTTTGAATCAGAGAACTACACGAACTTGCCGGACATGCTGAAAGGCAGGCCAACGTCTACGGTGACGATCACCGCGGCGCTCTCTTTTCCCAATGAGCAGAAGGAAAAATACCCGGCTATTGTTCTGATCCACGGTAGTGCCGGCTCTTCAGAGGCCTGTGAGGGCTGGTACGCCGGAGCCTTTTCCAGAGAAGGCTTCGCAGTCCTGACGATGGAGAGCGCACGGCTGCGCGGGATCCGTGACGCAGCCATAGCAGGTGGCTGGAAGCTTTTTGGCGCTATGGTAGCGGATGCGTACCATGCGTTGGACCTCCTGGCGCAGCATCCCAGGATAGATGCGAAGCGCATTGCTATCGCAGGGGTTTCCATGGGCGGCGATATCGCTCATATTACCGCATTCGAAGCGCTGCGGGCTTCATACATGCGAGGCAGCCTTCGCTTCGCTGCACACATAGCTTTTTATCCGACCCTGACATGGGGCATTGAGGCGGGCAGCGATTCTTACACAGGATCGCCAATACTGATCATGGTGGGAGATAAGGACGATTGCGGCCCTCCTTCGAAGCTCCAGACCTATCTGGACTACGCAAAGCAGGCAGGATTTCCGGCGCCTGTTGAGACTATCATATACCCGGAAGCCTACCAGGGGTGGGGAAATTCATGGTACACGCCGGCATCATACAAGGCAAACCTTGCAAGCACAGCGAAATGCCCCTTTGCTCTACTGGCGCCAAAATCGCCCAACGGATTAACGCTGCTTGGGCCAAGGGGCATAATACCCTTTCATCTGGACAGATGGAATGCCTGCACGACGGCGGCAAAAGGTTACCATATAGGTTTTGATGAAAATACGCGCAACCGGTCTTTAACGGACTCCGTCTCTTTCCTGCAGAAAGCGATGAAGTGAACGCGAGAACCGCCTTCAGCGATCAGCACCTATAAACCCGTAAGGCGTCAGGCGTCAGGCGATTTAACCCCTTACAACTTACGATTCACGCCTCACCGATGTTTTGCTATGAGCTATGAGCCATCAGCTATGAGCTATTTAAAGCTTACCGTTACCTCAACCGGGCCCTTCGGATCCAAGCCGGTATACCTGGCCTTGAGGGTCATGCCCGGCTTTGCAGGTATCATTTTTGTGATCGAACCGAGGGAGAGGATGTCGCCTTTCTTTAATTTTTTTCCTTCAGCGACGACTGAATCCTTGATCCAGAGGACTACGGCCAGTGGGTCGCCGAGGAGGGCGGTCCCTTTCCCTTCGCTCACGACCGCGCCTTTTTCATCGACGACCTGAAGGGTAAAATTCCTCAGCCGCTCTGCCCATTCCGGCGTTGCCTCCAGCGGGATGGGGTCGCCGAGAACTCCATAGCGTGAGCCCACGTTGATGGCGACGAGGACCGGGCCGTTGAATTTGACACCCTTGCCGCAGACCATATCCGGCAGCTCTATGAAAGGGATCACAGCATCGAGGTGTTTCAGCGCTTCCCCGCCGGTCTTCGCCTGGTTTATCCCCTCGTCCTTGACCCTCACAACGAGGTCGCCTTCCGTCATCGGGACGGTACCGAAATTTGCGGGAACAACGGCGCCGTTTTGGAGCAGCATCTTTTTCAGCAGTGTCCCCCGCACAGGCTGGTTGACGCCAAAAACCTTTTGCACCTGAGGATTTGTAAGCCCTGCCTTGTAGCCGGCCGGTTCCCCGAATTCCTTGCCGATGAGCGCAACGAACCGTTCCTGTACTTTTACCGCCTGCTCCATCGTCATGTTCGTGTCGATCTCGGTGACCGGCGTCTTTTTGAGATATTGTTCTGCAAGCTGTGAGGCAAAGTCAGCGGCCTGGACATACGAGTACCCCGAAAGCAAGACCATTGCGAGCATTGCCGTGATCAATACAACAGGCTTCATTGCCGTAAGATGTTTCATCTTTTCCCCCTTGTTTTTTTAATTTTTTATTATAGTTTCAGACCATTTTTACATAGCACCATCCAATTTGTCAAATTATTGGGGCTTGCGTCGCCCCCTCTTCGGGCAGAGCCCGAAGAGACTTCCCCTCTCGCTCGAGAACTCGCTATAAATTATTATTGGGGCTTGCGTCGCCCCCTCAGCTGATATCGTGAAAAGTGAAACGTGAGAAGTAAGAAGTTCACAACATTTCACATTTTACCTTTCACATTTCACGGGGTTCATCTCCTCACGCCTTACGCTTTACGGGTGTTCTGCTCTCCGCTGCTTTTGGGGCATGTTGACAATGAATCTTTTTGCTATATACTTTAGAGTAAAGAACAGAAAGGGGGAATCAATGCAAATTTACATTATGCTGAGCAGGCTCACCGATGAAGGAAGAGAAACGGTCAAAAACAACCCTGAACGCATCAAGGAAGTTGACCAGGAGATCGAACGAATGGGAGCAAGGGTCCTTGCACAGTACGCACTGTTGGGATCATATGATTTTCTCACTGTGCTTGAAGCGCCGGACAATGAAACAATTGCGAAAGTCTCCATTGAGCTCGGCTCAAGAGGGACCGTGCAGATTCAGACCTTGGCCGCCACTCCTATTTTTGAATATATAGAGAAAATGGAAGGAGGTATTTCGGTAAAACATTCCGGAGAAGAGGGTCTTCCTCAGGAGTACGAAGAGAAGATGTATTAAATAGAAAGTGCAGCGAACGGCAATCAGCTGATATTATAAAAGGTAAAAGATTTTAAACATTTTACCTTCCACGGGGGTCATCCCCTCACATCATACGCTATTCCTGGTTGAGGACATTTTCACCCTCATCGATACCGTTTGTCCCTGCCGTAATTTCCGTCTCTGAGGAATCGGCGGCATCTTCACTGACCTTCGGCCTCAGACGACGTTCCCGTTTCTCTTTCTGCTTCTCAAGGCGGGCTATCTCCTTTTGTCTCTTTTTATGTCCAAAAAATCCGCTATGTTTTGCCAATACAGCCTCCTCTCAGTTACTGGGGCTTGCGTCGCCCCCTCTTCGGGCAGAGCCCGAAGAGACTTCCCCTCTCGCTCGAGAACTCGCTATAAAATATTACTATATTTCTGGGGCTTGCGTCGCCCCCTCTTCGGGCAGAGCCCGAAGAGACTTCCCCTCTCGCCTTCAGTTCTTCGCTCTCCGTTACTTTTCTGCTGGGGCTCATGCCGCCTGTAGTTTTTTTTGTGCTTCCCGTAAAAGCCCTATAAGGGTTTCTATTGTTTCCAGCGGCAGAAAAATACCCTCCTGGGTGGGTATTAACTCCCCATCGTTAATAACATTATAGGCTCGTACGTCAATGACCTTGATTCCTTTATTCTCTTCTATCGTTACAAGCAGTCTCTGTTTCTTCCCGTTTCTTGTGATTTTTCCTATTAACACTGTTCCTCCCTGTATTGTTTGATGCATGTTTTTCCGATGTTATATGTCCTTGCATACTCCTCATTATCACCCAATATTACTTTTTTAAAACCGGCCTTCCTGAGATAGACAAATAAGTTAGTTTCATGGAAAATTTTCTCAACCGACGTTTCACGCAGCAACGGACAGACCAAACGTATGGATGTCTTATCCGGGCCGCTCAGTTCTATATTAACAAGCATGCCTCTGCTGAGGTAATTCTGCTCCAGTTCATCCGTTAATATTTCACGCTGTTTTATCATGAGTTTATTTGTAATACCAATACACACAATTCTTATCTTCCGCTCTCTCAAATGCACTTCGTTCATAAGCCCTCTGACTGCAATATAAGCGGGTGATGCCGGCCCGATTGCCTCAAGGTGCCTTCTTGCGTCTCCTACTCTTCCCCATGCTGTTTTCATGGGATTCGCATCAGGCTTATAACCGTCAGCAAGTGCTTTTTCTGCTTCATGTAAATGTTCGGCGGCAGCCATGTAGGAAAAAGGTTCTTTGGTACCTTTCAACAACATATGTCCTCCTTATTACTGCTGTTCCAACGATCCTCTGAGGCTATTCTCTTTCTGATGCTTGGGCAGGTAAAATTATCAAACAATTTATTATACCACATGCCGCTTCTTAATACTATACATAAAATGGGCATGCTTCCGGGAGGCGTGGATACGCTGCGATGTCACAGATCGCCGGCCACGGGTGCCAGGTTTGGTTCGCGAAGCCGGTTTTTTTTGGGGGCCTTGTAACTCTCCTGGTTGACAATAAAATATTTTATGGGTTGACAATATGGTTGACAATAGTTGTATAATGGTCAGGTGGTCACGAAAAAAAGTCTGCTGAAATATCTCAAAGCCAGGCAACTTGCCTCAGGGCGGGAACTTACCGAGGCTTTCGGGGTCTCAAGGCAGGCCATCAACAAGCATCTGAAAGGCCTTATTGAAAACGGAAAGGTACAAAAAGAAGGCGCAACAAAGGGAACGATCTACACGGTATGCGGCTCAACAGACAAGAAAGATATATCGCAGAGGTTTAAGAGGCGGTATACGCTTGAGGGCCTCGAGGAATACGTCGTATTTAATGAGTGCGATTTGAACCTGCAACTGAGGAAAAGCCTTTCACAGCAAGTCTTCAACGTCGTACGGTATGCCTTTACCGAGATGATGAACAACGCTATTGAACACTCCGAGTCAAGGATCAGCGATATTGAATTTTTTGTGAATGCCTATAACTGCGGATTTAAGATTAAAGATTACGGCATAGGGATATTCTATTCCGTTTTTAAAAAGCTCGGCCTCCCGGATGAATCGACTGCCGTAGGAGAACTCCTGAAGGGAAAAACAACAACGATGAAGGAAAGGCACACGGGCGAAGGTGTTTTCTTTACGTCAAAATCAGGCGATCACGTCGCCTTCCAATCGCACAGGGCAGAGCTTGTTTTTGATAACAGGGTGAAAGATGTATTCGTGAAGGCAAGAAGATTAACTAAAGGTACGGAGATGTCTTTCCGCATAAGCCGAAACTCAAAAAGAAAGCTCGAAGACATCTTTAACCTCTACGCGCCGGCAGAGTACGAACACCGCTTTGAAAAAACAAGGGTCTTTGTCAAACTGTACAACAAGGAACTCATCTCGCGCTCAGAGGCAAGACGTATGCTGAACGGTCTTGATAAGTTCAAAGAGATCATCATCGATTTTCTCGGCGTCAGATCGATAGGCCAGGGTTTTGCCGATGAAATATTCAGGGTCTTCAGAAAGGTGCACCCGGATATTACTGTCAGGATAGAGAATCTCAATCCTTCGCTGCGGCCGATTATTGACCATGTCATTGATAATGCGATATCGTAACCCCGATATTCTCGAAATGAAAAGAGGGGGTATTTATCTGTCGGTTTTCGGTTTGCCATTTTTGCTCTCCGGGATTTTTGTGCTTCAGATCCCCTTTGATATTGTGCCCGTACATTTAGAGGAGAGATCTATCGTCCTTGCCCTGATGCTGCCTCTGGGTTTTGTTTTCACGATCGCCGGCGCGGCCCTCATATTCGGAAGAAGCGGGGTCACGATCAACCGCAGGGATCGCACCGTAGTCAAGTGGTGGGGTCTTTTAGTCCCTATGAAAAGGACTGAATATCGCCTTGATGTATTCGAATATGTCCTTCTGGATATTCATGCCGGAGACAGAAATGCCGGCGATACCTGCATAATACATCTCGTAGGTTCCGGGCATACCGCCCCGTTCTACATCCCGTCTCCCGCTGACTATGAAGGCGCCCGCAAGACATCGGAACAATTGTCCCGCTTTTTAGATATACCGCTGAATAACGTAGCTGCAGAAAAGCTGTCGGCTACGACCTGATATCGTGAAAGGTGAAAGGTGAAAAACCCTCGTAATTCGTGAATCGTAATTCGTGAAACGTAATTGGAAAAACACAAGGTGCGAGAGCCGCCCGCCCTTCACGTTTTGTACGGTTTCTCCAATTACGAATTACGGTTTTTCCCGCCTCACGACTCACGCCTTACGGGTGTTTCGTTTTTTGCAGGATATATTCCGTTACTGCCCTTCCTACCTCTTCCGTGGTAGAACTCCCGCCGAGATCGGGTGTGCGTATCTTGTTTCCTTCCAGTATTGCCTCTATGGCGTCCTCAACCATTTTTGCCGCCGCAGGGTAGCCAAGGTATTCAAGCATCATGGCGCCTGACCATATCTGCCCGATCGGGTTTGCAATGCCCTGTCCTGCAATATCAGGGGCAGAACCATGAACAGGCTCAAACATGGAAGGGAACTCTTTCTCAGGGTTGAGGTTTCCCGATGGCGCTATCCCAAGGCTGCCAGCAAGGGCAGGGGCCAGGTCTGAGAGGATATCTCCGAAGAGGTTGCTGCCGACGAGAACGTCGAATCGTTCAGGCCTGAGCACAAGCGCCGCAGTAAGCCCGTCGATGTGGTACTGGTCGGTTTTAACCTGGGGATACCCCTTTGAGATCTCCCGGAATATCTCGTCCCAGTATGGCATGGTAAAAACGATGCCGTTTGATTTTGTCGCTGACGTGAGGTGCCGCTTCGGTCTTTTCGCCGCAAGCTCAAAGGCAAAGCGTATTACCCTTTCAACGCCCGTACGGGTAAAGATCGATGCCTGGACGGCCATCTCCTGCTCGGTCCCCGCATACATCCTTCCCCCGACGTTGGAATACTCTCCCTCGTTGTTTTCCCTTACCACGCACAGGTCTATGTCGTTCGGCCTCTTGTCTCTGAGCGGGCTCTCGATACCTTTGAGCAGCCGGACCGGCCTCAGGTTGATGTACTGGCGAAATGTCCTGCGTATAGGGATGAGCAGGCCCCAGAGCGATACATGATCCGGTACTTCCGGATGTCCGACGGCGCCGAGGTAGATCGACTCGAATCCCCGGAGTATGTTCAGCCCGTCTGGAGGCATCATCTCGCCGTGCGCGGCATAGTATTCGCAGCCCCATGAAAAATATTCCCATTGGAATTGGATACCAAAACGCTTTCCTGCGGCATCAAGCACGCGGATGCCTTCGGGCACGACCTCTTTGCCTATGCCATCACCGGGAATAACCGCTATTCTGTGCATTTCCATTAACCTCCTTATGATAAAATTTAATGCCAGTCCGTAAGCATAATGCCGATCCCTATCCGGTTTACGTTGGCGTTGTAATCAAGCAGGCTTTCCCCGTAACCGTTGAAATACTGGATATACCCGCTGAGACGTTCGTTCTGTATGAAAGGGAGGGGGAAGCTCCAGTCAAGCTGCACGGCGCCCCTGTTGTCGCCGGGCCTGAGGTTGTTGCGCCACATGGCCGCGAGCCTGTGCTTGTTCACGTAATAATATCCCCATATTTCTCCATAGCCAAGGTACTTGTCGATATCAGGGTTGTCGTCATCCTGTTCGTTTTCGGGTATTCTGTACCATGTCTTCAGGAGAAGGTTGAAGTCGTTCCGCTCAAACCCAAAGTTCGCTACGATCCGGTTCCAGCTCCGCGAAAGAGGCTTTGCACGGCCGTTCGACTGATGGTTGATGCCCAGGTTGACGATGCGCCCCTTTAACCCGAGAATATCGTAATCTGTGCGGAAGTTCAGGAGGATCTCCGGTTCGTAGTTCGTTTCGCGGAAGGGTGAAGAAAAAGTAGAGTTGTAAAGCTGCCAGAAAGCAAGCTGCGTGTAGGCGAACCACAGGTCCATGTCTTTGCCGGCGACGTCTTCCCAGAGCTTTACCTTGAAGCTGAGCTGAAACTTTGCCTCGTTATTCTGTGCCCTTGCGTCGGGATCAACGTCAAGGCTTGTATCCTTGTTCGGCGATGAAACATAGGCGACTGGCAGCAGGTAACTCGGCCTGTACGCCCTGATTATTGTAGCCTTTTCACGGCTTGCGGCGTCCAGTTCCCAGTGCCTGGACATGACAGATGTTGTCCGTTGTTTCTCGTCAGCCGGCGATACCGTTGTCGCAGCACCTGTTTGCCGCGGCTTATCGTTTTTTGCGGGCAGCGCGGCAGCCGGCTTTTTTGCGGAGCCCCTCCCGGACAGGTCATCAAAACATTTCAATCGTTCCATATCGTTTGTTATTGTTGCGCATTGAGCGATACGGTCGGCAATATCGGCGAGCACATAACCGGGAAAAAGGATAAAAAGAACGAGGATGGTCATCAACAAAAGTCTGTTTTGCAGATAGGAGAGGTGATGAATCCTGTATCGTAATGTGTTCATGATCTCCTCCGATTTTGAGAAAATAATCCTGTTCCAGGGGAAAATCAAGAATAAAGTCCGATAAAAAATTGTTGTAAAATGGGGAAAATTGCCTGAAAATTGAGAAGCGGAGGTATATTGGAAACATTCTTCGGAATAATGACGGGTATCGGGCTCTCCGCCGCGTGCGGATTCAGGATATTCGTTCCGCTGTTTGTTATAAACCTTGCCTCACTCTTCGGGTATCTGAATGTGGCGCCCGGTTTCGAATGGATCGGAAGCTATTCCGCAACGATCGCATTCGGCACTGCAACGGTACTTGAAATACTCGCTTATTATATCCCCTGGCTTGACAACCTTCTGGACGCAATCGCCTCGCCTGTCTCAATTATCGCAGGCGCCGTTGCTACGGCATCGGTGATCGTCGATATGCCTTACCATCTCAAGTGGATGCTGGCGATCATTGCCGGCGGCGGAATTGCCGGTTTTGTTCAGGGAGCTACCACTGCGATTCGCGCGAAATCGTCATTGCTGACCGGGGGGCTGGGCAATCCTGTTATCTCAACGCTCGAACTGGCCGGGGCGATCATCACGGCGGTCTTTGCCATCGTAATCCCCATCCTGTGCATTGCGCTGATCTTGATCTTCGGCTTCATCGCCGTATGTAAAGCAGGCCGCTTCTTCTTCCGGAGAACTACCCGCAGGCTACCTCCATAATTGCCAATTCTTTATCACCTATTACTTTAAAGGTTCACTACCGCCCAGTAGACGCCCTTTACAACCTCTGCCATATAATCAAAGTTCAGCGTGCCGATCGTATCTGTCGGCATATGATAATGTGGATTGCGGTAAAAGGCCGAGTCTGTCACCATAACCGCATCATGGCCGAACTTCCAGTAATTTAGAAAGGTCAATGCCCAGCAGGAGGCTCGGCGCTACGCATGATATTTTTTACCCCTAGGTGAGGCAGGTAGAACACAGTAAAACGAGATACGATTTAATGGTACAACGAGACAAGGAATCGTAACTCCCTGTTTAGCATTGGAACCGTAATAAATTCAGGAAGGCATAGTTTTATCTTGACAAACGATAATGGGGTTGGTTAGATTGTTTTAGTTTAATTGAATCGTTTTCAATAGATAGAATAAGTATTTTTTAATAGCAAGGCGGATTTTTTAAAAAAGCTAGAAGCACCAAATAAAATAAAGGAGGTAACGGACATGAAAGGGTGGGGAAAAGCTTATGGTTATTCAAGATTAGGTGCAAAGAGTTTAATTGCCGGATTGTTGATGCTTTGTATAGCGGGATTACCGGCTATGGCTGCTCCCAAGATTACCTTGACACTTTCAACCTGGGAAACAGAGAAATCAAGCGGAGCTCCTTCGTACAGGCAGATGGCCAAAGACTTAGAGGAAGGTACAGCCGGTGCAGTAGCGGTAAAGATGTATTATGCAGAGGCGCTTGGCAAGGCCAAAGAGCACTATGAGATTGCCCTGAAAGGGCTCGCAGATATTACCTGCATAAATGTGGGCTTCACCCCGGGGCGCTTTCCCATGACCGATATGGTCTCCTTCGCGCAGGCCCCTTCTGGTGAAGCTTTTACCAAGGGGTTGGTAGAGGTCATGAAGAAGGGGTATCTTCAGAAAGAATACGAGAAAGTGAAACTTCTTTATGTATGGGGAGGTTCACCTTGCAATATCCTTTGGAGGAAGGGTGTTAAGCCTGCAACGACCGTTGAGGAGCTAAAAGGAAAGAAGATCAGAGTGCCGAGCGTCGGGGCAGCAAACCTGATGAAAAGTCTTGGTGCCATACCTGTTGCGATCCCCATGCCCGAGGTCTATACAGCCATGGAAAGGGGCGTTGTAGACGGCGCCGTGTCAACCGTTGATGTCCTTGAGGTGTTTAGCCTCCATTCCGTCTGTAACGAAGTTACCAGGTTGGGAATGCTCACCTTTGGTTTTTGTCTAATTATGAATAAAGATTCCTGGAACAAACTTCCTGAAGAAGCAAAGACGATCCTCAATAAAAATATAGAGAAATGGGCAATGATAGCAGGCCGTTCCTTTGACAAGGCAGATAAAATGGCGTTAGAAAAGCACAAGACTAAAGTCTACACTATGCAACCGAGCGACATCCAGAAGGTAAAGAGTGCTATGGCCGAGCCGGTTAAGCAGTACATAGAAAAGTATGTGGCCGAGGGCTACCCAGCTAAGGAAGCAACCAGTGCATTCAATGAAGCGCTTAAAAAGAATTACAATGTGGAGCCCTTTGTTTTGCCGAAGTGATACGTTCAAGGTTTGGGTGATGCGGGTTTCTATATAACCTGAACGAGAAAGGGAGTATTTATATGAAATCACGGGGGTTGTTAGATCGTTGGTATAAGCTGGCGATAAAAATACCCTTTGCCTTTGCAATGCTCTTTACCATGGGGTTAATGTTTCTGACTGCCGTAGACGTTATAGGCCGGTTTTTTGGCCGGCCTATAAGCGGCAGCTATCAGATAAGTGAGCTGACACAGCTATGGATCATCTGTCTTGCCTGGCCACTTACAGTAAGCATGTCGTCGCATGTCAGTGTCACGTTCATTATATCCAGGTTGCCGACAATAGCAAAGCAGATTGCGGGAGTTCTGGTAAATTTTGTAGCCATGGCAATCTTTGCTATCATTGCTTGGAAAGGTTTCGAGATGGTCATGAGGTCCAGGGAGCAGGCCGAGCTCGTGAACATCCTGGATATCCCCATATATCCTTTTCAAATAGCAGTGCCTATAGGGGCTGCCTTGAGTTTTCTGGTGTATCTTGTCCAACTGGTCTTTCTTGTTACAGGCCGTAACGTATTGCAAGGAAACGAACAATGAGCATAGCCCTCCTGACAATATGCGTTTTTTTACTGTTGATGTTTCTCGGCCTTCCTGTGGCCTTTACCTTCTTTGCCGCAGGGATCGTTGGCGTTACTCTTTACCGGAACATAGAGTCCGCCATGACGCTGGTCGGTACGAGCCCGTTTGTAGAAGGCAGTAACTATATACTGGTGGCTATCCCGCTGTTTATCTTCATGGGGCGGCTCGTACATAGCAGTGGTCTTAGCAAGGAGCTTTACGGGGCCGGTTATGCCTGGCTCGGCCGTTTCAGGGGTGGCCTGGCCCATGCTACAGTGATAACGCTCGCCTTCTTTGCGGCCTGCACAGGATCGAGCGTGGCTTCAGTAGCCACCATGGCGCCTATTGCCATGCCCGAGATGGAAAGGTTCAAATATGACGAGAAACTTGCTTCCGGGGCCATCGCCTCGGCCGGGACGCTGGGGATCCTCATACCTCCGAGCATTGCCTTCATAGTATACGGGTATATATGTCAGGTTCCTGTTGGACCCCTGTTCATCGCAGGCATTCTGCCAGGGATCTTATTGACCAGTGCCTTCATAGCAACAGTTATGATCTGGTGCTGGCTCGACCCGGCGGCAGGACCGAGCGGCCCTCCTTTGTCGTGGAGGGAGCGCTTCAAAAGCTTGAGAGGGATATGGTGGTCCGTGGCAATTTTTGTATTCATCATCGGCGGAATCTATCTGGGCCTTTTTACTCCCACTGAGGCAGCTGGTATGGGCGCATTCCTTGTATTTATAATACTTATTTTCATGAAGAGGCTCAAGTGGGGGGATCTCATTGATGCCCTGAAAGACACAGTAATAACATCGTGCATGATACTGACTATATTTATCGGCGCAAAGGTATTCAATACGTTCCTCGGACTCAGCGGGATCGCAGAGGCAGCAATGGAAGCTCTGTTGAACCTGCCCTTATCGCCGGAAGGCATCATTGCGGTCATCCTGCTGGCGTATATCCCGCTTGGATGTTTTGTCGATTCCATGCCTCTGGCAATTCTTACCCTGCCAATCGTATTTCCCGTTGTCAGTAAGCTCGGTTTTGATCCGCTTTGGTTTGGGGTACTCCATGTGGTGACGGGTGAGATATCAATGATCACGCCGCCCGTGGGTATGAATGTCTATGTACTGGGTGGAGTAACAGGAAAGCCTCTGGAGGTGATATTCAAAGGCAGCACGCCTTATCTGATCGCGCTGATTGTGGTTATGTTCATATTGTACTTCTTCCCGTCCATCAGCTTAGTGCTCCCAAAATACATGGGCTGACCGGACGGTTTATGCCCGCTTTGGGGTTTTAGTAAGCTTATCAGGAGGTTTGTAAAAATATGGAAACAGGTAATATGACGGAGATCAAGGTGTTTAGATATGACCCTGAGAAGGATAAGAAGCCACGTTACGTGACCTACAAGGTTCCATTCGAAGGCACTGTGCTCGACGCATTAAGGTATATTTACGAAGAGCACGATGCTTCATTATCGTTCAGGTTTGGGTGCTCAGGCCCAACCTTTGAGCGTTGCGGAGCTTGTGCCGTGAAGGTCAACGGAGAGCCGGCCCTTGGCTGCAAGAAGATGCTGAAGGAGCAAATGACCGTGGAACCGCATCACAAGTTCGTGATCCTGAAGGATCTCGCTGTGGATTTTGACCGGGAGAATGTGCGGACAGGGGAATGGAGTACACCATCCACAGAGATCGTTGTCGACCCAGAAAAATGTACTGCCTGCCGCGACTGCGTCCTCATCTGCCCAGTAAAGGTGCTTGAGGTAAAGAAGATTGACGGCAAAGGACGGGCAGTGGCCACAGACCCCGGAAGTTGTTGCGGGCAAACCTGCGCCCAATGCGCCACCTTTTGCCCGAACGGCGCTATACGTTTACAAATTCGCGGCGAGACGAGGTGAAAGATGCTGAAGAAAACCATGACAACCGATATCTTAATAATTGGAGGAGGGATA
Organism: Deltaproteobacteria bacterium UBA6106; assembly: GCA_002428485.1. Classification (GTDB taxonomy): domain Bacteria; phylum Desulfobacterota; class Syntrophorhabdia; order Syntrophorhabdales; family Syntrophorhabdaceae; genus UBA5609. The sequence goes on from DIWM01000038.1 coordinate 62,228, forward strand.
GCCGGCATCAGGGCAGCAATAGAGATAGCCGAACAGCACGTTGACGTTGTGCTTGCCAACAAGGGGCAGGTTGGTAAAGACGGAGCAGCGGTCTGGATGGCAGGAGGAGGCTATCAGGCAGCCTTCTATCCGCCCGACAGCATAGATCAGCACGTTGAAGATACGATCAAGGCCGGCAAGTACCTGAACAACCAGGACCTGGCAATGGCCTTTTTGAAGCTTGCCCCGGATACAGTGAAAGATCTCACAAAATGGGGTGCGCGGTTTGCAAAAAAGGACGGGAAATTCTTTCAGATCAAATTACCGGGTGAGACATATCCAAGGTCGATGAGCCACAGTATTATAGGCGAGTCTTTAGGCGGTGAATACCGGAAGGTTCTTCCGCGCCAGGTAAGATCGCACAAGGAGATTAATATACTCAATGATATCTTTATTGTGGATCTGATAGGAAACGGCGGGAAGATCTCAGGTGCAGTGGGATTGGATGTCAGAAGCGGAGAGTTTGTGGTGATACAGGCCAAGGAGACTATTCTGGCAACCGGTGGATTCATGGCCTTGTTTAATCTTACGACAGCAAATCCGACCCTCACAGGGGATGGTCACGGCATGGCTTACAGGGCTGGCGCCCGTATGATGGACATGGAGTTCATCCAGTTTTTCCCTGCGGCGACGCTGTGGCCCCGCACCGTATACAGAGACCATTTCCCTTATACGCTGCTCTGGAGGCTGCGGGGGATATTCTATAACGCGATCGGCGAGAGATTCATGGAGAGGTATTTTCCGATCGAAAAGGACTTTGCCACGAGAGAGGCTATGTCGAGGGCCATCCACAGAGAAGTTAAGGAAGGACGGGGATCTACCAACGGCGGCGCCTATCTTTCTTTCAGGCACCTGCCGAGAAACCTTATAAACGTTTGCCTTGAAGACTTGAAGGACAATCCGTTCATGCAGGGCTTGAAGGAGGCCGGGGTTGACATCCGCGAGGATGCCATCGAGATCGGGCCTGCAGCCCATTATGTCCAGGGCGGATGCTGGGTCAACGAACGTTGTGAAACGAGCCTGCCCGGTCTGTATGCGGTCGGCGAGCTGGGTTCCGGCGGAAAGGACGGGGCAGACCGTCTGGCCGGGAACGCCTTGCCCTTCTGTATGGCGATGGGCTATATTGCCGGCAAGGAAGCGGCGCAAAAGGCTACGCGCGACGACTTGCCGGGCCTGAACGAGGCCCAGGTCGAAGAGATATGCTCCAGGGCGGCGGAGCCGTTTATGCGTCAGGACGGAGTGAGGCCCGTCAAGGTGAAGAGGGAGATCCGCGATCTTATGTCACGCAACATGGTGTATGACCGGAACAAGGATGAGCTCGAAGAAGGTTTGAAGGAACTGGCCCGGATAAGACAGGAAGAGCTTCCGAGGCTCTACGTCTCTGCAAAGACAGAGAGATTCAACCTGGAATGGGTGGAAGCCCTTGAAGTTCGGAATATGCTTGATATTGCAGAAATGAGCATGAGAGCCGCACTTATGAGGGAAGAGAGCCGTGGGCTTCACCAGAGATCGGATTTTCCTGAAGAACGTAGGGAGTGGCTGAAGCATATCGTCATAAGAATGGATAAGGATGGAATGAATTTGACAACGGAACCGGTAACATTTCCTTTATTCAAGCCGATGTCGGATAAGGCAAATTCGTGAGTATAACAAAGAAATGGATTGTATATTAAGATGAGTTACAAGGAGGCGATCAATGAGTACGGATATTGCTATCATAAAGGATGAGCGCGTGACAGCGCTCCTTAATGAGAGGCACATACTTGATCAGGACATAAAGCAGGTAATTGCTGCCGCTGAGGCCACAGAGGTAAAACTCTACCAGCCGGATAGCGAGCGGTATCTGGCTAAACTGCAAACAGCTAATGCAACGTTCTACGTGGAATATTCAGCTGTACCTGACGGCTATCAGGTTCACACGGCCTATTTCCATAAATCCGAGATTATATAAGGAGTAATCGCGATGGTAGACTGGCACTGCTTTAAATGCAAAGAACAGATGGTTGAAGGCGAAATAAAGCTCATGTACCTTGAGATAGACGCCACGTTGACCGGACTTGTATGCCCCAAGTGCGGCGAAGGATATATACCTGAGGAACTGGCGATCGGTAAGCTTGCCGAGGGAGAGAAAAAGATTGAGGACAAATGAGAGGGCCGATGCCGACGGCAACCGTCTATTCAAGAAATCGGTTGTTGCCGTCTATGAGACGGAGACCTTTTCAAGTCTTCTCAAAGATGTCTTGCATCCCGGAGGGTTAAAATTAACAAGAAGGGTCTTTGAGGCGGCACAGATCGATGAACATTGTACGGTTCTTGATATTGCCTGCGGAAAAGGCGAAAGTATCTTTCTGCTGGCAAAGGAATTTGGCTGCCGCGGAGTGGGGATGGACCTTTCATTCCCGAAGATTGCACAGGCAACAACGGAGGCAAAAGAACAAAACTTTAGCGCAGGGTCTTCCTTTCTGGTTTCCGACGCCGAGGCCTTGCCTTTTACAGATGCCGTATTTGATGTGGTTCTTTCGGAATGCTCGTTCTCAGTCCTTCCGGTAAAGAGGCAGGCGGCATCAGAGATAGCACGCGTCCTGAAACCCGGCGGCCGGCTGGTGATAACCGATATCGTCCTGAAACCCGGCAGCGGCGAAAGTATGCCGGATTACGCAGCTGCCGATACCGGACCGACGCTCCCCTGCATCGCCGGGGCCGTATCTGTGGCAGAATACATTGAGATATTCAGGAAAAGTGGTTTCTGTGATGCATACGTGGAGGACCATTCAAAGGAACTGAAAAAGATAGGCTACCAGATGGCGCTGTCGTTCGGAGGCTGGAAGGAATTTCTGCAAGCCCTGTCATCGGAACTACGCTGCGCATCCCCGAAAGAAGGGACGGAAGACCTCTGTTATACCGAACCGAACAGGAAGGCAGCCGCATCAGGCAAACCGGGCTATGCGCTTATCCGGGTAACAAAACCATGATATTGGATCAGCAGACGACTGATCTGTATTCTCACCCGGGTATTGCAGACGGGAGTCTTCATTAAGGAGATGCATGCCGTATGAGTGTAATGATCGGAGAGACCTTAAGCCTCTGTCCTGAGTGTTTACGGAGGATACCGGCTCAGAGAGTGGACAGACAGGGCAGCGTCTATCTTGAAAAGACATGCCCCGAGCATGACAGTTTCAGGACGCTGATCTGGCGCGGCGATGGTGTGAGCTATCTGGACTGGGCACGCAACAGTCAGAAAGCAATAGGGCCGTTGGAGTGCGTAACGCAGGCGGACAAGGGGTGTCCCTTCGACTGCGGTCTTTGCAGCGGGCACAGGGCGAACGCCTGCACCATGGTAATGGAGGTTACCCAGCGGTGCGATCTGGGGTGCCCGGTCTGCTTTGCAGACACCGATTGTGCGAGCAACGGCGAACCTGATATGTCGGTAATCGAACAGATGTACAAGACCGTCTTAAAGGTGACCGGAACCCCGGCCATCCAGTTAAGCGGCGGCGAACCGACAATGAGAGACGACCTGCCCGAGATCGTAGCCATGGGAAAGAGGATGGGCTTTCACCATATCATGATCAACAGCAACGGGATCAGGATAGCCCGTGAGCCTGATTACCTGCAGAGACTTCTGGATGCAGGCGCAGGGACCATCTACCTCCAGTTCGACGGCGTGACGGATGAGGTCTACCGGTATATGCGCGGCAGGGACCTCTTTGACCTGAAGACAAGGGTGATAGAGAACTGTGCCAGAAAAGGGATCGGCGTACTCCTGATCCCCACCTTGAAGCCCGGCGTTAACGATCACGAGCTCGGTGCGATCATCCGTTTTGCCCAAAGCTGGATACCCACCGTAAGAGGGGTCCACTTCCAGCCAATAAGCTACATCGGCCGCTATCCTGCCGCACCAAAAGATGAAGACAGGATAACCATCCCCGATGTGATCGGCAAGCTTGTGCAACAGACGAACGGAGAGCTCAGGACGGAAAATTTCCTCCCCCGCCGTTCCGAAGATTCACACTGTTCATTCTCCAGCCTCTTTATACTCAAGGAAGGGAGGCTGAAGGCCATCAGCAGAAGATACACCAATGTCTTGCCGAGCGCTTGGGCCGGACACTTCCGGACGCCTTGGGAATCCGCACGCTCCTTTATGAACCTCCATTGGCAGAGCGCCGGACAGAAGCCTGACCGGCCTGAAACGTGTGGTTGTTGTTCTTCCGGGGACGAACCGTATCATGTGGCGGCTGCGGATGGTTTTACGATCAGCTGCATGCCCTTTCAGGACGTCTGGAGCATCGACCTGGAGAGGGTGCAGAGATGTTGCGGCCACGTGGTTACAGAATATGGACGCATACTCCCCTTCTGTACCTACTACCTGACAGACAGGCATGGGCGGAGACTCTATCCTGTCCCGGAGAGCAAGAGCACAGGTCGCGGAAAGGCGGCTGAACACCATGGCTGATAAAAAAAACCGGGAAGATCTGGAAAGGATCTATCTGGAAGAATGGCTCCACAGCAAGATAAGGTACGAGGTGCTGACAAATCCCGATTTTCGGGCCTTCACAGGCGGCGGATTGCCGGAAAGGCTCACCAGAGCGGATATAGAGCGCTATCACCTTTTCAGGCTCAAAAAGTTGCTCTCCTATGTCAGCGAGAACAGTTCCTTTTACAGGGACCTCTTTGACAAGAACCACATAAGGCCGTCGGATATTGTCTCCCTGGCAGATCTGACAAAAATCCCCTTTACCGATCAGACAGATCTGGCAAGGAACCCGAACCGCTTCCTTTGCGGATCGCACGGTGATATCGCCAGGGTTACGACCTTCACTACCTCCGGCACCACGGGGCCTGAAAAGAGGGTCTATTGTACTAATCAGGATATTGAGAGCATTATAGAGTTCATGGGCGCAGGCATGAGGACGGTGACGGAAAAAGAGGACGTGGTCCAGATCATGCTGCCTTCAGGCAGACTAAGCAATCAGGCCGACCTGCTCGATCGGGGCGTCCTGAAAATAGGCGCAAAAGCGGTGAAGGCAGGTCTCAATCTGACTTCCGAGGAGCAACTGGAACTGATAAAGAAACATGGGACCACGGTGATCTTCGGGGTCGCCTCCCCTGTTTACCGCATGACCCAGGAGTTGAAAGATCTCCATGCCATTGACAAGCTCGGCGTCAAAACGGTCTTCCTAACCAGCTTTCTTGCCGATACGCAGAAAGAGCATCTCCGCCGGTTCTGGAATTGCGATGTGCACAGCCACTATGGTCTCACTGAGATGGGATTGGCAGTTGCCGTCGAATGTCACGCCCACGACGGATATCATTTCAACGAGGCCGACCTGCTTCTTGAGATCATCGACCCTAAAACGGGCAGGGTACTCGATGAGGGAGAAGGAGAACTTGTTTTTACAACAATCACTCGACAGGGAACGCCGCTCATACGATATCGTACCAATGACATAGCGCGGGTGATTCAGAAGCCCTGCCCATGCGGGGCTGCGACCCTCCGCAGGTTCGGCCCTGTAAAAAGGCGACTTGAGCTTATTGTACAACTCGCCGGCGGATACCTGATCTATCCAAGCCTTTTTGACGAGGTACTCTATGCGCTCACGGACGTAGTTGACTACGACCTGAGGGTAACCGGCGCAGGAGGAAGGGAGCGGCTCCACTTCACAGTGGAGACAACAGGTCAGGACCAGGACATCCATGACAGGGTAAGGCGCCTCCTTTTCAGCGAACCGGCCCTGCGCCCGCTCTTTGCAGGGAACACAATGGACGAGCCGGAGATAGCGGTGGTTCCTCCGGGCGGGATATTACAGATGGGCAGGGCCAAGAAGAAAATAATCGATGAACGCGTTTTATAAGGAGACGGGAAAACAGGCATGAGCGAATTGGACAAGATCATAAATGAATGTCTTGGAGAGGAGTGTAAAACCTGCATCGAGGACTGTGAATTTCTCAAAGGCTTAGACGAAGCGCCTGGAACACTGGCCCGGAAGCTCAAAGATGGACTTTTCCGCGTTGACAAGCGCCTTGCATACCGGTGCAATATGTGCGACCTCTGCAAGTGGAATTGTCCCAAAGAACTTTCTTCCGGCGATATGTTTATGGAGATACGACAGGCCATGGTCAAAGAAGGCCTTGGACCTCTCCCCGAACATCAGTTTGTAAAGCGGGACCAAAATTTCAGCACCTCCGACAAATTTGCCTTTGCGAACTACAATCCATCCGCCGAAAGGTGTGAACATATCTTTTTTCCCGGCTGTGGACTGTCCGGTTATTCCCCGGAGCTTGTGATCGACACCTACGAGCATCTCCGCAGGCATTTGCCGAAAACCGGTCTTATCCTGGGTTGTTGCGGCAGTCCCACGCGTTTTCTCGGGGATGAGCCGCGATTCCGGGAGATACTGAACATGTTGATAGCCGAAGTAAAGGCCCTCGGCGACGCCGAACTGATAGTTGCCTGTCCGGAATGCTATCACACGTTCAAGCATTGCGCGCCTGAACTGAAGATACGCCCATTATCCTGCATCCTTAGCGAGCAGAACCTTCCCGTAGAGGTATTATCCGGAGAAGGACAGGTATTCTCGCTCCACGACTCATGTAAGGCCCGCTGGGAGCCGGAATGGCAGAACAGCGTCCGGGCGCTGATCGGAAAACTGGGATATGAGATAGAGGAAGTGGAGAATTCACGCGACAAAACACGCTGCTGCGGTCTCGGAGGGATGGTGGCCTATGCGGACCCCGAACTGACTGCCGTCAATATCAAAAAACGGGCAGATGAATTCGGGCATGATATCCTCACCTATTGCGCGAGCTGCCGGGAGGCCCTCTCCGCGTACAAACCGGCGCTCCACGTGCTGGACCTTATATTTAACCCCGATTGGAGAAGTGCAAAGACCAACCCGCAAAAGACCGGGAAAGCACGTCGGGAAAACCAGGCCCGGCTGAAACAGATGGTTCAGGAAAGAGATCATTCATAAGGTAATGCGAGAATCCGGAGGAACATGACAATCAAAGTACAGCGAGAAGAATTCATTCAAACCGTCAATGAGGCCATCAGCGACTGGGACAAAGAGAGGCTGGTGTCGCTGGTCATGGAAGGACTGGGATCGGGATTTATGCCCATTGAGATAACCGGTCAGGTATTGCTCCCTGTTTTGCAAAAGGCTTGCCGGGAGATCGATAGCCACGACATCAGTTTCGCTGAGCTGTTGCTGCTTGCCGATACGATCAAGGCGGCCCTCGACATTCTTATACCAAAGATCAGGGAGTCGTTAAACGAAACGACGGTTAAGGGCAGGGTGATCATAGGAACGGTAAAGGGCGATATCCACGAACTCGGCAAAAACCTGGTGGCAGCGGTCTTCGAATCGGGAGGCTACCGCGTGACGGACCTCGGAAAGGATGTGCCTACGGATGATTTCATCAGGGCAGCCGAGAAGGAAAAGGCGGATGTCATTGCAGCCTCGACGCTCATGACCCCGACCCTGATCAGCATCGAGGAGCTGCTGAAGGAGGTTAGGGCAAGAAAGCTGAAAATAAAGACCATCATCGGGGGCTGGGCTACGTCACCTGAGTTTGCCCGCAAGGTAGGGGCGGACGCCTGGGCGGATGACGCACTGGATGGTCTCTTCAAGCTCGACAGGCTGATGGTGGGTCAGAATCATGACTAAACGCCTTGTTTCGGTGTCTTTCGAGCCTTCAGGCAGGACCGTGGATGTTCCCGCCGGGACAGATCTTTTCCGCCTGATGGCAAATCTTGGCCTGAAACATTCCAACACCTGCGGAGGCAAGGGGAAATGCGGGAAGTGCAAAGTAAAGATCGAAGAAGGATTCAACGCGCTCAACCCTCCCACTGAAACAGAGTTGAAGCACCTCCTGCCGGAAGAGGTCGGCCAGGGATACCGGCTGGCCTGTGCTGTCCGGGTGCCGCCTGTTCCTTTCTTTTCTGTGAGATCGCTCTCAAGCGGACCCTCTACACAGATACTTCAGACAGAGGGGACTCCGGTCTATGTCCTTCCGGACCCTGCGGTGAAGAAATACGCGATCCGCTTAAGCCAAACAGGATTGTTCAGGGAAGAACATATATTGAGTGAGCTGAAAGAAAGGTACGGCGTCACCTGCCGGATGGACTACACGGCGCTCACTATGCTCCCCGCTGCAATTGAGCGGGGCAAAACCTCTGTTACATGTACCGTGTATTGCAAAAAAACAGTAACCGCCATAGAGCCCGGGAACACAACCGGGAAGTGCCTTGGTTTTGCCGTCGACATCGGCACCACAAAGCTTGCCTTGTATCTTGTAGACCTCAATAGCGGAAAAGAACTTGTCTTTTCGGCTTCGCCAAATCCCCAGGTTCTTTATGGCGACGATGTCATGTCCCGCATATCCTTTGCCATGGCCAGAAAAGGCAACCTCATCATCTTGCAAAAGATCCTGCTGAAAGAGATGGCACGACTTATATCTGATTGTTGCGTGAATGCGGGGATAAGTCCAAACTGGATTTACGAAGGTTGTGTTGCAGGGAATACATGCATGGTACAATTGTTCCTCGGAATGTCCCCAAGGAATCTTGCATTCTTTCCTTATAATAATATATCCCGCAGAGGAGTGACGGTCAGGACAGGAGAGCTCCCCGTCCGCCTTCCTGTCCACCAGGCAGCCAGAATTCACACCCTTCCCCTTATAGCCGGTTTTGTCGGCGCCGATACCGTGGCTGCCCGGCTTGCCGTGGAACTGCATGATTTCAGGAAACCGCAAATGCTCCTGGATATCGGTACGAATACCGAGGTTGTGCTTTCCGACGGCGACGGGTCCATAGCATGTTCTTGCGCATCCGGACCGGCTTTTGAGGGTATGCACATTACTCACGGGATGAAGGCCAGTTCAAGCTCTATCGACCGGGTATCCATTGATCCGGAAACGCTGGAGGTAGCCTACAGCACCATCGACGGAGCTAAACCTGCCGGCATCTGCGGCTCAGGGATTGCATCCGCAATAGCGGAGTTGGTGAAGGCCGGGGTAATCGGTCTGAACGGCAGGTTCAGGGATGATTTGTCCCGCAGAACAAAGAGGATAAAGACGGTGAACGGCAAGGCCGTTGAGTTTGTTCTTGCCTGGAGGCATGAGACGGCAGTTGATACAGATATATCAATAAGTCAGAAAGACGTGGTTGAAGTACAGAAGGCCAAGGCGGCCATTTACACGGGGTGTACGCTGCTTATGAAGCAGAGAGGGATAACGGCAGATCACATTGAAAGCCTTGTCGTTGCAGGGGCCTTCGGTCAATTTGTTGATAAAGAGAGCGTTCGGACCATCGGCATGTTTCCCGAGGTGGGGAGTGACCGGGTCCATGAGGTGGGAAATGCCGCGGGCACCGGGGCAAGGATCGCCCTGATATCCCTTCCGAAGAGAGAGGAAGCGGAGCGTATGGCGCGTGCTACGGAGTATTACGAACTTGCTGCTGATCCTGACTTTACGGGGACCTATGCTAGGGCCATGTTGTTTCCGCAAAGGCATGACCGGGACGCAGGCAATTAATAGCCCTCGTCTTGTACAAAAGAGTTTACAATATCTCTGAAGTTGCGATATGCTTTTCATAGATAGCGGGATCAAAAACAGTAGAAAAAATCAGGCAAGACCCGATTGAATTATGAAGACAGAGGCAGAATACATACAGATAATCGATAAAAAGCAGCCCTTTCGATCTCAAGTTCCTGCATTGGAGCAGGGTTTGCAGATATTGCTGTTTCTCCAGCAGAATGCAGGTGAAAAGATGAACCTGACAAAGATATGTAAGGGTGTTGGAATCCGCAACAGTAAAGGGCATTACATCCTGACCACATTAAAGGCCTATGGATTCGTTGAAAAAGACCCTTATTCGAAGACGTATACGCTCGGCACTAGGACGATACCGCTTGCCCGCGCTGTTATTGACCATCTTGATTACAGGGCCGCTGCAGCCCCGTTTGTTGAGGAACTGGCTAAGGAAACAAACAATGTAGTATGGTTCGGCTTGAGGATGGATGAATCCCTTTTCGTCCTGAGTAAATATGAGGGCAAGAAACACTTCTGGGCTACACCCGGTATCGGTCATACCTTTGACTTTTTTTCGGGCGCACACGGGAAGACCATGCTTGCTTTCATGCCGGATGAGGAACGGATACCTCTTTTAGAGAAACGCAAGGATATTAAGATCTCGCAAAATGAGCTGGTTTCAATCAGAAAAACCGGTTATGCCCAGGATTTCGGTACATACGTTAAAGGTCTTAACGCTGTCGCAGCGCCGGTCTTTAGATCCAACAAACAGCTTATAGGTGTCCTTATGCTTTTCGGAACGTTTCCGGCAAAGAAGTTTGATGTATTTGGCCGGAAAACTGCTGACGCAGCACATCGACTTTCTCAAAAGCTCGGAGGTTAGACGCGGATTTGCCTAACAGCGTACCGGGGATCGCTGTCCTCAAATGCCGGGATCTCCTGCTCTGAGTATATTGAAAAATCGTAGGGTGATTCACCGTGGCATGCCTTGCAAACCCAGCCGTCCTTAACAGGATAGGCCTCATTGCACACAGGGCAGACCGCAATTTTTCCCTTACTCCGCTTCTGGAGAAACTCCTGTCGAATATGTACTGGTTGCACGGCGCAGAGCGTTTCCCCCGCACTCTTGATCTGGGCCATAAGAAGCTCAGAATTCTGTTCGTTTTTGGTTTTTAGCTTAAAGAACCAGGCACCTATTTCTGACTGTTCATGGATCCTCTCCGTTACGAGGAAAACACGGAAGCCACGCCCTCTTTCTTTGTCGTAAAGGGTCACCGCGTATCTCCCAAAATCAAAGACCCTAAGCCAGCCGTTTCCTATCGTACATGGAGTAAGCAGCTGGACCGCATCGGGCAAGCAGGAGGCTGTTTCGCTGATGGCATCAAAGAGTACACCCGCCGGCATATAGGATCTGGCGAGATTGACCATGAATCCGCCCACGACAACGCCGGGGGCAACATGTCCGTGAAATGCCTCAACCTGACGACAAAATCGTTCGATATTAAAATTTCCTCTGTTCATAATCGTATCCCTCCTAAAAAGTTTACCCTCCCGAGAATCCTCAAAGACAGGCAGCCTTCTTCTGCTGCATGCTGATCTTTGCCGTTTCAGAAACGAGATAACCCATTATGGCACAACGCGGACACGGCGGATCGGTACCGACGATCTTCACTTCTATTGCCATATAATCGCCCTCTTTATTGTGATATCCGTCAGCAATGTATCATTTTTCAGGGGGGGCTGCTGCCCCCCCCGTATCATCTGCCAGTTTATGCGGTAATTACCTTTGCAGGTTCCCCGAGAAGCGCCTTCATTATCCTGCACGGTATTGCCCTGTATGTAGGCATCCCGACCTCCGGCTGTGTGACTGTCCAGGAAGTCAGGTAGTTGGCATTCTGCAAACCGCCAAATCCGTAAGGTACCGACACTACTTGGGGATGGATGTATTGGGTCAGGGAGGCCTTCATCTGGATCTTTCCAAAAGGCGTTTCTATGATAATCTGATCGCCGCTTGCGATCCCAAACCGTTTTGCCGTTTCAGTGTTGATCTCGGACATCGGTTCACCTACTTTGCCTCGCAGAGTGGGTACGCCCAGGAGCATTGATTGGGCAAAATTGATATTCCTCTGGCCCGTTACCACAATCAATGGATACTGCCTTTGCAGATCAGGCCTGCTGATAGCGCTGAGGGCTGGCTCATGGTAGGTAGGCATAGGATCGAAACCCAGACGTTCGAGGGTCTCGCTGTAGAATTCCACCTTGCCCGTGGGGGTGCCGATGCCCTCTGTTGCGTACTTGTTGAATTCCCTTTTCCTGTAAAGGCATCCTCCCGGATTCTTTTTAAGGTCATCAAGTGGTATCTTTATCATCGGGCAAAAGTAGTTTTCATGAAAATCGTATACATCTTTCCATGGGAGATGCCTCTCGAGCCCGAGACGCTTTGCCAGCTCAAGCCATATCTTCCAGCTCGGCCAGCAATCTTCAGGGGGTTCCATCGCCTTGTTGAGCAAGGATATCTGAGGTCGGCCCACATAGGCATACATGCTGTCCTGTTCATAGAAAGTGGCCGCAGGGAGTACGATATCGGCCAGCTGTGCCGTTTCCGTCATAAAGATATCATGGACCACCATTAAATCGAGCTGGTTCATCCCTGCCCGCAGATAGTTGGTATCTGCAAGGGTGATGATCGGATTTCCGGCAGTTACCAGCAGGGCCTTGATCGGATACGGTTTTCCATGGGCCATGCACTTATAGAGGGTGGCTGCATTGGGTTGCCCGACAGTGTCATGGAAAAGGGGATATTCGGCCCTGACCGTCTCTTCTGCCCTTGGCAGCGGCAACCCCTCTTTCTGCCAGTTTTCCCGCGCCCACTTGCTGTAAATGTGGAGGGGCATCAATGTCGAACCGCCCCTGGAATCAAGGTTGCCCGTTATCGCGATCAGGCTGTCTATGCCACGGCATGCCTGAAAACCGTTGTCCACGTTGTCAAGGCTGTTGCCCTGGAATATGGCTGAGGGCTTGTTCGTGCTGTACATCCTTGCCGCTTCCCGTATCTTTTCAGCCGGTACTTCGCATATGCCGGCAACCTGTTCGGGTGTATAGTTCTTCACATGTTCCTTCAGTTTGTCGAAACCGAAGGTATACTTTTCTACAAAGTTCTTATCGTAAAGCTCCTCTGTGATGATCACGTTAAGGAAGGCTAAAGCCAGCGCGGCGTCGGTGCCTGGCCTGATGGGAAGATGTATATCTGCTGCCTTTGCCAGGAGCGTCCGCCTGGGATCGATTACGATCAGTTTTGCGCCCCGCTGGGTTTTTGCCATCACTATTGCGTCGCCTGCAAAGGGGACGGATTCGGTAGGATTGCCGGCCCACACGGTAATACATTTGCTTCCCATGAGCGTTGGCGGCGCATAACCGCCATAGGTGGTTTCTCCGGCGATGATCTTTGTCCAATAACAGATGCTGGCAGATCCGAAATACGAAGCGCTTCCGAGGGCAAGAAAGAACCTCCTTGCGAGATAGTTATAGTCATGATGCGGCTCGGTGCTGCCTATATAGCATGCTATAGCTTCCGGTCCGTACTTGTCTATTATTTTCTTAAATTTTTCTGCTATCGTATCCAGGGCTTGGTCCCATGTTATCTCCCGCCAGTTGCCGTTGACCTTCTGAAGGGGGTGCATGACACGGTCTTTCAATTCCGTCTCCCACCACTCTGTAAAAAGTTCTCCTTTTATACATATAGGACCGACCACGCTTTCCAGCATACTTTCCACCTTGATCGGCTTGTTGTCCTTCACATGGATGTCCATCCCGCACCCTGGAGGACATAATAAACAGGCAGTCTTAACGATCTTTACTTCACTCATAACTCCTCCTTCTATATTTTTATTAGTTGAATTACATTCTATATGTGCAATCTATATTACACCAATCCCATTGTGAATGTCAAGCGCATATGCTCTTTTTGAAATATTTTGTGTATTCCCAATGCTGTTCTGTTAAGCGGTATTATTTTTGCAAGACAGGGCGGTTTATGTTTTCCGGTAACCCGACCGGTACACGGTTCGCCCTGATATCATCGACGCAGATTAACATGATTCAAATGAAGGAAGGAGGATATATATGTGCCAGTTCAAAAAGTCTTGACAAAATTTAAAAGTTGTTATAAAAATTGTGCAAGTTCGTTATACTGAACACAATTCAACATATTGAACAATACATTATGGAGGAATTTTATGCTGATACCTAATTGTGTTGAAAGGAACGCAAAATTATATCCGAACAAAAGCGCAATTATTATCCCCGGCGATAGAACATGTACCTTTCTCGAACTCCAGGAAAGGGTATACAGGCTTGCGAATGGCCTCTCAAAACTTGGTGTAAAGAAAGGAGACCGTGTAGCAATACTCGCAGAAAACTGTTTTGAATATCCGGAAATGTATCTTGCGATCGGGAAGATTGGAGGTGTAGTAACGCCGCTCAATTTTAGGTTCGCCGCACCCGAAATAGAACACCTTATCAGTGATTCAGCTCCAAAAGTCATCATTTTGCAGCAGCGCTATGCATCCTTGATCGAAAGCTTGAGGCCCGGTCTGCATTCTATAAAACACTATATTTCAATAGGCCATTCGTCAGATATGATGGAGTACAATGAGCTGTTGGCATCCTTAGAGCCAAAGATGCTTAATGTAGAAGTTGGTGGAGACGACCTGTTTTGTCTGATCCATACCGGCGGAACAACCGGTACACCAAAACTAACGATGCTTACGCATAGAAACCTGGTGAGCTGTGCCCTTGTATGGATCATCGAGACAGGCACTAAATATAACGAGACCTTCATGGTAATCTCGCCTCTTTTCCATACCGGGGCAGCATGGCCGCTCTTTTTTAACTTTATGCTGGGTAATACATTTGTCGCTCTTGAGAAGTTCGATGTAGGACAGATATTGCAGGGAATAGAAAAGTATAGGGTAACGGGTACCCTGTGGATGTCGCAATTGATCTCCATGATTATAAATCACCCCGATGTAGCTGAGAAGAAGGCTGACCTAAGCAGCTTGCGAACAGTCATTGCGGGAGCATCGGTGATGCCCGAGCCGGACCTTAGAAGGCTTATCCAACTTTTTCCCGGGATTAGAGTGACGAACCATGGAGGACAGACGGAGTGCGGGATCTTTACGGGCATCAGACTCGAAGAGCATCTAAACACACCTCCTGAAAAATTGCTTTCAGCAGGAAAAGTTGCCGTCAACATGGAGATCAAGGTTGTTGATGAAGAAGATGCTGAATTACCGGCTAGGCAAGTAGGGGAATTATGTGTGCGTGGCGATGGCGTGATGAAGGGCTACTGGAACAAACCGGAGGAATCAGCTTGGTCTCTCCGGGGAGGATGGCAGCATACGGGCGATGTATGCTGGATTGATGAAGACGGCTATCTTTACTATGTGGATAGAAAGAAGGACATGATCAAGACCGGTGGGGAGAATGTGTACTCAAAGGAGGTTGAGGATGTTCTTTACTCGCACCCGGCAGTTGAAGGTGCGGTGGTAATAGGTGTTCCCGATGAAAAATGGGGAGAAGCGGTGAGGGCGTTGATCATTCCAAAAAAAGGGCAAAAAGTAACCCCTGAAGAATTGATTGCACACTGCCGGAAGCACATCGCAGGTTACAAATGTCCGAAGGCAATAGAATTCAGAGACGATTTTCCAAGGACCTCACTTGGCAAGATTGACAAGAAAAAGATGCGCGAGCCATACTGGAAAGCTTTAAATAGAACAATTTAATAATAAGGGGGGAAGTGAGATAAGCTGCAGGAGGATTGAAAAATTATTGGCCATTTGTTTGCGGTATCACTGTTGAAATCGAGAATAATCTGCCTGTTAAGGTAGAAGCAACCCGAATTAGGAATTACCTGGGCAACGGCCGTCATCTATGGGATACGGCTTCTAGAGGTCCTGGCGGAGCTGAACCTGAAGACCCATCTGATCCTCTCCGAGCAGGCCAAGAGGAACATCAGCATAGAGAGCGATTACGAGGTCGACACCGTGGAAGCTTGCCGGCCTTGTACAAGACAGACGATAAAGGACATCATCGATCACACGGTGGGAAAGATCCTTGACCAGTTCGGCATAGACCACCGCCTGTTCAGAAGGTGGGAGGGCATTGAAGACGACGGTCAGGCCACGGGGTTGAATATCGTCCGCCCCGGTCAGACGGGAAAGAGAGGCAGCTGATTATATTCCTCCATACTCCAGCACGAACGGAAGAATGAGCAATCCCTGCATTTGTGAGCCATGTTTTTTTCGACAAGGTATTGCTTGCCGGATACGCCTTTTACGTTATTTTCCATCATTGCAACAATGCAGGGAGGGGTCTGTGATTTGCAGCCGTGCCTGTTGTCGCAGTTGATACAGTATCCGTGTTTTGGTTTGATAGGTATCTCCATAGGTCCAATAAGTCTTATAAGACCTATATTCTGTCTATCGCCTTACGACTTACGCTTCACGCCTAACGGGAGTTTTATCTTATCTTCCCTGCCGGGCTTTTCTTCGTTTCAACTTTGGGAAAGGCCCCTCCGGGAACCTTTTGTATCCCGCCGACCCTTTGTCCCTGCACCCCTTTTATTTTCAGCTTGCCTTCGATGCCTTCCTGTATCTGGTTTGTACATTTCTCCTTGCAGAATATAGAAATCGTGTTTTTTCCCTTATCGATCTCTACTTTCTCCACGCCGGGCATTGAGCGCGCAGATTTCTCCACCGACCTCCAGTCCATCACCTTCGCATTGGTGCTGAGCTGAAGCACGTAGAATTCATATGCTGCAAAGACCGGAGTTATCAAAAACAGTACGGTTGCCAGCGCTATCCCGATCAGAACAACCCTTTTCAACATAACAACCTCCTTATTGTTTTTATTACCCCTCCAAACCTGTATCACAAAACAGCTTTTTTTGTCAATGTGGTGAAAAGATTGCACAAAAGAAAGATGTGGTGATACAATGTATATATAAAGCCATGGAAGACAAAATAAAGCGCAGCCGCGTGCTGAAAAAGATAGCCCTGTGGGCCGTTGGCCTCTTTGTTCTATTTTCTCTCATAGGGTTTTTTGTTGTTCCCCCCATAGCAAAGTCAATCCTTCTGAAGCAGGTCTCGGCAGCCCTTCATCGGGATGTGTCTGTCAAGGCGATCCGGGTCAATCCCTATACGCTATCGGTCACCATTCAGGGCTTGACGGTGAAGGAACGGGCAGGCTCCGAGACGTTCCTGTCGTTTGATGAGCTTTATGTAAACGCGGAGATCATATCGCTCTTCAGGAGGGCTCTGGTGGTCCGCGAGCTGAAGGTAACGAAACCATATGTGAGGCTGGTAAGAAAAAAGGACGAATCGTATAACTTTACAGACATGACCCAAAAGAAATCGGCGGGAGAGGATAAAGGCGACAAGCCAGGGCTCGTTACTTTTTCATTAAACAATATTGCGATCCTTGACGGAAGCGTCGACTTTATTGATAGCCCGAAGGGCGTCCAACACACCGTGCGCGACATGCGCATTACAGTTCCCTTTATATCGAACAGGGCGACGCACACGAACATCTTTGTGAAGCCGGAATTTTCTGCAACCATCAACGGGGATCCATACTCAATAAAGGGACAGACAAAGCCTTTCGCCGACTCGCTCGAAACGTACCTCGACCTCGAGGCTAAGGACATCGATATACCGGAATATCTCCACTATATACCGATCAAGCTGGACTTCAAGCTCCCATCGGGAAAGGTCGACCTCAGGGCGCGCGTTACATTTACGCAATCCAAAGACAAAACGACCGAGCTTATCGTTGCCGGTAATGTTTCCGTCAGGCAGCTTGCCGTGAACGACGTAGCGAACAAGCCTGTTGCCCGCTTCAAATTGCTGGATGTGGGAATAGCATCCCTGGAGCCTTATCGCAACAGCATAAAGCTTTCAGAGGTGCTGCTGCAATCTCCCGAGGTTAATGCCATACGCGGCGAGGACGGCTCATTCAATATCCTCGGGCTTCTTCCAAGGGCCGTGGAAAAGCCCCAGGAAAGTTCAAAAAGGGAAGAAGCAAAGCAGAAGGAAGGCCCTCAGGAGGTTTTCTTTTCTATGGACCGGTTGAAGATCGAGGATGGGAGGATCACCTTCAAGGATCTTGCGCCATCGGAGCCCGTAGACGTGTCCATCCAGAAGATGAACATGACTATGGAAAAGATCTCAACAGAGAAAGACAATAAAGGCGCCATCGATCTTTCCCTTATCATCGGGAAGACAAGCACCTTGACCGCGAAAGGGACAATAGGTATCAACCCTTTTTCGGGGGAGCTTGCCGTCAGCGCCAAAGCGATCCCGATCGCTCCTTTTCAATCTTACTTCAACGACAGGATCAAGATCTATGTCACGGGCGGAGGCATCTCCTCGGCAGGCAAAGTTGCATTGGCGCTGGATGAATCAGGGGCTCCGGTGGTAAAATTTTCGGGTAACCTCCTTGTATCGGACTTTTCATCCGTTGACCAGGAAACGGCCAGCGATTTTCTCAAGTGGAAGGCGCTCTCTCTCGGCTCCATCAACGCCGGGTACAACCCCGTTGCCCTGTCTGTAAATGATGTATCGATCTCCGATTTTTACACCCGGATCATCATCTATAAAGACAGGACGGCCAATCTCCAGAAGATATTTTCTGGTGAGGCTGCAGAGAAAGAACAACCAGCCGCAGAAGTAAAGAAGGAGCAGATAAAGGCCAAGGAGCAAAAAGAGGCCGGGCCGGGAGATAAGCCCGCTGCAGCGAGCAGCCCCCCTGATGTGACGATCGGCAACATCACGCTGCAGGGAGGGTTGGTCGATTTTACCGACATGCATGTTCAGCCGGCCTTCTCGGCTAAGCTTTCCGAACTCGGAGGAAAGATATCGCGCTTCGTTCTCGGGAAAAATCAGGATGCAGAGGTCGAGGTACGGGGAAAGATAAACGAGTTCATCCCGCTTCATATCGCCGGTCGAATAAACCCCGCGAAGGACAACCTCCTCATAGACCTTGCCGGCACCGTCCGCGATTTTGAGATGACGGAGGCGACCCCTTATTCGGGAAAATACATCGGATATGCGATAGAAAAGGGGAAGCTCTCCCTCGACCTGAAATATTCCATCGCCGGCAAGAAGCTTGATTCCCAGAACGTCATCTTCTTCGATCAGCTTACCCTTGGCGACAAGGTGGAGAGCCCCGACGCGATCAAGGCGCCCATGAAGCTTGCCATTGCTCTCCTGAAGGACAGGTCGGGCCAGATAAAGCTCGACATCCCCGTATCCGGCAGCATTGACGATCCGGAGTTCAGGATCGGGCCGATCATCTGGAAGGTCATCAAGAACCTTATCGTCAAGGCGGCGACCGCGCCGTTTGCCCTTCTCGGCGCGCTCTTCGGGGGCGGCGGGGAGCAGTTGAGCTATGTTGAGTTCGATTACGGGAGCGCGAAGCTTTCAGATGCCGCGATGAAAAAGATCGAGACGGTAACGAAGGCGCTTTCTGAAAGGCCTGCGCTCAACCTCGACATCGAGGGTCACGTGTCACCCGAAGAGGACAAGGAAGGCCTGAGAAAATACCTCTTCTCGAAAAAGGTGAAAACTCAGAAATTGAATGAAATAGCGAAGAAGAGACAGGAGGCGCCGTCCGTGGACGAGATAAAGGTAGAATCGGCGGAATACGAGAAGTACCTCAAGAAGGCATACAAGGCGGAAAAATTCGCAAAGCCCAAAAACATCATCGGCCTCGCCAAGGACCTGCCTGTTTCTGAGATGGAAAAACTGATGGTCACCAACATCGAGGTCACCAATGATGACCTGAGGCAGCTTGCCTCACGGAGAGCACGGGAAGCGCGAAACGCGATACTTAAAGCCGGAAAGATCGAAGCCTCACGGGTATTTGTGCTCGATCCGAAGGCCCTCGGGCCTGAGAAAAAAGAAAAAATCAAAGACAGCCGCGTCGATTTCAAACTGAGATAGGGAATACAGTGGCAGGGAAGATCATAGATTTCCTTAAGGCGGGCATCTGGGAAATGAGTCTCGAAGGACTTTCCCCTATGAAAGCCCTCGCTATCCGCTTTCTTCGAACCTTCCTCGTTGCCGTTTCCGGGTTTGTCGAACACCGGTCCACAACACAGGCGTCCATCCTGACATATTATACCGTGCTTAATATTGTGCCTCTCGTGGCAGTTGTCTTTGCCATAGCCAAGGGTTTCGGCCTTGACAAGATCGTCGAGAAAAATATCCTTGAGATGGCGGAAAATGCGAACTGGCAGTCAAGTGTGACCGAGCAGTTGCTCATGTTCTCCCGTTCATTCCTCGAGCAGGCAAAGGGTGGGGTTATCGCGGGGATTGGCGTTGTCCTTCTCTTCTGGACCGTTGTGTCCATCCTCGGAAAGATAGAGGATTCTTTCAATACGGTCTGGGGAGTGACAAGGTCCCGCACCATCTTAAGAAAATTCACCGATTACATGGCGACCCTGATCCTTACACCGGTGTTGTTTGCCATAGCAGGCAGCCTGACGGTCCTTGTGACAGGCGAGGTCGGGATCATCGCTAACAAGATCAAACTGCTCGGCGTCTTCAGCCCCGTGATCACTTTTCTGCTCAAGTTCCTGCCCTATGTCTCTTTGTGGGTGCTTCTCACCGTCCTCTATACCATCATGCCGAACACAAAGGTGCCTCTCAGGTCAGCCATCATCGGCAGCATCGTGGGAGGGACCCTCGTTCAGATCGCCCAGTGGCTTTATATTACCTTCCAGATAGGCGTTGCAAGCCAGGGAGCTATCTACGGGAGCCTTGCAGCCTTGCCGCTTCTATTCGGCTGGCTGCAGACAAGCTGGATGATCGTGCTCTTCGGCCTGGAGATCGCTTACGCCCATGAGCACAGTGAGACCTACGGCCTGCAACCCGGCTATTCAGGTATAAGCGCTTCCTCAAAAAAGATAATGATGCTGTCAATTATTAACCTCATCGCGCAGCGGTTTTCGGCAGGTGAAAAACCCTGCTCTGCCCGGGAGATAGCCGGAGCGCTCAAGATCCCCCTCGCCCTTGTGCAGGAGCTTCTCGGGAACATGATAAAGGCAAACCTTGTTACAGAAGTATTAGATGAAAAAAATGATGGTGGCTGTTTTCAGCCTGCGAGATCGACCGAGAACCTTACCATGCAGGATGTTGTTTGTGCATATGAAGGAACAGCAATATTACCTCGTCAACGTTCGGAGAATACCGGGAAGATATCCGATCAGTTTAAGCGGCTCTCTGATGCTGTCGAAAACCTGCCCGAAAATATCAAAATTAATAAACTGTAACGTATAAGGCAGTATATCGTAGTTCGTATATAGTATGTCGCATATCGAGATTCTGAAGAAAACGTTCGGCGTTCGGCGATAAACCTTTCACCTTTCACATTTTACCTTTTACTTTATCAGCCATGAGCCCCCGTAAACGCATTGACGTTGCAATGTAGCGGGTACTCTCTTCAGAGCCTTTTCTTATTTGTGCAGTTGGATTTTACCGGACAGGCGGTTGCGCCGGTCATGAAAAGAAACCGTCATCCCATCCTCGCCAAGAAGATACGGTGCATGGAGGACGCCTTTGAAATCATCCCACTCGGGATCGAGGTGGGTAAGGATAACCCTCTTGGGCTTTGCCTCTCCGGTGAGTCTCTCGATCGCTTCGAGGTTCATGTGTCCCTTCATTACCCGGAAAGGGAAAGAACACTCCGCAACAAGAAGATCGGCGCCGGCCGCAAGCTTTATGAGACTCTTCGAGTACGCCGTATCACCGGTAAACGCCACGGCCTTCCTCTCCTGAACCCTTATACCGATGCTCTCCCTGTTATGGTTCACAGAAAAGACCTCGATTGCCATATCGTCGAGCCGCAACGCACCTCTTTTCATGGTGACAATCGAAAGCCTGTAGGACTTCGGCGCGATCCAGCGGTATATCTTCCTGAGCCCGCTGTAAAACCTGCGTATCCCCGGTCCGCCCATTATCGTCAGCGGCTTTGTCCTCGCCTCTTCGCCGTAATTGCATGCAAACAAAAAAGTTGACAGGTCTGCCGTGTGATCCACGTGGAAATGTGTGATGACAATGACGTCGATATCCGTCACGGAATAACCGCATTCCAGGAGCCTTCTCACTACAGCGGGACCTATGTCGACCAATATCTTATGCTTCCTTGTGGTCAGCAAATACGAGGCGGAACCCCGCTTTAGAGATGGCGTCGAAGTCCCTGTGCCGAGTATTGTCAGTTTCATATCCGGTGACCAGCCAAATCCTTTATACCACAAATCATATACTCACAGAATAAAAATGACAGAACTCTCTATTATCTTTGGTGATTTTCTATTGACAACAGCCTCATTATATCATATAAAAACAGCGCGGCGGTGTAGCTCAGATGGTTAGAGCATGCGGCTCATATCCGCAGTGTCCGGGGTTCAATTCCCTGCACCGCCATTTTACTTATAACCTTCACACTATACTATCTATTCCGGAGGTACATCTGATGGCACAATCGGAACGCACAAAAATCGTTTCAAAGAAAACTCATGACAGCCAACAGGCTGCACAACCTGTTGTTGTGAATGGGAAGCTTGTCTCTGTCATGATACTGTCTTTGCTCTTTATTGCGGCCGTCCTCCTCCCCGGCAGCATCTCCGCCGCAGAGAAAAAAACGCCGAGGCCTGCAGCCGCTGTTAAAGAATCTTCGATCAACGATTCGAACGTGCGGGGTATATTAAAGCGAACCGACGACCAGCTAAAAAAGAACGACTTTGTAAGCACCCTCGGCCCTTCACTCAAAATAAACGATTTTGCAAAAGACGTTCTCTCCTCTGTAAAAACTGTTCGTACCTATTATGAAAAAGCAATCAGCGATGCGGCAACGCCGCAAAGTGAGAAAGAGAATATTTTGCTGAAATTACGAAGGCTCGAAGAGGTAGAAAAGAGGTATAACGGCATCTATGAAGCGTCCACTTTCAATCTCGGTTATATCTATGCCAAAAGAGGCGATGCTGAAAGAGGGAGAAAATATCTGTCGGAATACATAAAGATCGCCCCTTTTTCTGCAAAAAAAGATTCTCAATGGATGAAAGCAAAGACCCTCCTTCTTGAGCTCTACGGTCTGGAAGGGGAATTCTAAGAAGGTGGAAGGCATACGGACCGTCGCTGAGGACATCGTTGCGCAGCTCGGTCTAAATTCTTCCGTAAAAAACCTCTTTATTGAAAAAACAGATTCCCCCTGGCAGGAAAAGGCCCTCATAAAACGAAAAAAAGGGTATCTCGATGTGAAGATCATCATCTGGGATGATGATACCTTTTTATACGGAAGGATCTACCGTCTTTTCCTGTATATTCAGGACGTCCTGAACCCGGCATTTCAGTACGATCCGAAGATAACACCCGACGAAGAAAAAGAGCCTGATGCGCGGGACCGTTACAACCAGATATGGAGCCTCTATGTAGACAGCAGGATGGAACAGCTCGGTATCGAAAACTTCTACGACCGCACACTCAGGAGAAACCTGTTCATAGACATGGCGAAAGAACTTTCATGGGAGGCGGCGGAACATATCTTCCAGGCATTGTGGGGAAAAGAGACCTACACGTACCATGAGATCGTTGACTATGCTGCGAATTTCATAAGGTTTACCGATCAGCCGAGGCCCGAATCGGTCGAAATCGATATTAAGAGGTGCCTGAAAGAACCCTATGTAAAAAATCACCTTGAACGGATATCATCAAAGGCCTTACAGGATGCCACGAACGAGCTTCTGAGCTTCACCGCATATCACTGCAAGGACACGGTCATAGAATCTACGTTCTATGGCATCTCGTTCCTCTACCAGAGGAGGGTCTTCATAGAAATCATCCCTTCACGTGAGGACAACCTCTTTATCACGATACTCGATCCGGAGACGAACAGGTACAAGACCTTTACATATACAGAGAATTCCGATATCACAGCGGTCCAGAAAACCATCCGTGAACGATACGAAAAGATGCTCCTCTACGGGAAACAACCATAACGTGAATCGTGAAAAGCGGCTCATGGCTGACAGCTCATAGCTGATAGTAAATCCTAAGCACGAATATCTAAATCCTAAACAAATTCCAATGTTCAAAATTTAAAACGTATTGAAGGGCATCTGTTTCGGACATTTGATATTTGGATTTTGATATTGTTTAGTATTTGGTGCTTAGGATTTCGTGTTTGCTTCTGCTATGAGCCATGAGCTATGAACTATGAGCCGCATTTATTGCTATGAGCCACGAACCATCGGCTCTTATCTCCTCAGTCTCTGCAGCGCCAGCCCGAAGGTGTATTCGTAGAGGTGAAGGCCTTTGCTGATGGCAATAATGGTGCCGTCTTCAACACCTATCTCATGGCACATGTATTCTTTGAGAAGCTGTATGGCCGCAAGATTCGATGGAAATCCCGCCCAGAGGTCCCAGCTCCTGAAGTAGAGCACGAAATGTAACCTGTTGTTCATAAGCCGTGTATCGATGAGCCGCAGGCATGGCGGATCCTCAAGGGTGATATCCTGGGGCATGCCCACTTCCATGATGGCCTGGTTTGTCCCGTATTTGCCTTCTTTGTAAATCCTGATGACCTCCATGACCGGGTTGATACCGATGGCACATTCCTTTCCGTCAATACAGACCTTGGGGTTTGTGAGCCTTTCTCCGTATGTGTAAAGCTCGTTCTCGGCCTTTTTGTCCGTCATCAGGTACTGGAGATATTCTTCTACGTATGACATAGACGTAGGGGCGGGGATGCCAAGCTCGGAAGGGATGTCCGGGATGAGCGGCTGCGTGCCCGGATACTTGATATTGACCACAACCAGGTCAAATTCTCTTCTCTTCTGGCCCTCAAAGGAGCCCCTGTCGATAACATACTCATGCACCCCGTCGTCCTCGAAGATCCGGTAGATGCACTGAAACCATGCATCGGGGAGGTCTCTCGCTTCAATGTATACGGGCTTCATTCTTCCTCCTGGCAGGATTTACTCCACGCAGCGTAAGATATTATCAAAAAATTTGAAAAACAACACTAAAAAGTATTATGATTATCACGCCGGGAGGCTACTATGTTTGTAAAACAGATGCAGGTTGGCAGTTTTGCGGTATTCGCATATATCGTTTCATGCAAGATCACAAAGGACGCCCTCGTTATCGATCCTGCGGCAGAATGCGAAATGATACTTAAAGAGGCCGCAGACAGAGGGTACACCATCAAGTATATCGTCAATACACATTGCCACGTAGACCACATCATGGGAAACAAAAGGATGAAAGACCTTACCGGGGCAGAGATCATCATACACGAAAAAGAGGCCTACAGCCTCTCCCACCAGTCACCGTATTCTGTCGGTATGTTCGGCGGGGAGCCCTCCCCACCGGCGGATATAACCGTAAAGGACGGGGATTATATCAATATCGGAGAAACGTCCCTGCAGGTGATCCACACGCCAGGGCACTCTCCGGGAAGTATATCGCTCTACCATAAGGGCATGGTATTCACCGGCGACACCCTGTTTGTAGGCGGCGTAGGAAGAACCGATCTCGACGGCGGCTCATGGGAGATCCTTCTTTCTTCTGTGAGAAACAGGCTCTTTGTCCTTCCTGACGATACGATCGTTGCACCGGGGCATAATTACGGCGATGCGCCGCGCAGCACCATTGGACACGAAAAGGTATATAATCCCTACGTGGGACAGCGGGGCGGCTATTAAAAAACCTTTCATCGCGATCTTCTGTTTTCTTGTTTTTCTCTGCGCGTGTCAGACATCACCGCCTGTCGCTCCTGCAAAAAAGGTGGAACCGAAGGTCGCCCTTGTCCTCGGCGGCGGTTCTGCAAAAGGGTTTGCCCACGTTGGCGTCATCAGGATCCTTGAACAGGAAAAGATACCAATACATATGATCATCGGCACCAGCGCAGGCAGCCTCATCGGGGGCATCTATGCCTCGAACCCCGACAGCTTCCAACTCGAATGGTCAGCCTACAAAATAGACAGAAACGACATCCTCGACATCTCCATCGTCTATTCAAAGGTCGGCCCTGTCCAGGGGGCAAAGCTCGAGGCATTCGTTGAACAGACGGCAAAGGCCAAAAAGATAGAGGACACGAAAATACCCTTTTACCCCATTGCAACAGACTTAAATACCGGCGAGACGGTCACGCTCGAAAAAGGTTCCCTGGCGAAGGCCATACGGGCGTCCTCCGCTATTCCCGGCATATTCGTACCCGTCGTTTTCGGAAACAGGACCCTCGTGGACGGCGGGGTAACCAACAATATTGCCTGCGACATCGCACGGCAAAAAGGCGCCAGCATCGTCATTGCCGTCAACCTCCAGAAAGACATTAAGGATAGCGATATCAATAGCGTATTTGATATCATCGGGCAATCTCTGAATATCATGATGTACGAGAACAGTAAGTCCAAGCTCCGGTACGCCGATGTAGTCATTGAGCCTGACATAAAAGGGGTCTCGCTCTTTGACTTTACCCAGAAAAAGAAACTGATTGAAGAAGGGATGAAGGCAGCGAGAAAGGCGATCCCCAGGATAAAAGAGTTGATCGCGCAGTAAGGTCCGGTACAAAAATGATATTCATCATCAAAAAACTGGTCACCCATTGTCTCCTCCCTCCCGGAATATTTATTATTCTCCTTTTGCTCGCCTGCATTTTTCTGAAGAGGCGGCTTAAACTCCTTGCCTTTCTTTTTGCCCTCTTTATTTACATCCTGAGCATTGGACCGACGAAAGACATCCTGCTCGTCCCCCTTGAGAACAGCTTTGTCGTCCCCTCCCTTGAAGAAGTAAAGACAGGTGATGTCTATGTTGTCCTCGGGGGAGGAATCTATGACAATGCACCGGATGTGGACGGCAAAGGGACCTTAAGCGGCGATGCCCTCGCGCGGGTGCTCACTGCCTATAAGCTTTACAGTATCTCCAAAAAACCGGTCATACTCTCAGGGGGAAGGATATTCGGCAGGACAGCCGAGGCGGACATTGCAAAACGAACCTTGATTTCCTTTGGTGTCAACGAAAAGGACATCATTGCTGAATCAAAGAGCATAGATACCTATGAGAATGCGCTGTTTGTCAAAGAGATCGCTGATGCGCACAGGATCAGCAGAATCGTCCTCATAACAAGCGCATACCATATGAAGAGGTCTCATCTGCTCTTCAGCAGACGCTTCCGGGACATCATCCCCTACCCTGCCGGATATCTAACGTCGAGGACCAGGTACGACGTGCTGAGCTTCCTGCCCAGCGCCGCGGCGCTTGCGGACTCATCTCTTGCGTTGAAGGAGTATATGGGCATAGCCTTTTACCGGATCAGGCCCTGAACCTGTTCACCATAACATCGTCGATCCTTGTCTTTCCGAGAAGCGCCATCAGGAGCCTGTCAACGCCGACTGAAACGCCCGTGTATACACCATCCAGGCCGCTAAGGGAACCGACAAACTCCTCGTCGATGGGGAAGGTATCCTTTCCGAGCCTCGCCCTTTCCTGATTGTCCGCGAGAAAGCGCGCCCTCTGCTCCTCGCTGTCCAGCAGTTCGGTGTACCCGTTCGCGACCTCGAGACCGTTGATATAGAGCTCAAAACGCTCTACCTTCATGGGGTTGCCTCTCTTTCGTTTTGCCATCGTTGAAATGGACTGAGGCCAGTCGATGACAAAATATGGCGCATCGCTCTCCATAGCCGGCTCTATGTCCTGTATAAAGAGCTTGAAGAAGAGGCTGTTCCAGTCATCGCGGTCATCGATGCCCGCAAAACCCTTCGTTTGCAATGCCCGGAAGAGGCCATCCCTGTCGAGGACAAAGGGATCAATGCCGGTCTTTTCAATAAAGAGCGACTCGAGATCGTAAGCCCTGAAAGGTTTTGTAAAGCCTGTCCGCCGGTCATGCAAAAGCCTGTCAGCAACAAACAATACAAGCGCCTCCACCTCCTGCATCATGTCGCGATAGCCGCCTTTGCGATACCATTCCAGCATGGTGAACTCTATGCCGTGGATCTCGTCGAATTCCTCCACCCTGTATACTTTGCAGATCTGGAATATCTTCTCGCTTCCCGCTGCGAGGAGCTTCTTCATTCCCATCTCCGGCGACGTGTGGAGATGCCAGGGACCGCTCTTTTCAACAAATACAGCAAGCGGGTCGATCTGTGGATCAGGCGGCGCCGTTCTCATGAGGTTTGCCGTCTCCACCTCAATGTACCCGAGGTCGTAAAAATATTCCCGCATGGCCTTTAAAAGCTCATGACGTACCTTCAGTATGTCCTGTATCGCCCTATCTTCCGCCATCTTCTTTCCTTCAATCCAGATGATTCCCCGCAGCTTGCTGCGGGGTGACACTATTCCCTCTCCCCACGCGGGAGAGGGCAGGGTGAGGGGGCATAATCATGCCGCTTCTATCCTCTGATACCTCGCAGCTTGCTGCGGGGTAGTTCATTAAGTTGGTTGTCAGCTGTATTGTAAAAGGTAAAAAGTGAAAAGTAAAAGGTTTTAAACATTTCACCTTTCACCTTTCTCCTTTCACAGGGTTCATCTCCTCGTGCCTTTCCATTATTGCTTTTTGGGGCGTAAAAAAGTATACTTTCCCACACGGAGAGGTGACCGAGCTGGCCGAAGGTGCTCGCCTGCTAAGCGAGTGTACGTGCTAAAACGCGTACCCAGGGTTCAAATCCCTGCCTCTCCGCCATTGTTTTTTCGTATTGGATGGTCTGTTCTTCTGTCGACCTGCCTGATCTTTTTTTGGGGACTACTCCAATCCCCTGACACCTTCTTCCCATTGTGCCATCATTCGTTCGCCGATCTCACGAAAATCGGGGTGGTCCGATATGTAGGCCGGGATCGTCTCTCTCGTCGCCATCACCGCTTCAGCGGCACCGCTGAATATGTTCGACACCTTCTTTACGGGCAAAGAGAGGTGCGAGACGGCGAAACGCTCCAGCGCCTTCCGGGGCCACCATTTCTTTGTGCCTGCCAGGGTCAGGGCGGGCACGTCCTTGCTGACGTAAGCCGTTGTTGTTACCACGTCATAGACGGGGGCAAGTTCGACGGCGCCACCGGGCTCGGCGTAGAGCACGCCGAAATTCTTCAGATGGGCATCGCCGTTTCGAAGCATGACCGACAGGACCAGAGCGGCAAAAAACTGTTCTCTCGCCGCCATCAGACGGTCGCCGGAGATATAATCGCCAATGCTCTTCGCTACCCTTTCATAGCTCCCGGAATACTTCTGTGACGTACCAAACGCCTGCAGGCTGCACATGTCTTCAAAACCGATCGGAGCGCCCTCTGTGGTGATGTCGAACCGCCGCATGATGAAAAGGCCTCCGTTGTCTGAGAGGAAATACTCCGGTGTCGGCAGCCCCGCGCGCTTCACCGCCGTCATGCAGAAGTACTCGTTGGGAGCCAGGCATAGGTAATCTGACCCCCAGGACTTGACGATGTACCCTGACGAGGCCAACGATCCCTTTTCCGACGCATTGAGGAGGACCTTTGGCTGGACCCCCGATATTCCCGACCGAAGGGCGTATTTCGTAACGAGTTCATGGAAAAGCTCCCTCGCGTCCGGATAGGTGAGCAATTCATCCAGGGATTCCGGCGTTTCGGCAATCCCCGGCGAGGCGTCACCGGGGAGAGCAAACCGGTTTCTCCCCACCTGGTTGCCACCTGTCACCCGTAGTATGGAGAGGTCATCTTCTCCCACCACCTTGGCGATGGCCCGACGGATCGCATCAAGGAGCGCACCTTCGGGAAGGTTCATCTGGAATACAGGGTGCAGGTCGCTGCTTACCCAGCTCGCCAGACGGACGGGCATGGTCAGGGATACCTGGGCTGTGCTTCCCGCCTCCGGTGAATAGGTGAACACATATTCCTTTCGCGATTCCCTCGCGAGAAGGCCCGACCTTTTGCCGCCGGCCCACACGGCAAGCGAAGGAATAGTGGCCATTAACCGCCCTCCACTTCACGAAGCTCTTCCAGTGTCGGAAAAGCGCCCGACAGCCGGACGCGTAATTCCAACCCAAGGAATTCAAGAACCCTGATAAGCTTCCTCGTTCCAATATCCTGGACGGTGCCGTTCTCTATCTGTCCTATGGTGGTACGGCTCATGCCGAGGGCTTTCGCCAGCTTTGCCTGGGAGATTCGGCGGGCCTTCCGGGCTTTCCGGATCTCTTTACCTATGGAGAAGAGCATATATGTATTGTATATGATGCATTATTGTTAGTCAAGAACTAAATGCATCATATACAATACATATTTCTGACGCACCAATATTTTCTTGATCAAGGATGAAAGGTTAAAAGGAATAGTTCCTAACAAATCATATTTCGTAGTTCGTATATTGAAATACTCGAAAAACCATGAGGTATTAGGAGATAAGGGATGATGAACTGGAAGTTACTACATACGATATACTATATACGATATACTGTCGTTGACGGCTGATCGCCGATGGCTCATAAAGCACTTGACCCCGGCATC
Organism: Deltaproteobacteria bacterium UBA6106; assembly: GCA_002428485.1. Lineage (GTDB taxonomy): Bacteria > Desulfobacterota > Syntrophorhabdia > Syntrophorhabdales > Syntrophorhabdaceae > UBA5609. The sequence goes on from DIWM01000038.1 coordinate 92,320, forward strand.
GCATTTTGATAGGATGCCTAAGCAAATCTCTTCGGAAGGTGTGGAAAATGTTTAAAAAGATCGAGGGAATAGATAAAGTCCTTATCATCGGCTCAGGGCCGATCATCATAGGCCAGGCATGTGAATTTGACTACTCCGGCACGCAGGCATGCAAGGCTCTCAGGGCTGCCGGTTACACGATCGTCCTCGTCAATTCCAATCCGGCTACGATCATGACGGATCCCGGCATGGCGGATGTAACATACATTGAGCCCCTCACCGTGGAAACCCTTGAGAAGATCATTGCAAAGGAAAGGCCACAGGGGCTGCTCCCTAACCTCGGCGGGCAGACAGGCCTCAACCTGGCTGCAGACCTCTCGAAAAAAGGCATCCTGAAGAAATACGGTGTGCAGATCATCGGCGTCCAGGCTGATGCCATCGAGCGGGGAGAGGACAGGAGCGAGTTCAAGAAGACCATGGCGAAACTTGGCATCCCGATGCCCGAGAGCGCCCTCGCCTATTCAGTCGAGGAGGCGCTGGAGATCGCCGACAGGCTCGGCTACCCGGTCGTCGTGAGGCCCGCCTATACCCTCGGCGGGACAGGCGGCGGCATCACGTACAACAAGGAAGAGCTCAAGGTGATAGCAAGCAGGGGTATTTCGGCAAGTCTCATCGGGCAGATACTCATAGAGGAGGCTGTCCTCGGATGGGAAGAGCTCGAGCTTGAGGTCGTAAGGGACGCTGACAACAACATGATCACCGTCTGCTTTATTGAGAACATCGACCCCATGGGCGTCCATACGGGCGATTCCTTCTGCTCCGCGCCCATGCTTACCATCTCTGAAGAGCTGCAGAAGAAGCTGCAGGAATACTCCTACCGGATCGTTGAAGCGATCCAGGTGATCGGCGGAACAAATATACAATTTGCCCACAACCCTGAAGACGGGAGGGTCGTCGTTATCGAAATAAACCCGAGGACATCGCGGTCATCTGCCCTTGCATCAAAGGCAACAGGGTTTCCCATAGCCTTCATCTCGGCAAAACTGGCGGGCGGCTACAAGCTCAGAGATATCCCCTACTACCGGGGTGGAACCCTCGACAAATACACTCCCTCGGGAGATTACGTGGTCATAAAGTTCGCGCGGTGGGCCTTTGAAAAGTTCAGAGAGGCGGAGGACAGGCTGGGAACACAGATGAAGGCCGTAGGCGAGGTCATGAGCATCGGGAAAAACTATAAAGAGGCCTTTCAGAAGTCCATACGCTCCCTGGAGATCAAACGGTACGGACTGGGCTTCGCAAGTAACTTCAACAACCTGCCTCTCGACGAACTGATGAGGCGCCTCAATGAACCATCGTCGGAAAGGCAGTTCATCATGTACGAGGCGCTGCGGAAGGGCGCTGCGGTGGACAAGCTTTTCGAAAGAACAAAGATCAAACGGTGGTTCATCCAGCAGATGAAGGAGCTCGTTGAACTCGAGGAAGAGATACTGAAGTACAAGGGCAGGGATCTGCCTGATGCCCTGCTTATAAAGGCAAAAAAAGACGGCTTCGCGGACAAGTACCTTGCACAGATCCTTGACACCACTGAAGACAAGATAAGGGACAGGAGGATCGCGCTGGGCAAGAAAGAGGCCTGGTGCAAGGTGCCTGTAAGCGGCGCCGATGCGGCGTACTACTATTCCACCTATAACGCCGCTGACGAGGTAGACGTCAGCGACAGGTCCAAGGTAATGATCCTCGGCGGAGGCCCCAACAGGATCGGCCAGGGCATTGAGTTCGATTACACCTGCGTCCACGCAGCCTTTACCCTCAGGGATGAAGGATATGAATCGATCATGGTCAACTGCAACCCCGAAACGGTATCGACCGATTACGATACCTCCGACAAGCTCTATTTTGAGCCCCTCACCGTCGAGGACGTCCTCAGCATTTACAACAAGGAGAAGCCCATCGGGGTTATCGTGCAGTTCGGCGGGCAGACGCCGCTCAACATCGCGAAAGAGCTTGAAGAGGCAGGGGTAAAGATCCTCGGGACATCGCCTGAAAGCATCGACCTCGCCGAGGATAGGAAGCGCTTTAAGAATGTAATGCACAAACTCGGGATCCCGCAGCCCGAGAGTGGGACGGCGACAGCCCTCGGAGAGGCCCTCGCCGTTGCTCGCGAGATCGGTTACCCCCTCATGGTAAGGCCATCTTATGTCCTTGGCGGACGCGGCATGGAGGTCGTCTATGACGATGATATGCTCACATCTTACGTCAATGCCGCTGTGGAGATATGGCCGGGGCGCCCTATCCTGATAGACAAATTCCTTGAGAACGCTATTGAGGTTGAGGCGGATGCCATTGCTGACGGTGAAGATGCCTTTGTCCCGTCCATTATGGAGCATATTGAGCTCGCGGGAGTCCATTCCGGCGACAGCGCATGCGCGATCCCTCCGAAAACACTCTCGGCAAAACATATCGCGACGATCAACGAATACACAAAGCAGATAGCCATTGAGCTCAACGTTGTGGGCCTCATGAACATCCAGTACGCGATCGCAAACGATATAGTCTACATACTCGAAGCAAACCCCCGTGCGAGCAGGACCGTGCCCCTTGTATCAAAGGTCACCGGCGTGCAAATGGCGCGGATCGCGACACGGGTCATGCTGGGCAGGAAGCTGAAAGACATGGACCTCAAGCACAAAAGCTACCCGCACGTCGGCGTAAAGGAATCGGTATTTCCTTTCAATATGTTCCCCGAAGTAGATCCGACCCTCGGACCGGAGATGAAGTCCACAGGAGAGGTCCTCGGCATGGCTGATTCCTTCGGCCTCGCCTTCTTCAAATCGCAGGAGGCAGCCGGTCAGAAATTACCCGATAAGGGAACGGTGCTCATCACTGTAACGCCAAATGAAAGGAAAGAGATCCTTGGTGTGGCACAATACCTGAAAGAAGCAGGATTTAATATCCTCGCAACTGAAGGAACACATAAATTCTTTCAGGAGAACAGCGTGGAATCGACGTTCATCAAAAAGGTTCACGAAGGAAGGCCGAATATCGTCGACGCGATCCACAATAAGGAAATCCAGCTTATCATCAACACGCCTATAGGCAAGAACAGCATGTATGATGACTCGTACATCCGGAAGGCAGCGATCAAGCACAAGGTGCCCTACATAACGACGGCGCCTGCCGCAAAAGCGGCAGCAGAGGGTATCAAGGCATATATCGGGCAAAAAACAAGTTCCGCGGTGAAATCGCTGCAGATGTACCATAAAGAGATCACGTGAATCGAGAACCCGTAAGGCGGGAAACCGGCTCATAGCTCATGGCAAGAGCACCAACCCGGTTCGTCTTTGCTATCAGCTATGAGCCATGAGCCGCAGTTCTGCTATCCTATATTCCCAATGTGACGCTAAAGACTTCTTCAAGGCTTGTGATCCCCTGCTCTACCTTGCGCAGGCCCGATTCATAGAGCGTCGACATCCCCAGTCCCTTGGCAAGGTTCCGTATCTCCTGGTATGACGCTCCGTGGGAGATCGTGACCTTGATATCTTCGGAGATCGGCATCACCTCGGCGATGAGCGTCCTTCCTTTATATCCCGTATTGCCACAGGCCTGGCAGCCTTTTGCCCTGTATATCACTTCGGCCCGCAGCTTAGCGCCCCCGAGTTCCTTCAAGGTAGGCGTATACGGCTCTTTGCATTCCGGGCAAAGCTTGCGGACCAGCCGCTGGCCGATGACGATGAGAATTGTAGGCGCCAGGAGATAGGGCTCGACACCGATATCGATAAGCCGTGTCACCGCAGACGGGGCATCGTTCGTATGGAGCGTGGACAGGACGAGGTGTCCTGTCAGCGCGGAACGGACGCATATCTCGGCCGTCTCAAGGTCTCTCACCTCGCCGACAAGCATGATATCAGGGTCCTGCCTCAAAAAGCTTCTCAGCGCCGCAGCGAAGGTAAGGCCGATCTCCGGTTTTACCTGTACCTGGTTGATGCCGTCCAGACGGTATTCTACAGGGTCTTCAACGGTAACGATATTCTTTGTCGATGACTTGATCTCCTGGAGTATCGCATAGAGGGTTGTGGACTTCCCGCTCCCTGTGGGGCCCGTTATGAAGACAAGGCCATAGGGGCTGTTGATCGCCTTCTGGAGGGCTGCAAGGTCGTTTGCCTCGAAACCCATCTTATCGAGGTCAAAGACAACGCCGCTTCTGTCGAGGATCCTCATGACGACCTTCTCTCCGTAGATCGTGGGTATGATGGAGATCCTCAGGTCGATTGTCCTGTCTTCGAGCTTAACCATGTAAGTGCCGTCCTGCGGCAGGCGCTTCTCGGAGATATCGAGCTTTGATAAGATCTTGATCCTGGAAACGATCGGCAGATAGAGGTGGCGCGGTGGCGGGGGTATGTCGTAGAGCCTCCCGTCGATCCTGTACCGCAGCGATATCCTGCCCTCGAAGGGCTCGATGTGGATGTCGGAGGCACGCTGGTCGATCGCCTGCCAGAGCATGAGGTCAACAAGCTTAACAACGGGTGCTGCCTTCGCGCGGGCTATGATGCTGTCAAGGCTCAACGAATCATCATCTGATTCGGAAGCTGCCTGTCTCAGCCTATCTATGCCATAAAGCCTGGGTCCGCCTCCCTTTGCCAGATCAATAGCTCCGTAAAATTCTTCTATCGCCTTCAGGATGTCGGAACGCGTGGCAACAACAGGGCTGATGTCGCAGCCGGCGATCTTGCGGAGTTCATCGATAAGCATAAAATCCTGGGGATCGAACATCGCGCAGGTGAGGGTATTTTTGCCCCGTGAGATCGGCAGAATGGTATTTCTCACAGCAACCTGCCTGGAGATGATCATCTCCAGGCCCTGGCCTTCTTCCGGCCGCAAAGTGCCTGCCTTTGAAGAGATAAAAGGTATATTGAACTGCTGCGACAGGGCAAAAGCAACGTCTTCCTCGCGCACCATGCCCCGGTTGACGAGGATCTCGCCGAGGTGCCCTCCGCCGGTCTCCTGGATCTCGATGGCCTTATCAAGCTGTTCCTGACGGATAAACCTTTCCTTCAGGAGGATCTCCCCCAGTTTTGCTCTCGAATGATCCCTTTTCATCTTTTTCGTCATATCACTATTGTATGGAAAATACGAACACACTGCAAGGGGGAAATGATCAGAAGCGAAGGGTTCGACTGATGGTTCATAGTAATCCCGATGCTGGATTCTGGATGCTGGACAAGAAACAAGAGGCGCAAGGAACGAGGTTCGAGAAACTGAGAGCATCGGTGCCGGGTTCTTCCCCACAAACACGCAATTAAACCGGCTCATAGCTGATAGCTCATAGCAAAGACGAACCGGGTTTGTGCTCTTGCCATGAGCTATGAGCTATGAGCTGCCTTTCTCTCGAAATACGATATACGGTCTACCATGCCCGGATTTATGCGCTTGATTAATAGTAAGTTACAGCCTATATTTATATCATCATGAAAAAATATGAACCTTACATAGCCATGGCGCTGGAAAAAGGTGTTGATGACGCCCTGATCGTGGATACTGCAAAAATCTTTACTGCCCCCTGGGTCCGGATGAAGTGCAGGTTCGGCTGCTTATATTACGGGAAAAAGCTTTGCTGCCCGCCCCATACACCTGACCACAAAGAGACTCGGGCATTCCTCGATTCATACAAACATGCCCTTCTTTGCCACAAGCACTGGAAAAAGGATTACAAGGTCGTGGATAAATTCAATAGCTCTATTGTAGACCTTGAGACCACCTTCTTCCTCGACGGCTATTATAAGGCGCTCGGCCTGGGAATGGGGCCCTGCACCCTGTGCAAGAGCTGCGATGCAAGCGGCGCCTGCAAGAACCCCGAGCGTGCAAGGCCGGCGATGGAGGCCTGCGGGATCGATGTCTTTCAGACGGCTCGGGCGCATCAGCTGCCTATTCGCGTGGTCCGTACGCACAGTGAAGAGCGGGACATCTACGGGGTCGTATTGATAGAATGAAATGAACTTAACCGTAGCAAGCTACAGGGTATTAGGAGGATGGAAACGGCATAACCATGCCCCCTCACCCTGGTCCTCTCCCGCGAGGAGAGAGGGAACAGCGTTACCCCGCAGCGTGCTGCGGGAAATCATTCAGATTAAAAGGAGGAAATGATGGACGATAAGGAACGTCTTAACGCATTGGAAGTGGCGCTTAACAACGAGATGCGGGAGCGGGAATTCTACCTAAAGAATGCCGCCAGGACAGCAAACCCCGTTGGGAAGGCGATGTTCGAAAGAATTGCTGAAGACGAGCTGGAGCATTACAACCGCCTTAAAGAGCTTCATGCAAAATGGGTGGTAAAGGATAAGTGGCCGGAATCTGTTCCTCTAAAGGTGAACAACACTATCGTCAAGGATATCCTTGTCAACGTGATCAGGAAGGTTGAAAAGACAGCAAAGGGGGACGCCGGCGACATTGAGGCGATCAAGACCGCCGTTGATTTTGAAGAAAAGGGCGTCAAGCTCTACTCAGAGCTAAGGGATGCCTCTTCAAATCCTCGAGAAAAGGAGTTCTTTGACCTCCTTGCCATGATCGAACACGAGCACTATCTGTCCCTCAAGGATGCCGAAGAATATCTCACAGACCCTACATCATGGTTTATCAAAGCAGAGCATCACAGCATGGACGGAGGATAAAGCGGGAAAAGCGGCTCATAGCTCATGGCTCATAGCAACAGCAAGAGCCTGCAGGCAGTAATCAATATGAACACAAATCTTTCACTGCCTACTTCCTATTATTACCTACTTTGTTTAGTTTTTGCTGTCAGCCATCAGCTATGAGCTGTCAGCTTGCTTCATGTACAACGTTGACATGAAGCACCATTGGATGTTAGACTACGCAGTGCACATATTAACGAAATTACACAAGAAATTTTATATATATGTCCTCAAGGAGCTGTCTTACATACTGCTCCTCTCCCTCGGCATTCTCACCTTTATCCTTGTGCTAAGCAGGCTCGGAAAGATGACCGATCTCGTTATCAACAAGGGGGTGGATGTTACAGATATCGTCTTGTTGATTGTTTACTCCTCACCGACATACCTCACATTCACCCTGCCGATGGCATTCCTCCTTTCGGTAATAGTGGTCCTGGGAAGGCTTTCAACAGAAAATGAGATTCTCGTATTAAAAGCCAGCGGTATCGATCTGAGATGCCTTTTCGTCCCTATCAGCGCCGTTGCTCTCATCATAACCTTTTGTGGATTGCTTAACTCAAACGTCCTTTTGCCAAGCAGCAGCGAACTCTTCAGGAACACGCTTATTAATATTATCAAAAAAGGTATATCCATCGAGGACAAGGAGGGCGTGTTCAACGATACAATACCCGGGGTTGTCATCTACGTTGATAAAGTAGATGTCCAGAAAAGGACCCTCTCAGGGGTTATGGTCTCCGATGACCGGGATAAAGATGTAAAACAGACCATCTCGGCCAGTACAGGTTATATAAATGTTGACCCCGTTACCCTTGACCTTTACTTTGTCCTGGAAAATGGTAATTTGCACCGGTGGGAAAAGACAAAGGACGCCTATAGAAGTGTAACCTTTCAAAACTACACGTTTTCCATGAATCTCTCAACGATGCTCCCCCATAGCACAGAATTACGGAAAAGATCCTACGAAATGGACCGGAGCGAACTGCAGAAATCCCTGCTCACTGCCAAAGAAAGTGAAAGGTACGATATCTTTCTGGATATCTTTAAAAAGATATCGATCCCCTTTTCCTCCCTGGCGTTTATTTTCCTCACAATACCCCTGGGGGTGAAAAGGAGGGTGGAGGGAAAATTCTCCGGCATACTTTACAGCCTCTTGCTCTTCATTGTTTATTATGTCCTCATAGCAATAACGGACAACTTTGGAAGATTTATCAACCTGCCTCCGTTTGTTACATCCTTCACGCCAAACATTATCATCGCTGCCATGGGGCTATACCTCCTCCGGAACTTAAATGAGGAGGAGCACTCAACGATATCACAGAAACTACGACAGGTATGGACATATTGCCTTGAAAAGACTAAATAAATATCTCATTACAAATGTAATAAAATATCTCCTGATCACCGAACTGGCCGGCCTGGTGATCTTCATTACCATAGAATTTTTTGAGCGCATGGATGTCTTCACGTCCTCCTTCAGCAACTTCTTTTTAAGCGTGGTCTACCTTCTTCTCCGGGCCCCCCTATACCTGAACCTGATACTCCCCCTCGCGTTCCTTATCTCCATGCTTACCTTGCTCATTTTAATGATCAGAAGCAACGAGATCATCATTATCAGGACTTCGGGCATCAGCACCATGTCTCTGATGAAACCGCTCTTTTCGTTTTCCTTCGTTCTTATCGTGCTCTCATTCGGCCTCTCGGAGATCATCATCCCCTTTACATCCAATGCCTCTGATTACATTTACCGGGTCAAGATCAGAGGGGAAGAATCCCACGTCTTTTTCAAGAATGACAGGATATGGTTCAAGCGCGAAAATATCATCAGCAATATCGATTTCTTCGATACAAAGAAGGACATTATTAAGGGCCTGACCGTCCTTGAACTTACGGATGGTTACTCCATACGAAAACGATACGATGCGAAAGAAGGGGTATGGAAAGACGGTTCATGGTATTTTTCAAACGTTATTGAAAGGACTTTTGACGACAAAGGAACAGTATACAAAAAAAACTATGCCCATCTAAAAGATATCATAAAAGAACCTCCGTCTGTCTTTAAGGTTGTCGATAAAAATCCCGAGGAGATGGGCTACAAAGAGCTTTCACGGTACATTAACAGGCTGAAACGGGACGGTCACGACATCCGGCGGTACCTCGTTGATCTTTACAATAAGGTAGCATTCCCTTTTATCAATATTATCATGGTGTTCGCTGCCTTTTCCGTAGGGTTGCGATATGTCAAGACAAAGCATATCTCGAAAGGCATCTTTTCCGGCATCTCTCTCGGCATACTTTATTGGTTTTTCCATTCCATAGCGCTTTCCCTGGGATATTCCGAGATCTTTCCGCCGCTTTTTGCTGCCTGGTTTTCAAATTTGTTATTTACCGCGGCAGGTGTTATAGGTATTGTTACGTTGAGGACTTAAAGACAGTGAAAGGTGAAAGGTGAAAAGCAAGAAACCAAAGAGACAATCCTTTGAGAAGTTTATCTCTCTGCTCTCTGCTGGCTTTCCCTCACGACGGTTTGCTACGGGAAAGCCCGGCACAAATGCTCTCGCAACTTGTTTCGGGTTTAAACATTTTACATTTTACCTTTTACATTTCACTGGGTTTAACCCCTTGCGACTTACGCCTTACGACTTACGGGTTTATTGCATACACAGAAAGGAGTTTCATTGAAAGCGTACCTTGATATAGAAACAGACAGGGCGGGCAATATTTGCGTGATCGGGCTCTCCATTGAGAACAACGGCTTTATGCAGTGGTATGGAAAAAACATAGATATTTACAGCGTTGAGCAGGAGCTTGCCCATGTAAAGACAATTGTAACATTCAACGGGGACGGTTTTGACCTCCCGCAGATCAAAAAACGTCTCTATGTTGACCTCAAGGAAAACCGTGTTTCCCGGGATCTTTTTAAAGAGAAAAAGAAACTTGGCATCAAAGGAGGGTTAAAAGACCTTGAAAAAATGTTTGGCATAGCAAGAAAAACTGAAGGCATGAACGGGTACAAGGCGGTGTGGCTGTGGGAACGATACAAGAACAAGGGCAACGTCAACGCCCTTAATCTCCTCCTTGAATACAACAAAGAAGATGTCTTAAACCTCATAACGCTTGAAAAGATACTTGATGAGTTGAGAGGGGGGGCTGCATTATGATTCAGGATTTTCAGATCAAGTCGGTATTTAACACAATAGCCGGTCTTATGACCATTCCCAACGGCCCCGGGAAATACCCCTGCGTCATCCTCTCTCACGGCCTGATAAGCTCCAAAGAGAGCTCCAAGTATATTGCGCTGTCGGAAAGGTTTGCCGGCGCGGGCATCGCCACCTGTCGTTTTGATTACCACGGTTGCGGTGCGAGCGGGGGCGCCATTGAAGACACAACCCTTTCGATCAGGATAGAAAATTTGAATGCAATCACTGAATACTTATTGGAACACGGGCAGGTCAATCCTGAAAAGGTCGGCATTGTGGGGAGCAGCTTCGGCGCTACCACTGCATTGATAAAAACAGCGCGGGACAAGAGGATACAATGTGTATCTTTTTGGGCAATGCCCTACATGCTCGAAAAGCAGGGTGACGGCAGCATATCCGAGATCGCTTTCAAGGAAACGATTTATCACGATTTTGCTCGATACGACATATTGTCGGAGGCAAAAATGGTCTCCTCCGCCCTCGTGGTCCATGGGGAAATGGATGAGGTTGTGCCCTGCCATGAAGGAAAAACAATATATAAGAACATCAGAAAGCCTAAAAGCATAGAGATCATAAAGGGCGCCGACCATATATTTTCAAGCCCGGCACACCGGGAAAAGGCGATCAATCTCACCCTCAACTGGTTCCGGAGACACCTCCTGTAAAAGCAGCTCACGGCTGATAGCTCATAGCTGATGGCAGAATCAAATACTAAATCCGAATGCCTAAATCCTAAATAAATTCGAATGTTTAAATTCAAAACGAAAAGGGATGTCTATTTGTTATGAATATTTGATATTTGTATTTTGATATTGTTTAGTGCTTCGTACTTAGGATTTAGAAATTGTATAGGATTTCGTGCTTGGTTTTGCCATGAACCATGAGCTGTCAGCTATGAACTGGTTCTGTGGCTACGGGTGCCCGTTCCCCTCTTTCCTCTTCTTCAGACGGTCCCGGATAAGGTCGCCGATAACATTGCTCAACCCGATACCGAGGGCGAGTGAGAGCGTCATGATGATGCCCCCGAAAATAATAAGAAAGCTGATAGTGATAATCATATTCCCTATGCCGATATACTCGAAGACTATTCCAAAGGTTATAATGATGAGGAAGATCCTCACTCCCTTTGCGATAATATCGCCATATTTTATGTTTGCATTTTCACAGGTCATAAATATGACCCTGCTTATAAAATTGCTTAAGATGATCCCTATAATGACGATAACAAGGGAGACAATGATATATGGCAACGTCGTGGAAATCCTGGAGGCATATTCGGAAAATTGTGAAATGCCGATAAAGTTGAGACCAAAAGACAGGAAGAGGACGATGAATATCCAGTAGACGATCTTGCTGAGGACAATGGAAGGCAATGTCTTTACCCCGCCTTTTTGGAGAAAGTTGGCAATACCGACATCCTGTGCCCATTTATCGAACCGAAAAAGTATCAAAAGCCTGCCCAGCAGCTTTTTAATGAACCAGCTGATGATCAACCCCCCGACCATCACAATGACCATAACGAGCACATTGAGAAAGACCTCTGAAAAATTATCGTAGAGGTCCAGGAAGAGGTCTCTTAAGAATTCAAGCATTGGCAAATCTTATTCAATGTAAGCAGGTATGTCAATGGAAATCAGCAGTTAGCCGTTAGTTTTCAGCGTACAGACACAATATGTCACGAACGGCTGATCGCTGATCGCTGATCGCTGATTTATTTTTTTATTGACATTCCTTTGAGATTTGTTTAGGAATTTCTAAAAAGAAAAGGAGGTAAAAAATGCCTGCAAAAGTTGACCAAGATGCCTGCACAGGATGTGGAGCATGCGCAGAGATTTGTCCTGCCGATGCTATTACTGTAGATGACGTAGCAAAGGTCGATCCTGAACTCTGCACAGAATGCGGTGCATGCACGGAAGAATGTCCCGTAGAAGCAATAACCTTAGAAGAGTAAAGTAATCCAATCTCAAAAATATAAAAGGATGGGCGATGAGCCCATCCTTTTATCCGGTTCTCTTAATACCTTATCTACAAACCCTTTACGAGAATCTCGGAGAGATCCATGGCTTTCATGGTCTCGACCTTTTCCTTATCCTTTATAGCGTCTTCCATCATGATAAGGCAATAGGGGCAAGCGGTAACCACTGTACCTGCAGGTATTGCTATGGCCTCATCGATCCTCAGATGATTGATTCTTTTGTGATGTTCTTCCATCCAGATCCTGCCGCCGCCGCCGCCGCAGCAAAAACTCCTGTCATGGTTCCTTCCCATTTCAACCATTGGACCTTTTGCGACCTTCTCAACAAGATTCCTGGGCTGGTCAAAAACGCGGTTTACCCTCCCGAGATAGCAGGGGTCATGGTAGGTTATGGTGCCTTCGATGGCAGGGTTCAATGCCAGTTTTCCTTCGTTTATCAGCTTCCAGATAAATTCGCTCTGATGATAAACCTCATAATTTCCACCCACCTGCGGATACTCGTTCTTCAGTGTGTGGTAGCAGTGCGGACAGGTCGTAATGATCTTCTTTATGCCGATCTCATTGAGAAGCTCCACGTTGCCCTGGGCAATGCCGAGGTAGAGATCTTCGTTGCCGCATCTGCGAGCAGGGTCTCCGCAACAGGCCTCGTCCTGACCAAGAATACCGAAGGAAACGCCGGCCTTGTTCAGCAGCGTTGTGAATGCCTTTGCCACCTTCCTGTTCCGGTCATCGAGAGATGCAACGCATCCTACCCAGTACAGGTATTCCACTTCCTGTTCGGCGACGTTCTTCACGTCGAGACCTTCTGTCCATTCTGTTCTCTGTCTCTTGCCCATACCGTAGGGATCGTTCTTTTGCTGCAAATTCTTGAAGAGGAGCCTTGTCTCGGAGGTCGTCTTGCTGAGGGTAAGGGTAAGGTAGCGTCTCATCTCAATATTCTTGTCGAAGGTCGGGATCGATACGGGGCAATTTACCTGACACGCAAGGCATGCGGTGCACGACCACAGCGTCTCTTCCTGGATAACGGTATCGATGATACCTTCTTCGTTCTTAACGCCTTTAGCCGCCTTTTCCCACTCACCCTTCAGGTCCTGGATGAACTGCTTCGGCGAAAGCGGCTTTTCGCTTGCATAGGCAGGACAAAGATCCTGACACCTGCCGCACCGTGTACAGGCATCAAGGTCGAAGATCTGTCTCCACGTAAAATTTTCTATGTTATTGACACCAAATTCTTCTGCGTTCTCAAAGTCTGCGATGGGCTCGATGGCGCCCCTCGGATTGTCCTCAACGCCCCTGAACAACATGTTCAGCGAAGAGGTGATGATGTGGAGCAGCCTTGAATACGCGATGTAAGCAATAAGGCCGAAGGAGATGATCATATGTACATACCAGAAGACCTTGTGCGTAATCTCTATGGATCCTTTCTCCATACCTGAAAACAACAGTGCGGTGAACCAGCCGACAAAGCTCCATCGCTCATAACCGGGCATGGAGTGGGCAATCCGTGCGCCCTCAGCCAGAAAACCGGTCACGAGGACGACAAGTATCCAGACAAGGACTATGCCGTCATCCGGCTTGTTGTCGAGCCGCGCCGGCCTTGTAACGTATCTTCTCCACATTGCCATGATGATGCCGACTATTGCCATCAAGCCTGCGAGGTCCAGCAAAAATGAAAAGATCAGGTAGAAATTTCCCTTTAGAAACTTAACGCCAAACAGGAGGTCGGTAAAGTCTGCCTGAAGCGCGACCAGGCCCGTTCCTATGGCGAGTATCAGAAATCCCCAGAAGATGAAGAAATGCATCCAGCCGGGAAAGGCCTCCCTGAGTATGGATTTATGAAATATTCCGTTGGCGACGAAATATCCTATCCTCTCGCCAAGCCTTTTTGTGAAATTGATGGGGGCCGGCTTCCCTATCTTCCACATGGCATAACGCTTTTTCAATCCCACAAACAAAATGATGAACGTAATGATCATCAGCGCGTAACTTATCCATTGCGCGCCCGTGTCTTTAACGTTCCAGAATATCTCCCTTCCGATATCGACCATACGCTGTGCCTCCTGAACGTTTTTTTTGCATATATTATCAATACAAAAGTCTATAAAATCAATAAAAATGTGACATAATTCACAATCCACCCCCGGTGTTTTTCATCTTATGTAAATAAAGACAAGGGGTAACAGGCAATTTTGTATCCTCGGCAAGGCAAATAATGGCAGTTTTTTCTTGACATAATTTTAGCAATTTTGATAAGGTAGAACTTAATCCATGAAAAAGCTCATACTGATCTGTGCCATTTGCTTCTCTTTTACTGTTTTCATTCCCACCTATTCACATTCCTCAAACATTACCCATAAGGTCAAACAGGGCGATAATCTCTATAGCCTTGCAAAAAAATATCATGTATCGGTAAATCAGTTAAAGGCCCTGAACGGCCTCAGGTCCACCAAGTTGAGCCTCGGCCAGGTCCTCGTTGTAAAAACCGATTCATCGGGCATATCGCACAGCATCAATAACGGTAAAAAGAAAACGGTAAAAAAGAAGACAAGGACTGAAGAAGTTGCCATAACCGAAAATGACGGCGAATTCATCGAATACAAGATCAAAAAAGGCGACACCCTCGACAAGATTGCCATGAGATTCGATGTCGATAAGGAAGAACTCGTAGAGGCGAACGACCTGCAGAATTCCCAGAACAAGAAATTGCCGTCCGGAAAGGTCTTGCTTATCCCGAAAACCACAGAAGGCAGCGATGACGATTATATCAACCTTGTCCAGAGATCTCTGAAACCCTGGAAAGACAATGATGAAAAGTACATGCTCGTAAAGGTTGCCAAGAGCTTCATGGGGGCTCCCTACAGGTATGGAGGCGAAAGCGTAAGGGGTCTCGATTGCTCGGCTTACGTCAAAAAGATCTATGAGATATTTGATGTTCAGTTGCCGAGGAGCGCAAGGGAACAATTCAAGGTCGGAGCGAAGGTTCACAAGGAACAGCTCTCTGTCGGAGACCTCGTGTTCTTCAAGACAAAAAGGTACGTTAAATATCCGACTCATGTGGGGATATATATCGGCGATGGGAATTTTATCCATGCCTCATCGAATAACAGCAAACTCGGGGTCAAGATAGATTCTTTGGATTCCAATTACTACTCGAGGACATATACCGGCGCAACAAGGATAAAACAGTCCACTGAAGAAAACCCCGAAGCAACCAATACCTCAGACAAGACCTCAGACAAGTCATAATATGTGTTAAAACCCTTTTCCTTTCTTATTCTTTCCATTCTGCTCCATTTTGCCGGATATTATACGCTCGTCAAAAGAATAGAGCCCTTTCAATACTTTTTCTATGTAACATCATGGTGGTCGTATATCGTCCTCCTCGATGCAACCCTGGCGCTGAAAAGGAGGCGTTTTTCAGTGCTGAACAAGCATATTGTCCCCCTTATTATAATTTCCTGCGGATTCTGGTGTTTTTTTGAGCTTATGAATGTACGGCTCCAGAACTGGTATTACATAAATCTCCCTGTAAATACGATACAACGTTACGGAGGATACTTTCTCGCTTACGGCACGGTCGTTCCCGCGATCTGCCTTACCGAAGAGTTGGCCTATATTCTCATCGGCGAAATTAACGTAAAACCTTTCAGGGTTGAGCGGCATCTTTCCTATGCCATCCCTCTTGGCATTTCGATACTGCTCCTGACCCTTATCTTTCCGCGGTATCTTTTTGCCTGTACCTGGATCTTTGCCGTCCTTATCATAGACACCATTAATTACACCCGGGGGTACAGGTCATTCATGGCAGACCTTAAAAGGGGGTTCGCAGGTCACTTTGTTGGCGCTGTCATTGCTGGTCTTGTTTGCGGCATCCTCTGGGAGATGTGGAATTACCTGTCTATCTCAAAATGGATGTACTCTGTCCCTTTTTTTGAAAAGGGAAAAATATTTGAGATGCCCCTTCCCGGTTATCTCGGCTTTCTCGCATTTGGACTTGAGACGGTCGCTTTCTTCAACCTTCTTAACGGCCTGCGAACGAGCAAAAGGCCCGTTTATGTCATGTTTGTTATCGCCGCAATCCTCTTATCCGCTGTGACCTTTCCACTTATAGACAGGTGGACAGTGAGATGGTGACAACTGCGGCTCATGGCTGATAGCTCATAGCTGATAGTAAATCCTAAACCCGAATATCTAAATCCTAAACAAATTCGAATATTCAAAATTCAAAACGTATTGTACGGTTTTTGTTTGGAACATTCGATATTGAATTTTGATATTGTTTAGTGCTTCGTGCTTAGGATTTCGTGCTTGCATTTGCCATGAGCTATGAACTATAAGCTGATTCTAAGTCTAAATTGTTGACTTGTCCCATCCAGTGTGGTGAAATATCTGCCATGGCGAAGAAAAAAAAAGAGGAAACAAAAAAGTCCGATATACTGATCACGGCAATCGAATCGGCCACCGCGTACGTCAAAAAGAATCTGAGGTCATGCATTATAGGTATGATCATCGTCCTTGCAGCAGCCTTCTCTGTTTACGCATACACCCTTTATGAGAAGAAACAGGACGAGAAGGTTCAGTACCTCCTTTCCCAGGGCATACAGAGCTTTGATTCATATAATCTGAACAACAAAAAGGATTCCCTCGATAACGCTGAAAAGATTTTTAAGGAAGTTATCAGTGAAAAACGGGGGCAGCTCTCGATCATAGCCAAGCTTTATCTCGGAAAGGTCTATTACGTCATGGGTAAAAACGAGGAAGCAAAAAAGCTTTACAGTGAAGTATCGGGCAGTTCTTCCAACCCTGCAACGAGATCACTCGCAGAAAAGGCGCTGGAACATATCAATAAAAAATAACGGAAAAACACCCGTAAGGCGTGAGGCGTAAAAACTTGCTCATGGCTGATAGCTCATGGCTGACTGCAAAAACGAACCAGGTTATTGCTGTTGCCGTGAGACATGAGCCGCTTTTCTCTCGATATACGAATTATGATATGCGGTTTTCTATGAGCTATGAGCCGTGAGCATTCGTTGCTGTTGTTCATCCGTACAGCACGCTCACAGGCTCGTACTTCGTTCCCTGGACGGCGGGGTAGATGCCTGCAAGAACCCCCACTACCATGCTTATAACAAGGGCGATAAGGATGTTCGTCAACCCGAACATGATGGGAAATCCACCGACAAAATCTACTATCAGCGTAATAATAAAACCGACAACGACACCGAATATCCCGCCTATCAGCGCCACAATAACAGATTCAGTGAGAAACTGGAGGATAATGTCCTTTTTCTTAGACCCTACGACCCTTCGTATGCCTATCTCCATCTTCCTCTCAGAAATGGAAAGCAGCATGATGGCGAAAATACCGAGGCCTCCTATCAGAAAGGAGACCGTCGAGGCAATAATGGTCAAAACAGACACAAGGCGTATCCCCTCTTCCCGTGTCCTTAAGATATCTTCCATCGTAAAGATCGAGAAGTCATCCTTTTCGTTGTCCTTCATGTTGTGTATCTTTCGTATAAAGGCACGCAGTCTCATTTTCATCTCATTGAGCGGAACCCCGTCCTGTGCCTGTATGTATGCCCCCTTTATATAATCGATGTTGCTGTAGCGCCTCATAAAGGTGTTCAGGGGCATATAGACGACAATATCCTGATCCTGACCGGTCAAGTCCGCACCTTTTTCTTCTATGACGCCGATTATTTCAGTGGGTACCCTGAATATGAGGATGTTCTTCCCGATAGGATCCTTCAGATCGAGAAGATTTTCATACACCTTATAACCGACAACGGCCTTTTTCTCCGTTGCCCGGTCATCTTCCTGCGTGAAATATCTTCCCATGAGGAGGTTTGCATTCTTTATCGTAAAGATGTTATCCGTTACCCCTATGACACTTACCTTCAGCGTTTTATCTTCGTAACGTGCGGGATATGTTGTATCGTAATAAGGCGCGATCTCGTCTACACCCTGCAGCGATTCCTTAATGCGTTTTATATCTGCAAGCTTGAGCGTCCTTGCCTCTGAAAATTGCCTTGTTGTCCTGCCTGCCTGGAAAATAAGACCCACTCTCAGGATAACGAGGTTCTTCCCGAACCTTCCTATCTCGTCATCGATCTTCTGTTTCATACTGCTGCTTACATTGCCGAAGGCAACGAGGCTCATAACGGCAAAGAGGATTCCAAGAAGCGCGAGCATCATCCTCGTCTTATGGACAATAAGGTTCTGCAGCGCAATCCTCAGATAGAAATGAATGGAAGATATCATCCGCGAATAGCCTCGATGGGTTCGATCCTGCTCGCCTTCAGGGCCGGTTTCAGACCGGACAATACTCCTGTAAGAAAACTAAATACCAATGAAAAGACAACGACCTTAAAGGAAAATACCATGGGGATATCAAAGAGTTTTTCAAAGGTACCCTGCAGGGCGATGCTCAGCAATACCCCGGCAATACCTCCGATAATCGTTATAAAGACCGATTCAAAGAGAAAAGACAGCAGGATCCCTTTTCTCGTTGCGCCGTAGGCCCTCCTGATACCGATGTCCTTTTTTCTCTCCTGGATCGTCAGGTAGAAAAGATTGGCAAGCACGAAGCCGCTTACCACTAACGCAACGACCGCCGCAGTTCCCAAAAAAAGAAATAATGAGCCGCTTATCACCGATACAAACTGGAGTATGTCTTTTGAGCTTCTTGTCATAAAATCATCTTCAGCCCCCTGTATCCCGTGATTTTTACGGAGCACGCTCTTTACGTCTTCTATGGTCTCATCCGGGTCTCTGTTTGTCTTAAGCCTGATCATGCTGAGAAACCGTTTCTCGTTTGAGAGCCTGCTCATAACAGTGGTCAACGGCATGACCACCCTGTCATCTATTCTGGGGCCACCGACCGTACCGCCCCTTTCCTCAAGGACACCGACGACCTTCGCAGGCAGCTTTCCTATCTGGATTACCTTGCCGATGGCGTTTTCGCCTTTAAAAAGTTCTTCATAAACCGTTGCACCGATAACACAAACCGCCTCTGCGTTGTCATATTCTTCGCTGCTGAAAAATGATCCGCTCTGCAATCCCCATGTGAAAGATGAAAAATAATTTTCAGTTGCCCCGACGGCCTGCGTCTGCCATTTCCTGTCACGGTATTTCATATTGACGCCCCTCACCGCAAAGATCTTCAGGACATCATAAATACCTCCGATCCTCTGAAGGGAATCGGCGTCGTTGATCGTCAATGTGTTTGCCCTTTCCCTCGCCATGCGTTGCCTCTCGGTCCCGCCGAAGATCATGATGGCGTCAGGCCCCAGGGCCTCAAAGATCTCATAGGCCTTCTTGTTTGCCCCGTCTATAGTAGTTATTATGACGCAGATGGAAAGGATTCCGAGGGCGACGCCGGAGAAGGAAAAGACGACCCTGCTCCTGTAATAGTAAAGGATCTTGATGGTCTCTTCCAGGAATTCTCTAAGCTGTGATATCTTCTGAGATAGTCCCATCCTCTATCCTGATCAACCTCTTCCCAAAGGATGCGAGCTTAGGATCGTGAGTGACGACAATTACGGTCTTGCCGTCCTCGTTGAGCATGCCGAAGAGCTCCATGATCTCGTTCCCTGTTTTGGAGTCAAGGGCCCCGGTAGGCTCATCGGCAAGGATGAGGTCGGGGTCGTTGATGAGCGCCCGGGCAATGGCAACCCTTTGCTGTTCGCCGCCGGAAAGCTGCGACGGACGGTTATGTATCCTTTCAAGAAGCCCGAACTTTTCCAGCAATCGCTTCGCCTTGTCCCGCGGATGCTTTATCTGCTTATCGGAATATACCATCGGTATGAGAACATTTTCGATGGCATTAAGGTAAGGGAGAAGAAAGAACTGCTGAAAGACAAAACCGATATGCCTGTTCCTGAAGCTCGCAAGCGCCTCGTCATCAAGGCCGTCAACATAGGTATCCATAAAATAGAACTCTCCCTCGGTCTGTTTGTCGAGGAGCCCGATAATGTTCATCAGGGTCGTCTTTCCGGAACCGGAGACGCCCATGAGGATCACGAACTCCCCTTCCCTGATCTCAAGGTTGATGCCCTTGAGGATCGGGAGCTCTCTTTCCCCGATGAAATAGCTTTTCTTGATGTTTTGAAGGGTGATCACTTTTTGGCGCCCGGCGTGGCCTTTTTTACTACAGGGATCACAACATGTTCCCCTTCACCAAGACCTGCGACTACCTCTGTGAACTTGTCATCACGGATGCCGGTGGTTACCGCTTTCCGCTCGGCCCTGTCTTTCACTTTTACATAGACGACATTCTTCCCGTCCTCAAACCGTACTGCGCCGTTGGGGACAACTATCACGTCTGACTTTTTGTCGATGATGATCTTGACGTGGGTGGTCATCTCCGGTTTCAGGAACGCCGTATCTTTCGGGTCAATCTTCAGGATGGCAAGATAGTAGACGATATTTTCCTTTATTTCAGGCTGGGGGTAGATGAGGCTGATCGTCCCCGAGAACCTTTTGTCCCTGTAGGCATCGACCCAGTATTCCACTTTCATGCCTGGCTTTACCCGGCCTATATCCGTCTCATCGACATAGATCCACATTTCCAGCTTCGTAGCATCAATAACCGTGATCAGATTCACCGCGGAGAGCCCTGCTACAACCGTCTCCCCTTCCTGGGTCGTCACCTGTGAAACAAATCCTGAAATAGGGGCATAGATCTTCGTGTAGCTTAAACTGACCTCGAGGGCATTCAGTTTCTCGGCGGCCTCTTTCACCTTTGCCTTTCCAAGCGCCACCTGTGCAACGGCCACATCCAATTCCCTTTTTGCCTTGTCCACTGTGTCCTTTGTCGTGAACTCCTTTTCAAGAAGCCTCTCTTCCCGTTCGTAATTGGTCTTGCTGTAAAGATACTGGGCGTCCTTGGCCTCTAAGTCCCTTTTTTGTTCTTCTATCTGGGCTTCAAGGTTCCTTTTGTTGGCAAGGAGCTCGCGGTCATCGATGGTGGCGATCAACTCCCCCTTCTTTACATAGTCGCCGACCTGGTATTTCAACCGGGTAAGCACGCCGGTAGCCCTGGTGCCTACTTTAACGATAGCGCCCACCTGAGCCTTGATAATACCGGTCTGCTCGGTGAAGTGAGTTACGCTCCCTCGTTTTGTTATAAAGGATTCCCCGTCTTTTGAGGTCTTGCCTTTCCCCCGTGCAACAAAGCATATGATCAGCCCCGCGATGACAATCACTGCGATCGCGGCGGCAATGTATCTCATCTTTTTATTCATCATAGATGTATGCAACCTTCTCAAGATATGACAGGGCAACGTTGGCCCTGTAAAGAGCAGCCACTTCATTTTCCCTGGCAGACGCAAGGTCCTTCTCGCTCTGCAGAAGGCTCAGTATATCACCCTTGCCGACCCTGTATTCACCGAGCAGTTGATTAAATGTCGTTGTTGCCTCCCTTACCAGTTCTTTATACAAAATAACATTCGCCAGGGTAAGCTCATAGTCCTTTATTGCCTTTATGATATCGAGACTGACAGTGCGCTTTGTTTCTTCAAGCCGCTGTTTGGCGGCGTTCACATTGCTCAAGGCGCCTTGCATATTGTAGTACCTGCCGACGCCGTCAAAAAGCGGGAAGGTGAAATTGATCATGAAGGAATCGCTCCTTCCTTCAGGAAAAAACCTCCTGTCCTGCCTGGTTTGCTGAAGTTCTGCATCAATCTTGGGAAACCAGGCGCTCCTTTTTTCCACGTAGGTCATGTTCAGCCGTTCTATCTCCTTTTCCTGGGTAATTATCTCTGGCTTCACCCGGATAGCCCTCTCGTTGAGGCTTTCATAATTAGCCCTGAAACCCGGCTCTTCAAGAGGTCCATCGGCATCTGTCTTCTCTTCGGTTTTCATGAATATAAGCGACTTCAGATCCTCGACGGCCTTTTCGTATTCCCTTTCCGCCCTCTGCACATCTATCTTCGACGTTGTCATCCTTACCTCGGCCTGCAGGACATCGCTTTTCTTTGTTATCCCCTCCTGGTACCTCGCGAGCGTGAGCTTATAGATCCTTTCCGCGGTATCGAAGGCCTCCCGTCTTCGCTCGACGATCAGCCTGCTGCCAAGGGCTGTATAAAAAGCGCTTTTTATGCTGAAGATGACGTCCTGACGTATGCCCTTATATCTCTCTTTCTCCCGTTCGAGAAGGGAATAAGACCCTTTCCGCTTTGCGTACCGCTCGCCTCCGTCAAATATCCTGTAGGAGACACTGCCTGCAAAGGTGTATGCATCCAATGAATTCCCCGCGTCCGATGCAGAGCTGAAGCTCGAATAGCTGCTCACAGAGTCCCTTGAATTGAGAGACCGTATATATGAGCTTTGAATGTCCACCCTTGGCAGATAGGGGTCGATCGTGGAGATATAAGAAAACCGGTAGCTCTTAACGATCTCCTTCTGTTCTTTTAAGAGATATGAGCCGTCGAGAGCCCTTTTGACCGCTTCATCGAGGGTTATAGAGAACGCTGTGCCTGATATGAGAACAATAATAATGAAAACAGCGGAAATGATTTTCATTTTCGACCTTTATACCATAGTTTCATGAATTATTCAAAACAGCGGCGGGATTACAATTCAAATACCAAGAAATGCTGAAGGATCTTCGTTGTGAACAATTGCAAAAAAAATATGCCGAGGAACGGAATTGAACCGCTGACACGGGGATTTTCAGTCCCCTGCTCTACCGACTGAGCTACCTCGGCAATGTTTTATTTAAAGCATAACTCCTCATGATATGTCAAGATATTCATTTGCCGGGGCTATGGCTGCAAAATATATGGCATGCATATTGCGCAGCATGCCTTTCCTGAAATATTTTGACATTCAGCGCTCCCCTGTGTTAACACATTTGCGATGTCCCGGCCCCTGACAAAACCATTTAAGGGTATCCTGTATAACAAAGAAAAGATCAAGGATATCTCCCTCTGCGTCTGCCCTCCCTATGATGTCATCAATAACATAAGGGCCTATTACGAGAAGGACGGGCTTAATGCAATCCGGCTGGAGCTGCCGATGGCAACCCCCTCCATGGACAAATATAATACTGCAAGGGAGACCATGGAAGGATGGATCGCAAGCGGCATACTGCAGCAGGAAGACAAAGAGACGGTTTACGTTTATGAGCAGGAATTCTCTATCGAGGATGCGCTTTACGTAAGAAGGGGGTTCATAGCCACCCATAAGCTTAGCCGGGACCGGATACTCACGCACGAAGAGACAAGGAAAAAGGCGAAGGCCGACAGGGAGCAGTTGATAAGCACCCTCAAAACCTTTACGAGCCTCATCTTCGGGCTATATGAAGACAGGGAACAGGAGATCGAGAACATCCTCGTTTCTTCACAGAAAGAGAAGATCTATGATTTCGTCGATGAACAATCTATCAGAAACAGGTTTTACAGGATGACGGATGCGGAAGACATGAAACAACTTGCATCAATGATGGATCAGAAAAAGATATATATAGCAGACGGACACCACAGGCTGGACGTTTCGTACAGGCTCAACATACCCTTCGTGCCGCTCTACCTGACCAACATGTATTCGCCGGGAATCGTTATCCTTCCTTACCACAGGATCATCAAATTTGAAAAAAAGAAAAATCTCCGGAAGATATTGAGCTCCATGGAAGGTTTCGTTGAGGTCAGGAAATACGATTACACCGGCAAAGACTCTCTGAAGGCCGCTTTCTCAATGATCAACGAATCGGAAAAGCCTTCATTCCTGCTCTATTCCCACGAAGATCCTTCGCACATATACCAGCTCACCGAAACGGCGCCCGTCAATACAGATAAGGGCGCCCACGATGTATTGAAAAAATTAAGGGTCAATATACTTCATAACGACATCCTCAAAAGGCTCATCGGGATAGATGATGAAGAAATCTCTTTCACGCAGGACCATTATGAGTCTATAGAGCTTGTGCAGAAAGGGGCCGTTGACCTTGCCCTCTTTCTTCCCTCCACAACGGTAGACGAGGTAAAAAACATCGCGGAAAACAATCTTTATATGCCCCCGAAATCGACATTCTTCTATCCGAAGATACTTACAGGCCTCGTATTCTGCAAATATGCATGATACCGTCCAGCGACGAAACCTTAGATCTCCTTTGTGAAGAAAAACTAAAACTTGTCCAGAAAAAAGAGGGGTACAGGTTTTCCATAGATGCCATTCTTCTTGCGAATTTCGTCATTCTCAAAAAAAATGAAAGATTATTGGATATTGGGACCGGTTGTGGTATCATACCTGTCTATATGACAAAAAAAGGCTGCGGCAACGAAATGGTGGGCGTTGAGATTCAGGGCCGGCTTTTCGAAACGGCGCTGAAAAATAAAGAATTAAACCATTGTGATAATGTACGCTTTTTAATGGGAGACATAGGTTCCCTCGCCGGAGGGCTCAAGAGAAGGCCCTTCCATGTTGTGCTGTCCAATCCGCCATACACGAAAGCAAAGACCGGAAGAAAGAGTCCCGGGGATTCCCGCAGGATCGCCCGTTACGAGTCTTATCTGGATCTTGATATGCTCCTCTCCTCATCATCGGCCTTGCTTTTCAAGAAAGGAAGGCTCTATGTCATATATCCGTCGAAAAGGCTCGGGGAGGTCATAGACAGCGCCAGGGCAAATCGGCTTGAGCCGAAAAGGCTGCGTTTCATTCACCCGAGGGAAAACGAGCCTTCAAACCTTTTTCTTGCCGAATTCATAAAAGAAGGCGGGGTCGGAGCGACCATAGAACCTCCTCTCTATATTTATGAGAACGGATATTATACGGAAGAAGTTGCAGGCTACTATCTTTTAGGGAACTGACATGGCAGTCATTGCAGACGTGATCGAAAAAGACCTCAAAAAACTCGAAAAATCGATCGACAGGCTGATCACTACAAAGATACACGTCATCAAGGAAATCGTCAATTACATTATAAAATCGGGCGGGAAAAGGGTCAGGCCGATCCTCGTTATACTGAGCTCCAGGCTCTGTGGCTACAAAGGAGATAAGCATATACCCTATGCCGCTATCATCGAATTCATACACACGGCAACGCTCCTGCACGACGACGTGGTGGATAATGCAAAGACCAGAAGAGGCTTCTCCACGGTCAATACGGTGTGGGGGAATGAACCGAGCGTGCTCGTCGGTGACTTCCTCTACTCAAAATCTTTTGAGCTCATGGCCCGTGAAGGAAATGATACGATCCTCCAGGTCATATCGTCAGCAACAACAGCCCTTTCCGAGGGAGAAATACACGAGATCGTAAAGACAGCGGACATCAGCACCACCGAGGAGGAATACCTGCAGATAATCGGCAACAAGACCGCTGTGCTTTTTGCCGCGGCCTGCGAGATCGGGGCGATCCTCGGAAGCTGTACACAGCAAAAAAGAAAGGAAATGAGCAAGTTCGGCTACAACCTCGGCATGGCTTTTCAGCTCATGGACGATATCCTCGATTACACTTCCTTTGACAACGTCCTCGGCAAACGCGTCGGAACAGACCTCCAGGAAGGAAAGGTAACACTTCCCATGATCCATGCCCTGCGGTCTGCCGACAATGAAGAAAAATCATACCTCGAGAAGATCATTGGCAAGCCCCGCATTACAGCAAAAGATTTTGCGCGGGTAAGAAAGATCATCGAGAAACATGGCGGAATCGACTATACCCTTTCGACCGCGGAAAACTATACGAAAAACGCCAAAGGACATCTAAAAATTTTTTCTGATTCAAAATATAAAGAATCCCTCCTGGGACTGACCAATTATATGCTCAATCGGGAGAAGTAGCTGATAGCAGAACTGCGGCTCATAGCTCTTGGCTCATAGCTGATAGCAAAGCAAGCACGAAATCCGAATATCGAAATCCGAAACAATTTCAAAATCTGAATATCGAATGTTCAAAACTGTCATCGCGAAGACTTCCCCTCCCATCGTCATCGCGAGGAGCGGAGCGACGTGGCGATCTCTCATAGGGTATGATCTATTAGTGAGATTGCCCCGCCCTGCGGGCTCGACGCTTATTCTATACAGCTGATTTGGATTTTGAACATTCAAATTTGTTTAGTGCTTAGATATTGTGATTTAGTATTTGTTGTCAAACACGGACTACAAACGGTATTTTTCGCCGAACACTGAACGCTTTACGCCGAACGTTTTCTTTAGAACCTCGATATACGAACTACGGTATACGATTTGCTGTCAGCCATGAGCTATGAACTATGAGCCAATTATAGTATCTCTCCCTTGGGTATTACTACGACGCCATCCTCGGAGACATAAAAACGTTGTCTGTCCTTATTAAGATCGTACCCGATCTTCATGCCGTCAGGCACCCTGACACCCTTGTCAATGATGGCCTTTTTAATCCGGGCGTGCATTCCGACAACAACATCATGGAAAAGAATGGACTCGCTCACTTCGGCATAGCTGTTTATGCGAACGCCGGGAGAAAGCACTGATTTTATTACCTTGCCGCCGCTGATAATAACTCCGCTGCATATGATAGAATCCAGCGCCTTTCCCGCCCGGCCCTTCTCCTCGTCGGCAAAGACCGTTTTTGCCGGCGGGTATTGCCCTTCATAGGTCCGTATGGGCCAATTTTTGTCATAGAGGTTAAAAACAGGGTTCACCGATGCGAGGTCCATGTTCGCATGCCAGTATGCATCTACTGTCCCTATGTCCCTCCAATATGCCGCATCTTTGTTCTTGCCCGCACCGAATCTGTAGACATATACCCTGTGATCGGGATACATGCAGGGCATGATATCCCTTCCAAAATCGTGGGAGGTGTCGCGGCCTGCATCGTCCTTCAGCGCCTCGACCAGCACGTCTCTGTTAAAGATATAGACGCCCATTGAAATAAAGGCCTTGCCCGGTTTTCCCGGAATTGATCTGGGATCTTTCGGTTTTTCCTCAAACCCGCACACCCGTCCCTCGCCATTCACCTCGATAACTCCAAACCGAGAGGCCTCCGCGATATCGACCTCTATGGCGGAGATCGTCAGGTCTGCCTTCTTCTTCTGGTGATACCTTATGAAATGGCTGTAGTCCATTTTATAGATATGGTCTCCGGAGAGGATTATGACATATTCACCGTCAACCTGCTCAAGGTGGTAAACATTCTGAAAAACGGCATCAGCCGTTCCCCTGTACCAGTCCTCCCCCACCCTCATCTGTGGAGACAGGTGGGATACGAACTCGCCGAGCTCCGGGTTCAGTATGCTCCACGCGTCCCTTGTATGCCTCATGAGCGAATGCGACTTGTATTGCGGCAGAACAAATATCTTCCTGATGCCAGAGTTGACGCAGTTGCTTAATGTAAAATCGATCACCCGGTATTTGCCGCCGAAGGGAACAGCCGGCTTTGCCCTGTCCTTTGTCAATCCGTACAGGCGGGTACCGACGCCTCCGGCGAGGACAAAGGCGACAGCATTATGGATCAGTCTTGGTTTCATCGTCTCTCTTTACATTAATAGCACAATACGAACAGGAATCAATAAAAAATGAACTTCCCCTCAGCAAGCTACGGGATATCAGAGGATAGAACCGGCATGATTATGCCCCCTCACCCTGCCCTCTCCCGCGAGGAGAGAGAGAACAGTGTTACCCCGCAGCAAGCTGCGGGGAATCATTCAGATTGAATTATTTTCTTGAACGGACATATCATTTGTTGTATTGTCAGAGTACACGATAAAGATGGACATCTATGGCATTCCACCATTGCTCAGCGCAATTATCCTCCTCATCCTTTTTCTTATGGGGGTATTCAAATCTAAAGGGTCCCCCACCAACCTCCTTTTTGCACTCATATGTCTCATAGGATGTCTTCTTAACATCGATAAGACGGTCCTCACGGCCATCACAGACGAAAATATTGCCATTCAGATAAGCAGGGTCGACCACCTTTTTCTGGTTTTTATTATCCCGCTCTACTTCCACTTCACGCTATTGGCAACGGGGTACAAAAAATGGCTTCCCTTCGCAAAGTATTCTTATATCGTCTCCTTTCTCCTTTTGCCTTTGACCCGTCATCCGCAGTATTTAAGCCACGTAAAACGCTATTTCTTCGGTTTTTTCGCTATCTCAGGGCCTTACTTCTATTTCTTCGGCGTCTTAAGCACGCTGAGCATTGCCGCATCGATCTATCTCCTTGCGAAGAAGCTGAGAGAAGAAACTGCATCATTGAAAAAAACGAGGATCAAATACATCCTTTTAAGCTTCGGACTTGCGGCCGTAGTAAACCACTTCGATATCTTCACCATGAAGGGATATGCGATGTATCCGCTGGGGAATTTCGTTTTCGTACCCATGTGCCTGCTGGGATACTCCATACTCAAGCACGACGTCATGGAATGGAAGATATTTCTCAACAAAGGGATCATCCTTTCCACCCTCCTTCTCATTTCCACAGGCTTCTTTGTAGGATCGGCAATATTATTGAAGAAGCTCTTTGAATCGCCCGCGCACACGGACATCGTTTACATCACTGCAATGATCCTTACCTTCTTCCTCATCTATTTTTCAAAGGAGCGGGTTCAAAACTTTCTTGTGCAATTCCTGCAACAGGAATTTATCAGGAACAGGCGCGCGCTCAAGGATCTCAGCTTTGAGATATTGACGCTCCATAGCATCGAAGATATCAAAAAAACTGTTATCGCAAGACTGTCGAAGCTGTTCGCACTGCAAAGATGTACCTTCAGAATGGTGCCGAAGGTCGATGAAGCGGAAACGGTCAGCGCCATTCACGAATCCGACACATTATGGAATGGCGGATACAGGTTGTCCATACCGATACATTCAAAGGCGCACCCTTCCTGTCTCCTGCTGGGAGAAAAAGGGAATATGAGCCTCTACACGGGGGAGGAGGTCGAATTCCTCACGATCCTTGCAAACCACACTGCCCTTTCCTTTGATAATGCGAAGGCGTATAAAAAGATACGGGACTTCTCGGTCTCCCTTGAAAAGCTTGTCGATGAAAGGACAAAGGCCCTTATACAGAGCGAGAGCCTTGCTGCCGTCGGCAGGCTCGCGGCAGGCGTTGCCCACGAATTGAACAATCCTATCGCAGGCGTTATGAGCACGCTGGAATTTTATACAGACCACATGGAGGGGGAAAGCGACATCAGGGACGACCTTGTCTTCTCCCTCAACGAGCTCGGGAGGGCAAAAGATATTGTTAAAAGCCTCCTTGACACCTCGCGCCAGAAAGACGAGACAAAAGAGCTCGTTGACATTTACAATCCATTGGAAGACGCCCTTAAGGTCCTCTGCAATCAATATAAAAACAAAAGGATCGCCATAACAAAAAACTTCAACGCGGAATACAGCCTGATCATGGGCAATGGCCCGAGATTGTGCCAGGTGTTCATCAACATCATTAAGAATTCCATTGACGCCGTTGGCGACAACGACGGAAGGATAATGATCGACGTCTTCAACGAAGACGGTCTGCCGGAAACGGCGCAACAGCAGAAAAGCCCTGTCTGGAGGCTAATATGCAGGGTCTCCGATAATGGTGAAGGCATAGAGACAAAACACGCAAAAGATATCTTCAAGCCCTTCTTTACAACAAAACCCCAGGGCAAAGGGATGGGCCTTGGTCTCTTTATCGTTCACGAGATCATAAAGGATCACAAGGCCGCTATCGATATGGAAAGCAGCAGGGGCAAAGGAACAGAATTCAGGCTTTCTTTTCCCTGCCGGCAACAATGAGCGTATACTCCCCCTTTAATTCCTGAGAGCCAAGCCTCGCGGACAGGTCTTCGATACTGCCCCGCAAGACCTCCTCGTACATCTTCGTCATCTCCTTAAAAAGGACAGCTTCACGGTTGCCCCACTCTTCAAGGATAATATGGAGCGTCTTCATTACCCTTCTCGGCGATTCGAAAAAGATGACAGGGTAGGATACTGACGCCAGCTCATTGAGGACCTTTTTCACCTTGGATCTTTTTTGCGGCAAGAAACCGAAGAACACAAAATGGTCCGCAAAAAGTCCCGAAATAGACACAGCGCTCACTGCCGCAGATGGTCCCGGTATCACGCGCACGCTCAGGCCCTGCTCATAGCAGCGCCTTACAATAATGTTGCCGGGATCAGAAATGCAGGGCGTTCCTGCGCTCGTGATAAGGGCGCAGGATTCTCCGCGCCCTATTCTTTCTGTAATGTTCTTCGACTTTCTTTCCTCGTTATAGCTGTTAATTGTAAGAATTGATTTATGGATGCCGAAGTGATTGAGGATCTTCAATGCCCTGGCGCTGCTCTCTGCGACAACAAAATTCACATCTTTCAGGACCTCAACAGCCCTGATCGTAATGTCCTGCAGATTACCGATTGGTGTCGCGATTACATACAGGATGCCGCTCGTTGTCATGGTCTCCAATCATATTACAATGCAAAATCCTTGACAAGAAGAAAAAAGTTATAGAGAATAAATATATGATTTTAAAAGTAATTATAATACTCTTCGCTTGTCTTTTTCCGCAGTATGGGTTTTCGGCCGTCTATGGCTACGAAGACCAACAGGGGACGTACCATTTTACCAACATGATCCCTGTGGGAAAAAAGTTTCACGTCGTTATCCCTGAAAGAAAACGGTTCGTCCCGTCAGGCAATATCGATAACGATTCTTATGACAAGATGATCTTGCACCATTCGAGTGTCCACGGGGTAGACCCTTCACTTGTTAAGGCGGTGATGAAGGCAGAATCAAATTTCAATCCCAACGCGGTGTCTCATAAAGGTGCTCAGGGCCTTATGCAGCTCATGCCGGACACGGCAAGGCTTATGAGGGTGGGCAACCCCTTTGACCCTGAAGAGAACATCAGGGGGGGCACAAAGTACCTCAAACTTTTAGATGAGATCTTCGAGGGTAACCTCGAACTGGTTCTTGCCGCATACAATGCAGGTCCTCAAAGGGTCAAGGAACACAACATGAATGTCCCTCCCATAGAAGAGACAAAGACTTTTATAAAAAGGGTTAAACACTACTACAACAAGCTAAAAAATCCACATGAAGGCTAAAGACGAGAAGATGCCCATCTGGACGCTTCCGAACAGATTGAGCGTCATAAGAATACTTTTCATACCTCTCATCATCGTATTCATTGAGAAAGGCTTTTTTTTCGCTGCCTCTCTTCTGTTCATCATTGCAGGCATCACAGACGGGCTCGATGGCTTTATGGCAAGGCGGTTAAGCCTGAAAACAAAGATCGGAGTGCATCTTGATTCGATCGCCGATAAGCTGCTCGTCTCCTCCGTGTTGATTGCCCTCACGTATTACAGGCTGGTGCCTCTATGGGTAACGATCATTCTCGTCGGGAGGGAATTCATTATCAGCGGGCTAAGGTCATTTTATGCGATGGAGGGCATAGCGATCTATCCATCCTTCCCCGGCAAATTAAAAACAACGCTTCAGATCGTCGGCATATCCTGCGTGCTCTTTCATCCCCGCCTTCAGGAGCCTGGACTCTATATTATATATGCCGCGCTCTTTTTCAGCATCTTCTCTGCCGGGCACTATATCCTTGCAATATTCAGATCACAGCACCCCGAAGAACAGGCTTCCGGCAATACCGACGTGCGGCCAGAAGCCCCTTTATCGCAGGAGATCAGGCCGGAAAACAAAAATTGATCCCAAATATATCACCGATGATCATACTAGAAGCAAATATGAGTTGGCCTATTTGCACAACCCACACTTCTTGCACCTGCTCTTCTTTCCGTTGTCCCTATAGACGCCTGTAATACCCGACAGGTTCTCTATGTAGGCCTTTCTGCCTTTTCTGCTTTTCAGATATGCGTGGTCGACCGGTACCTTCCCCAGGCCTCCTGTGATGTCTACGGCATACTGGGGCATGGCCAGGCCCGATGCCTTTGCCCGCAACGCTTTCATGATCCGGATACCCTTTTCAAGCCTGACCTTGAAATGCTGCCCCCCCCTCACTTCATCAAGCTGGAAAAGGTAATAGGGTTTCACACCTGCCGACACGAGTGTTTCAAAGAGCTTCAACAGGATATTTTCGCAGTCATTGATATTTCTCAGCAGAACGGTCTGGCTGACCATGGCGCTGCCGGCGCTTCTGAATCTCTTCACATTTTCGAGAAATTCCGGTGTTATTTCCTGTGGATGATTTATGTGGATCACGATCCATAGCGGCTCATGTTTTTTCAACACCCTGAAATGTTTTCCTGTCATCCTTTCGGGATCAACGACCGGCAGCCTTGTGCTGATCCGGATCGTCTTTATATGCTGCATCGTTCTCAGTCTCGATAAGATCTTATCCAATAAATCCGGCGGGATCATGAAGGGGTCGCCGCCGGAAAGGATGACCTCCCTGATCGTTGCATCGCCGCTTAAATACCTGAAGGATTCCTCAAAAAACTCTCCGGGATCCCATCCTCGCCCGACCATCCTTTTCCTGTTACAGAACCTGCAATACATTGCGCACTCTGCGCTTATCAGGAAAACAGCCCTGCCGGGATATCTCCTCATCAAAACAGGGGTGATCGAGATATCTCGTTCATTCAGCGGGTCATCGTTCCCTTCATCCTGCAGCTCCTCTGCGGATGGGATCGCCTGCTGCCGTATTGGGCAGAAAGGGTTATTGGTTTCCATAAGTTTGAGATAAAACAGGGGTATTCTGAAAGGATGGTTGCGGCAAACCTGTCTTATTGCGTTTTGTTGATCCGAATCTAACGTTATGAACTTCGATAGCGCTTCCGCGCTACAAACAAAAGGGAGGGCAGCTAAGCTACCCTCCGCATCGTCTGATATCTTACTGTGCGGGGACGAAATGGGCTCTTCTGTTCTTTGCCCAGCATGCCTCATTGTGTTCTGTGCAGATAGGTTTTTCTTTGCCATAGCTTACTGTCCCGATCAATTTTCCGTCTGCACCAAGGTTGACGAGGAAATTCTTTCCCGCGTCAGCCCTTTTCTGCCCGAGGACGAGGTTATATTGCGATGTGCCCCTTTCGTCGCAGTTTCCCTCGATCTTTATGTTCTTGCGGGGATTTGCCTGCATCCACGAGTAGTTCTGTTTCAGGATCTCGGCATCGTTTGCCCTGATATTATATTTATCAAAGTCAAAGTTGATGTCTTTGAGGGCAACTGCCGCCGGTGCCGCTTTTGCCACCGGCATCGGTGCCTTTGCCGCCGGTGCTACTGCCTTTGCCCCCGGTGCTGCAGGCGCAGGAGTTTCGCCTTTCATCTGCTGATAGAAACAACCGCAACCGCTTAATGCAACCGCCATAACTGCAACCACTAATACAAGACCAAATGATTTAATTTTCATGCTCCACCCCTTCCTTCATATTTGCAGGGTATATCCCCGCGGGGATATACCCTCCATATGCAAGCGTTATTTTTTTACTGGTGCTGGTGCCGGTGCTGCCGGTTTCTCAGCCGGTTTCTCTGGTGCTGGCGCTGCCTTCTCTGGTGCCGGCGCAGGTGCTGCCGGTTTCGCCTCTTCCTTAGGTGGTGCCGGTTTAGGTGGTTCCTGTGTTGGTCCACATCCCATTAATGCTACTGTCGCAAAAAATGCGACTGCAACAAACAGCATAACAAACTTCTTCATTTACTCTCACCTCCTTTCGTCATTATTCTTAAACCCTATAAAATACTTATATAATATCGCTGCCAATAAGTAAATTAAATTTTTTTAATAATAACATCTTTTTTTATAAAATCAATATCTTCTTTTTTACACAGATCATTACCCGGATTCAATGCTGTCGCTGTTCCACAAGCTACACCCTGCATCAGGGCGTCTTCGAAAGTACCGCCCGTACTTAACGCGAACGCAATGCCTGCCAGAAGCGAATCCCCGGAACCGGTGGAGCTCCTCACTTTCACCTTTGGCGGCGCAACATGGAAATTCCCTTTTCCCGAAATACCCACAACTCCCCTT
The DNA here is from genome assembly GCA_002428485.1 of Deltaproteobacteria bacterium UBA6106. Classification (GTDB taxonomy): domain Bacteria; phylum Desulfobacterota; class Syntrophorhabdia; order Syntrophorhabdales; family Syntrophorhabdaceae; genus UBA5609. The sequence goes on from DIWM01000038.1 coordinate 126,056, forward strand.
GCCCCCATGGATACAACAATGTATTCTACTATATTTTCATAGGGTTTTGCATACTCTACTATCTCGTCGATCTCGTTGACACCCTTTTTCACAAGTCGTCCGAATTCGTGGATATTGGGCTTTATAAGGTATGGCCCCGCATCAATCCCTGTCCGCAAGCCCTCCCCGTCACTGTCGAGAAATATCCTGACATGTTTCCCTTTTAACGTGGTTATAAGCTGCGCGTAAAAGCTCTCATTCATGCCGGCCGGGATATTGCCGCTCATTATCACGATGCTGTTCATCGGTATCGCCTGGATTTTCCGGAAAAAAGCCGCACTTTCCACCTCGCTGACAGAGGGGTCCCGGGTGCTCAGCAAGGTCTGGAGCTTCTTCTTCCTCTGATAAATGATGACGTTCGTTCTTATTTCGTCGCGAATCTCTGTAAAATCGCAAAGAATCCCTTCGTTGACAAGCATGCCCTCCATTTCCATGCCGTTATATCCGCCTATAAATCCGAGGGCAATGCTCTGGCCACCGAGTTTTTTGATAACTCTTGAAGCATCGACCCCTTTGCCCCTTGGATACCTCCTCTCTTCAACGACCTCATTCACATCGTCATACATGAGTTCTTCTACTTCTATAATCCTGTCAAGGGATGGGTTTAGGGTGACCGTATATATCATTTTTCCTGTATCTCCTTATTATTTTATTAAATAAAACAAAAAATGGCTACAAAATATTTTTATTGTTTTTTTTGAGGCCTTCTGCTATGCAATAAGGCAAGGCATATCAGTAAGGGGGATGCTTTTCTGTATAACAAAACCGGTGTCAAAACCGTTATACAAAATATTATAGTCTTACTGTGCCTTGCCACACCAGGAACAGCTTCAGGGGCGGCATTTCTCATATACAACCAGGATGCGCAGGCGAACGGAATGGGAATGGCGGTAGCATCATCGATCGATAACCCGTCGGCCGTATTTTATAATCCTGCGCAGCTTCCGTACCGGCAAGGCTTTGGTGGCTCTGTCGGCAACACCGTTATCGTCCCTGCAACATACTTCAAAGACTCCCTTACAGGCAAAAGAACATGCGCAAAGGCTGCAACGCACCACCTTCCCTCAGTGTTTATCAAATATACCGAAAAGGACCTTTCGTTTGGACTGGGGATATTCTCTCTCTTCGGTCTTTCCACGCAATGGCCGGATAACTGGATCGGCAGATACACTATAACCTTTGCGGAGATCAAGACGACCTTTGTTAACCCTGTTATTGCATACAGGTTCAACGATTATCTCTCACTTGGCGCCGGCATTTCCCACATCCAAAGCTCGGTACAGATGGAAAACGCGATTGACCTGAGTTTTATCGGTCTTACCGATGGCCGCGCTAAGCTGAAAGGAGACGGGGCGGGCATCGGTTATAACGCAGGGTGCACCCTTACATTACCCTCAGAATTTACCCTCTCTCTCACATACCGGTCAGCAACGCCAATCAGATATGAAGGTAAGGCGTCATTGTATATGCCGCCCCCTCTTGCCTCCTCCGTCACAAGGGCTTCCACAAAGATCACCCTTCCCTCCCTCGCCGTCCTCGGTTTAGCTAAAGATATAGGCCCCCTGACGCTCGAAGGGGATATTCTCTACACCGGCTGGTCGTCTTTACGGGGATACAGGGTTACCTCAGACGACAGAACAGCCAATGCATACTACTCTAAGAAATGGAGAAATTCGCCAAGCCTTGCCTTCGGTTTTAATTATCGGTGGACAAAATTCTTCGAGATCAGGGGCGGATATATGCATGATAAGAGCCCCGTGCCGGCACAGACGCTGGGGCCCGAGTTGCCCGATGCCACGAGAAATATATTTACCCTGGGGACGACAATAAGCCATGGCCATTTCAAGGTCGATCTTGGATATCAGGCAACATTTTTTGAAAAAGCAGACTCAACACGAAGCGCTGTCCTGCCCAGGGGAACATACAGGAACTTTGCGCACCTTATTTTTGTGTCCTTAATGTACAAAAGGTGACAGGGGCAGCATATTCGGTTATCATATACCAGCGAATAAAAATGGATAATTATTTACCGGTTCTGAGGAGGGGCTTCATCAATGGCGTCTCTATTACCTTCACCATGGCAAAGGTAATAGTGCCCTTCTATATCGTCATAGAATTTATAAAAAAGACGGGCTTCATTGCCGTCATAAGCGATTTTTTCAAACCCTTCATGCAGCTTATCGGACTGCCGGGAGAGGCCGCCCTCGGCCTCATGGCCGGATACTTCATCAATCTTTATGCCGCAATCGCCGTGATCGCCCCCCTTGAGCTGTCGTCGAAGGACATAACTATCGCAGCCCTCATACTCGGAATATCCCACAGCCTTCCCCTTGAAACTGCCGTCACAAAACAGACCGGCGTAAATGCATGGCTTTTAATGTCTGTTCGGGTCTTTTTCAGCCTGCTGTCAGGAGTGATATTGAACGTTATATGGAAACTGTTCTCGTAGCCCTTAAGGATTCATTGATCTTATCCGTCAAGCTTTTTTTCATCATACTGCCTCTCAGTATCTTTTATGAATTTCTGAAAGGCAGGGATTCGAAGCTTACAAAAAGACGCTTTGCCTTCCTCGGAATATCCGGAAGCGGCTTCATTCCCCTCGTGACAGGCATCATCATCGGCCTGACCTATGGGGCCGGCGTCATCATCCACTCGATCCGCACATCAAATGTAGGTAAAAAGGAGGCCTTCCTCATCCTTCTCTTCCTCTCAATCTGCCATGCCATCATCGAAGATACGCTTATCTTTGTTGTCATAGGAGCAAACGGTATTATTTTAATAGCCTTCAGGTTCGCCCTCGCCATTATCCTTACGTATATCATCTACCGGAGCAGAATATTCGGGACGCCTGAAGAATAGATTACCAACTGATAGCGTATATCGTAGTTAAATCCTAAATCCTAATTTCTAAATCCTAAACAAATTCGAATGTTCAAAATTCAAAACGCGGCCTGTATGCATTCGTTTGGAACATTTGATATTTGAGTTTTGATATTGTTTAGGATTTGGTGCTTAGATATTAGTGCTTGATAACATGCTGACGGCTATCTGTTATTCTTTATGAAATCGCTGTTTGAGCTCCACGGCGAGTCCCGATGGATCGAGCGGCAACTCAAACTGATCTTTGTCCTTCATGTTCCTTACAACGATCGCCTTCCTGTTTATCTCCTCATCGCCGAGGATCAGCACGAAATCAGCGCCCAGGCCGTCAGCATACCGCATCTGGGATTTAAGGGATTTTCCTTCGTAGGAATAGCGTATCGGTAATCCCTGGTCGACAAAGGCCTTTACCATCGGGGCAAGATATGCCTTCGCCTTCTCTCCGAGATAGGCAAAGAAAAAGACCGGTTTCCGGGGACGTTCGCCGCCGCCCACGATGAGCGCCAGCCTCTCCATACCTATAGCAAAACCAATTGCGGGGGTCTTCGGGCCTCCCATCTCCTCCACAAGGTTGTCGTAACGTCCTCCGGCCGTAAAGGCCTTCTGGGCGCCCAGCTCATCCGAAGTGATCTCGAACACAGTTTTTGTATAGTAATCGAGCCCCCTAACAAGCCGTTTATTCACCGTGACAGGAACCCCGAAACTGTTCATATAGGCGAGGAAGCTGTTAAAATGGCTGCCGCACTCAGTGCAGAGATAATCGAACAGGAGCGGCGATTCGCTATTGACCTCTATGCACTGCGCATTCTTGCAATCGAATATCCTGAGAGGGTTTTTGTAAAGCCGTCTCAGGCAGTCCTCACACAGGCGGTCCTTCCTTGTCTCAAAAAAGGACACAAGGACAGTCCTGAACTCTTCCCTGCAAAGCTTGCAGCCAACGCTGTTGACCTCCATTGAGTACCTTTTTACCCCGAGGTCCGCCAGAAGGAGGGAGATCATCCATAACAGCTCCGCATCGATAAATGGGTCATCGGTGCCGAAGACCTCCACGTCAACCTGATGGAATTGCCGGAACCTTCCTTTTTGGGGCCTTTCGTGCCGGAACATAGGCCCTATGGTGAATATCTTGCTTATTCTCTCTTTCGCGTACATGCCTGCCTGCAGGTATGCCCTGACAACCCCCGCTGTAGCCTCAGGCCTGAGCGTTAGCGAGTCGCCCCCAAGGTCGGTAAAGGTAAACATCTCCTTTTCCACGATATCCGTTGTGTCGCCAATGCTCCTGATAAAGAGGTCCGTGCTTTCAAGGACCGGCGTCGCGATCTCAGCAAAACCGAGGAGGTCGAGGTAACATCTCGACGCATCTTCTATGCGCTTAAATTTTCCGATATCCTCGCCAAGGATATCCCTGAATCCCCTTAATGTCCTTATCTTTTCCATTGTCCGCCGAAAATGCGCCTAATTCATTTCATTAGTAACATAAATCACAGGGCAATTCAAAAAATATTTCATTAAGTCGGCTGATAGCTCATAGCTCATGGCAAGAGCACAAACCTGTTTTGTCTTTGCTATCAGCTATGAGCTATCAGCCATGAGCCGCTTTATTCATTTCCTTCAGCTTTGCCTCGAGCCTCATGGCCTCTTCGAGGATAATCTGAACATACCTGCCATTTTCTGAATCAGGATCGATCTTCTTTGCGAGGCGTTTTGCAAACCCCGCAACTGCGACGAGCGGATTTTTGATCTCGTGGGCGACCGCCTGAAGGGTGTAGGCTACAGCATCCTTCTCACTGCCTTTCGCATCAAGCGCATCAAAGGACGGCAACGGCTGCTCCATCCGGACCTGCGAGACCTTCTCTGAGATCATGCCAAGCGTCCGGTTCGCCTTTTCCATAATCTCCAGCATATCTCGTTCCTTATTCAATTCCAGCCTTAGGCTGCCCGCTATCTCCTCTACCTGCTCCAAAGAAGCTACGATGCTGTCATTGACGATCTCATCGGAGATCCCGAAAGTCTCTCTTGCTTCGGTAAAAAGGTCGTGGAAATCTTTTTTATGATGCAGCATCTTTTCAGCCAAGGTCCTCGCTATCTCACAAACCCGCGCGAGCGGAGGAATGATATCGCCGTCCCCGATCTTTATGCGCCGGAATCTCTGGGTTTCAACGATCCTGTCCGGAAACTTCCAGTGAAGCAGCGCTGCTTCACCTATCTCGCGGTGATCAATACCATAGTGTTCTTTCTCCCAGGTCAGAAGTTCCTCAAGGCGATAAAAATCCAATTCTTCGCCTTCGCTCTTATGTTTCAAAAATATATCAAAAAAGATCAGGAGGCCGATCTCAAGGATAAGGCCTGTCAAAAAAGCCTCTTCTCCATTTGTTAGTTGCATATGATCTGACAGGGACTGAGCCAGCAACCCTCTGTAGAGCGAAATGCGCCAGAATTGCTCATAATCCATAGCGCCTGCCCTGCCCATCGGGAATGTATTTCTCAAAGAAAGCGACAGGGCCATTATCCTTAGCTGATGAAAGCCTACCCGCATGATCGCCTGCGGGAGTGTTGCGGCCGGTTCCGTTGTCCTGAAGAAAGCGCTGTTCGCCATCCTCAACAGATTGGCTGCGAGGGAAGGGTCCTTTTCGATCAATGAGGTGAGGTCATTTACGGAGCATGAATCATCTGAAGCAAGCTCTACAAGCTTAATGGCGACAACCGACAGCGCAGGCAACGAATATCCTGATTCTATCCTTTCCAGCAACATCTTTTTTTCGTCAGTTTCCACACCTCTGTCTGTCATTACTCTATTTATAGCAATGGCAACCCTTTAAAACAACAGAATTTTATCGCAAGCCGTCAACTGTGAACCATGAGCGGTATTTCTTACCGAACACCAAAGGACTGGCGCCGAACGCTTGTTAGAACCTCGAACTATATACGAACGACGATATACTGCCTTCAGAACGATTACATTATCATTGACAACATCTCTCATTTTCTCTAATATATCGTTGTTCCCATTGGTATATAACGTTGTAAAAATGACCAATTAAAAATAATGTTGCCGGTCAGCCGGGAATAGAGGAGAGAAGCAATGAATCTGTATAACGAACTAAAAACTGAATTCACAAAAATCTCCGGGGGAATGATGGATGAGCATATTGCCGTCGTTTCCGCACGGACGCTTACGGCCAAGGAGGCGATCGGAACGCCCGATCGTGACGATTACCCGCTTTTGAAAGGAAAAGAGGTAATGGTCGAGGCTGTCTTCAGAGAGGCAAAGGGACACGCATTCACCGATATGCCCGGCCAATTCGAAGGGACCTTGCGGGATATCATCGGACTTCCCCTGACAAACAATTTTCAGAGGGCGGTTTTCATAGCAAGCCTCAACGCCGTCATGCGAGCCCTCGGCCTTGTAGAAGGCTCTGTGCACTGCAGGGACAAAGAACCTGCTTCCTGCTCACGCCAGCTCGTTGAAACGGTGAGAGAAAAATTCGGCAGCCCCCGCATCGCCTTCGTCGGGTTTCAACCTGCCATGATCGAGCAGCTTTCCGGCTCATTCCCGATCCGCGTCCTCGACCTCGACGAGGACAACATCGGAAAGAAAAAATTTAATCTGGTTATTGAGGGTCCGGACGCCACAGAAGAGGTACTTTCCTGGGGCGACGTCGTCCTCGCCACCGGCTCTACCTGCGTGAACGGCACTATAACAAAATTTATCGGGGATAAACCGGTCATCTTTTACGGCGTCTCCGTAGCGGGCGTTGCCAAGGCATGCGGTTTCGAACGGTATTGCCCCTGCGGACATTAAAAAAAGGAGGAACCCATGCGGAAAAAAATATCGCTCTTCGTTATTTTATCTCTTCTCTCTATCTTTTTTTTAACAAGCCATGCCTCAAGCAAAGAACCTCTATTGGTTTTCTGCGGCGCCGCCTTCAAGCGTCCCATGGAGGATATCGTTAAGCTCTACCAGCAGAAGACCGGCACAGAGGTAAATGTCAACTATGGCGGGGTCGGCACACTCTTCAGCCAGATCCTGCTCTCGAGGCGGGGCGACGTCTTCGTTGTCCCCTCACCGGATATTATGGAAAGGGCAAAAACAAAGGGCGTTATCGTTCCGGAGTCGATCAAGGACATTGCCTTTGTGGCGCCCTGCATCAATGTGCAGAATGGAAATCCAAAAAACATTCAGGCGCTAAAAGACCTCGCGAAACCGGGGATCAAGGTCGGACTTGCAAACCCCGAGATCGTCTATATCGGCGCTATCGCTGTTGAGATTATCGAGAAAAATCTTTCAGTCGAAGAGAAAAATACAATCAGGAAAAATATCGTTACCTACGTGGAGGATTTCAATAAGCTTGCAACGCTCGTCGTCCTCAAACAGGTCGATGCGATCATAGGTTTTCACTTCCTCGAGGGATGGTATCCTGATAAGGTGGGGACAATAAAATTGAAAACGAGCGAAGTCTCGCGGATAGGCGCCGGTCAGACAGCAGTGATCTCTTACACGGGCAACAGAAAGGAGGCCGACAAATTCATCCTTTTCCTTTCATCTGAAGAAGTGAAGACTATCTTCCGGAAGAACCATTACTTCGGCTCACCCGATGAGGCCTTCCGCTGGGTAGGAGCGAAGAAACCCATCGGGGGCGAATTTACGGCCATCGAGGGATGGTTGAAAAAATGACCTTCAAGAAGCTCGCCATATCGATGAGCTTTGTCGTGTTCATCGTGTATGGGGTGCTCATCCTCTCCCTCTTCTACTTCTACAACGGGCAGCTTTTTCTTGAGACCCTTGCGTCGGAAAGGACCCTTTTCTCCATACGCCTGAGCCTTTTTACCGCCACGGTGGCAACGCTTATATCTGTGTTTTTTGCTATTCCGTCGGCGTATGCGCTGTCGCGGTTCCGCTTCCCGGGCAGGCAGTTGATCGACACGATCCTTGAGCTCCCCATGATCATTTCGCCGGTAGCGCTCGGCGCCGTCGTGCTTATCTTCTTCAATACCCCTCCCGGGGTCTTTGTCCAGGAAAAAGGCGTCCAGTTCGTCTTTACGATCTGCGGGATATTCCTCGCACAGTTCATTACCACCGTCGGAATTGCCATCCGGCTCATCAAGGCTGCCATGGATGAAATCCCAGTTCGGTACGAAGAAGTGGCGAGAACGCTCGGCGCATCGCCCGCGAAGGCATTCTTCACTGTAACGATCCCCTTAAGCAAAAAAGGGATCATTGCCGCATCGATCTTGACGTGGGCAAAGGCACTGGGGGAATTCGGCGCCACCATTACCATCGCAGGTTCCATGGCCATGAAGACAGAGACCATACCTATCGCCATCTTCATGAGGCTTGCGAGCGCGGACATAGAAGGCACAGCCGTTCTGGTTCTCATACTGATAACAATAGGGCTTGGCATCCTTTACGGCGTGCGGCTATTGACCAGGAAGGCATCATCATTTACAGGATAAGAGAGGTTTTTAAAAGGCGCTGAAATGCCGCTCATCGAACTGAAAAACATTCAAAAACATGTGCTGAAGGATATCAATGTCACGATCGGGGACAAAGAGCTCCTTGCCCTTGTAGGGCCCAACGGGGCGGGCAAAACAACAATACTCAACATCGTAGCGGGGTTGACGGATTATAAAGGAGAAGTCTTTTTTGACGGCAGTAAGATGGACAATACACCGCCTCATAAACGGGGGGTGGGCTATCTCTTTCAGGACCTCGCCCTTTTCCCTCACCTCGATGTAGCATCCAACATAGCCTACGGCCTCAGGATACAAAAGTACCCTGAAACAACGATCACGAACAGGGTAAAAGAACTGATGGATGCCCTTCATATAGGCAGACTTGAGAAAAGATACCCTCAGAGCTTAAGCGGCGGCGAAAAACAAAGGGTGGCGATCGCCCGTGCCATCGCCCCTTTTCAGAAGATCCTCCTGCTCGACGAGCCGACAGCAAGTCTTGACAGCCAAACCTCAAAATATCTGAGGATAGAATTGTGCGCCTTATTGAAGAAACTCGAGATAACAGCGATCTTTGTTATGCACGATCTCCTGGGAGCAGAGGAGGTAGCGGACAGGATCGCCATCCTTCACAAAGGCACGATCGAACAGATATCCAGGCCGGGCGATATCCTTTTTAACCCAAAGACAAAGATGGTTTCGGAATTTATCGGCATGCCGAACATCCTCGATTGCGATGATTGCCGTGTCCTCTCCTCGGGCCTCATCGAGGTCGTCTCCGGCAACATGACCATCGTGCTCCCTTACGAAGGGAGTACGATAAAGAAGATCGCCATCCCGCCCCACGATATTTACATATCAGACACGAAGCCGCCGGGGCCTGCGCTTAACCGCTACAGAGCAACGGTTACAGAGATTGTCCCCCTTCGTTCGGTGGTAAGGATAAAGGTAGATGTTAACGGGAACAGCCTTTTGACCGAATTGCCTATGGAGACCTTTGACGAGATGAACCTTGACATCGGCAAGGAAGTTTTTGTAATAATTAAGTTAAGGAGGCTGCGATACGTTGAGGAATTTGATGATTCCCTGGAATAGAAAAAAATGGACCCGCTGATCACCCGCTTCAAAAAGAAACTCAAGGATTCTCCGAAGACCATCAGGGAGGTCCTCTACGGATTCACTACTTATGAGCTCCATCGCGACCTGCAAAAAGAAAAGGGGGATATTGACAACCTCTTTATGCTGGTCATCTTCGGGGACTTAGCAGGCCTGCCGCTTCTTCCGCCTTATTACTCGATGAGGCTCCTCCCCTACATCGTTCCCCGGATCAACACATGGAAAAGGCGCCTTTTAAGAGAACGGGACATCATCGACATCCTCGTGGAATAACATCAGCACCCGGCTTTCAGCCCCGTTCCCTCTCAGGAGAGAGGATGCGATCATTCACCCCATTGCGATGGTTGTCCTGTTCCCTCTCCCCTCTGCGGAAAAAGGGTCATAGCAACAATATTCCCTCTCCCCTCGCGGGAGAGGGTCAGGGAGAGGGGGCGCACGAGAAGCATCGCTTTCAAGCCGGTATGGAATTGACGGGCCAGTCATCCCCGGTAGATAATCCGCGCAAAGAAGCGGCCGAATTCTACAAGACAAACAGCATCAAGGAATGTCCTATACAGAAGAGGACTGGGTCGACGAGGAAGCTACTTCACACCGGGATTAGACCTCACCTTTGACGAAGAACCGCCTCCCGATCTTGACTCGGAAGTGATTGACTGCGGGAGTGCCATGCAGGGGCCGGAGGCAGGCCTGAAAGGAAGTATCAACTATTTTGCACCACTTTGCATGATAGTCTTGACTTTTGTGCAAAGCTCTCACCTCTAAGATTCTAACGTCTTCACGCCCTTTTGAAGGTCGAGCATCATGCTGCGAATCTTCTCCGTATCTCCCACGGTCTTTGAGACGATGGCGTCGATCGTCGAAATCTCATTGCTTGCGTATTGAAGCGCCTGCTCCTCAATCTCATCGATTGTTCTGTTGATCCTTACCTCCCACTGGTAGGCAAGCCGCGACAGGTGAATCTCGACGACGCGAGGTATCTGCTTGAGAAAGTGTCTTTCAAAGACGCCCCTGAAGATGAACATGGGGAAGAAGAACCAGAGGAGGTCGAAGTGGAAATCGAAGGTCTTCGTGAAGGCCACGTCGGGATGCGTCGGTTCGGAGACGTCAATGACCCAGTCAAGGCTGCTTAAGCGTATCCCCAGCACCTTTTCGATGTTGCGGTCGAGAAGCCCCCTGAAGAGCTCTATCGATCGGGAAATGCTGCTGTGGGCCTTTTTGAGGCTCCCGAAAAAATGCCTGTACTCTGTCCTTGAGATGTGGTCCATCTCCACCGTCATCGTCTCCATGAGCCATTCCTCATATTGGCGGGTGAGTCTCCAGAGATTCCCCTTCCATCCAGGCATCGCCTCCTTGAGCTTCTCGAGAAGCCTCTTTGTAAGCGGCCCCTGGTGGTTGCCCTCAAGGTGCGCTGCGATCAGCGTTCGCGTCTGGAGCTTGCTGTCGCGCGCCAGGAGAAATATCTCCGACCGTATCAGGTCGTAGTTCACCTTCTCGTCGAGGATAAGACTCTTTAGCTCCTCCCGGTCCTGGTCTGCCTGGGCTGCCGTTTTCAGGGCGATCTCAAGATATCCCTGGCACTGCCTCGCAAGGGAGCGTATCTTGTGCTGCATTATCCCGGTGAACTCCGTTTCCCTGTTTCGGGAAAGGTTCATGAATATCTGATCAAGGAAGCGCTTGTAAACTTCCGTCTCGGAGACCGTCGAATAGAGGAGAACCTTGAAATCCCGGTTGAACTCCCTTTTCAGGGAGCTTTTGACGAAATTCACCATCTCGCCCTGCTGCTCTTCACTGAGGAGGTCAACCTTCGTGAGGAGCAGTACTACATTCGGCGTGTATTCCGTCAGCTCCTGGATAAGGTTGAGGTCATTCTCCGACAGAGGCCTATCCGCGCTGATGGCGACGATGGCGGTCCCCACCTCCGGGAGCCATTCCTGCGATATCTCGGTGTTGTATTTGAAGATGCTTCCCAGGCCGGGTGTATCGACAAACCGCAAGCCCCGGTATGGTTCGAGCGAAGATATCTCAATATCCACCACTTCAACGTTCTTCTCGTTCGCCCTGTTTTTTACCTCGGCGATAAAGTCCTCGATCTCATCGAATCCGACCTCTGTGCTCCTTCCGTCGAAAAAGGAGACGACGGCCCTCTCTTTCACACCGTACTGGAGGCGGGTAATAACGGTTGTGACGGGGATAACACCCACTGGCAGGATCGGCTTTCCGATGAAGCTGTTGATGAAGGAGCTCTTGCCTGCCTTGAACTGTCCGAGGATCGCGATGTCGATGAGGGGGTTCTCAACAAAAAGCCCCTTGCAGGCATCAAGCTGACGGTCAAGGGAGGCAATCCTGTATTGGCTGCAGATATCGCCGATCAGGGCGAGCAGGTCTGCCTGGTCTTTCCGGGCGGGGTCGTTTGCGTGTCCCATACTTCAATCCTTCCACAGGCCCTATGGTAAACGTTGCTTTTTCTATGGTGTCTTTTATAGAAAGGGCCTTGTTATGGTAGGAGTCATCAGCCCTCAGAGGCGTTTATGCGGCGGACCCCATCGCCGTGAAAAGATTTTACCATGTTTTGCAGCATAGTGGAAGGTCAAAACGAACTACCCCGCAGCAAGCTTCGAGGTATCAGAGGATAAAAACGGCATGATCATGCCCCCTCACCCTACCCTCTCCCGCGGGGGGAGAGGGAACAGTGTCACCCCGCAGCAAGCTGCGGGGAATCATCCGGATTGATGTCGCTGCTTTATGCGCGGTCGATTCTCTGGTATATTGAATAAATAGACCCGAAGATGAAAAAGAAAACGCCTGAAGGCCCCGGCTATCTTGACAGGGAAAGTCTTGTCGAGATCTCTCAATCCATCAGAAAACCTCTCGAATTAGCATTCGGCCCCGCATGCGTGGAAGAGAGTATCGTGTTCGGCGCCCATATGCCGGGCTACGGAGCGCGCTCAATACCGGAAAGCGTCGTAAGGCGATGGATATCCTTTATGAAAGAGAGAGGCATTATGCGCGTATGCTCCCTTCTTGCCCCGAGCCAGCTCGGATACTTCATGGTGGACCTGCTTAAGGCATACAGGGAAGAGTTTGGAAACACCTGCGTTCTGGATGCGCCTGTAGAGGATTACCATCTTTGCAGGACGGAGATGCTGAAGAAGATCCTTCTTTTCTTAAAAGAATCCGATTCGGAAAGTAAGCCCATAGTTGTTCACTGTGCAGGTGGAAGGGGAAGAACGGGCCTTGTCCATGCCGCATGGCTTGTTTACGGGCGCGGATTTTCTGTTGAGAAGGCGCTCGACGCGGTAAAAAAGATGGGAAGAAATCCCTTTCAGGCAGTGGAACAAGGAACTGCAAAGGAAGAAGATCTCTATGCGCTCCTTCGGTCGTGCAAAAGAAACAGCTAAAAATAATACCTGGCCCTGAAATCCACCCGGTAGTCGTTTTGTTTCTCCCCGTATTCGCTGCCGCGGGTGCCGACGATCGGCCCTCCCCTCAAACGAAAATCAAAATTGGTGATCCCTGTATAGGTCAACTCGGACATAAGCGAAAAGCTTTTATCGTCTGCATTGGCGATCATCGTGACCGCGGGCGTCCAGTACAGTATATCAAAGGGGTCCTTCTGGCTGATGCGGAGATAGAGATAATTCTTCCCCGGGTTCATCCGCCCGTACATATTCTGCGTGAGATTGATCGCCTTGTTCAGCATGCCGGGATTCCCGGTTGCGGTATACATGCCGTAAGCTTTATCGACGAACAAGAAATAGTCCCTCATCTCTTTGGGGCTGTATCCTGTGCCGTTATGATAATATTCAAGGATGAAGGTGGTATCCTGTTGTGACAGATACCGCAAGCCGATGAGGTAGTTGACGGCATCATAGGTTGATCGTGATGTGTTGCCGCTGCCGTCCACTGAGGTTTGCGTGTACCCGTTTATCAGAGAGCACTCTCCGTGTATCTCCAGGTTCGTCGTGATATTTTTTGAAAAGTCCATCCCGTAACGGGTAGTCCTGCTCCCGCCGGTGAGGAACATAAAATCAATGTCCGCATCAAGGAAGAGGAAGTAAAACTTTGAGGCGAAATTCAGATGGTCCACCTCTCCGAAATCATCATTGACGCCTGAATAAGCAGGAATGAGGACGGGCGTGAAGGAAAATGTCTTTAAATGTCCCTCTGTGAAGCTCTTCGTATAATCGACGGATGCAACAATGAATCCCTCGCGGGAAAGCTCGGGGTCGTTGGGATCCTTGGACCTGTCGAGAAAGGCAGCGGGGTTCCAGGCATAGCCCTTGCCCCAGTTCATCGTCTTCTTCCCTGTATCCATTATCAAGGAGGAGGATGGCTTGAGTGACAGGTATCCTTCGAAGATGTTTGTTTTCGTGGTCTCGTATTGATAGGAGTTGAGATAATTCGTATAGGTCTTTACGTACAGCCTAGAGATGCCCTTCTCCAGGCTCCCTTCCAGTTGCAGCGTGCCGTTGTATTGTTCTGTCGTGCCCCCTGCATCCCGGTCATAAAAATTGAGCTTATAGAGGGCGGCATTCTTATCAAGGCCGAAGACTATCGGGTAAAACTCCAGATAGCCGCCGACGTGATAGGGCTTCTTTTCTATTTCCGAGACATCGAATGTATACTCCGCCGCAAATAATACGTGAAAGGTGAAAGGTGAAAGGTGAAAGGTGAAAAAGAAAATGCAAAAAGCAAACGCCTTTAAAAAACCCCTGACCCCTGACCCCTGACCCCTGACCCCTCTCACAGTAGTCTTACCGTAACGATTCCATCTTCGGCATGAAGGTCAGCGTGAAGACCTCATCTTTGAAATCTCTCTTTTTGATCTTTGCAAATATCATGATCGATTTGTAATCCTTATAGAGAGGACTGTCTGTCTCGAGCACCGCAGGCCTTACTATCCCGCCGCCGAAATCCTTCACGTCCTTGAAATAGAGGGTCTTGATGAGCATGCCTGCCTCGGTGAGGCATTCGATCTTTACAGGCAGGGCTTTCTCTTTCTGTACCCACATCTTCAGCCTGTCATAGGCAACGGTCTTCGTTTTCGCCTTCAGATGGAGGAGATACTCCTTGCCCTGTTCCTCGACCTTTTCCGCGTTATATTCAACGGCATAATCGAGGCTCAGTATGTCTGAATTGTTGAAGACGCCTCCGACGACCGACTGGAGGCTCGTGATGCGGACCGGCTTCCCAACGTTTGGAATATAGAGCCACATGTTGTCGCCAAGCCTGAGCGTGGTCCTTCCCTTTTCGCTTGCCGGCGCGACAAACAGACCTGCCACCTTTTCCCTCCCTTTTTTCACCGTATAGTAGGTGAACTCCTTTTTTCTCCCGTCCGGTTCGACGTTGATGATCTTCCGGTAGGACTCATACGATTCCGGGCTCAGGTTCCTGTCGATCTGCTGAAGAAGCTTGGTCCCGTCAACGGCATATGCCGGCATAGCAGTTGCCAGGACAAATAAAATGACGACTAGAATCTTTCTCATTTTTTATCTCCTTTCACCTTTCACTTTTCACTTTCACCTTAATCATACATGCCTCAGCGCCTTGATCGGCTCCATCCGCGAGGCCTTGAACGCAGGCTGGAGGCTTCCGATGATCGCCACCCCTATGACGATCAGGGAAACAACGAAGAGATCAGATACGTCTATCGTCGGCGAGAGCACAAGCCCGGTCTGCCTGCCAAATTCAAAGGTGACCTTAACCGCTTTGAGGATAAAGATGATGATCAACCCTGCTGCGTTGCCGACTATGGCGCCGAAGACGCCAAGGCAAAATCCCTCAATAAGAAACATGGAGAGGATCTTCCCCGGCATAGTGCCGATCGCGGAGATCGTGCCGATCTCCCGTATCCTCTCATACACAGCCATTATCATAACGTTCATAATGCTCACAAGCACAATAGCGATAAGCATAAGCTTGATAAAGAAGGTCATGATGTCGATCATTCGAGCAATATTGAAAAACGGTGAAAGGCCTTCCCAGGTATGGACCTCGAAAGCAGGTTTTCCCTGTTTATTCACTTCGCCCAAAAGCACAGCGTTCAATGTATCGTTGACAGCGTTAAGTTCTCCAAAATCCTTAAGACGTAACGCGATCTCGCTGATCTCTATCGCATCCATCCTGAGTATCTCCACGGCATCTTCAATGTGGAGATAGCCGTCCCTTCCTCCCGGTCCCGTAGCGCTCTCAAGGACGCCTCCAACACGAAGCTGTTTTCCATTCACCGAACCGTCTTTGTTGGTGGCGATGATCACTATCGTATCGCCTACATTCAATTTCATCCCTCTTGCGATCAGCTCCGGTATGATAACTTCGCCTTTCCTGATCGCCTTTTCGCCCTCCACGATCCTCGAAGCAAGGAGGGGGAGCGTTTTCAGTTCCTTCTCAGGATATACACCGTTGAGCCTTATATTGGTCGTCTCCGTGAAGCTGCTGAACATGCCGCCGAATTTTATCCTCGGCGAGTAGGCGGCTATTTCCGGCATCCCCTGGAATGTCTTCTCCAGCTTTGCCATAGCCTCGGGCTTCATATTCAAGGTAAGGGGCAAATTATCGATTGAAGCCACATATCCTTTGCGGTGAACCTGGATATGACCGAGCATGGAATCGGTGATCTGGCCTATGATCATATTTTTGAACGAACCGGATACGGCGACAAAGACAAGGACAAAAAGAACGCCTATGGCAATGAGCGATGCGGTGAGGACCGTCCTTCTCCTGTAGCGCCTTAGGTTTCGCAGGGCTATTTTAAAGAGATTACCCATTGTCGTTCCCTCCTTTCACCTGCCTGCCTGCAATTGCCCCATCCACAAGGGTATATATGATCTCTGCCTCTCCCACGATCTTCTGGTCATGGGTAGAAAAGATAAAGGTCGTTTTGAACTCGTCCCGCATCTTTTTCATGAGGTCGATTATCATATAGGCGGTCTTTGAATCAAGGTTGGCCGTGGGCTCATCGGCGAGGACAAGCTTCGGGTTCGTGACAAGCGCCCGCGCTACTGCTACGCGCTGCTTTTGGCCTCCCGATATCTGGTCAGGGTATTTATCCTTCTGGTCCAGCATCCCCACCGCATCAAGGAGCTTCCTGACCCTTTCTTCCCGTTCTGCCGCCGCCACGTTCTGAACCATGAGAAGAGGATATTCAATATTTTCGTAGACGGTAAGGACGGGCATGAGATTGAAATCCTGAAAGATAAAGCCGATATGTTCTCCCCGGAAGGCAGCTCCCTGCCTGCGATCAAGGCCGGCCACGTCGGTATCGGCGACGGTAAGCCTCCCCTCCGTGGGCTTGTCGAGGCAGCCGATGAGATTAAGAAGGGTTGTCTTGCCGCTCCCCGAGGGACCCACAAAAGAAATGAACGAGGCAGGTTCTATTGCGAAGTTCACATCGTTTAATGCGCGTATCGCAACCTCGCCCACCTGATACTCTTTGCTTACATTCTCTGCCTTTATCAGCTCCATAGCTTCCTCCATAGGCTGTACGCTTTCCATAAAATACATCAATAACCAACAATAACCATTTTATTCATTTTTTTCAATATCCCGCCAAGGCAGATCTCGGCAATCTTTTCCAAAGAGAAAGTGGCGGGTCGACAATTGTGTCAGGCAAGGGGTGCTGCCGTTAGTGTGTTTGACGTATAGTACGATCGCTGGATATTGCGTCGAATGGCTGGTATACTAATGACAGATACATTACGAGGAGGTGGCAAAACATGTCTATATTTCAAGTGATAGGCTGAGTTACCTGAGTGGATCCCAACGCTCCGACAGTTAGTCGGAAGACACTCAGGTTTATTGATGGAACACAGGTCGCAGTGAGCAATCTCCACGAGATAATGGCGGAGCTCTATTCTGTCGGAAAAAAGGCAAATAGACAAACCGCGGATGAGATCATTGCCGGATTGGAGGCCATGGGCAATTATGTCCCCACCTCAGAGGTTATCCGGCGGGATTACAGGAATGTCCTGCTGAAGGAATATGAGGAGTTCATTGAGGTGCACAACAGAGAAAAAGACGGCAATACGCCGCCGGATACCCCTGAAGCTCGATAAATTATTTGCATCAAAGCAAAATTAATCGTGTATTTTTTGCTTTAGGGTAAATTTATTCATCCCAGATTTTCCATTAGGATGAACACAGTGTCGGGCTCTTCCCCGCAAACACGCTCAATAAAGTCAGTGAAAGGTGAAAGGTAAGAGGCAAAAGAAACGATCCTTGAAAGGTGAAACGTAAGAAGTTTTGAACATTTCACCTTTTACCTTTCACATTTTACGGGTTAATTGCCTCACAACGCTTCGCTATAGGAACGGTTTCATTGCGAGGTTAGTCTCGAGCAACAAGCCCGACGCTGCGCTAATGACTTATCCGTATTCATTTTATATCGTTATGCCAAAGAAGATCAGGATGTACTTGAGGGATACGTAGAGAAAGAGGATCCCAAACAATGCCTTCAGGACATTGGGCTTGAACTTTGCGATCAGCTTTGCCCCGAATATCGCACCGACCAGCGCACCTATCCCCAGCGTGATCGCTGAGGGGAAATCAACCACGCCCTGGTAAATCTTAAAAGCAGCCCCGATCAATGCCATCCAGACAAAGGCGGCCATGGATGTGCCTATAGCAAGCTTGACAGGCGCTTTAAAAAAATAAATGTACGAAGGAACAAGAGCGTATCCGCCGCCGAGGCCGATTATGCCTGTTAATGTCCCTATTATAGAGCCCAGAATAGTCTTCGACAAAGGCTTTCCTGGAATAACTGGCGATTGTTCGGGCATCTTTGATCCGAATATCCCTTCGTAGAGCATCCTGAGAGAGACAATGATAAAGGCGATACCCAGGATCAGGTCGATAACCGGACCATGGCTCTTTATGTAACCAAAGATGACGGACCCGATGATAACGCCCAGGACTCCGCTGTATCCGGTGAGAAGGGATGTTTCCTTGTCGACGTTCTTCATTCTGTAGTGCTGGATAGCCCCTGAAGCGGCAGTGAATACCACAGCAGTGAGCGTAGTTCCCACGGCGATTGCCGGGTCAAAATGAAAGTAGAAGCGAATGACGGGCATTATCAACGCGCACCCTCCCGTTCCAAGCAGTCCTCCAACTATGCCTGCAATAAAACCTGTGATGAGATAAACGATATAGATCATGGTACACCTCCTGCGTCAGCTAATGAACCTCCCCGCAGCAAGCTGCGGGGAATCATTCAGATTGAATTTCTATTTTATACTGCCACACGAATACCCCTTTTCGTCAGCCACGACTTTGTTGTGTCGTCAATACATCCGCATTAATGTCTCTTGCCCTGAACACCTTTGACTAACAGCAGACCCAAGGTTTCCCATGCCACAATATATCCATATAATCGCACCGACGATTGCTATGATAGACGGAACTTTCACGGATGATACAGAGAAACGTATTATTTGCTGCCCTGACCCTGCCCGGCGCTTGCCGGCGGTATGATGATCGGACAGGTTGCGGCGCAGGAATAGAAAATAATGCCTGAAAGAATGATAAGCGAAATGATGATAAATCGTTTCATTGGTTTCTCCTTTTTTCATTTTTTCAGCTTCTGTAGCGCCTGTATAATATCGAACCCGCCCACAGAAGTTTCCATCTTTCCATCTTTTTCAATAACACAGGACGGTGTTGCTTTTATCTTGTCATCGCGGAGATATTTTCCGAATAGATCGAATGTGGGTTTTGGATCAAAGGGTTTGATCTTGATGCCTTTTTCTTTCAGGAACTCTTCCAGCTTGGCGGCATCGCCGATCTTCTTATTAGAAGCCTCTATGAGCGCGTTCCGCACTGCAATCCCATGCCCGAAATCCTTTTTCTCATTAAGGGCGTATAAAAAATAGCGGACATAGAGGGATGAGAGTTGGTAGAATGGCGTGTCGACGAAGGTGAAGGTAACGATGTTCTTCTGAACGAGGTCAGTAATAACCGGCTCAAGCGAAGGCTCCATCGCCTTGCAGGGAGAGCAGAAATAATCGGTGTAAAGCCTCACGGCTACTTTCCCTTTTCCAAAGGCCGAAAGCGGGGTATCGTCCGCATAGGCCGGCGTAGCAGAGCCTCTGAAAACAATCGAGAACAAAACAAGCGCAATGACCATGGATGATACGATGAGTCTTTTCCTCTTCCAGTCGCAGTTCACAAAAAATTGCAGCACAAGTGCAGCCGCGAATGCCAGGCAATAATCGCAGTAGGTGGTGTACCAGACCTGAAATCCCACGAGATAAACCTCAATGCCTACTCCGGCAGAAAGTAAAATGATTAAAAACGTATCCTTTTTCAAAATGGCGAGCACGATCACTGCCGTCATGTAACCGATACCGATATGCTGCAATGCAATGCCAAAAACATCTCCTCTCAGGTATGAGCATGCGGTGCCGCATATACTGTAGTAATACTCAATGACAATGGCGGTAAGGGCAAGGATGACCGTGATAATGTATCGTTGCGATCGAATAAACCCTATCATCTTGTTCGCTTCTGACATGGTCATAATCAAACCTCCAATCCACTGATCCATTCTTCGATCGTACGCTTTATCTCATCTCTTACCTTTCTCGTCTGTTCAATCCGTTCCTCATGGGTGCCTGTAAAGGCGGAAGGGTCCTCAAAGCTCCAGTGGATTGTCTTCGTAACAAGCCCCGGGAAGATCGGGCACGTCTCCGCGCTCGTTGCATCGCAGACGGTCACCACATAGGAGAACAGCTCTCCTTTCTTGAAGAGGTCAAAGGCACTCTTTGTCTGATTCTGTGAGATGTCGATGCCTGTCTCTTTCATGGCCTCCACGGCAAGGGGGTTGAGAGCGCCCGGTTCAAGGCCTGCGCTGTGGGCTTCAAACCTATCCCCCGCAAGGCTGTCCAAAAAAGCCTCTGCCATCTGGCTTCGCGCGCTGTTGTGGACGCACACGAATAATACCCTCTTTTTCTCCATCATTCTCCTCCTTTTATCACAGATAATTCGCCGGCGCTGATGTCGGGATGTCCTTGGGCAAACCGTCGTGAGGCAAGGAAGCTCGGTCTTTTGCGAAGCA
>DIWM01000022.1 GCA_002428485.1 Deltaproteobacteria bacterium UBA6106
GGAGGCGGTACAGGCGGCAGCGAAGGCAATGAAGAAAACGAGGGGGAGAACAAGGGGATGAAAAAATACAGCGTGATCAATACGAGGGTTCCAAGGGTAGATGCCCTGGCGAAAGTGACGGGCGATGCGCGGTATGCGGATGACCTCTCAATGCCCAACATGCTCTACGGCGCGCTTCTCCAGAGCCCTCTTGCACACGCAAAGATCCTCAATATAGATACTACGAAGGCACAAAAACTACCCGGGGTGCACGATATTGTCACTGCTAAGGAGGCAGGACGTATCCAGTTTGGCGTAAGCCCCGCACGCTATGATGAGACGATCTTCTGTCATAATAAGGCAAGATACATCGGCGACGAGATCGCCGCCGTTGCAGCATCTGACCCTGATACTGCCCGTGAGGCTGTTTCATTGATCCAGGTTGATTACAGGGAATTACCGCCCGTTCTCGACATCTTTGAGGCTATGAAGGAAGGGGCGCCGCAGCTCCACGATGATTATCCGGGCAACATCGGGGCTGAGGTCCACCAGGAGTTCGGCCATGTCCGCGCTGCCTTCAAGGGATGCGACTATATACGAACAGACAGGTTTACCAATAAGAGACAAGACGGGGCTTTTCTGGAACCGCAGGCATGTATTGCCGTTTTTGACCTTAATGGCCGGTTGACGCTCTACACTTCGACCCAGTCGCCCCATTATGTCCAGAGAACCTTGTCTATGGTCCTCAATGTCCCTATAGGGAATGTACGGGTTATAAAGCCTTACGTCGGCGGCGGGTTCGGCCCGAAGGCATCGGCGAACACCCTTGAGCTTGCCGCATCTCTCCTTGCAATGAGGACCGGGAGGCCGGTAAAGATGACTTTTAACAGGGAGCAGGTCTTCATGCACTCGCGCGGGCGCCACCAGTTCTACCACGAGCTGACCACAGGCGTGAAGAAGGACGGAAGGCTCGTTGCCCTCCACAATACATGCTACCTTGACGGCGGGGCATATTCAAGCTTCGGTATTGCTACGGTCTACTATGCGGGGTCTCTCCTCGGGGCGCCTTACAAGCTCCCCAACATGAAGTACGACGGATACCGCGTCTACACGAACAAGCCTGCCTGCGGCGCACAGCGCGGCCATGGCGGCGTCGCTGCGCGGGCGGCCTTCGAACAGCAGCTCGACATTATCGCCGAAGAGCTCGGCATGGACCCCGTTGAGTTCAGGCTGAAGAACATGATGCAGAGAGGGGACGTGACCTGCAATGAATTTAACATGAGCAGCCTCGGCATGAAGGAGTGCATAGAGGCGGTGCGAAATAACTCGGACTGGAAGAAGAAAAAGAAAAAGCTCCCCAGGGGCAAGGGCATCGGCATGGCGTGCGGATTCTTCGTCTCAGGCGCCGGCTATCCTATATACCGCTCAGAGACCTTCCACTCGACCGCCATGATCAAATTGTCTGAAGATGGCGGCACCGTCAATCTTTATACCGCTTCTGCGGAGATCGGCCAGGGCTCCGACACGATCCTCACGATGATCGCGGCGGAGGCGCTGGGCGTCAGGCTTAAAGACGTGAAGGTATACTCCGGCGACACAGACTACGGCATCGACCTCGGCGCCTATTCATCGCGGCAGACCCTCATGTCCGGCCACGCCGTCAAGCAGGCTGCAGAGGATGTGAAGCGGCAGGTCCTCGAAGTGCTGTCGGAGAAGCTGGGAACCTCTGCCAATACGATGGACATACAGGATGGAATGATCCTTTTTAAGAAAAAGGTAAATTTTTCGGCATTGCGGTCAGCATACCAGAAGGAACACCGAGGCTGGCCCGACCAGCCGGGCGGAGACATGCTCACCTTCAAGGAGGCGGCCCGCATTGCCTACCTCGAGAAGGGGGTTGTGGTAGGAGGCGGAGCGTACAAGCCGGGAGAGCTGGGAGGCTCCTATAAAGGGGCAGCAGTAGGAACATCCCCTGCCTACGGATGCTCGGCGCAGGTCGTGGAGGTCACCGTCGATATGGAGACCGGCAAGGTCACCGTGGACAACATGACCGACGCCCATGACTGCGGCTTCGCCATCAACCGCACCAACGTAGAGGGGCAGATGCAGGGCTCCCTCTCCATGGGGCTGGGCGAGGCCCTCTTCGAGGAGGTAAAGTTCGACGGCAAGGGCAAGATAGAGAACCCGACGCTGGGGGAATACCGGATACCCACCGCCCTCGATATGCCCAACGTGAAGACGATCATCGTCGAGAGCAATGAGCCCAACGGCCCCTTCGGCGCCAAAGAGGTCGGGGAGGGGGCGATCATGCCCACGATCCCCGCGATCCTGAACGCCATCTACGATGCCGTCGGAGTGCGCATCACCGAGCTCCCCGTAACATCGGAGAGGCTCTTGATGGCAATGAAGGAGAAGGACAAGAAGTAGACAAGGCCGGCCCCGATAAAATAGAGAATAACCAAACACCAATAACCAAGCTCCAATTAATCACCAATATTCAATGACCAAACAATTACCCATGCCGCGTATCGTCCGGCACCCTCATTCCCTATCCCCTCGCTGGAGAGGGCCATAGCAACTTCGTCCCCTCTCCCCTTTGCGGGAGAGGGCCATACCCACTTCGTCCCCTCTCCCCTCGCTGGAGAGGGCCATAGCAACTTCGTCCCCTCTCCCCTTTGCGGGAGAGGGTCAGGGTGAGGGGGAATGATGCGGCCGGACTTCCTCATTGTTATAAGAGGCTGTGCACGCCTTCAGTGATGATCGCGAGGGTCCTTCGAAAAGGCGTAGAATACAAGACCGGCGATAATGCCGGCAAGGCAGATAGAGAATGCCGCGTGATATGCCTGGGCCGGATAGGAATGGCCGGTTTGCGCAAATGCCTCTATAGTATTTCCCATTACCTGCATGAAAAAAGCGCCGCCCGATACAACAAAGAAGTTTACCCCCGCTATGGCCGTTGCCGACATGCTGAGGGGAAAAAGACCTTTGATGTGTGCGTACAGGAGCATTCCGAAACTGCTGAATACACCGATAAGGAACAGCAGGACCGAAAATATGAACGGGCTGTCAATATCGAATATCCCTGTAAGCGGCACAAGGCAGAATGCGTAAAGGATAAGCCCTGTGAGAATAACGGACTTTTTCGATTGGAAAACCCTGTCCGCTAAGTACCCGGCGATCGGAGAGCCGACGATCATCCCGATAGACAGCATCATAAGGACGCTGCCGGTCTTCATCTGCGTCAGGCCTTTTATGTCCATGAAATAGGGCCCAAGCCATAGTCCCTGCAGCGCGACGAACGTGCCGTACCTGAAGAACGCCAGAGCGCCTATCTGCCAGAACGACAGGTTGCTCACGACCAGGCGGAACGATTCCACGATTCCTGTTTTTTTATCCGGGACGCTATGGGGCAGATCGTCCTGTTGTGTATTTCCGGCGTTGCCTTTCAGAACCCAGAAAACGAGGATCGAGAGTACCGCGTTTATGCCCCCCGCGTAGATCAGCGTTTGCCTCCACCCTATTGTTGCGTTGAGGTATGCCAGCGGTGATGTGGCGAGGATATTCCCCAGCGTCCCGATGCCGATGATAGTACCCGAAAGTATGGCGAACCTTCTCGCAGGAAACTCTATAACAAAAACCTTGAGGCTCCCCATGAGGACCGATGCCATCCCGATACCGAGCAGTGTCCTTCCCGCGAAAGCGGTCGCGAAGGAATCTGCGAAACCGAATATGAAGGCCCCCGACGCGCCTATGAGCGAGAAAAAGGTTATGACGATCCGAGGCCCTATCTTATCGAGAAGCACGCCCATAGGGATCTGGAAGAGGGCGAATGAGTAAAAAAAGGCGCTGCTGAGCATACCGAGCTTCTCGGCGTTAAGAGAGAGGTCCCGGATCAGATCGGGGGCGATGACCGCATTTGTGACGCGATAGAACATGGAAAAACAGAATACGGAGGAGAGGGTTGAAAAGACCAAGACAGATCTCAATTGAGCCTGGTTCTCCTTATGCGTTGACGATGACCGGACTGCCCAGGGGGACTCCGCAGATCGTTGCGTAGGGCCTGCATTTGGCCTGGAACAAAAAGGATATCTTTCCGTCGAGGCCTTTTTCCTCTGTCAGCGTGTCGTAATTTCCTCCTCCCTTCGAGATGACCAGGTCGGATTCGTATATCAGCTTTTGCAGCGACTGCGGGAGCTGTCCGATGA
Organism: Deltaproteobacteria bacterium UBA6106; assembly: GCA_002428485.1. Classification (GTDB taxonomy): domain Bacteria; phylum Desulfobacterota; class Syntrophorhabdia; order Syntrophorhabdales; family Syntrophorhabdaceae; genus UBA5609. Next base: position 4,185 of record DIWM01000022.1, read on the forward strand.
TCGTGCCGGGAAGGGGCTGCTGAATGCCGTTCCCCATCGTCTGCGTTACCCTATCCATCCCCGCATACAGGGCGTCTTCCAGGGTTGCGTCATTCAGCACAGGGAGCGTACGCGCAACAAAGACCACGTCGCTGACGTAATGTTCCCGAATGATCTCTATGAGGATCTTGTCGAAGACGATCTCGCCGCAGTTATCGCCCAGGAAGACGATCCTTTTTGCCTTGCGGAGCCTTTCGCTAAACCGTTCTGTGCTTGCGGGGTCTAATGAGAAGCCTTCCAGCTTTTTTATGACCTCTTCTACGGGCTGTTCCGCTGCGATTGTCATTATATCAATGGCGTTCCCTGTTATGGAGAATTTTATCGCTGAAGCCAGCGGGTCGTTGTTTTCCTGAACGGACTTTTTGACGGATGGATAGAGCTGAAGCGCTATATCGTTCTGTCTCTTTTTTATTTCTTTCAGGGGGTCTTCAATCCCCGACATCTCCTGGAATATGATCCATAGGTCGCTTATTATTTCAGGTGAAGTGGTCTTGAAATCATGGGGAGCCACTGGTTTTTTTGTTTCGATCGTATCGGTGAACGCCTGTATTATGTGTTCGTTGTTCAGGGAAATGCGGACAACCTCCGTGAACATTTTCGTAATACAGGGGTAACAATCAGGCCAGATGTGCATAGAAGCCACCCAACAGACGTGAAAGGTGAAAGGTGAAAGGTGAAAGGTGAAAAATCAAAGATACTTCGGTGAATAACACGTCCGCTCCTTGTGTCACGTTTTTTTGTACTATAGAAGATTACGCGATAATCTTCAACTCATTTTAATAAACATATTCCGTTGTGAAAGGTAACATGTTTAAACTTTTCACTTTTCACGTTTTACTGTGAGCTGTTAAAGATATGGTTTTTCGCTGAAAAAAATAATAGAATACCTCACAATGATTTCTGGAAATACGTTGCGCGTTAAGCAGTTTAACCCCTTACGCCTCACGCCTTACGACTTACGGGTTATAGATTATAAATAGAGAGGGCGCTGTGGTGCATGCAAGGATGATCGAGATCATACTGAACGGCATGAAAGAAAAGGTTCCTGCCAACGCAACGATTGCGGACCTGATAGAATTGACAAACGAAAAGGATGCAGGCCTTATCGTGGAGCTTAACAACCGTTTTGTGTTTCCCCAGAAGTATCCGGAAATCGTCCTGTCAGAAGGGGACAAGATAGAATGCATCAATCCCGATTTCGGAGGATAAAAACACCCGTAAGTCGTGAATCGTAATTCGTAATTGGAGGAACCCTGCGCTTTTCTTTACATTTCGATATACGATACGCTATGCCGATTTTGTATCCAGCATCGAGCATCCAGTATCCCGGTTCACTTGTCTTGCCATATGATCAGCATATCGATGAAGGCGCGGGCTATCCTTGAAAGGCTGTCTTCATTGATATATACGATATGCGTATTCATCGTTATGGAGACATCGGAGATGACGATTTCTTTCAATATCCCCTGAGAGAGCTCCTTTTCCACGGCAGATCGTACGATGAAAGAGGCCCCTTCGCCCCTCTCCAGAAGCTCCTTTATGAATTCGAGGTTGCTTGCCTCGTACAGTATCGCCGGCGCGAGGCGCATCTTTTTGAACATATCAACGACCGCCTTGCGGGTTGCCGAACCTTCCTCTCTCATCACCAGGGGAAAACGTGCAAGCTCTTTCATAGTGATCGAAGCCTTTTTCGCGAGGATGTGGTCGGGAGAGGCAACCAGCAGGACCTCTTCCTTGCCAAAAGCGATGCTTTGAAGAGGTTTCGGGTATTCAGTGCTTGCCACGATCGCCAGTTCGTTTTGCATGTTGAACAGGCTTTGGATCATTTCCAGGGAGCTCCCCTCGCTCAAATGTATGCTTACCCCAGGATAGAGCGCATGAAAGTGTGATATATAGTTCGGCATGAGATAGTGGGCGTATGTTTTTGTCGTCCCGATGTGGAGGGCGCCTTTTTTTATTTCTTTGATCTCGTTGATCGCCTTCTCTGCTTCGTTTTCAAGCTCGAATATCTTTTGCGCGTATTCGAGGAGCAATTTTCCGGCCCCGGAGAGAAAGACCTTATTGCCGATCTTATTGAAAAGCTTTACCTGCAGCATCACTTCAAGCTGTTTTATCTGGATCGATACGGCAGGCTGCGATATGGAGAGCCGTTCCGCCGCCCTGGAGAAGTTAAGCTCCCTGGCAGACTCATAAAAGACCTTCAGGTGATTAAAATTCATTATAATGAATTATTCCATAACTTTTATTTATAGGCAATATAATTTTTATGTATTTGACTAATTTTCGCATATTTAGGATTCTCCTTTCATACAGTAAATTTTCACAGGAGGGTTATCTATGAAAGACATGAGGGGTTTTATTGCACAGGCAGAAAAAGAAGGGGAACTCAAAAGGATCAAGGCGCAGGTTGACTGGAATCTCGAACTGTCCCATATAGCCAAGCTTAACGAGGAAAAAAGCGGACCTGCACTTCTCTTCGAGAACGTCAAGGGTTACAAGACGCCGGTGATCACCAGCGTCTGCACGACGACCAGAAGGCTTGCCCTCATCATGGGCGAGCCGAGGGGATCAAGCCTCGTGGACCTGATGCGGGCATGGGTGGAGAAAGGGAAAAAGAGCATTCCCCCAAAATGGGTAAAGAGCGCTCCCTGTAAAGAGAATATCATGAAGGGGAATAAGGTTGATCTTTTTAAATTTCCTGTTCCCAAGTTTTATCCCAAAGACGGCGGCCGGTTTTTTGGAACTGCGCACTTCGTGATCTCTAAGGACCCTGAGTCGGACTGGGTCAACCTCGGGACTTACAGGGCGCAGCTCCTTGATAAAAATCATCTCGGCATCCAGTTCATCAAAGGCAAGCATGCCGACATCATGCTGAAAAAATATGCCGCAATGAAAAAGCCCATGCCTGTAGCTGCCGTCATAGGATGCGACCCGCTGCTTTTTCTTACCGGCGCGGCGCGCATCTCTGCGTTCACATCGGAATATGATTTTGCCGGAGCGGTTCGAGGGGAGCCCATCGAGGTAGTAAAAGGCGAAACGGTTGACCTCCCGATCCCCGCACACGCTGAGATCATTGTTGAAGGCGAGGTAGATGCCAGCAAGTTTATGCCGGAAGGACCTTTCGGGGAATACACAGGATATTATTCCGGCGTGGGGACGGACGACAGGAACTTCATCAAGGTTAACTGTGTTACCTACAGGGATAACCCGGTCTTCTGGGGAACAACCGTGGGCAGGGCTGTGACCGATACGCACATGACAATGGCGCTTACCTACGGCGCAACGTTGTGGCAGCAGTTGACGGAGATGAAGATCCCGGGTATTAAAGCAGTCTATTGCCCGCCTGAAGGGTCAGGAAGGTTTCTTGCCATCATATCGGTGAAGCAGATGTACCCCGGCCACGCCGACCAGGTCGGCACTGCCGCGATCTCAACGGAGATGGGGGCATACGGTCTCAAGACCGTAATCGTTGTCGATGAAGATATCGACCCCTGGGATATTCCAAGGGTCCTTTATGCCCTGAGCTTCAGGTTCCAGCCTAACCGCTGTCAGATAATCAACCGCGGCCGCTCCACCCCGCTTGACCCATCACTCCCGATCGATGCAAGGGATATCACCGGAAGGATCATTATCGACGCGACGATCCCTTACGAGTGGAAGGAAAAACCGATACCCATCGAACTTGATCCTGAGATGGTAAAAAAGGTTCAGGCACGCTGGAAAGAATTTGGGTTTTAAAGGGTGAACATAACGCCCGGCGTTCAGCAGTCAGCCTTCAGCGAGACTTTTTCGATTGAGTTTTTGCTGCAGGCTGATAGCTGATCGCTGACAGCCAAGAGAAGGGGGAATATTATAATGAGACCAATCAGATATACAGATGAAATGATAGCGGAGTTTAAGCGTGACGGATACTGGACCGACGAGATCTTTTCTGATTTCTGGATAAAAAATGCAAAGGAGCTGAAGGACAGGGAGGCGCTCGTTGATTCAAAATACCGCGTCACCTGGGGGCAGGCGAAGGACCTCATCGACGCCCTTGCGCTGGCATGGGTAAAGCTGGGGATTCCCAAGGACGCGCGCCTGATCATCCAGGCGCCCAACAGCGTGTACGGTTTTCTTGCCCGCGTCGCAAGCGAGAGGGCAGGGCTTGTCTCTCTTACCGTGTATCCTTACCTGAGGGAGAAAGAGCTTGAGTACATGCTCGAGAGGACGGAAGCGTCTGCGGTCTGCATCCCGCAGATCTACCGGAAATTTAATTACCTTGAGATGTACAAAGGGCTTGTGGGCAAATCTAAAAACCTGAAATATTTTTTCCTTTTTGATGAAGATGTCCCCGATGGGGCCCCTGACGGGACCTTTTCTTTGATCAAGCTGGCGCACCAGAAGATTGATCCGTCGGACCTCAGGCTTCTCGACGAACGACGGTTCAGCTCAACGAATGACGTAGGGCTCCTGACGAGCACAACGGGAACGACAGGGCTTCCGAAGCTCGTAGAGTGGCCCATCTCGTCAAGGGTGTGCACGTCAAAGGCGAGGATCGATATCTGGCAGCTCACAAAGGATGACATTACCATGGCCATTGCGCCGCACGCCGGCGGCGCGGCGGGGACCCTTACGTATTTCGCGGCGCCCCTTGCCGGCGCAAAGACCGTCCTGATGGAGGAATTTGACCCTGAAGGCGCCCTTGCCCTGATAGAAAAAGAAAAGGTGACCGCCATCGGCGTCGTCCCGACGCATCTCGTGCGGATGCTTGAAGCGGATGAGACAAAATATGACCTCAGCTCGCTCAGGTTCATACGGTCTGCCGGCGGTTATCTGCCGCCGCAGGTCGCAGAGGAGGCCGAAAGAAGATACAAGGCAATTATCACAAGCGACCTCGGGACGCAGGACGTCGGCTCGGTCTCAGGCTGTACCATAGATGACCCGGGAGAGATAAGGAGAAGGACCGTAGGAAGGATGCTCCCCGGCAATAAAGTGAGATTGATGGACGACAACGGAAAAGATGTCCCGGAAGGAAGCCCGGGCCAGTTGTGGTTCAGGGGGCCTCATGCCCCTGCAGGATATTACCGTGACCCCGAATCGACGGCGCCCGTGTTCGATAAGGACGGGTGGACAACGACAGGCGACATCGTGAAGTCAGAGGAAGGGTGCCTGTGGATCATGGGAAGGTCGAAGGATATGATCATCAGGGGCGGGCAGAATATCTACCCCGCAGAGATCGAAGGCATCCTGAACGAGCATCCAAAGGTTGCAAACGTCGCGATTGTCGGGTATCCTGATAAAGAAATGGGAGAGCGGGCATGCGCCTATGTGGTCCCGAAAGCCGGCCAGACCTTAACGAAAGAAGAGATGGTCTCTTTCCTGAAGGAGAAGAAGCTCGCGGCCTTTAAGCTTCCTGAACGGCTTGAGGTCATGGACGCCCTGCCGATCGTGGGAGATTCCGGAAAGGTCGACAAGAAGGTGCTCAAGTCCGACATCGAAAAGAAGGTCGCCGGGGGACAATGATGAAAACGATACTGATCGTCTCTACCCTCGATACAAAAGGGGCAGAGACATTTTATTTGAGGGATGTGATCAAGGGGCTCGGCAAGGAGCCGGTGGTCCTCGATATATCGATGAGGCAGCGGGAAGGCGCAAAGGCCGACGTTCCGCCGCAGGAAGTGGCGAAGGCAGGAGGCAGCACCTTTGAAGAGATCCTTGCGTCGAAGGAAAGGGCGAAGAACACCGCCATCATGACGAAGGGCGCACAGTTCATAGCCCTTGATATGTGGAAAGAAGGAAGGCTTGACGGGATCATCGGCATCGGCGGCTCCACAGGTTCTTTAATGGCTACAGATGTAATGAGGGCCCTTCCCTTCGGTGTTCCCAAGCTGATGATCTCTGCTACAGCCGCTTTGCCGGGCATGTCGACGAGGTATATCGATATCGGCGATATTGCGCTTCTGCACTCGGTGATAGAGATAGCGGGCTTAAGCGATATCCTCAAAAACGTGATAGAGAGGGGAGCCAATGCGATATGTGCCATGGCGGACGTCTCCCCGATCAAGGCAAAAAGGACGGGAGAAAAGAAGCCTGCCGTCGCTATTACGATGCTGAGTCCCGTGGAGCAATGCGCAAGCGGCGTGCGGGAGATGCTTGAGGCAAAAGGGTATCAGGTTATCGGTTTTTCAGCCGCAGGGATCAGCGACCGGGCCATGGAATTAATGATCGAACAGGGATTTTTCGACGGGGTGATTGACCTTGCCCCCGGGGGCGTCATCGAGCATCTTGTGGGGGGAATGAAAGATGCCGGGCCGAACCGAATGGAGGCAGCAGGGAAGGTGGGCATACCGCAGATCATCTCTACAGGAGGGGTCAACTATATTACCCCCCCAAAGTCCAAATATACCGAAGAACACAGGGCGAGGAAGAAATACGATCTTGATAAGTTCCGCACATGGATCAAGGCTTCGCCGGATGAGCTGAAAAAAGCCGCCGGCGTTTTTGCAGAAAAATTGAACAGATCAAGGGGGCCGGTCAAGGTGATAATCCCCTTGAAAGGCTGGACAAATTTTGATATACCAGGAAGCGCGACATATGATCCCGAAGAAGACGGGGTATTTGTCGATGCGCTAAAAAAGGCTGTCAATACCGGGATCGAGATTATAGAGGTTGACGCAAACATCGAAGAAAAAACCTTTGCGCGGGCGTTGGCCGATACATTGGTGAAGATGCTTCAATGATGTTTTGACTTGTTTTGCCCGGACAGCCTGATTGCACACGCTTCAATGGGCAGGGTGGGTTCCGGGTATGGCAATATTTTATTTATAGGAGGCCTGGATGCTTATATTACCAAAATTTGTGTTTCACGAGCCGCGGGATATATCGGAAGCATGTAAGATGATATCGGAGTTGAACGGCAGTTCGAAGATCATCGCAGGCGGCACGGATATTCTCGTAAATATGAAAAAGGGCCTGCTTTCGCCCAAATACCTTGTGAGCGTCGCAAAGATCGCAGGGATGTCGGAGATCGAGCCGGGAAACGGCACCATTTCCATCGGCGCCCATCTGATCGTGGCAAAGCTGGCGGAGTTCGATATTATAAGAACGAAGCTTCCTTCTCTTGCGAAGGCCGCCTCTGTTCTCGGCTCCCCGCTTATCCGCAACAGGGCGACAATAGGGGGCAACATCGTTACGGCCAGGCCGGCCGCTGACCTGCCGCCGCCTCTTCTTGCGATGGGCGCGAAGGTGAAGCTGGAAAGTGCGAAGGGCGCGAGGGAAGTTGCCCTTGATGATTTTTTTACCGGACCCGGCGCGACCGTAATGAAGCCCGATGAGATATTGAGCAGGATCATCGTCACTGAAATGCCGCCATTTACGGGGAATGACTATATAAAATTAGGCCACAGAAAGGCCCTTGAGATAGCGATTGCTGCCGTAGCGTCAAGGATCACGCTTGACGGTCCCAACGGCACAATAAAAGAGGCCAGGATCATTTTGAGCTCTGTTGCGCCAAAGGCGATCCACGCCGTGTCCGCAGAAAAGGCGTTGATAGGAGAAAAGCCTACGGAGGCGCTTGTAAAAAAGGCAGCCCAGCTCGCAGGAACGGACTGCTCGCCCATCACTGATATACGGGGCGGCGCCGGATATCGCTGTGCGATGATAGAAGTACTGACAAAGAGAACATTATTGGCTGCCATAAAAGAAGCCCAAGGCAAATGAGGAGAGGTGCGCGATGAAACAATTAATAACACTTTTTGTAAATGATAAGGAATGCGAGATCGCCGTAGCGCCCAACCGC
>DIWM01000043.1:0-7895 GCA_002428485.1 Deltaproteobacteria bacterium UBA6106
CCTACGCGGCGTGGCGCACGATGGGGGAAAGCCTTGACTGCCAGCTTCCTTACAGGGACGAACTAACTGACACGATCTGCTCCTCCGGGATCAGCGCCGAGACGTACGTGGTGATCGTAGGCAACACAGATACGTTCCGGCAGCTCGTAAACGCAACCCGTGTTGCCTGGACGCTGAAATATGCAGGGGTGAAGCGCCCCGCCATCCTTGATGGAGGTTATAAAAAGTGGCTGGAGAAGAACTATCCCGTGACAAAAGACTGGGTCAAAAGACCAAAGAGCAAATATAAGTGCAAGTGGAACGAAAACGTGCTTGCGACAAAAGGGTACATCACGTCGCATTTTAAGAAATTGGCCATCGTCGATACGAGAACCGAGCAGCTATTCAGAGGAGAAGTATCAGATCCTATGCTGAAAAGAAAAGGACACATCCCCGGCGCAATGAATCTCCCTTTTTCGCTTGTTTTTCATAAAGACGGGAGCTTTACAAACCCTGACGCGCTCAGGTATATTGCCCAGCACAGCGTCGGTGATGACCTTGACAAGCGGATCGTGGTCCTTTGCTGCAACGGGCAGTTCGCTTCTTCCTGGTGGTTTGCATTCAGCGAGATGCTCGGATACAGGGACGTGAGGATCTACGACGGCTCCATGGAAGAATGGTGCAAGGACGGAGACGCCCCGCTTGTTGAATCAACGGGAGGAAAATAGATTGGGAGCAATGAAAAAATTTAAATATATCTACGGGCCGGTCCCCTCATGGAGAATAGGGAGCTCCCTTGGCATCGATCTGCTTTCTCAAACAGAAAAGATATGCAGCTTTGACTGCATCTATTGCCAACTGGGGAAGACAAAAAGTTATTCCCTCTCGAGGGAGAGATACGTCAATGAAGCAGAGGTGGTAAAGGAGCTGGCAATGTTGCCTTCAGATGTGAGGATTGATTTTTTGACCTTTTCCGGCCGCGGCGAACCGACACTTGCGGCGAACCTGGGCGATGCTATAAAGGCAGCGAAAAAGGTCCGTACTGAACCGATAGCCGTTATCACAAACTCATCGACCATAGATCGGGAAGATGTCAGGCAGGAGATCGCACTTGCGGATTATGTGATCGCCAAACTTGACGCGCCGACACAAGAAATGTTTGAGGTGATCAACCGTCCCGGCGAGACCATCAGGTTCCATGGGGTCCTTGAAGGCATCAGGAAATTCAGAGGCGGATATAAAGGAAAACTGGCGCTTCAGCTCATGTTCACGAAAGAAAATGCAAACTGTGCAGGAGAGCTGGCGCGTATTGTTCAGGATATCGGCCCTGATGAAGTCCAGGTTAACACGCCTTTAAGGAAATGCCCGGTTCAACCTCTTTCCGAAAGCGAATTATCGGCAATACAGGGATTGTTCAATGGCCCACAGGTAATATCTGTGTATAGCAGCCACAAGATATCTGTAAAACCTTTAAGTGACCCTGATACGTTAATAAGGAGAGGGAAGACCTGATATGGCTCATGAGAAGCCAGATGCCTGATACTGGCGAGGACTACGTAAAGTGTAAAGAGATAAACCCTGTGAAAAATGAAAGGTAAAAGGTAAAATGTTTAACCCGTATATATAGTAAGCATCTACGAAAAGCCTGGCAATGTTGTTCATCTATACGGATGAACCGGAATAAAGGAAAAGGGGGTTTAACATGAAAGAGAACGGCACGACAAGGAGGGATTTTTTAAAACTGATGGCTGCAGGCGGTACGGTAGCGGCTGCGGGAGGTTTTATGTCCAGGACGATGGCATTTGCGGAAACGCCGGGGAAAGAGGATTTTGGTCAGTGCAGGAGCGTGAAGATCAGGTGCATCTCCGAGGTTGGCTGGATCGATGGGCAGAAGCTTCTCAAGGACATGGGCGCCTCAGGCGGGCCAAAGGCAAACCAGTGGCGGGTCAACTGGGACCCCAAAAACAGCGGCGGATGCTGCAACCTCATTGAAGTTGAAACCCTTGAAGGGAAAAAACACAAATTCCTTCTCGACACAGGCTGGAACAATAAATATATGGAGAAGGTATACAAGCGGGAGGGCATAGACAGAATGCTCAAGAATAAAGAGATCGAGTTTCTCTACATCAGCCACGAGCATTTTGATCACTTCTTCGGTCTCGAGACCACGCTTAAGTACAATCCCGATATAAAGATCATCATCCCGAGCACGTTCTACGACGAGGGCTACCATTTCCTCGAGGGAGCAGAGTTCATGAAGGCAAAGGCGAGAAACAGGATTCCCCACAGGGGCGAGCTGGTGAAGTATGAGCCTGCTAAGGTATACAAACTTTATCCCGGCTGCGCCTCGGTAACGTTCGACCTTCCTATCGTGGTCCGCGTCAGGGGAGAGCAGTCGCTCTTCTTCAATGTGAAGGATAAGGGCCTCGTATGCGTTACCGGGTGCTGCCACCAGAGCGTACCCACCTATGTGGATTTTGCGCAAAAGAAGCTTGCCGGCGGAGATAATCTGTACGCACTGTATGGCGGGCTTCACATCGCGCCCGTTGGCCCCTTAAACGCAGAAGGCGAGCAGGTGGTGAAAGAGATGGCAAAATATAATTTCAAGAAGCTTGCCTGTAATCACTGTACAGGGGTAAGCGCCGTTCAAAAGATGGTGGAGCTTGGGTATCCTGTCGTGAAAGGCACTGCCCGATACGGCTCCACGAGCAATCTTTATCTTGGAAACGGAGACGAGATCGTTTTTGGATAGGGGATGATGTAGTTACTTTTTAGCGAAAGGAGGTCTACCTATGGCAGAGCAAAAGGAATCGTGTGTAAAGCCTTCACGGGGTCCGATCGGGGTCCCGAAAGGAGATCCCGGCGAAGCACCGCCAACAGCACAAAAGGAGGGTATTGCCATGATAGCGAAGGTAGGGAAACCGGCACCGGATTTTGAAGCAAGTGCATATGTTGACGGAGGTTTCAAGAATATCACGCTCTCGGAACTCAAGGGGCAGTGGGTGGTGCTCTGTTTTTACCCAGGTGATTTCACCTTTGTCTGACCTACCGAATTGTCGGCGGTCGCCGTAAAATATGAAGAGATCAAATCATTAGGGGTACAGGTACTTGCAATGAGCACGGACAGCCGTTTTGTTCACAAGATATGGCAGGAGACCGAGCTCTCGAAGATGGTCAAGGGCGGGGTCCCTTTCCCCATGCTCTCTGACGCAGGCGGTTTTATAGGCAGGGTATATGGAGTGTACGACGAAGAGGCAGGAGTGGACATACGGGGCCGCTTCATCATTGATCCTGATGGCATCATCCAGGCAATGGAGATCCTTACGCCTCCTGTCGGAAGGAATATTGCAGAGTTCATCAGGCAGGTAAAGGCATTCCAGCATGTCCGGGCAACAGGCGAGGCGACCCCTTCCGGATGGCAGCCCGGCAGGGTTACGCTTACACCAAGCCCTGAACTTGTAGGGAATGTCTGGAAGGTCTGGAAGCCGAGAATGGCCTTCTAAGGTTTTCTGCAGCACCCCTTTTTGCCTTTGCAGCAGTTCCCTTTTCAGAAGGGAAGAGGATGGTTTTGTGCGTCAGTGCTGCGGCCCGAAGAGGCGAAAGGGTATAGAACAAGGAGAAAGCGGATGTATGATCTGATATTCGATCCGGACTTATGTCTTCATTGCAGGACCCAGGCGTGTCTCACAAAATGCCAGTATATCGATATCGACGGCGAGGCTGCGCAGAAAGAGATCCTCAAGATAGCCCGCGGAGAAGACTCATTTGTGCTGCACGAATGCGCGACCTGCTATGCCTGCGAGGAATACTGTACATTCGGGAACCACCCCTTCTATCTTATCGCGGAAAAGCAGGAAGTGCTCGGCATCTCCCCGGTGCCGAGGCCCCTTATCCGGCGGGCGGTCAATATCGGGATACCCTTCAGGGGCCAGCCGGAGATCAAAGAGATAAACGGGCCAGTGCTGAACATCGGCGCCTTTTCCGAGCTTAAGCACCTAATACAGGGCAAGCTCTTTGAGGGGATTACTCCAATATCGACGGACGAGCGCAAGATGTTCCACTATTTCTGCCAGCTCATGTACCTTCACTATGGAAGGGCCTCAGTCATCAAAGAAAGGCTGCCGGGCATCATCGAAACCATAGCTAAACATAAGCCAATGGAGCTTATATGCTTTCATGACGAGTGCTACGGCGCTTATACATCGTACTGTGAGGCCCACGGGATCGACGTGCCCTTCAAGCCCATCCATTTCTACGAGTACCTTTACAACCGTCTCGTTGAGCTTAAGGGTATGATACGACCCGTGAGCCTGAAAGTAGCCTACCAGCGCCCCTGCTCCTCCCGCCTTTCTCCTGACAAGCATCTCTTTGTCGGCCGCATCTTCGACCTTATCGGGGCAGAGAGCGTAAAGCGTGAGTTTGTAGACGAGAACGCCCTTTGCTGCGCAGGGGCTATCGAGGGACAAAAGCTGGAAGGCAGCCGAAAGCGGGCCGCGAAGCAGCAGCAGAGAAACGTAGAGGATATGAAAAATGCCGGCGCTCAGGTATGCGTGTTCAACTGCCCGGCATGCTTCCAGACCCTTGGCGAGATGGTTGCCCGCAACGGCATAAAGCCTGTTCATATGAGCGATCTCTGCCGGCTCGCCATCGGCGAGACCCCTGCAGGGTGGAGGTGATCTCATGGACCCTATATACCAGTCGCTGGCTGCCATCGTAGACACTGAACATGTTTCCAATCGCCCGGAGGAGCTTTACATCTATTCCTTCGACCTGGGGACCGCAGAGCCCCATCAGCCTGACTACGTGGTTTCGCCGGTGACGACTGAGCAGATACAGGAGATCGTGAGGCTTGCCAACAGGGAGAATATCCCCGTTGTCCCTCTGGGAGGGGGGATGTCGCTTGCAGGGCTGGCGGTGCCTTTGAAAGGCGGGATTCTGCTCGACCTTAAGCGCATGGACAGGATTATCGAGGTGAACGAGAAGGCGCGGTACGCTGTGCTGGAGTGCGGTGTCTCGCAGGGACAGTTGACCTCCTATCTGGAAAGACATTACCCTCATCTTACCCACTCCGAGCCCGGGGCGCCTCCGGCAGCAACTATTGTTGGTAATGTCGTTATTCACGGGCAGGGAGACCTTGCCCAGCCATACGGCTTCAATTCAGACATGGTCAACGGCCTCGAGGTTGTCCTTCCCACAGGGGAGGCCTGCCGCTTCGGCTCCTGTGCGCTGGGAGCCCGCTGGTTTACGAATCACCCCCTGCCGGATGTGGGGCTGTTCCTGGGGTGGTGCGGGGCCACCGGTATTATCACCAAACTATCCATACGGCTCTTGCCGGCAAAACGCATACGGGGGGTAGGCCGGTTCGTCGTGGATGACGAAGAGCTTGTCCCGGAGATCATGTACAAGCTCACGCATACGCAGATGGCCGAGGATATCATCGCCTTCAGCAGCGCTATCCCTCCCTTCGCGAGCATGCTCCAGCACTTTACCGTAAATATTGCGGCAGACTCGGAAAAAGAGCTCGAGATGAAACAGGAGATCATCTGGGATGATACACTCGGCGAATATATAAAAAAGGGGGACGGGGCTTACCTGGGCTTTACAAGAAACCTTGAGCGTCCACAGATCTCAAAGACCTCTGACTATAAAAAAGGCGGGGGATTCGAGTATGTGGGCAGCATCATGCCCATAGAGAAATACCCCGAGTGCTACCGAAAGGGCCGGGAGATCTCGGAGAGATACAACATCCCTTACACAGTAACAGGCCGCTGCATCGGTGCGGCGCACTCCATGATGTTTGCCTGGACCTATGCCTTCAACAGGGCGGACCCGGAGACTATCAACGGGGCAAGAAGCGCGCTGCACGAAACAGACAGGCTTGTTCTGGAGCTGGGCGGCGTTATCTGGAAACCGGGCGCCTACGGCCAGAAACTTGTTTTGGAAAGGCTTGACCCTAACACGAGGGAATTGATGAAGAAGATAAAAGGGATTCTTGATCCGAAAGGAATCATGAATCCGGGCAACTGGGAGATACCATAATGGCGCTGAAAGATTTTGAATACGGAGATACCATACACCGCTGTTTCAGGTGCGGCTACTGCAAGTTTCCCGTCAACTGGACAGATGTGAACAACTGCCCGCCCTATGCCCGTTTCCGCATGGAGACGTACTCCTGCGGGGGCAGGCTGTGGCTGGCCAGGGCATGGCTCAACGAGCAGATCGACTGGACAGAGCATCTCGCGGAGATACTCTATTCCTGCACCACGTGCAGGAACTGCGAGATCAAATGTCCCTTGCGCTTTAACGTTGACATCGTGAACATGGTTGTTGCCGCGCGCAGCGAGATGGTAGAGGCGGGCAGGCTGCCGCCGGCAGTGAAGAAATTTTTGGAGAACATCGAGCTTTATGGAAATCCCTACGGCACAGGACGGAGCAGCCGCAGCGCCTGGGCGGAAGGAACAGCAACAGAGCAGTATAATGGCCATGAGTACCTCTTCTATGTGGGATGTGCGGGCTCTTACGACGCGCGGGCCCGGCAGTCAGCAAAGGCGCTGGCACAGATACTGCAGAAGGCAGGCATCTCCTTCGGGGTGCTCGGGAGCGAGGAAAATTGCGACGGCAATGAGGTACATAAGCTCGGCGAAAAAGGTCTATTTGAGGTACTGGCCCAGGACAACATTGCGAGGTTCAAAAAGCTGGGTGTTAAAAACATCATTACCCTATCGCCCCATGCCTTCAATGCATTCAAAAACCATTACCCGGCATATGGAGGTGATTTTTCCATTTTCCATTATACGCACCTTCTCTGCAATCTTCTCAGGACCGGGAGGATCAGATTTTCCGATGGCATTCATGCCAAAGTCGCGTACCATGACCCCTGTTTTCTTGGACGATGGAATAACGAGTATGAAACGCCAAGGGAGATCCTGAGGGCGATCCCCGGTGCGGATCTAGTTGAAATGGAGAAAAATAGAGAGGGCGCGCTGTGCTGTGGCGGAGGCGGAGGCAACTTCCAGATAGATCTCCTGGGCGGCAGCGAGAACAGCCCGGCAAGACGCAGGGTAAGGGAGGCCCATGAGACGGGTGCAACGATCCTTGCCGTTGCCTGCCCCAAGTGTCTCATCATGTTTGAAGATGCCGTGAAGGCAGAAGGAATAGAAGAGAAACTATCGGTACTGGATATCTCTGAAATAGTGGCAAAAGGTTGCGGGGCAGAGGGCAGTACTTGAATTATATAGTATGACCGGCGTTCAATCCGGATGATTCCCCGCAGCAAGCTGCGGGGTAACACTATTCCCGCTCCCCTCGAGGGAGAGGGTAGGGTGAGGGGGCACAATCATGCTGTTTCTATCCTCTGATACGCTGCAGCTTGCTGCGGGGTAGTTCATTATGGCTAAGGTGCTTGTTGTATATCATTCCCAGTCGGGGAATACAGAAATGCTTGCGCGGTCTGTCGCAGAAGGGGTCACCAAAACAGAGAATTCGCATGCAACGTTCAAGCGTGCCCCGGATGCCAATACGCAGGACATCAAGAACTGCGACGCTGTGGTGATCTGTTCCCCGGAATACTTTGGTTATATGGCGGGGGCGATAAAGGATCTTTTCGACAGAACCTACGAAGAACTGAAGGACGACCCGGAGATTAAGAAGAAGCCTTTCTGTATTGTTATCAGCGCAGGGAATGACGGCAGCGGCGCCCTGACGCATATCGAGCGCATATGCAAAGGGTATCGCTTCAAAAAGGTCCAGCACCCGATCATCTGCAAGGGCAAGGTAACAGAAGAGATTCTTGCGCAATGCTTTGAGATTGGAAGGACTATCGCCGAGGGTGTCAACGCAGGAATATTTTAACCCGGATTTTCCACTCTTAGATGCACACCTGTGTATCGTAGCATAAACCCAGATTTTCCATTAGG
>DIWM01000043.1:7909-30707 GCA_002428485.1 Deltaproteobacteria bacterium UBA6106
CCTCGCCTCACGACGGTTTGCTATAGGAACGGTTTCATTGCGAGGTTAGTCTCGAGCAACAAGTCCGACACTGTGCTAATGACTTATCCGGGATAAATTATCTCACTAAAATATTTTCTTGACATCGTAAAAATGCTTGTTATAAAATTAATTGGTATTATGGATAGTCCAAAAGACCTTTATGTGCAGTACAACCCTTTTAAATATAACAATGCAGTGAGTTTAGAGGAGAGCGGGCAGGAGGATTAATATGAACTGGGAAGATGTAGTAAGGGAGTCCGGAAAGCCGATGGAGTGGCCTTATCCCGTGAGGTATGGTGTGGTAAACGACGTGGATGTAGATGTTGTTGTTCTTGGAGGTGGTCCCGGCGGCTGCATGGCGGCAATAAGCGCGGCAAGAAAGGGTTGCACCGTTGCCCTTCTGGACAAGGCATACCCGAAAAGGTCCGGGGGCGGCTCAGGGTTTGACCACTGGCTCAATACGCCCAATCCGGCCTCAAACATTACGCCTGAGGATTGCGTGGAATGGGAGGCTGTCACCTACAAGGGGTACTCCAATTCCCTCTCGCGGTATATAGCGGCCAGGGAGGCCTACGATACACTTCTTGAGATCGAGAAGATGGGCGCCAAGGTAAGGGATCTTGACGACGATTTCAAGGGCGCTCCCTTCAGGGATGAGAAGACGAAATTTGTATTCTGCTACGATTACGAGAACAGGTTTCAGTTTCGTGTCTGGGGGGCAACCTTCAAACCTGCCATATTCAACGAGTGCCTGCGGCTGGGTGTGCAGGTCTTCGACAGGGTTGTGGCCACGAGCCTGTTGACCGAAGGAGGAAAACAGGGTGCAAGGGTGGTAGGCGCCACCGGGATCAACATGAGAACCGGCGAATTTTATATTTTCCGCGCAAAGGCTACCATAAATGCCATGTCCTGTCATCAGACGAGCTGGCGTTTTTCTACAGAGTCTATCGGGCTTGATATGTTCAAACCGAATATCACCGGCGACGGCCCGGCCATCATGTGGCGGGCGGGTGTCGAACTGGCCCAGATGGAGAGAAGCAGGGCGGCTGTCCCGCCGGGATATGAATATCCGTCCTACGGGACGGGCAACTGGTGGAATACGTGGCATCCTGCCAGCATGGTGGATGCAAACGGTAAGGAGGTCCCCTACGTTGATGCCGGGGGGAATGTGGTCCCCGTGGAAGAGAGGTGCAGGCCGAGACCGGGCCAAAAGTTCATTGCCGAACGTTCCCGCGATCCACAATACAGCAAACCGACGATGCTCCCTGATCTGGCAGACCGCATCCGGAAAGGGGAGTTTGTTCTGCCCCTCTATGCGGACCTTGCCGGCATGCCCTGGTATGAAAGAAAAGTGATCTGGGGCCTTATGGTGGGAAATGAGGGAAGGACAAAGATCCCTGTGCTGCTCAACTATGCTGCGGCAGGGTTTGATGCACAGAGAGATATGCTCCAGAACTACTTCACCTTAAGCGGTGAGCCCTATCCGAGCATGGATGCTACCCTTGCGCTCGGGCCGTACCGGATGGAGGCCTTCGGCAATGGCGGAGAGGTTGTGGTAGACTGGGACCTCAGGACCAACCTGGAGGGTCTCTATGCGGTGGGAGACGCTATCCTGGCCGGAAATTACTACTACCACGCCTGCGCTACCGGAAGGTATGCCGGCCGGAAAGCGGCCGAATATGCCCTGAAGCTGAACGACGCGCCTTCGATCGACACCGCCCAGATAGAGAGGGAAAAGACCAGGGTCTATGCGCCCACGGAAAGAAAACCGGGGAAGGACTGGATAGACTGGAAGGAATTGCGTTTCGCCGGCGCCAGGGCCATGCAGAACTACTGCGGGGGCTTACGGAACGAAGGCCTCATGAAGACAGGACTGAAATGGATCCGCGACATTAAGGAAGAGCACTACCCCGAGACATACGCGAGCAACCCCCACATACTGCTGCGTGTTCTGGAGACGTACAACATTCTGACCATCGACGAGGTCATCCTTCAGGCATGTCTTGCCCGGAAGGCGAGCAGCGAGGTTCTGGGCCACTTCCGACAGGACTGCCCTGAGATCGACCCGCCGGAGTGGCGCAAATGGGTTACCATAAAACAAGCGGACGGCGAAACGAATATTGGAGAGCTGCCGCTTGACTTTCATGGGAATTTAGCCGGTAACTACGAAGCTCATAATCCGGACTACAAGGGTTACATGAAGAAGAAACCGTAGCCAGACGAGGAGGAAGAGATAATGAAGAATGAAAAAACCCAGGTGGACGATCACGGGCAGAAGTGTTACGCTTTTCCAAACAAACCTACCCCAGGCATGCCCGTTGTTATTGACGAGACCAAATGTACAGGGTGCAACAAGTGTGTAAACATATGCACCACAGATGTTCTGGTGGCGAATCCGGAGAAGGGCAAGCCGCCCATCATTGTGTACCCGGAAGAGTGCTGGTATGCAGGTTGTTGCGTGGCGGAGTGCCCGGCGCCCGGCGCCCTTACCATGAGGCACCCCTTGATGATGCGGGTACATTACAAGAATAAAGAGACTGGAGAGATTAACAGGGTATAGAAAATGAATAGTACAAATTTCCGGATCATGATGCAAAAGGGATTAAATTCCCGGAATCTGAGCGGGGAATTACAAGGCCTGCCTTTCTGCACAAACATCCGGAGGAAGAGTGCAAGCTCGAGGTTGTTATACGGGTAATATCCCGACAATCAAAATCAGGGAAAGGAGGATTGTTTTATGAAAAGCATTGCTCATCGAATTGTGTTGTTGACGGTACTGGTCTTCGCAATGAGTCTTTTTCACGGCACTGTTATGGCCCAGGCAAAGAAGTATGAGGTGGAAATCTCCGGCCTCTGGACAGGCACCAACCCCTATACCATTGCCGTCTATTGGGCTGAACTGATCAACAAGAACAGCAAGATCGTTAAGGCGATAGCACGTGAAGGCAGGGGACCTGCGGTCGATATGAAGACCTTGATCATGAAGCCCGAAAAAAGGCAGAACCTTGTCTTCTTCCAGGTTGAGGACGAGGTGTGGGCCGCGAAGCAGCAGATTGGCGACTGGAAAAATTTTGCCGGGAAGTATAATCTTGACAATTTCCGCCACATCGCCTTCGGAGGCTTCACTGTGGACGTGCTGATGACGACAAACCCGAAGATCAGGACGCTAAAGGATATGAACGGAAAGAGTACGGTCATATCCAACGTCTCAGGGGCTTCCTCAAAGGCCAAGGCGTTCATGGAGATATTCCAGGCAGCGGGCGTCACGCCCAAGTACCAGTACCTGGGCATGAACTCCATGACTGATGCGGCGAGGGATGGGACAGTAGATGTGATCCACGGAGGCGTGAATCCGGTAGGGTCGGGCAAATGGGAACCATCCCCCTATCTGAATGAACTGTTTGCAATGAAGACCGTCTATCCCATATCGATCGACAAGGAGGTACTGGCGAAGATGAAACAGGCCACAGGCCACCCCGGTACGATCGTGACGATACCTGCCGGCCAGATCGGAAAGGAGAACAAGACGCCTACGACAGCGCTTGGAAAGTGCATGAACTGGGGCGTCGATGCATCCATGCCGGATGAGGTGGTCGCGGAGATTCTCAGGGTCTACGTGGAGAACATCGACAAGTTCCAGCAGTTGAGCCCTGCTGCGCGGATCATCACAAAGAAGACCGTTGCAGCGGTGGAGGTGCCCGAGACGAGGATGCACCCGGCAGCGGTGAAGTTCTATAAGCAGAACAAGATACCTATGACCGGGCTCAAAGAGGCCGGCATAATTCAATAATGCGCCAGGGTTGACTGTCTTCAGAGAATAACGGAGGTAATAATGAAAGGCGGTGTGGATGGATTCACGAAGATAGCGGTAATCGTAGTGGCCTTTCTCATGGTGATCTACCAGATGGTCTCCTCGCAAGTACTCCTGTTGTCCAGTGTTCCCTATCTTAACCTGCATCTCCTTTTCGGCCTGGTGGTTGTTTTTCTCGCCCAGGCAAGGGACGGAAGGTCGACGGCATTCCGTCTGTGGATGGCCTTTGTTGTAATCATGGCGGTCCTTGCACTCGGCTATATACAGCTTAACTGGCAGGAGATACAGGAGCGCGCCTATTTCAACACGACCGTTGACCTTGTGGCGGGGATCATGGCCATTCTTCTTGTGCTGGAGGCAACGAGGCTTGCAACAGGATGGTTTCTCTCGGTCATGGCCATCGGGGCGGTCATTTACGGGTTTGTAGGTGCGCGATTGCCTGCGCCCTTCACGATCCAGTCCATGGGATTCGAACAGACCATGACAAACCTCTCGGTAGGGCTTGATACGGGTATCTACGCCTTTCTTCCCATCTCAGCTAATTTTCTGTTTCTTTTTATTCTCTTTGGAGGAGTCCTCTCCGGCACCGGCGCGGACAAATTCTTTTTGACCCTTGGCAAAATCGTTATGAGCAAGATACGCGGCGGTGCGGCGATGATGGCGGTGCTGGCCAGTTGCGGCATAGGGATGATCACAGGCAGCGCGGCCGCCAACGCCGCCGTAGTGGGTACAGTGACGATACCGCTCATGAAGCGGTTTGGATTCAAGCCCGAGGAGGCGGGGGGCATTGAGGCGGCAGCATCAAACGGGGGCCAGATCATGCCTCCCATCATGGGTATGAGCGCCTTTGCCATGGCCGGTCTCACGGGCATACCCTATGTAACGATCGCAAAGATGGCCATACTCCCTGCGCTTATTTACTTCGGGGTGATCGGTCTCTATGTATATCTCGTCGCAGGGAAGCACAGGCTCCCCATGGCCGCGAAGGAGCCCATAGACGGCAAGGAGCTCGCCCTTTCGTCCATCAACTTTGTGTTGCCGATCCTGCTCATTGTGGTCATGATGGTACACGGTTTTTCCGTCAACTATATAGGTTTCTGGGCTATCGTCACCACCGTTGGCATCTCGCTCATACGAAAAAAGACGAGGCCTACATTCACTCAGTTTGTCAACGGATTTGTCTCGGGAACGGTCCAGGCCGCCGGTATCGGCGTGACTACCGCCGCAGTAGGCATTATTCTGGCGACCCTTACAATGAGCGGACTAAGCGTGAAGCTCGTGCTCGGGATCGAAACGTGGAGCCTCGGAAGCCTTTTCCTGGCCCTGGTTCTTGTGCAGGTCATTACAGTTGCTATGGGATGCGCGGGCGCCTCCATCACCGCATATATCATCGTCACCATCTTCGCAGTCCCGGCGCTCCAGAAGATGGGCGTGCCCTTTGACGTTGGTCACTTCTTTGCCATGTTCATAAGCGTATTCGCCTTCCTTACCCCCCCTGTTGCCCTGGTCTCCCTGATCACTGCAAAGATTGCTGAGGCGCCTTATATGAAAACGGCAAAGGAGTCCTGCAAGGCGGCCCTTGCCGGTTTTTTTATTCCCTATATTTTTGTCTACTGCCCGGTCCTGCTCCTGAAGCCGAAGGAGCCGGTTTTTGCGGTGGTGGCGGTGGTGACCTCTCTGCTCTGCCTTGCGAGCTTCCAGTTCTCCTTCGTGGGGTTTCTTTTCTCAGATCTTAATCTCAGAGAACGGGGGTTATTTTTTGCGGCAGCATTAGTGTCATTAGTTTCCCTGGTTGAGCGGAGTTTTCCTCTTGCTGTTGTTGGTGCTGCAATCTTTGTCGCCTCTATCGTCTGGCACAGAGCGAGGATCATGCCGAAAGGGGCTCGATTGGAACCATCGCAGTAGAGAAACAGGCATTCAAAAGGCAGTTCGATGGGAGGTGGATTATTGTTCCCGATGCATATAAGTATGGAAGTGACCAATCGCAGATGATATATTGATTTCACCGGCAGCGGGTCAAAGGATGAAAAAGGATATAACCCACCTTCTCAACCCACCTAAGAAAGAAAAACTGCACGAGGGTATCGTTGCGCAGATCAAGACTCTCATCCATTCGAAGAAGCTGGGTATAGGCGACAGGCTCCCGGCGGAGAGGGAGCTGGCGAAACTCTTTCAGGTGAGCAGGGTTGTGATCAGGGAGTCTCTCCGATCCCTTGAGCAGTCCGGTCTTATTGAGATCAAGGCCGGTCCTTCAGGCGGCCCCTTTGTTGCGTACAACCTGCACAAGCCGATCTTTGATGCTGCGCACGACTTGCTGGATCAGGGAAAGTTGAGTCTGCCATACTTTCTGGAGGCGCGCCAGGCGATAGAGCATGTGACGGTGAAGCGCGCCGCCGAAAAGGCGAACCCCGATGATCTGGAGAGATTGAGACGGATAAACGAAGGGCTTCTAAAAGACATAGAGGAACCGGCTAAGCTTCGGGAACACAACACGGCTTTTCACATTGCCATCGCGGAGATCGCCGGAAACCCTCTGTTGAAGCTGATGGTACAGTCGCTCCTCGACCTTCTCGGCGTGGTTTTTCCTTATGCAAGCCAGTCAAAAGACTTTATCAGACATACCTACGAACGCCATGTGGCTATCCTTGATGCGATGGCGAAGCGGGACATCGGCAGATGCGAGGAATTGATGGCGCTTGATGCAGGATATACGGCAAACCTTCAGGTCGATCGCTGAGGGTATCAACACAGGGATATTGCAAGGGAAGGGCTTGCGAAGGATAACATGGAAGATATAAAGATCTATCTCGAACCTACTGAAGCGATCGATTCCGGCCATGAGGACGTCCGCCGCGTTGCCATGGAGCTGACCTCTCCTTTTACCGAAGAGGCGGAGAAGGCGCAGGCGCTCTTCTATTTTGTGCGGGACCGGATACATTACAGCGTCTATATGGTTTCCACCAGATTCGAGGATTTTGTGGCCAGCGCTGTGTTGGCCTGGGAGAGAGGTTACTGCGTCCAGAAGGCCATCCTCCTTGCCGCCCTGGCCCGGGCAGCGGGCATCCCCTCGCGCCTTGTCCTTGCCAGGATAAAAAACCACAGGATCTCAAGGGAGCTTGTCGCCCAGACGGGTATTGATTTTTTTCCCAGCCACGGGTATACGCAGTTCTTGCTCGGCGGAAAATGGGTGAGCGTTACCCCTGCCTTTGATAAGGAGATCTGCGAAAAATCGGGTGTCCCCGTTGTTGAATTCGACGGTGTCCATGATGCGCCCCTCGCTCCGTATGACCTCTCGGGCAATCCCTACATCGAGTATATCGAGAAATACGAGCCCCAGGCAGATTTCCCCTTCGAGTGGGTGAGGAGTAAGGTTGTGCGTATCTGGGGAGAGAAATCCTCCTGGCTTACCATGGAAGCATCAAAAGGCCACAAGATGCCGTTGACGGGCTATGTGTTTCGATCAGAATGATTCCCCACAGCCTTGCTGCGGGGTAACATTGTTACCTCTCCCCTTGCGGGAGAGGGCAGGGTGAGGGGGCATGATCATGCTGTTTCTATCCTCTGATTCCCCGCAGCTTGCTACGGGGAAGTTCATTAGGCGATGATATGGATTGATGGGCCATTCAACCCTCGGGTGTATCTTCCAGCGATTCCCAGACAATCTTTGTTATATAGGTGATCTGCTTGCCCGTTCCGCCGTTTTTATTGGTATAGCCTAGGTTGAATGTGCAGAACGGGCAGGGACTGACAAGCTCCTTTGTCTCAGTCTGGTTCAAAAGATTTTTGGCGATATCGAAGGAAAGTTCCTTGAATGCAGATCGGATCCCGCCGCCGGAACCGCAACACAATGCATCCTGCCTTGAGCGGGGAAGCTCGTGGATACTGGTGCCGCACCATTTCAGTAGTTCGCGGGGCTCTTCGGTATATCCTTCAGTTCTTCCAAGGCGGCAACTGTCATGATACGTAGCCTCTCTGTCTATTTTTTTCAGGAGGGCGGGATCACGTTTTATCTCGTTATAGATAGCCTGAACCACGTGAAGGACCTCAAAGTCAATGGAACCCAAGACCTCGGGGTAGAAATATTTAAAACACTTGAAGCAGCCGTTGCATGGTGCAATAAGTTTTGTGATGCCCAATTTTTTAAAACGTTCAACATTTTTTCCGAAGTATTCCCTGGCCGGTTCAAGCTCGCCGGACTCATAGATATAGGTGCCGCAGCACCCTTCATCCTCGAGGACCATGAAGTCTATACCCAGCTTTTTAAGTACAAGGTAGGAGTATCTGGCAGCGTCTTTGACAAGATAAGAAGGCAGGCAGCCCATGTAGAGCAGGGTTGTGGATTGGCGGGGCTCGAAGGGTTCCGGCAGCCATTCAAGCCTTTTGGCGGGATCTCCGTTTACGCTATTCCCCTTTTCCAATATCCCTTCAATAACCTTTTTGTGAGCCGGAAGGGGGCCTTTGCCGCTTTCGACGATCCTGCCGCGGACATAAGCGACGATCTTGCTGATCTCGATCTTTTCAGGGCAAACCGCCTCACAGGCAGCGCATTTTGGACAATTATAAAAGGCGGTGACGGTTTCCTGAGTGATCTCTTCTTTTTCGAAGACCCTTTGGGCTGCTTTTAAACGGCCTTTTGGAGAGAATAATGGATCCCCGGTAGCCGTATAAGTCGGACAGACTTCAAGGCAGGCGTCGCAATCACTGCACCGGTTGATCTGGTCGAGCCATGTATGCATTTTTATCCCCTTCTTTTTGTCTATACTATAATGCATTGCTATTCATATTCAATCCAAATGATTCCCCGCAGCTTGCTGCGGGGTAGTTCATTAAACTTCCTCAATGTTCAGCCTTGAGCTCATTCCAAAGCCGCTCGAGAATCTCCGCTGCCCTCCCCGGGCTGCCTCTTCCGACAGGAAAGTAACAAGGGACCACCCTGTATAAACGGGAATTTACGAGCAGGTTGAAACCCTCTAACGAACCTGTTTTATCAATAGACCGGTAATATTCATCAAGCTTGAGTTTCTGGCCTGTGAGATGAAATAGCGGAAAACGACCAAAGGTCACAATACATTGAGGACGAACGATCTCAATCTCTTTCAGCAGGACGGGCAGGAACATTTCCACCATTTTTTGCTCCGGCAACTGAGGGCCATGGTATGTTCGTTTTACAAGGTTGGTGAGATAAACCCCTGCCACGTTCAGCGCATCCAGGACGACCGTTGCAAGATCTTCGGTCCAGGACCGGTAACTTTCAATTGTTCCCATCACGGCATTATCAAGGATGCCTGCCCTGTGAAATACCCTCCAAAGGCTTTTGATGCCTACAAAAGGATATCGGGGGCCGGACCATTGGCTATGAGAGCTGATATTACGTGTGGTCGGATTGATGAAAATACCCATGATCCTTGGATGCAGGGCCTTTCCCCCGCCTGGCACGGGATGGAGGTCGTCCAAAGGAAAATATCTTTTTTCCATAATGTCAATAATCTCAAGGAGCTCGTTCAGGCCTGTGCATCCGGCAAGGAGCTCTTCTTTGTTTTTTCCGAGGGTCTTTGCAGCGTGCATAGCATCAATTGTAACTACATTACAAAAAGCGGTCAAGAAGAGGCCGGTCTTGACAAAATGGTATTACTAAGTAATAATATATGTAATATTCGACAAGGCGGTGAACAGTGAAAAAAAAACAAAGTATCGTAACGTTTAAAGTAAATGAAGACCTGCTTGCCGTGATCAGGGATATCCCCAATCGTTCCGAGTTCATCCGCGCGGCGATCATGGTGGCGCTTGAGAATGTCTGCCCTCTCTGCAGCGGTTCCGGCATCTTAACGCCGAAACAGAAGGAGCATTGGGAGAGCTTTTCCCGTGACCACGCGCTGAAGCGATGTGACGATTGTCAGGAGATTTTTATAGAATGCACACGATGAAACACCTTTCCAAGAGGGGTATATGAAAAAGGGGTTCCTCATTTTTATTGCACTTATGTCTGTTGTTTCTCTCTATTGTTTTGCCGCGGCCGGGCAGACGAAGACCTCCATGACCGTCTTTGTAAGCATACTGCCCCAGGCTTATTTCCTCGAGCGCATAGGCGGGCAGCGTGTCGACGTGGAGGTCCTTGTCGGTGAAGGCCAGTCGCCTGCCACGTATGAACCTTCGTCGCAGCAGATGACAAAACTGTCATCGGCAAAGGTCTATTTCGCCATCGGCGTTCCCTTCGAAAAGAGTGTTATGATCAAGGTCAGGCAGGCTCACAGGAAACTTGTCGTTGTCGAGACGCAGAAAGGGGTTCCTTATCGTTATTTAGACAGCCACCGGCATGATCGTGACGAGAAGACAGGTGGTGAGCGCCACGGCAGGATACCCGACCCGCACATATGGATGGACCCGAAACTCGTAAAATTGCAGGCCCGGAACATCTACGACGCCCTCTGCAGGCTGGACCCGGCGAATGGTAAGGAATATTCGGGGAACCTCCAGGCATTTTTGTCTGATCTGGACCGTATAGACCAACGGATCGCATCCGCCCTTGCCCCGTTTAAAGGAAGCAACATCTATGTTTTTCATCCTGCCTTCGGATATTTCGCAGATTCTTATGGATTGCATCAGTTGCCTATCGAGATCGAAGGCAAGGAGCCCGGCGCCAGACAATTGGCCGGCATCATAGAAAAGGCAAAAAAGGATGGGGTACATGTAATTTTTGTTCAAACACAGTTTTCAACGAAAAGCGCTGAAACCATAGCAAAGGCTATCGGAGGAGTTGTAGTGCCGATCAACCCCCTGTCAAGGGATTATCTTTCCAATCTTGAAAAGATAGCCTCTGAGATAGTGAAAGGATTACCCGGGAGATAAATAATGGAGGGAGAGGTCGTTGTCGGTTTTCGGAATGTGGATTTTTCTTATAACAGCATTCCCGTGCTGGAAGACGTTAACTTCACCATATATGATAGATCCTTCATCTCCATAGTCGGCCCGAACGCAGGCGGCAAGACAACACTGCTAAAGCTCATGCTGGGGCTTCTTGAGCCCTCACGGGGGACCATAGAGATCTTCGCGCTGCCTCCGGACAGGGCACGTGCCCTCATCGGCTATATGCCGCAGCATGTCCAGTTCGACCCACACTTTCCTGTTACCGTTCTCGACGTTGTCCTCATGGGCCGGTTGGGAAACGGAACACGCTTCGGCCCTTACCGGAAAAGGGACAGGGCCATATGCCTCGAGGCGCTGAAAAGACTCGAAATGTACGATGCATGGAAACGTCCCTTCGGGGCATTATCCGGCGGACAACGTCAGAGGGTGCTTATCGCCAGGGCGCTTGCGACGGAGCCGCGGCTGCTTCTGCTCGATGAGCCGACCTCCAATGTGGACGTGGCAGTGGAGACAGAGCTTTTTGAATTGCTGAACACCCTCAGCAAGACAATTACCGTTATCGTTGTGAGCCACGACCTGGGGTTCGTATCGCAGTATGTTCAGCGTGTCGTCTGCGTAAACCGCAGGGTAGCGGTTCATCCCACAGCCGCCATTACAGGAGAGATGATAAGCGATCTCTATGGAGCTACTGTCAGGATGGTACAGCATGACCACAGAGAATAAAGAGGACCCGAGGCCTGAACATGTACGCATTTCTTTCTGACCTCCCGCGATATCCGTTCCTTCAGTATGCGCTCCTGACGGGCATACTTGCAAGTGTCGCATGCGGGATCATCGGGAGTTACGTTGTTACAAAGAGAATAACCTATATTGCCGGAAGCATAGCGCACACCGTTCTTGGCGGCCTTGGCGCTGCACGCTACTGCCAGGTTGTCTGCCGCTGGGAATGGTTTCACCCATTCTACGGGGCGATTCTTGCCGCCTTGATCTCGGCTTTGATCATCGGGTTCGTGAGCATGAGGGCAAAACAGAGAGAGGATACGGTCATAGGATCCCTCTGGGCCATCGGCATGGCAACCGGGATCATCTTCATATACAGGACGCCGGGATATAACGAAGATCTCATGAGCTACCTTTTCGGGAGCATCCTGATGGTTTCCCCACAGGACCTCTGGATGATCGCTTGCCTCGACGTTCTGGTCGTGGCCGCCGGCGTTCTTTTCTATAACAGGTTTCTTGCCCTGTGCTTCGACGAAGAATTTGCGCGGCTCAGGGGTGTCAATGTTGAGATATTTTATCTCCTGCTTTTGTGCCTGACAGCGCTGACGGTGGTGCTGCTTGTCTCGGTGGTGGGCATCGTGATGGTGATCGCGCTGCTTACCCTCCCGGCTGCTGTTGCCGGTGAATTGACGAAAAAACTGTGGCACATGATGGTGCTTTCCACCGTGTTGACGGTTCTCTTTACTACGGCGGGTCTTGCGGTAAGCTACGGGCCGGACCTCCCCGCAGGCGCAACAACAATCATCATTGCCGGTGCCGTATATCTCTTTGTTGCCGGTGGGTTGCGTATCCACAGGTTACGACGAAAACATTAGAGTATCGAAAAAACCATTGTTATAATAAAAAGCAACCCCTTCCGGATGAGAATGCTCACGGGAAATTAGCTTGACATCTATGCGACACTGTCGTACCATATATGGTACGATAAGGAGGCTGAAGAATGACAACGCTATCCGCATCAGATGCAAGAAAAAATTTATATAATCTGGTGGATGAGGTGAAGGAAACGCACGTGCCGGTTCAGATCATCGGCAAGAGGAATTCCGCTGTTCTTGTTTCAGAAGAAGACTGGAGGGCGATAGAAGAAACGTTGTATCTTACCTCAATACCGGGAATGCGTGAGTCCATCAAGAAAGGTTTGAAGACCCCTGTCGGGAAATGTTCTAAGGAACCTGGCTGGTGAGCTGGCGGTTGGTCTTTACCAGACAGGCTCAAAAAGACGCAAAGAAGATAGCAAAATCCGGCCTCAAGCAACAGGCCTCCCGCCTGCTGGGCATCCTTAGGGAAGACCCCTATCAGAATCCGCCGCCATACGAGAAGCTCGTAGGAGATCTCTCCGGCGCCTATTCTCGAAGAATCAACATTCAGCACCGTTTGATCTACCAGGTTCTTTACGAGATCAAGACGATAAAGGTTATCCGGATGTGGACGCATTATGAATAGATGGGCGAGAAGTCTGCTTCATCTTTTCAGGCATGCGGACGGCGATGACCTCCCCGCGGGCGCAGAGGGCCCCTTCCGCAAAGACCTCGACGGATACGGACACCTTGCGCTTGCCGACCTCCTTTACCGTTCCCCGTGCCTCAAGCTGAACACCGAGCGGCGTGGGGTGCAGGTAGTCTACCTTCAGGGAAGCGGTAACAAAACGCAGTCTCGGCTCGTCGTCCATGGTTCTGCCTTCAGCGCGGCATGTTGCCGCGGCTGCGGTGCCGACCCCGTGGCAGTCGATGAGCGATGCGATCAGCCCGCCGTAAACAAAGCCCGGCGTTGCTATATGATAAGATTGTGGAGTGAGGCGGGCAACCGATTCATTCCCTTCCCAGAAGCTCCGGATATGGAGGCCCACCTTGTTCATGCTGCCGCACCCGTAACAATGGCTTAACTCCTCAGGGTAGTAATCCTGAAATGACTTTTTTTCCATAACGCCGTCCTTCCCTCGATAATTTTTCTAAAGGAAGCTGCCGACAATATTCTATAGTTTCGAAGAAAGAAAAGCACCATTTTATTGCCTTTTGTCGGTTGCAATATGAAGGGGCACAGATGTTCAGTTGTTCAGGACGACCACGATCCTTTCCTTTGGTTCATTGACAACCTCTCCGATCACTGCTGCCTCTTCTATGCCTCTTTCTTCCAGTCTTTTGACCATTTCATCTGCCTTCTCTGCGGGGACGGCTATGAGCAGCCCCCCCGATGTTTGAGGATCGAAGAGGATGTCAGAAAGATAGGGTGAAACCCCGGGGTCAATATCGACCTGGTGGATCCTGAAATCCCTGTTGCGGTAGGTGCCTCCGGGAACCAAGCCCATCTCTGCAAAATTCACGGCCTCGGGGAACAAAGGGACGCGGGACGCATAGATGACGATTCCCCTGCCGGTTCCCTGGATCATCTCGAAGGCATGGCCGATAAGGCCAAACCCCGTTATGTCTGTACAGGCGCGCGCGCCCATCTCCTGCATCACCTCTGAGGCGTCCTTGTTAAGGCGGGCCATGCAGCGCGTAACCATTTCAATGGATTCCTCTTTTGCCATTCCGGCCTTTATGGCGGTATTGATGATCCCCGTACCGAGAGGTTTTGTAAGGATCAATATATCTCCTGCCTCTGCCCCTATATTGGTGACCACCCTGGAAGGGTGGATGATCCCTGTGACGGAGAGCCCGTACTTCAATTCTGAGTCTTCCACGCTGTGGCCGCCGGCCAGCGTGGCCCGCGCCTCCTTCATCTTATCGAGGCCGCCCCTGAGGATCTCCCTCAGTATTGATATATCCATCATCTTTATTGGAAAGCAGACAATATTCATCGCCGTGAGAGGCTTTCCGCCCATTGCGTAGACATCGCTGAGCGAGTTGGCGGCAGCGATCTGACCGAACATATAGGGGTCGTCTACGATGGGAGTGAAAAAGTCGACCGTCTGAATGATCGCGAGATCTTCAGAGATTTTGTATACACCGGCATCGTCAGCCCTATCCATCCCGACGATCAGGTTTGGGTCATCCATCAAGGAAAGGCCGCACAGGGCTTTATCCAGGTCTCCCGGACCCAGCTTCGATGCTCAGCCGGCCCCCTTTACCGTTTCTGTCAGTCGTGGATATTTCTTGTCTATCATTGATTTCCCGCCATACAAACCTTCAGCGCTTCGGGTATATATCGTATTATTTCTATCACCCGGGTTGCAGGTGTGGGGTGTGCGGCGGATGTCCCAACCGTTCTTCTTCAACAGGTTTTCTGCCTGGATCACCTCGCCGGTATTCTCAAATACCAGAAAGCCATAGTCTGCATTGCTTCTCTACCCGGTCTCTCGCTGATTCTTTCTTAAAAAACCCAACATTGCCGCAGATCAATCCTTTAAAATACTGATACGATATCCGGCCCCTTCCTGTTCAACCCCTTTCACTGTCCATCCCTGTGCAATTGCTGCACGGGAGACGTTCTCTTTGGATGTGTCCGTATCCACGAGTATGATGATCTCGCCCTTTTTCTGCTTCTTTATTTCATTTACTGTCAAAATAACAGGTTGTGGGCATGAGAGCCCTTTTGCATCGACAATTTTACTCATCTTTATCCCTCCTCCTTTAGGCAACTTGTTTTCTCATGGTAAACCCGATGAACAGGCAAGCCAGAATGCCTATGATCACAGCAGGGATTCCGTAAGGCCCTACGCCTTCCGGGGAACTGGCCAGTCCAAAGTTATGGGCGATACCAGCGCCTACGATCATCCCCATGACGAAGACCGCGGCATCCCCGTCGCCTTCCCCCGCGAGAAAGAGCTGCCGTCCAGGACATCCTCCAGCCAGACAAAAGGCTAACCCGGCCAGGACCATGCCGCCGAAGTTCCAGAGGCCCATCGTGTGAGCCACAGGTTGTTTTGCAAAGCCGGGGTGAAACTGCCCCAAAACTAAATTGGTTAAGAAAGCAAACACGACAAGCGTGACAAATCCGGAAAGGAGATGGGCCTGCTTAAAAAGGATGAGGTCCCGTATTGCACCCATGGTGCAGAACCTGCTTCTCTGCGCCAGGAATCCGATGATAAGGCCAATCGACAGCGACACAAAAAGCGACGCGTGCATGGAGCCTGGACCTTTCAGGCTGTAAAACAGGACCCCACTTTTGTCCTGGCCCTGTAACTGTGGAAAGACGAACATGATCACAAGAAAGCCCAGCATCGTCAGGGGCATCAGCCATCCAACCGAGGTGTGGGTGTTCTGGGAGCGACCGAGATTGAAGCCGCCTTTCAGAAAAAGCGTGCCGACCCATATCCCTCCGATAAGCCCGAGGAGGCCAAAGATCGCGTTCCAATCGCCCCCTGCCAAACGGAGGGCGGCCCGCCAGGGGCAGCCCAGAAAGACAAGGGCCCCGATCATGGCAAAGGCTCCGAGGATGAAGCGGACAATGGGGGCGGACCCTGCCCGCGGCCTGAACTCCTTAAAGGCATAGGCGGCGATCAGCGAGCCGATGACAAAGCCGATGATCTCGGGCCGCATATATTGCACCACGGCAGCCCGGTGGAGCCCCATGGCGCCCGCCATGTCCCTCTCGAAGCAGGCCACGCAGATACCCATGTTCGCCGGATTTCCCCACTTCTGCAAAAGCTGGGCGAAGATCCCTATAAAGGCCCCCACTCCGATGATTCCCCAGCGTGTCGAAAAAAATTGTACATATTTAGGCATAAGATCTCCCTCTATAAGTTTCTAAAAAATCCGTAGTAAAAATACATAGATATTTCCTATATGTCAAATCGATATTTTCGATAATAATTTGTCTAATTATAGAGGTTTTCTATCAACTTTATCTGGTGCAGTATTATTTGCTGACGGAAAGATGCAGGATAGAGATCTTTGCTACAATTTGAGGTCTATTACGGCAGGGATTATAAAATCACACGGTATCGGGGGTGAACCGGTCGGGAAAAACGAAGCCGACCTTTCCTGCCCGGTTCACCCTTGCGCAATAACTTTCTATTCGCCCCTCATCATTGCATTGATGTCTTCTTGCACTGTGCCGATGGGCTTAATATTGAATTTATCCACCAGGACCTTTGCTACATTGGGGGAAAGAAATGCCGGCAGCGTTGGTCCCAGGCGAATGCCCTTGACGCCGAGGAAGAGAAGGGCAAGCAACACGGCCACGGCCTTCTGCTCGTACCATGCTATGTCATAGGAGACGGGCAGTTCATTGATGTCGTTCAATCCGAAGGCCTCTTTAAGCTTCAGGGCGATAACTGCCAGCGAATAGGAATCGTTGCACTGGCCGGCGTCGAGCACGCGGGGTATGCCGCCGATGTCTCCGAGCTGCAGCTTGTTGTACCTATATTTGGCGCAGCCTGCGGTCAGGATTACAGTGTCCTTTGGCAGGTTCTCGGCCACTTCGGTAAAGTAGCTTCGCGTTTTTTGGCGCCCGTCGCACCCGGCCATGACGACAAAGCGCTTTATGGCTCCCGACTTCACGGCATCGATCACCTTGTCAGCTACTGCCAGGACCTGGTTGTGGGCGAACCCGCCGACAATCTTTCCGGATTCGATCTCTTTCGGCGAGCTGCACATTTTGGCACGGGCAACCACCGGAGAAAAATCCTTTGCTCCGCCTTCCTGTCTGTCGGCAATGTGTTTGGCGCCGGGATAGTTTACCGCACCGGTAGTGAACAGCCTGTCCAGATAGGTATTGTCCTTTTTTATGGGGATCAGGCAGTTGGTGGTGAGAACGAGGGGGCCGTTGAAGGATTCAAATTCTTCGTTTTGGTGCCACCACGAGCCGCCGTAATTACCGACAAAATGGGCATACTTTTTGAAAGCCGGGTAGTAGTTGGCAGGCAGCATCTCTCCGTGAGTATAAACATCCACGCCCGTTCCCTCGGTTTGCTTGAGAAGTTCTTCCATGTCCTTTAAGTCATGGCCGGAGATCAGGATCCCGGGATTGCTTCTGACGCCGATGTTGACCTCCGTGATCTCGGGGTTGCCATAGGCAGTTGTGTTGGCTGTATCCAGAAGGGCCATTGTATTCACGGCCATTTCCCCTGCCTTCATGACCATGGCGATCATCTGGTCCGTTGAGAGATCCTTGGTGGTGGATGCCATGGCCTCCATGAGGAAGCCATAGATATCATCTTTTTCATAGCCAAGAACAGCGGCATGATCGGCATACGCAGCAATTCCCTTGCAGCCAATAATAAGAAGTTCTCTGAGGGAACGCACATCCTCGTTCCCGGTGGCCGTGATGCGGACCTCATCGGAAAGCGCCTTGGCCACTATCTTTTCCCTGTCTTCCGAGAACCAGGTTGCGCAGTCCGGAAGCGCGCCCGGCATGGCGGCCTTTACCTTTTCCTTCACCGCGTCCCTGACCTTGAACCCTTCCTTGATCCGGCCGATGATGACATCATCGTCCCAGGCCACGTTGGTGATGGTGGTAAAAAGGGCCTTGCATATGAAGCGGGCGGCATTTTTATCCACAGTGCCCATTTCCTTTAGCTTTTCACCATAGATCGAAATCCCTTTACACACGTAAATAAGCATGTCCTGAAGATCGGCGGTTTCCTCCGGTTTTCCACATACCCCCTTTACGGTGCATCCAGTGTTTTTTGCGGTTTCCTGACATTGAAAACAAAACATGGTATCCTCCTTTTTTCGTAAAGATTTTTGACTTTAAAAGCCAGACCCAAGAAAATAATTCTTTACAGCCATATCAGGCAAGATTGAGCTCCTTATGTTTTTGCGCAACCGATTCAGCCAATCTGTCCAATGCATTAAAATCGTTCTGAGACGGCAGCCCCTTGCAGAGCACGGGCTCCAGGACTTCTACCTTGAGGTTGGGAATCATTCCGGCAAGTGTTTCCACAGTTTTGCCTCCCCATCCGTAGGAACCTACAATAGAGAGAAATTTTACCTTGGGCCGCAGGGCATTTGCAAGGAACGCAGCGTATGCGGCAAGGGGATGCGGGCCGGCCAGTACCGTAGGCGTGCCGACAATGATCGTTGCGGCATCAACCAGGGCCATTGCCAGTTTTCCGATATCGGTCACGGTCAGATTAAAGAGCTCAGCATGAACACCGTTTTTCACCAGGGCCGACGCCAGGTGATCGACCATAAGCTTTGTGCTGGAGTGCATGGACACATAGGGCAAAACCGCGATGTTCCGGGGCGAGCCGAACACCCAATCCCTGTAAGCATCCATGATAAATGAAGGCCGGTTGTAAATCTGGCCGTGGCTGGGTGCTATCATCTGAATATCATAGGCCTTAAGTTTTTCGATATCTTTCTCGATCATGCCCCTGAACGGCATCATGATCTCTGCAAAATAGCGCTTGGCTGCCTCGTATACCCTTCCCTCGTTGGCCACGAAAAGATCCGTGGTGGCGATATGGGAGCCGTAAAAATCACAGCTGAAGAGGATGTGTTTCTCTTCCAGGTAGGTCACCATCGTTTCCGGCCAGTGCACCCATGGGGTGTGGATGAACCTCAACGTCCTGTCGCCGAGCGATATCGTCTCGCCGTCTGCTACGGTGATAAAGGAGTCCTCTGGTATCTTGAGGAGATCGACGAGCATAGTTTTGGCCTTGGGGGTAGAGACGACCTTTGCCTGGGGATATCTTTCAAGAACACGGGGGATAGATCCGGAATGGTCCTGTTCGGCATGATGCGAAACGATATAGTCGATCTTTGGCACTGCATCGAGCTGCCCCATCAAGGTTTCAACCATCGGCGGATCGACCGTGTCAAGCAAGGCGGTCTTCTCGGTCCCCTCAACAAGATAGGCGTTATACGTGGTGCCG
Organism: Deltaproteobacteria bacterium UBA6106; assembly: GCA_002428485.1. Taxonomy (GTDB): domain Bacteria; phylum Desulfobacterota; class Syntrophorhabdia; order Syntrophorhabdales; family Syntrophorhabdaceae; genus UBA5609. The sequence goes on from DIWM01000043.1 coordinate 27,145, forward strand.
TCGGGAAGCGGAATGAGCGAATCAAAAAGCCGTCTGTCCCAGTCAACAGCCCCCATCCAGTAGATGCGGTCTTCTATTTTTCGTGCCTGCATTGTACCCTCCTTTTTCTATTATATTGAATGCCCGGGCTTATTTTTTCTCCGTACTGCCTTGGGGCATTACATTCACTTCCGGATCTTTCTCTCCAAGCTTTTCCAGAAGCGAATTGAATTTGGCTGATGATGACCGTTGCTTTGCTGTTTGTATGGCGTGCCGCACGCTTTCCATCAAGACAGAGAGTGAAATGCCGTAGATCCGGGCAACTTCTTCCAGGGTATGATATTCTTGTACCGGGCATCCCACACAAAGCATCTTTCGCTCGATAAAAGCATTGATCGCAGTTGGGTGGCGCTCCAACAGCTTCTTTATCGTCATGTGCGGCTCCAGGCTCATCGGTCTTTAGCGTAACCTGTCTTATGTAAGAAAGTCTTTGCGCCGGCGCAAAGATTGAAAAAAGATTGTGTTTTTAGAGAATCAGCCGTTTTCCGCAAACAGAACCAGGGCATGGGGATCGGACACTGTAATGCGCTCCCGCCCGGATATTACCCAGCCTTTCTTTTCCCAGGCGCTAAGAGCGCGGCTTACCGTATAAAGAGTGGTGCCGGTGTACTCTGCCAGTTCCTGACGGCTGAGCCGGAAATCGATCAAGATGCCGTCTTCGGTCTTGAGGCCGGACTGTCGCATGATCCTTAACAGGGCGCGCGCGATACGCTGTTCCACCTGTTCGGCGCAGAGTTCCAGATAGCGGGCTTGCAGATCGTCCAGGCGGTCGACGGCGACCCTGAGCATGTTGATCGCCAGTTGCGGGAATTCCGCCATAAGATCCACCATAGTCTGCTTGTTCCAGCCGATTGTTTCGGCGGCAGTGGCTGCTTGCGCTGTAACAGGATAGTTCTTTTCTTTGAAAACAGCTATTGCGGCTGTCAATTCCCCGGGGTTGATGTAGCGGACGACAACCGTTTTTCCCTGCTCATGAAGTTTTGTGAGTCTAAGGCGGCCTTTCAAAACAAAGTAACATCTCTGCGCCGGGTCTCCCTCGCAGAATAACGTCTCCCCCATTTTAACGTGGATCCGGTCTCCGCGATCAAAGATATAGGTGTGGAATTTCTCTGCCACATCATGCAGAAAATTGGACAGGCTAAGGCTGTTCGCGATAACAGAAATTGTTTCCAGGAAAATACCTCCGAATATTTTGCAAGCCCTTCCTTTGCTACGATAATTTTGCAATACCTTGATATTGTAATAAATATTACCATTATACCCCTTTTTTGGCAATGAAGTCCTTTTCATAAATGCCTTTGCCGGCAACACAAACACATAGCGGGCAATATCCTCGCATGATAGTTTTTTCCTGAAGAATACGCTTTGACAATATCATGTGCAATCTGGTATAGGATTCGAAGCAGAAAAGAAAACGAAAGGAGCATACCATGAATTACGAAAATATTATTACGAATATCGGTGAAGATTATGTGGGAGAGGTAATATTGAACCGGCCGAAGCAGTGGAACGCCTTCAACACCCCCATGGCAGGCGAGCTCGACAGCGCACTCCGGGAATTTGACATGGACAGGAACGTAAGGGTCATCCTCCTGAAAGGCGCAGGGAAGGCCTTTTGCGTGGGCATTGACGTAAGCGAGTTCCCCGGAAAAACGGCCCTTGAATACCGGGACTGGATAGGCCACATGGGAAAGGCCCTTGTTACGATAAGCCGGATCAGCAAACCCGTCATCGCACAGGTCCAGGGTGTAGCGGCGGCGATCGGGGCGGGCATGACGGCGGCTGCAGACCTGGCGATCGCATCAGAGGACGCAACGTTCGGACTGACGGCGATCAACGTGGGCCTCAATTGCATCGGCCCTGCCGTGCCGGTTGCCCGTTCTGTCGGAAGGAAGCGCACCCTTGAACTTTTGCTGTACGGTGAGATGATCAAGGCGCAGAGGGCATTGGAGATAGGGCTTGTTAACCGTGTTGTAAAGAGGGATGAGCTTGACCAGAGCGCCCGTGAATGGGCCGCGACCCTTGCCCGTAAAAGCCCGCTTGCCGTTCAGACGGCCAAAAAGGCATTCTACGCTGCGGCGGATATGGAATATTTTACCTCACTTGAATACATGACCGACATACTCGCGCGCCTGTGCACAGCGGAAGATTCTAAAGAAGGGATCAGCGCCTTCATGGAAAAAAGAGACCCCCTGTGGAAAGAACGTTAACGAAAAGATATGTTTTAACCTCCGATCCTGTTCATGGGGCGCACGCACTTCCGGGGTTCCCATAGGCCTATTCCGTGTTCCTTTGGTTTGTTGCGGATAGTGGTTTCAATGAGATGGAGCAGATTATCGTCGTCCCCGCCTGTCCGTAAGGGGGTCTTCAGGTCGGCTTCCTCGTCTGAGAAGAGGCATCCCCGCAAATGGCCGCATGAGGTGATGCGAAGCCTGTTGCATGTTGCGCAGAAATGGTTGCTGAGGGCGCCGATGAACCCGATCTCCCCTGCAGCCCCCTCAAGCCTGTAGCGCCGTGCAGGACCATCAAGGAGACCGTAACCAACAGGATTGACCTTTCCCAACGATCGAATGCGATCAAGGATTTCATGAACGGGGATGAATTTATCCCTTGCCCAGCCATTATCGTTATCCATGCCAAGGGGCATTATCTCGATAAAGCGTATATGGTAGGGCTTGTTGTACGTCAGGTTTGCAAAGTCAACGATCTCATCATCGTTTACGCCTCTCATGGCGACAACATTTATCTTGATAGGGTCAAATCCCAAAGACTCCGCCTCGCTTATCCCTTCCCAGACGCGGTCGAAGAAATCCCGCCTTGTTATCTGGTAAAACCGGTCCCGCCTCAAAGTATCCATGCTGATATTGATGCGGCTCATGCCGCATTCCCGAAGTCCGCGGGCGAAATCTTTCAGGAGAACGCCGTTTGTGGTCAGGGTTATCTCCTCTATAGCATCTATCTGCTGGAGCTTTTGGATAAATCCAAGGATATCTTTTCTTACCAGAGGTTCTCCGCCGGTCAGCCTTATCTTTCGAATACCCTTCCGGGCGCATAGCCCCACTATATGGATCATTTCCTCATAGGTGAGAATTTCGCTATGCGGGGTGAAGGCGATCCCTTCGTCAGGCATGCAGTAAATGCACCGGAGATTGCACCGGTCTGTAATAGAAAGGCGTAAATAGTTGATGGTTCTGTTATGATTATCTACCATAAAGGTTATCTCCTGATGTGTTGTCTGCTCTCTAAATCTTTTGTTTCGTGTAGTTATCGATAGCTTCCTGCAGCGTGTTTGCGGCAAGCAGCGCGCAGTGCCGGCTTTCCTCCGGAAGTCCGCCGATGGCCTCAAGAATCGTTTCGTTGGTGATTTCCCTGATCTCATCCGGTTTTTTTCCAAAGGCAAGTTCAGCAGCCAGCGAACCGCAGACGATGCTTGGCCCGCAGCCATCTGTCTGGAATGAGGCCTCGCTGACTTTTCCCTTCTCGAATCTCAGGAAGATCTCCATCGTGTCGCCGCAGGGCCCGGT